>JABCYQ010000025.1 GCA_013290125.1 Vulcanimicrobiota bacterium
ATACTTGTCGTACGCCGTCGTGAAGATCTGGTTGGCGAGATCTTCGTCAGCCGAAACGTCGGGCGGGGCGGAGACCGAGGCGGACGGCAGAACCGCCGCGACTTTCTTGGTCTTCAAAAGCGCGTTGAGGGCGTCGCGCTCGCCTTTGAGCAGGGCGGTGTCGTCTACGGGTTTGTAATACTCCGCGTGGAGCTTTTCAAAGGCGCGGTCGAGCATGTCGACGCCGCCGGATCGAGTGTCGCCGCTCGTCGCGTCCGTGACCGAAGCGTTTGAATATTGATTCCCGCCGTCGTTAAGAGCGAAGACCGGTCGCTCATTGTGGAAGAGTCCGCCTCCGCTGCGCTGTGCGGCGGCAACGGTGAACCCGATGCCCGCGGCTGCGGCGAAAAGAACGGCGGCGAGGGCGGCGATACGGAGTTTAAACGGCACGAGCGGTGTTGATCCTTTCGGGATTTTGATCGGGGAAGCGGCCGCGTTTTGCGGAGGTCCCGGCTCTTATGTACCCGGACGGCTCACTTCTCCAACCGCCGGCGAAAGCCCTAATAGTATTGTCGTCAACTTTACGTCAAATCCGCCAAATTCGTCGCGGGACTGCAGGCCTTAAAGCTTGGTGAGAGGGTCAAATGGCACGCCGTCCTTGCGTATCTCAAAATGAAGGTGCGGGCCGGTCGCGTAGCCCGTGGCGCCCACCGCCCCGATCACTTGGCCGCGCTGTACGTTCTGATCCACCGAGACGTACATCGCCGAACAGTGCGCGTAGAGCGTGGAGTATCCGTCGCCGTTGTCGATCGTGATGAGATTGCCGTAGCCCCCGTACCAGCCTGCGTATATGACACGGCCGTCGGCCGCCGCGCGTATCGGCGTTCCATAATCCACACCGATATCCACGCCCGAGTGCAGGGCGTACCGGCCGGTGTACGGATCGGTGCGATACCCGAAGGGCGACGTGATCGGACCGCGCACGGGCCAGATGAAAGCGACCGGACCGCCGATCGGCGACTCGGGCGGCGGCGGGAGCCCGGCCGCGATCGCTGCGGCGCGGCGCGCCGCCGCTGCCGCGCGACGGGCGGCAAGCGTGGCCAGGTAGTCCTCGCGTTGCTTCTCGACGATGAGCGCCTGGAGTCGCGCTTCCTCTGCCGCGCTCAGACCTTCGAGTTCGACGACTTGCTGGGCAATCACGTTGCGCTGCGCTCGCGCCGCCCCGAGCAATTGGCGCCGCTCATCAGCTAACCCGGCCAGCTGCTGTTCCTTGCTGGACTGCGCCTGTTCGGCGGCGGCGAGTTGCGCGTTCGCCACTTCGAGCCCGCGGACGAGTCCCTCGTATCTCGCTTGTTCGGTGTTGATGCCCGCGATAAGTTGCGAATCGGATTTGAGGATCGCGCGCACGAAATCCCAGCGCTCGACGAAGTCGGCGAACGACGTGGCATCGAGCAGCACGTCGAGGTACGATACGGGTCCATATTCGTAGACGTCGACCAAGCGTTGGTCGAGCGCGGTGCGATGCCGGTCGAGACTCGCGCGCGTGGCAGCGAGCTGCGTGCGCCGGATATCCAGACGAAGTTTGATCTGTCTGATCTGACGGTCGAGCTGGTCGATGGTGGCGTTGACCATGCTGATGCCGTTGTTCGTGTCGGCAAGCTCTTGCGCGATCGTGATGACTTTGAAACGCGCGCCATGCAGCAGAACACGTTTCGTGTGCAACTGCGCTTGCGTGGCGTGGATGGCGGCTTGGTTCTGTTTGATCTTCTCGGTGATGGGGACGGGCGTGGGCCCCGCGGCCATGACCGCAACAGCAAGCACCGCGATCGCAGCGATTCCCTTGAAGGGGCCGACTTGTCTGAAGGGGCCGGCCTGTCTGAAGGGGCCGACCTGTCGGAAGGGGCCGACTTGTCTGAAGGGGCCGACTTTATGTCGGCCCTCGTTACGCCACCCCATCAGCTGGCGCGCAGATATCTGCTGACGGAGAGCATGCTCGCGAGCATCCCGACAACCGCGCCCGTTGCAAGCAGCTCGATCGCGATCGTGCCAACCGGCACGACCGTGAAGTTGAACGGCAAGAACGGCAGATCGATCGCGATCTTCGGCGCAAATGCATGGAATGCGGCATCGAGCAATCCGATGCCGATGAGCGCGCCCGTGAGCCCGGTCAGGATCCCTTCGAAGACGAACGGCCAGCGAACGGTCCAACGCGTCGCACCCACGAGCTGCATTATGCGTATCTCACGGCTGCGTGCGAACACCGTCAAGCGGATGGTGTTGTAGATGAGCAGTGCCGTCGCGGCGAGCAGGAGCGCGACGATGCCGAACCCGACCGCGCCCAGCACCGATTCGATCCGCAGAAGTTTTTCCGTGACTTCGCTGCGGTACGTGACGTTAGCGACCGTCGGAAGTCCGCGCAGCCGCGTGGCGATGGAGGCGGCGTCGGCCGGATCGATCGGGTGCACGACCAGCGCGTCGGGCAACGGATTGGTGTTGATCACATCGAGGTTCATCTGGCCGCGTAACCGATTGCGCAGTGCGTCCATCGCCTGTTTCTTCGAGATGAAGGTGACCGTGTCGACCCGCGGGTCGGACTTCATGACGCGCATCGTGCCGTCGATGGCCGACTGCGGCGACTTGTCCTTGAGGTAGGCGGCGATCGTGACCTGCCCGACGACCTGCTTCATGAACAGCTCGAACGAGTCATGAAAGAAAAGAATAGTGCCGAGCAGCACCACTGAAACGGCGACCGTGCCGATCGCCGTGAGCGCCATGGTGAGATTGCGGGTGAAGTTCTGGGCCACTTCGGCCCAGAAAAACCGCACCTTACCCCAATCCAATGTGGTAATGTCCTCGCTCTTGGTCGTGCGCGATGCGCCCATTCGAAAGCCGCACGACGCGTCTGCGCATGCGATCCACGACCGATTGATTGTGGGTCGCGACCACCACCGTCGTACCCTTGGCGTTGATGCGCGCGAGCAGCGCCATGATCTCGTTCGACGTCTCGGGGTCGAGGTTGCCGGTGGGCTCGTCGCAAAGCAAGATCAGCGGATTGTTCACAAGCGAGCGTGCGATCGCGTTGCGCTGCTGCTCGCCGCCCGACAATTCGTACGGGAACATCTTGGCCTTGTGGGCGATGCCGACGAGTTCCAGCATGCGCGGCACGCGGCGGACGACATCGCGCGAGCTCGCACCCGTCACCTGCAGCGCGTACGCCACATTCTCCCAGACCGTTTTTTGCTGGAGCAGCTTGAAGTCTTGGAACACAACGCCGACTTTGCGGCGCAGGAATGGTATCTGCGCCGCCGGGAGGTCGAGGAGGCTGACGCCGTCGACTTCCACGCAGCCGGACGTTGGATCAATCTCGCGGTTAATGCACTTGAGGAGGCTCGACTTGCCTTGGCCGGACCCGCCGACCAAGAACAAGAATTCACCGCGACCGATTTCAAGGTCCACGTTGGACAGGGCGTGCACGCCGTTCGGATAGACGAGGCCCACGTCCCTGAAGACGATCATTGAGGTGGTGAGTTCGCCGCCAGGCGGGACTGCCCTATCGCGGAGAATACCGGGCCGATGAATTTCGACCTCACGACCGAGCAGTTGGATGTGCAGAAGTTGTGCCGCGAGTTCGCCGACGGCGAAATCGCTCCGCACGCAGAGGCGTGGGACGCAAGCGCGACGTTTCCGCTCGACGTCGTCAAGAAGATGGGCGCGCTCGGACTGCTCGGGCTTCCGTTCCCGGAAAAATATGGCGGCGCTGGGGCCGACACGGTCTCATACGCGCTTGCGGTCATGGAGATCGGCCGCGCCGATGCATCCGTCGGCATCACGATGGCAGCGCACGTCTCGCTCGGCGCATCGCCCTTTCTGCTCTTCGGCACGGAAGAGCAAAAAGAACGCTGGCTCACACCGCTCGCGCGCGGCGAGAAATTGTGGGCGTTTGGGCTGACCGAGCCGCAAGCCGGTTCGGACGCCGGCGCCACGAAGACGACCGCCGCGCTCTCCGACTCGGGCTGGACGATCAACGGCACCAAGTGCTTCATCACAAACGCCGGCACGCCGATCACCGCCGGCGTCACGATCACCGCGGTGACGGGCACGGGCGCGGACGGCAAGCCCGAGATCTCCAACATCATCGTGCCGCAAGACGCGCCCGGTTACTCGCAAGCGAAGCCGTATAAGAAGATGGGTTGGCGCGCTTCGGACACGCGCGAACTCTCATTTCAGAACGCGACCGTGCCGGCGGAGAATCTGCTCGGTCCGCGCGGGCGCGGATTTAAGCAGTTCTTAGACATCCTCGATGGCGGGCGCATCAGCGTCGGCGCGCTCTCGGTCGGTTTGGCACAAGCGTGCTTCGACGCCGCGTCGAAATACGCGAAGGAGCGACACCAATTCGGCAAACCGATCTCGAAATTTCAGGCGATCAGTTTCCAACTCGTCGATATGGCGGTGGAGATCGAACTCGCGCGCACCGCCGTCTTGAAAGCGGCGTGGCTCAAGGATCAGGGGCGTGATTTCGCCACCGCTGCGGCGATGTCCAAGTTGTATTCGGGCGAGGTGTCGCGGCGCTGCGCCAACGCAGCCGTGCAGATCCACGGCGGCTACGGATTCATGGACGAGTACCCGGTGTCGCGTTACTTCCGCGATTGCAAGATCAATGAGATCGGGGAAGGCACGAACGAAGTGCAGCGTATGGTGATCGGCCGACTGCTCGGGTTTTGATGAATATTGTTATGCAACCAGCACAATATAAGGCGTGGCATCTCGCCTGCGCCGCGACTACTATTTCGACTCTGATCTTCGTTGCGGGCTGCGGTGCACCGAATAAGGATGCGGCGCAATCCGCGAAACAACCGTCACCCCCGATGGCCTATGCGACAGCGCAACTCGCGAAAGGCCGCGCACCGGCCGCGCCTGTGGACCACGACGCCGCGGCGCCGTCACAACGTCGAATCGTTCAATCGAGTTGCCCGAAGGATATCGTCGTATGGCTGAGCCCGACTGCGCGGACCTACGTGCTGCCCGGAGCGCCGGGTTTCGCTAAGCTAAGGCACAGCGTTTACGCATGCAAAGGGTTCGCCGACTCCATGGGTTTCAAGTCGGCCCCTTGAAAATGTAGGGCACAAAAACGTAGGGCGGACCTTTATGGTCCGCCCAGGCGAAATAGAATGATTCGCCCCTAGTGCGTCTCGTCGATCGCGATGCCGAAACCGCTCAGGCTCGGCACGAACGAATCCACGAATCCCTTGCGGCCCTTCCAGTTGTTCTGATGGCCCGACAGCGTGGTCGCGTTGGGGTAGCTCAAGACCTGGCCTTGGCCCAGCGGGTTGCCAGGATCGTAGACGAACAGTATATTGCGAATATCGTCGTACGCCAGTCCCTTCGGATTGGCAAAGCCGGTTACTACTTGAGCGTGTCCGGCCGGCCCATTCGTGGTGCTCGCTTGGCTCAGCACGGTGAGCTGGCCATGCTGGTCGGAGACGACGAATAGAACGTCTTGGCTCGAGTTGTACGCCATACCGTCCGTCTGGAGCAAGCCGGTGATCTGCGTGCTTGACGAAAGATTGATATTGGTGTGCGCGACCACAGCGGCCTCGGCTTGTGCGCCGAAACTGTCGAATGCAGCGACGATGCTCCCGAAGTCGCTCACGAAGAGAATATCCCGCGTCTTGTCATAGTAGATCTCTTGCGGCTGCGGCGGCGGCGAATATTGGATTTGCGGATCGGTCATATTCAACGTAGCCGATGCCACTGGCTGTGTGTTGCCGCCCGTCCCCAGCGTGCTCGCATTTTGATAGATCTGCACGACCGGCGCGTTGTTGACGAGCACGAAGAGCAGGTCATTGTTGTCATCATACGCGGCCGCGCCGTTGATGTTCGCAAGCGAGACGACGGACGTCGGGCCGGAATTGTTCGGCAACGCGGTGGGCATCGCGTAGACGTCGATCGGTCCGGATACGCCCGGACACGGCCTGCCCGCGCATGACGGCATCCAGAGCACGTTCTTGTCGGGCGAGTACACGACGTCGTTGAGGCTGACGGTCGGCGCCGATAAAGTTAGGTTCGCAAATGCAAAGCCGTTGTGCCCGGATGCGTTTTCGTAAATGCGAATCGTTTTCGAGCTCGTGTCTTGGACGAACAAGGTATCCGGGAACGGCGACACGGTGCCAGATGGAATGGGCGTCGGCGTCGGGGTGGTGCCGTACTTGCCGCACCCTCCCTCTGCGAAGACCGCGAAGAGTGAAAACGCGAAAAACAGAGCGATACCCGAGCGTGGGGTCATCTAATGCACGGTCTCCTACGGCTATTTATGAGCGGGGCAAGAAAAAAGGCGCTCGATCGTTGCCGGCGCCGCACCCCTGCGCTGGTCTACGTTGCGCTTGATTTTGCACTACGGGCGGCGGGGACCTGCCCGAGAAGCGCGTCCACGGGACGGGTTATTCGATTTGGGTAAGCGATGCTTGCCCAACTGCGGTAGGGATAAATTGATGTCGATAGTTGGTGGTAATAAAGAAGTAGGGCAAGCGATGCTTGCCCTACGACTATCGTGACTCGGCGAATTTACATCTTCGTCGAGTACTGCACGATGATCCCGTGGTACGGAGAGACCGAGGTCGGGACGTACGGGTAGTACGACTCGCCTACGTAGCCGGGGCTGATGCCGGCGTTGAGCGCGTAGAACGGGTTGCTGCTGTATCCGATCACCTGATCTTTGCTCGGGTACTCCCACGGATAACCGTGGTTGCTGACCGAGGTGAACAGGTTAGTGAACAGCACGCCGACTTTCGATTTGCTCGAGAGGTCGTGTGAGATGCCCATGTTCATGGTGACCCACGACGGACCTTGGAGCGAACCGAAGGCATCGAACGTGTGCGTGTACGGATCCGGGTTTCCGCCGAAATCAAGCGGATCGCCGTACGGGTTGCCCGACTGGTAGTTGAAGGTCGGTGAGAAATCCCAACCATTCATGCGTTCGTCGAGGTTGAGGTTCCACACCCACTTCACGTCGTACGAGCTGGTCGCGGGGGGCGCTTGCGTGAATGACGGCGAGTAGTACGCGTTGGGATCTTCCATCGCGTAGTGCGTGCCGTTCGCCGTGTTGTAAGCAGCGATCTGCGTGTTGATCAAGCCGATGATCGACACGCCGTTCGCGGCCGGACCGAAGTGGATCTTGGAATCCGTGTACGTGCCGGCGAGCGTCGCGGAGAGACCGTTCTCGCTCGTGCGGTTCTTTTGCATCAGGAACTCCGCGCCGTGGATGCGCGCGTTACCGAAGTTGTAGCCGGTCACGAACGACGGCTGTGACGGGTTGACGGGCAGGTTTAGCACCTGGCCGCGCGTGACGCGCGCGTACGGGGTGACCTTGAACGACAAACCGCCGCTGAAGTCGTGCTCGTAGGAGACGTCGTAGTTCGTGCTGTCCTCAGGCTGCACGTTGTGCACCGCGAGGAAGCCTAGACCACCGTAGAACCGGTTCAGCACCGCGACGGTGTCGTTGACGCCGAATTGCGGAGCCGCGCGGTATTCTTCGAACGCCGAGTTCGGCGGCTGGACGTAACGTCCGACCGACGCGCGGAACACGTTCGACGGGTCAGCGGCAAACGTCACGCCGAAGCGCGGGCTGAACTCGTTGAACACGAGCGACCCGTTGACGTCTTGCCAGGCTGCCGCACCAGGTAAGAGTTTCGGATTGCCGACGATCCCTGCTCTGGCTGTCAGGAAGCCGTTGCACGGTTCGCCGACCGCGTAGGCGTAGCCGTCGAGACAGACGCCGTAGCGATTCTGGGATTGTTCGGCCATGCCGTTGGGCCCATTGATCTGCAGCGGCATCAGTCCGAACTTGAACTGATCGTAGCGCACACCGATGTCGAAGTTGAACTTGTCGCTCGGTTTAAACGTGTCGGCCAGAACTGCGTCCGTGGTAATGGGTGTGGTGCTGGACCAATACGCGTACGGAGAGTTGATCGAGGCGACGTTTTGGCCCGGGGCGCACGCGACGAACGTGGCTGTCGCCAGGTCACCGCACTGCACATAGCCGCCGGCTGCGTTGACGCTTAGGCCTTGACTCTGGCTGATGAGCCAGTTGGCGTAGTTGTAGCGCAGCGTCAGGTCCTTGGAATAATCGGCGTCGAACTTGATGAGGTTCTGCCGGTTGACCTGATTCTGGTAGTTGAGCGAAAGTCCGGTGGCGTTGTCGTGCAGTTGATAGAACGTTCCGCCGTTCAGACCTTCCGTGGGCTCGTCGAGGTTCCACGCGGAGAACAGCGAGTACGCGAACAGTCTGACGAACGATGTGTCGGTCAGCGAACGCGTGTAGCCGAGTTTCTCGATATTGTAGACGGTGCTCTGACTGTCGAAGAAGCCCAGCGGAACGGGGCCCTTTGATCCGCCAGCCGTTGGCCACGTATATGCGCCGAGTTTGGTCGGATCGTACGAGGCATTCAACGTACCCGTGTACGGGTTGCCGATCGGCCAGAGGATTCGGCCCGTGACTGGGTCGGTTCCGCCGCCCGTCTCAAATGCGTAGAAGTTCGGATCGAGATTCGCGCCCGAATACGGGAACGGACCGCCGGTCGCGCCCATCACCGCAAGTGCCTGCACGTCGTCCGACAGACCGTTGTGGGTCAGCGTCCAGTGCAAGTTCGCCGTGGTATCGCGCGACTGGTTGTACGGCAGAGCGTTGTTGGCGAAGAACGACTCGCCCATCGGGATGTTGAACGTATGACCGACCGTGCAATCCAATGTACCACCGAAGTTGCCCTTGACGAACGGGCAACCGGGGTCGTTGGCCGGCGTACTGATCTGCGTGTTATCCTGGTTGCTGCGATCGCCGTAGAGATAGCTCTGGTCGTTCGACAGCGAGGAGATGTAGTAGCTGAAACGATTGTCCGGCGTGCCGCCGAACATCGCGATGTGCAGCGCGTGCGCGAACGCCTGTCCGCCGAACGAGCCGTCGAATTCCGCACCGCCCGGATAGCGGCCGCGTTGGATCGTGCCGTTGATGAAGCCCGACATCGCGCGGCCCGAATCGGCAGGCGCGCCGCCGGTATACACTTCAACGCTGGCCAGACCGTTTGTGGCGAGTGCGGAGCTGTTATAGAAGTCGAAGCCGCGATTGAGCGGAATGCCTTCCAACTCGAACCCGACTTGGTCGTACGAGCCGCCGCGCAAGCTCAAGGTGCCTTGACCGTTGTATGTTCCGCCCTGGCCGACTGCACGCACCACGCCCGGCAACGAGCCGACAACGCCGTTTTGGCTGTACAGTGATTCGGCGCCGCCGGAGGAGCCTTGATATCCGCTGATCTTCGTCGCGTTGACGGCGTAGAGATCGCCGGTGACGGTCTTAGAGACAACGCCGGCTTGCGCCGTCGCAGTGATGTGACCGAGTACCGAAACGGTCGGATGGATCTTCATATCGCCGTTCGTGTCTTGGTCGGCTGTGACGGTCAGACCGTACAGCGTGCTGACATCGAATCCGGTTTTGGAAGCCGTGACGCTATACGTGTCGGGCGAAAGGTTGAGGACTGCGTAGAAGCCCTTCGCATCCGTTGTCACGCTGGCGCTTTGTGACGGCGATGTCGCCGTGATCTTGACGCCCGCAACTGGGGCGCCTGTCTGGTCCGTAACCGAACCGCTGATGGAACCCGTCGTGCCGGCCAGAACCCATGTTCCCTGGACCAGCATGACGACGAGCGCCAGAAGAGCGATTCGGAGTAGGCCCTTGATACCCATAGGGTTTCCTCCTGAGATGTGTTGCAATAAACGTCGGCCGGCAATGCGCAAGCCGAAAACTATTCTTATAAGTCGGGGGGGATGGGACCTTTGACCTTAACGATGTTTTCATCTACGCCTAATCGTCCCGACGGCGTATGAACAGCGGGCCCCGGCGCTATGCCGGGGCCCGCTGTCCCTTTGTCCTACGAGGTCTTATGCGATCAGAGTTTGATCTTCACGCCCAAGAACGCATTGAACGGTTGGATGGTCGGGTTTTCCTGATACGGGTACTGGACCATCGGTTGGAAGGTCGAGCCCGGGTTGTAGACGTTCGAGCCGTACGGCAGCGGTGCGCCGTAGCCCGGCAACAAGTAGCCGCACACGTTGTGATTCGCGAACCGCGTCCACGGTTCTGATGTACCGCCGGTGCACGTATTGACGATGTTCGCCAAGTTGAGCGTCAGCGCAACTCGCGGACTAACGTCGTACGACAACTGCATGTGCATCAGCAACTGATTCGGCGATCGGAACGCTCCGAGTGTGTCGAAGTTGCCTGTGAACGGATCCGGTGTAGGAACTAAGCCGGTGCACGTAAGTGCATCGAACGGAGTACCTGTTCCGCCGAACTTGTAACGCGGATCGCCGGCAACTGTTCCGCCCAACGCGGCTGTGCACGTCGACGGATCGACGCCGTTGCCCGTAAGCGGATCGCCATAGTAGCCGCCTTCGAAGTACTGGAACTGCGGCGAGATGGCGAGCTTGTTGATCTTGTAGTTCAAGACGAACGTCATGGCCAACGGCGTTTCGTACGATCCGCTGGCGGCTTCAACGACGCCAGGTATCGTGCTAAACGGAATGTACGCGCCGTTGAGGTCGAGCAGCGGCCGAGCCGGTGCGTTGTAGTACGGGTTGGCGATGCCCGTTGCGAGTTCGGTCGGGATTGCGGTGGCAACGCCGCCGTTTACTCCGCAAAGCGAGTTCGGATTCGTCGAACCCGCGACGCCCGCGCACGCTTTCGTGAAGTCGTTGTACTGCTGGATCGCCTGGTTGTCGGTACTGAGCACGCTGCCGCCATTTTGTAGCGCGCTATACTTGATCAAGCTGCGCGTAAACGTAACAGAGAGCAGTCCGGACAACCCGTTGTGGTTGAAGTCGCCCTTCGTCAGTTCGAACTCGACGCCGTCTGAGGTCTGTCTGCCGGCGTTGAGTCCTGAAACGAAGCCCGTCTTCTGATCCAAGAAGAAGTTCTGGATCTGATCCTTCGTCTGGCGCAAGAACGGCGTCAGCTTGAAGCTCACATCTCCGCTCTGATGCTCCAATGAGAGATCGTAGTTATTGGAAGTTGGCGGCCTGATCTGGTGCGACGTTGTGGTGAAGCCGAACTTCCAGAAATTGCCGCCGTCATACGACGCAAGATCCTGCTGGAGCAGGTTGTATTGCTCGTAGGCCGTGTTCGGCGCTTGCGTATATCTGCCGTAGCTGAAGCGGATCACGTTATCCGGGTTGAGCGTGTACGTGCCGCCGATACGCGGCTGGAACACGTTGTACGTGACCGTGTCGTTGGGCAGGTTTGTGAGATGTACCGGAACCTGACCGGCCGGGCATGCCTGGTTTGCACCGGTGTCGTTCGCCGGATTATAGACAGGTGTGCTACCCGGCGTGGGCGATACGCAGAAGCTGCTGTTGTACGAATTGAACCAGAAGTTGCGTGCGGCTCCGCCCGTATCCGAGAGCTTGTAGCGGAAGCTGTCGAAGCGCACGCCGTAGTTGAACAGCAATTGCCCCGTCGGCTTCCATTGATCGGTGATCGAACCGGAGAGGAACGTCGGATCGGCTTGGTTGCCGCCGCCGCGACGTCCGTTTTCCGCCACGAACCACTCGCACGTTCCCGTGCCGCAGTTCGCAGGCAGCGTCAGAGCAGCGTCGGATATGCCCGCGAGTGTTACTTTGCCCGCGAATTGGCTGTAGCAGCTGACGGGAGTTCCGACTGCAGGATCGGTCGGGTGGACTTGTACCGTCACATAGCAGGTTCCCGATGTCGGCGAGCTCGCGTTGACGGCCCACAGGAACGGCCGATTGCCGCCGTTGACCATCGTCGTGTCGTTGGCGCGGTAGTCGTGCGCGAACGTGTCGCTGACTTCCACGTTGAGCAAGTTCTTGTCGTTGATCTGGCTCGCATACGACGCGCTCGCGCCGTTTGTGGTCGTCTGCACGTAGTAGTTGAGCGGGCAATAACCGATGAAGTTGGTCCACGCCGTATTCGGGCAGGTCTGCGGCCACACCGAGTAGTTCGTATAGCCGTAGATGCGGAAGTACGACGAGGTCCCAATGTTCTTCTGGTATTGCAGTTTGATGATCGAGTTGGGGTTGGCCGTGCCATCCCGCTGATTTGGATCGATCGCAGCCAACGCACCGCCGAAGTACGGTGACGGATGCGTGCTGTTCGGGTTGTACGGGAAATAGTAGGGATTGACCATGCTTTGCAGCGTGGCGGCTGTAACGCTTGAACCTAGCGCAACGCCGACTCTCCCCAGGTACTGTGCGCCGACGCCGGGTCCGCTCAAGTAGCCGAAAACCGGACCGCCGTTAGCGTTCTGGAGAGCGCCGGGAGTCGTGACGCCCCAGTCTGATGCTGAGCTGTAGTATTGGTTGTGCAGGTACGAGTTGTCGTACAGCAGCTGTATGTCGTCCTTGCCAGCGTCATTACGATGCGGCAGGCCGAAATGCAGGTTGACGATGTTCTCGTAATCCCAAACGTCAGCAACGTTGAAGCTGTCCACGGGCGACGCGAGCAAGTACCCGCCCGGCCCGTTGCCATTCACGTAGCATGATGCGAGGTTCGGATTGCCGCCCGCGGCTTGCGAGGTGCCTGGTGCGACCGGGCATCCTAGCCGAGCTGCAGGTGTGCCCCACATCTGCGTGATGCCGGCGCCGTTGTTCTCGTCGAAGTAGCGGAACGCTTGATTGTATCCGCCGACACCGACGAAGTAGGTGAAGTTGCGATCCGGTGTTGCACCGCCGACTTCGAGAGACGCCTTGTTATACAGCGCGGGTGCGCCGATGCCGAGGCTGACTTCGCCGAAGCCCGGATACGTGCCATTGCGGATGACCTGGTTGATATAGCCGGCCAAGCCTTGCGACTCGGAGCTCGCGGGAGCGGCGCCGGTGTAGACCTGCAGCTCTTGCTGTCCGAGGGCTGAGGCTGTCGACGTCGGGTAGTTGTCGTACGAGCGCAGGACGGGGACGCCGTCGAACTCGTAGCCGACTTGGTCGAAGTCACCGCCGCGGATGTGGATCGTCTGGAACCAGCCCATTTGGCCGGAGGGGACGACGACACCCGGGGTTGTCGCGATGGCGCCGTATGCAGCATCGAGGCTGCCGCCGCCGCCGAGCGACGCGACTTTGGCCTGCGTTGCCGCGTTGACCGAATAGACGTCGGACGTCGTTCCGGCTTTCACGAGCGCGCTTGCCGCAGTCGTTGTGACGTGACCGAGAACTTTGGTCGACGCCTGAGTCTTGAGATTCACAACTTGGGTGGAGTCGGCGAATACCGAGACACCCGGTTGAGAAGTCGTGTCGTAACCGTCTTTGCTCGCCGTGACTTCGTACGTGTCAGGCTGGAGCGAGACGAACGTGAAGTGACCGCCGGTATCGGTGGTCGTTGAAACCGACTCGGACGGGGATGATGCTGTAACCTTAGCGCCAGCGAGCGGAGTGCCGTCCTTCAACGTCACACTACCGTTCAAGCCGCCGGTTGTGCCTGCCAGTGCCCATGTTCCCTGGAAGAGCAGCACCAACGCCGCCAAGAGGGCTATTCGAACCCAACCGTTTTTCAACATTGAGGTTCCCTCTTGAGAGAGTTAAGTGAAGCACGCGCCAATCGTGCGCGAATTCGCCGTTTTGTGCGTACCAAAATGGAGCAAGCGGCCCTGTGCCACTCACTTCCACGAGGCGCGCTTCAATATTAAGCAAATCCTAACCTTGCTCTATGGGAGCTCTATGCGGGACGGCATTGGTGGCTGGCGGACCATTAAGGTCCGCCCAACATGAAATTAGGCGAGTGCTTTTTGCACCAGCGACGGAATGTCTGAGGGACTGTCCGCTACCGGCACTTTCACCCGTGCGAATGCGGCGAGTTTTGACTCCGGCGTGCCGGAGTTGCCGCTGATAATCGCGCCGGCATGGCCCATGCGTTTGCCCTTCGGCGCCGACCTGCCACCGATGAACGCGACCGCGGGCTTCGTGAACCCGCGCCGCTCGATGAGGTCGGCTGCATCTTCTTCGTCGGATCCGCCTATCTCGCCGACGATCACGACCGCGTCGGTGCCCGGATCTTTCTCGAACGCCTCGAGACAATCGACGAAGACCGTGCCGATGATCGGATCGCCGCCGATGCCCACGCATGTGCTCTGGCCTATTCCATTGCGCGTGAGGTGGTCGACTATCTCGTAAGTCGCCGTTCCGCTGCGGCTGATGAGGCCGACTTTCCCCGGCTTGAACACGTGGCCCGGCATGATGCCCGCAAGCGCGGCGCCGGGTGTGATCACGCCCGGGCAATTCGGACCGATCACGCGCGTCTTCGGCCCGATGACGGCGAGCGCTCGGATCATGTCGTGGACGGGTATGCCTTCAGTTATGCAGATGACGAGACGAATGCCGGCATCGGCGGCTTCGAGCACCGCGTCTGCTGCGAACGGCGGCGGCACAAAAATTACGGATACGTCGGCGCCGGTTTTATCGCGCGCTTCGGCGACGCCGTCGAAGACCGCGAAACCCTCGACCGTCTGCCCGCCTTTGCCCGGCGTGACGCCGCCGACGAGGTCAGTACCGTACGCGCGCATGCGGTTAGCATGATACAGACCTTCGCGGCCGGTGATGCCCTGCACGATGACTTTCGACGTCTTATCGAGATAGATTGACATTCGCTCTCCCGTTTTTTCTCTGAATCATTTCGCTAGGGCCACGGCTTTGCGCGCGCCTTCGTTCATCGTCTCGACAGACGTGATGCCGCTCGCGGCGAGCAACGCGCGGCCTTCCTTTTCGTTCGTGCCGGTCAACCGGATGACGAGCTTGTCCTTGCTCCATCCGCCGCTTGCGAGCGCTTGGATCAGACCCTTCGCCACTTCGTCGCCGCGCGTGATGCCGCCGAAGATGTTGATGAAGAGCGATTTCACTTTCGGGTTGGAGGTGACGATGTTCACCGCTTCGCGCATAAGTGCGGCCTGTGCGCCGCCGCCGATGTCGAGAAAGTTCGCGGGATTTCCCCCGGCCTGTTTCACCGCATCTAACGTTCCCATGACGAGGCCGGCGCCGTTGCCGATGATGCCGACGTCGCCATCGAGCTGCACGTAGTTGTTCTCACCGAGACCGGCCTTGATCGCGCGCTCCTTGAGCGGATCCGTCTCCGCTTCGGTTTTCCACGATGCCAGTTCAGGGCGCCGGATCAGTCCGTTGTCGTCGAGCTCGACTTTGGCGTCAGAGGCGATGAGTTTCCCGTCCTTCGTGATGGCAAGCGGATTGATCTCGACGAGCATCGCGCCGGCGCTGAAGAATACTTCATAGAGTTTGCCGAGAAGCGACGCGAACTGATTCCAGATCTCTTTCGGCAGCTTCGCCTCGCGTGCGACGCGCCGTCCCACGAATGAGGAATAGCCCATAGCCGGATCGATCCGATAGCGCGCGATCGCTTCGGGGTGTTTCTCCGCGACTTCCTCGACGTCCATCCCGCCCATCGCCGACGCCATGATGATCGGGCGCTTGCTGGCGCGATCCACGGCGATGGAGAGGTAGAGTTCCTTGGCGATGTCCACGCGCTGTTCTATCCAGATGCGGTGAGCGATTTCACCCTCGGGATTCTGCGCGTTCGCGATGCGCATGCCGAGGATCGCCTTCGCGGGCTCGACGACGTCGTCGGCGTTCGAGCAGAATTTGATTCCCCCGGCCTTGCCGCGTCCGCCGATGAGGACTTGCGCTTTCACGACCGACGGCGCCGGATACGCGCGCATGATCGCGACCGCTTCCTCGACTGTCGAGGCGACGTGGCCTGGCGGCGTCGGAATGCCGGCCTGTGCGAATAGCGTCTTGCCTTGGTACTCTAAGAGTCGCAATCGATGTTCTCCTTGAATTCTCGCTTCGACGATTTCGTTCTGAAGGGGCCGATTTTATATCGGCCCACGTTACGTTAGCCAGGGCCGACATAGAGTCGGCCCCTTCAAATCGGAGTAGTCATAATCTGCCCAGCAGTTCGCGCGCTATAAGGATGCGTTGGACCTCGGACGTGCCTTCGTATATCTCCGTGATCTTGGCGTCGCGATAGTAGCGCTCGGCCGGGAATTCGGTCGTGTAGCCGTAGCCGCCCAACACCTGCACGCACTCGGCCGCGTGTTTTCGCGCCGCGGTCGACGCAAAGAGCTTCGCCTTCGATGAAGCGTCAAGCACCTGCATGCCTTGGTCCTTCATCCATGCCGCGCGATACAACAGCAAGCGCGCAGCGTCGAGATCCACCGCCATGTCGGCGATCTTGAACGCAACGGCTTGGAAGTGGCCGATCGGCGAGCCGAATTGTCGACGGTCCCGCGCGTAGGCTTGCGCGGTATCCAAGCACGCCGCCAGAATACCAACGGATTGCGCGGCGATGCCGAGCCGCCCGATGCCAAGACTCGCAAGCGCGATCTTGTAGCCTTCGCCTTCGCTGCCGAGGAGTCGATCGGCCGGCACGCGCGCGCCTTCGAGCACCACGTCGGTCGTATCTGATGAATGGATGCCGAGTTTCTCGGTCTTCCGCCCGAGCATGAGCCCCGGCGTTTCGCGATCGACGAGAAACGCGGAGATGCCTTTCGGTCCCGCACCGCCGGTGCGCGCGAAGATGACGAGCGCCTTTGCGAACCCGGCGTTTGTGACCCACTGCTTGCGCCCGTCCAAAACGTAATGATCGCCGTCGCGCACGGCGCGCGTGCGCAGCGCGCTTGCATCGGATCCCGACTCGGCTTCTGTCAACGCGAAGCCCCCGAGCCATTCGCCCGCGCACATCTTCGGCAGATATGCCACGCGCAATTCCTCGCGCGCGAACTGCTCGATGATGCGCGTGATCAGGCCCGCGTGGACGGAGACGGTGACGCCGACGCCCGCGTCGGCCCTGCTGATCTCCTCGATCGAGATCGCGACGCTGATCGCATCGAGTTGCGCGCCGCCATACTTCTCCGACACCGACATCCCCATGATGCCGATCTCGCCGAGCGCCGCGAACACGTCAACCGGAAACGTATGATCGCGATCCCAGGCGGCGGCATTCGGCGCGATCTCGCGCGCCGCAAACGTCGCGACGGCTTCGCGCACCGCCCGCTGGTCGTCAGTGAGATTGAAGTTCATGGATACGCGTAAAAGCCGCGCCCGCTCTTACGCCCGAGGTGCCCTGCGGCCACCATCCGCTTCAAGAGCGGGCACGGCCGGTACTTCGAATCGGCGAAGCCGTCGTAGAGCACTTCCATGATCGAGAGACACGTGTCGAGCCCGATGAAATCTGCGAGTTCGAGCGGACCCATCGGATGATTCATGCCGAGCTTCATCACGGTATCGATCGCCTCGGCCGAAGCGACGCCTTCGAAGTGCGCGTAGATCGCTTCGTTGATCATCGGCATGAGGACGCGGTTGGAGATGAAGCCGGGAAAATCGCGGACTTCGACGGCCGTCTTCCCGAGAGAAAGCGCGAGATCACGCACGGCGGCGAACGTCGTATCGCTCGTCGCGAGGCCGCGGACGATCTCGACGAGTTTCATCACGGGAACCGGATTCATGAAATGCATGCCGATCACGCGGTCGGGCCGTGTAGTGGCCGCGCCGAGGACCGTGATCGATATGGATGACGTGTTCGAAGCGAGGATCGCTTCGGAAGGCGTGGCCCGGTCGAGCGCGATGAAGAGCTGCTTCTTCAGCGCCTCATCTTCGGTCGCCGCCTCGATCGCGATGCCGACGTCGGCGGGCGCGGTGATGTCGATGTGCGGAGTGATGCGCGCCAGCAGCGCGCCGGCCTGCGTTTGCTCGATCTTGCCGCGCCCGATGGCGCGTTCGAGGTTCTTCTCTATCACTCCGACGCCGCGCCGGATCGCCGCCTCGGAGACGTCGTGAAGCAAAACGTCGTGACCGACCGCAGCGAAGACATGCGCTATGCCGGCGCCCATCTGGCCGGCGCCGACGACGAGGACGCGCACGTGCCTAGCGGACTTCCACCAACATCGCGTCGCCCTGGCCGCCGCCGCTGCAGATCGCCGCGATGCCAAGACCGCCCCCGCGAGCACGTAGCGCGTGCACGAGGTGGCCGACGATGCGCGCGCCACTGGCGCCGAGCGGATGACCGAGAGCGATCGCTCCGCCGTCGACGTTCACTTTGTCCAAGTCCAAGCCGAGGCGGTCCGCCGACGTCAAGGTCACGGCGGCGAAGGCCTCGTTGATCTCCCAGAGCGCGATGTCCGAGGCTTTGAGCCCGTGCCGGTCGAGCAGTTTCTGCGCGGCAAGCGCCGGCACGAGCGGCAAATACGGCGGATCCCACGCGGCGGTTTCATGACCGCGGATCGTCGCGAGCGGCGTCAAGCCGTTGGCTTTCGCAAAATCTGCGCCGGCGAGCACGAGTACGGCTGCGGCGTCGTTCACGCCCGGCGCGTTGCCGGCCGTGATGTTGCCGTTCTTGACGATGGGCTTGAGTTTCGCCAGCGTCGCGAGATCGGTGTCTTTGCGCGGCGACTCGTCGCGATCCACGAGATTGAACGGCGCGCTCGGATCCGCAAGGTAAGGCGAGAACTTCGCAGGATCTGCCACGAATTGATCCGGGGTTTGATCGGCGAACATCGCGCCGACGCCGACTGCGACGCGCGGCGCGGGGACGCGATCCGCTATGAGCTTGCCGCGCTGCTTCGTCGCCACTTTGAGCGGGATCAATTCCTCAGCGAAGCGCCCTTGATCGTGGGCAGCGATCGCGAGCCGGTGGCTGCGCAACGCGAACTCGTCCTGCTGCGCGCGCGTGATGCCGAAATGCGTGGCGACGCCGTCTGTCGCGTCGGCCATCATGCAATGAAAGTACGCTTCCCACAATCCGTCGTGCACCATCGCATCGAGGAGCTGCGCGTTTCCCATCTTGTACCCGAAGCGCGCCTGCGGCACGAGATACGGAGCGCCCGACATGCTTTCCATGCCGCCTGCAATCACGGTGCGCGCTGCGCCAGTTTGGATCAAGCGATGCCCGTTCGCGATCGCGAGCATGCCCGATGCGCAGACTTTGTTGACGGTATCCGCGACGATCGTCTTCGGGAGGCCGGCGAAGAAAACGGTCTGGCGCGCCGGCGCCTGCCCGGTGCCGGCTTGGATCACTTCACCCATGATGGCGTGATCCAGGGCCTCCGGTGCCACGCCGCTTTTTTCCACGGCGACGCGGACGGCCTCACCGCCGAGCGTCGTGGCTGCGAGCGATGAGAGTGCGCCGCCGAGTTTGCCTATCGGCGTGCGAACGGCGGATAGAACGACAGTATCATTCATAGTGCTCATGACATCCGGCGTATTTTCCCGATTACCGGAGTGCGCCTCCAAAAAAAGAGGCCGCCTTGCGGCGGCCGTACGTTCCTGATTCCCGTTCGACTACAGTCCTTAGCCTTGAGTCTCCGCAGAATCGACCAGTGGCACGTCGGACGGGGATGATTGCATTTCGCACCGCACCCTCGCCTTTGCTTTCGCAATTCGGCTCTGTTTTTGGCCCGAACCCCGTGATTTGGTCCCACGATGCGGAATATTTTGGCCCGTCGTTGCCCCCGTCGGGCGAAGGCTTCACAGCCGGGACAAAAGCTCAGAAAAACAGCCCGAAGCCGCTCCACGGCCCTAATTTCAGCACCACAACGACGACCATCAAGATGAAGAACGTCAGCGTGATGACCTCGGCGCGCGCGATCACTTCAGCACGCCATCGGCCGAATCGATCTTCCGGAGCAAGCCTGCTTCCGATCGGCACGATGCTCGGCACGGCCTTGACGTATCGTCGATATTTGTCGCCGAACACGCCGGCCAAGTACGATTCTTCGAGCGGAATGATGATCGCGTAGACGCCGCAGACGAGCAGCGCGACGATAGCGGTCATGATCGCGGCTTCGAGCAGCGAGACGCCGCCTGCGAATGCGATCAAGAAGCCGAGCGCGATGATAGCGTTTGCCAAGTAGAGAGGATTGCGCACTGCGCCATACGGACCGCCGGTGATGAGCGTGGGGGCGGTGACGATCGCCGCGCGCGTCGTCACGCCGGAATAACCGACGGCCCAGATCCGAATCGCTTCCCCGATTGCGGCGACGACGACGCCGATCACCGCGCTCTGCAAAGTCGGTCTGCCGAAGACGAGCAGCACAAGTGCCACGGGCACGAGCAACGCGCCGCGATTCTTGAAGACGAGCGTTCTGAACCCGCCTGAGTTCACGTGCATGGCCCGCTAGATTTATTTCGAGCGACGACCCGACCTTTATCTATCCGGAGGGGGGCCGATTGAAGGGGCCGACTTTATGTCGGCCCACGTTACGTTCGCTTGGGCCGACTAGCGTCGGCCCCTTCAGACGACCCGGCAGACGATCCGTCAGACGAGAAATGATTCGTACAGATCGCGCAGTGTGCGATCCAGCGGAATCGTCGGCTTCCAGCCCGTGTCGCGGCGCAGCGCCGTCGCATCGCCGACCAACAGCGGCGTGTCCGAGGGGCGCATGCGCGCTGGATCTTCTTCAATTTTCACGCGCACGCCGGCGATATCCAGCAGCGCGTCGACGATCTCGCGCATGCTGATCGAATCACCGCTGCAGACGTTGTACACTTTGCACGGCGCGCCTCGTTCTGCGAGCGCCCGATACGCGGCTGCGACATCGCGCACGTCGAGGAAGTCGCGCTTCGCCGTTAGGTTGCCGACGCACAGCACAGGCTTCTGTTCACCGCGCGCGATCGCCGCGATCTGCCGCGCGAAGGCCGGAGCCGCGAATAGATCGCTCTGCCCCGGCCCAGTGTGATTGAAAGAGCGCGTCGCAAGCGCGCGCGCCCAGCCGCAACGCGCGTATTGCAATGTGGCGACTTCGGCTGCAGCCTTGCTCGCTGCGTACGGATTGAGCGGACGAAGCGGCGTGCTTTCGCGGAGCGGCAGCAATGCGGGGTCCACGTTGCCGTATGCGTCTGCCGACCCGACCACGATCACTGCCGCGTCGGGCGCTTCACGCCTGCATGCTTCGAGCAGGCGGATCGTGCCCATGAGATTCACTTCGAGCGTGTCCGCCGGGTCGGCGATCGATGCGGGAACGGATGATTGCCCGGCCAGATGATAGACCGCATCCGGCCGCGCATCGCGCACTGCGGCGGTAAGAGATTCGGCATCCGAGAGTTCGATCTGCCGCCACTGAACCCGCGCAGCCTCGGACTCGCCGAGAGTGTGCAGAGCCATGCGCCGGGAGCGCGCACCGCCGAACACGACATCGCCCGCTTCCAGCAGTTCGCGGATCAGCCACTGCCCGACGAAGCCGTCTGCTCCGGTGACTAGCGCGCGCATCTATTTCGAATTGCGAAGCCGTGCTAGATCCGCGTCGACCATCATCTTGATCAGTTCGGCGAACGTCGTCTTTGGTGTCCAACCGAATGCAGCTTTTGCTTTCGAGGCATCGCCGACGAGCACGTCGACTTCGGCGGGGCGGATGAATTTCGGGTCCAGGACGACGTGTTTGTGCCAGTCCAATCCGACGACACCGAATGCCGCCTCGACCAATTCTTGGACGCTGCGTGTCTCGCCGGTCGCGATGACGTAATCGACGGGTTCGTCTTGTTGCAGCATGTGCCACATCGCTTCGACGTAGTCGCCGGCATAGCCCCAGTCGCGCCGGGCATCGAGGTTGCCCAACCGAAGTTCGTCAGCGAGCCCGAGTTTGATGCGAGCGGCCGCATCGGTCACTTTGCGAGTGACGAATTCGAGCCCGCGCCTCGGAGAGTTGTGGATGACGCACTCCCCAACGCCGGCGTGAAACCGCTCGCTTGCGGTGGACAAGTCGTAGAGCCAGCCGTCGTATGCCGGCAGCGGCGTGACGCGTTTCACTTCCTTGAGTTCGCGCCGCAGATGGCGGCCTTTGCCGGTCAAGAGCGGCGTGCGGAGGTTTATCGCGTAATACGGTCCCGGCCGCTCCGCGGGCCCCTCGTCGATGTTGAGCACGAGATCGATGTCGAGCGCCTTGCGCGCCATCCACCACAAACCCATCGCGAGCACGGGCGAATTCGTCTTGAAATTCTTGAAGGGGTAGCGGGCGTCGCCGCGTTTGAGGCCATCAGTCGCGTTGTAGCCGTCCAAAAACCAGGTCCATGTCTGCGCATCCGCGTTGAGGACGATCTGAGGAACGCGCTTCGTTCCGTCATCCGTGTAGCAGATTTCGTATATCCAGGTCGCGAAGGCGGCGGCACCGTTCAACGCTAGCGCACCCACGGTTGCACCCGGACGGAAACCGGATGAGGTCCGGCCCTCTGTCGACCAGCCGCACGCGACGCGTTGCCACGTGGAGGCGAATCGCTTCCTTAATGCTCCGTCGTTATTCGTGAATCTCGCGCTGATATGCCCATCGACCTCGTAGGCAGACCCATCCCCGACAAAAGCGCCCAGCAGCCACGCCAGATCGTGGCTGATCGTGGTGGTTTCCGGCGGGGCGGGCAGCGCCGCTCGCTTCATCGAGTCGCCGGGCCGCACGTCGCCCGCCGCGCGCTCGCAGCCGTCCATGAACACGACGTGGTCGCGCGTTGCGGTCACGCTGCCGCAGCGCGCTTCGATGCGCGTGACACCTTTGTCCGAACGCGATGGTGCGTGGTGATACGCGGTTCCGCCGAGCACGTCGACGAACCGTTCGCCATCCCAGACCTCGAGCCGTTCCGTCGCGAAGCGCTGCATCGCGGGTCCCTTGGGCCGCACTCGCAAGACTTCGCCGATCGGCACGACGTCGATAAGGCCGCGTTCACGGATGATGACCGGAGTATTCGCGGGCACGCTCTCGTGGTTGAAAAGTATACCTGAACAGGCATAAAGCCCGTACGACTCGCGATAGTTCACCGTGATCCAGTGGCCATACACTTTGGCCACGCCGTACGGACTGCGCGGGTAGAACGGCGTGTTCTCGTTCTGCGGCGTCTGCACGACCTTGCCGAACATCTCGCTGCTCGACGCCTGGTAGAAGCGCGCGTCAGGCTTCAGACCGCGCAGCGCCTCGAGTAGCCGCGTGACGCCTACCGCCGTGAACTCCGCCGTGAGGACCGGCTGTGCCCACGATGTGGGGACGAACGATTGCGCCGCGAGATTGTAGACTTCGTCCGGTTGCGCTTCGCGGATCGCGGTCGCAAGCGAATGTTCGTCGAGCAGATCGCCTGAGAGCAACGTGATCTTGTCCACGATGTGCGCGATGCGGTCGAAGGAGTTGGTGCTGGAACGGCGCGTGATGCCGAAGACATCATAGCCCTTCGCGAGCAGAAACTCAGCCAGGTACGATCCGTCCTGACCGGTGATGCCCGTGATCAACGCACGCTTAGCCAATGCCGCTCCTTCATCGCCGCAAAGCGAATGCCGCTCATTCCGCGCAAGAGGCGGGTGGCACCTCGCATCAGATCGCGCCCGCTTCGATGCCCGGACTCTTCAACTCGTTCGCATAGGCGACAATGCCGAGTCCCATCAAAGCGACTAGCCCCCCGACTGCGGTCGTCAGCGGAATCGTCTGATGCAAGAAGAGATAGGCCAACAGCGCGGCGATCGGCGGTTGAGCGAGGATCGCCACGCCGACGACCGTGGCCGGCATAAGACCGAGCGAATGAGAGATGAGCGTGTGCCCGCCTACCGTCACGACGAGCGCAAGCAGCAGCGCAAAACCGAGATCGTGCAAGCTCACCGCGGGCGATGTGCCAGACGCGAACATCGCGATCCACATGCAAGCGGCGCACGCGGCATATACGATGGTCGCGTAGCGCGGCGCATCCACGCGCATGCGCACGCGCCGGCCGAGCAGCAGATACCAGGTCTCGACGAGCGCGGCGGCGAGCGCAAGCCCATCTCCAAGCAGTGCTGTTCCGGATACGCGCAGGTCCATGCCGGCGACGATCGCCGTGCCGCAGACCGCAACGGCGATTCCCACAATCGCGAGCGGGCGCGGCCGTTCAGCGAAGAACAGCGCGCTGAAGAGCGCGATCCAGATCGGGTCGGTGCTGACCATGAGCATCGCGCTCGACACCGTTGTGAAGCGGATGCCGACGGCCCAAAGCGTCAGATCAGCGGCGAAGAGCGCGCCCGCGATCGTCGAGAGAGCGATGTCGCGACCGCCGAATCGCGCGGCGGTGTCTCGCGAGCCGCTCCAACGTCCGATCAGAACGAGCGGCAAGATGAGCACGGCGGCGAAGAGGCTTCGATACGCGACCATCGCGATGGGCGGCGCATGCGCTAGTGAATAGAAGATGCCAGCCCACGATAGACCGGTGACGCCGGCGAGCAACAGCGCGTAGCGCGCGACGATCGGACCGCCGCGCCGCGCTTGCGCGGTCAACTATTGTGCGCGGCGTCGTGCAGCGCACGTTCCTGTTCGCGCGTTTCTTTGCGTTGGCGGTAGCGCAGTTCGGCCTGCTGATAGCGCAGCTTCTCGCTCTCCGATTCTGGAACCACGCGCGGGATCGGCACCGGTTTGCCGCGCTCATCGAGCGCGACGAAGATGAGGTATGCCGAGGCGACATGATGCCGTTCGCCCGATTCGAGATTCTCTGTCTCGATGTGCACGCCGACTTCCATCGACGTTTTATGCGTGTAGTTGACCGCGGAGCGAAGCTCGATCATGTCGCCGATGCGCACCGGGTAGAGGAAGTCGAGCCGATCGATGCTCGCCGTGACGCACAGGCGGCCTGCGTGCCTGATCGCGGCCGTGGCAGCCGCTTGGTCGACAAGCTTCATGATGTGACCGCCGTGAACGTTCCCCATGGGGTTGGCGTCGGCGGGCTCGGCGAGTGTCGCGAGGACCGAGACCGAAGCGGAAACCGGCCGTTCCGTTGCTCGTGATCTGCTATGCTCTGTCATGGGCCCACGTGTTCGCTCCGAAACACGCTTTGGCTTCACGTTGTATTTGAAGGGGGCCGATTTTTCTGAAGGGGCCGATTTTATATCGGCCCGGGCCGACGAAACGTGGGCCGACATAAAGTCGGCCCCTTCAAAATCGGTGGGCCGAGATAAAGTCGGCCCCTTCAGGATGGCCCTAAGGCGCGCGGACCGGGACGAAGGCGGCCTAGGACCGTTTACCGCAGTATGCTGGAACTTTTCTTCAGTTTTATGGTATCCAAACACGACGGGAGGTTAGGTCATCAACGCGACGGTGCCGGGTGACGAGACGCTCGTAGCCCTCGTCCTCAAGGGAGACACCCAGGCCTTCGCGCCGCTGGTGGAGCGACACCAGCGCGGAGTCGTCAACTTTATCCACGCTAGCGTCCGATCGGCCGAGGACGCAAACGATCTGTCTCAGGAGACCTTCATGCGGGCCTACGCTCACCTCCGGACCTTCAACCCCGATCTCGGCAAGTTCTCCACGTGGCTCTATCAGATCGCCCGCAACGTCGCCCGCACGCACCTCGGCAAAGAAGGCCGCCGACCGCCTACCGAAGACCTCTACGAAGACGAGACCATCGAGCAGCGGATCCCCGACACGCGTCGCGACGCCGCGCCCGACGCCACGCTCATCGCGGGCGAAGACGAAGCGCTCGTCCGTTCCGCGCTCACTCAGATACCGGAGAAGATGCGCGCGGCGCTCGCGCTTCGATATTTCAATCATCTCGAGTACCAGGAGATCGCCGACACGATGCAAGTGACCCTCGGCAACGTCAAGACATTGATCCACCGCGGCAAAGCGGCACTCGCGCGCGAGCTCAGCGTTGAGCACCCGACCGGCTTGTTGGGTGCAAGCGCTCCACAGGAGATACGCGGACGTGAATTGCTCAGCTTGTAGTTCGAGGCTCGCGGCCTACCGCGACGGCGACCTGTCGCGCGCCGATGCACGCCTCGTGAGCGAACACCTCGCCGGCTGCTCGGCATGCAAGGCCCTCGACGCACGCATGCGGCGTGTGGACGCGGCACTCACGAGAATCGTGTTGATCGAACCAGCACCCGATTTCACGGCCACCATCATGGCGAAAATCGCGGCCATGCCGTCGCCTGCGCGGCGCCGCGTCGTGTGGCCGTGGTTCGCGGCGTATGTCTTCGCGACGTGGGCAGTCGTGGCAATGCTCAGCGCACTACATGTCCTGAATCTCAGCGCGATCGTCGGCCGCATCGGCGGATTCGCCGGTCAAGCCGGAGTCGCACTCGAGACCCTCTCTCGTCTTGGTGGTCACTTCCACGTCGCCGACGTCGCCGCGATCGCGGTGGCCATAGAGATCATACTACTCGCCGTCGCAGCGACGGCAGGACGCAAGTACCTGCCGCGCCTCGGGTCGGCGTTGCTTGGAGCCCGATCGTGATCAACGAAATTTTTCTGCCTCGCATATGGGGATGGCCCGCGACGGTGTCCGCGGCGGCGGCTGCGGCCGTCGCACTCGCGACATGTTCGCTGCCGGCGGCTGCCGCGTACGGACACAACCAAGGCGACCGAGTCGTCTTCGGATCGAGTGTGGTCATTCCAGTGGGCGATGAGGTCAAAGGCGATCTCGTCGTCATGGCGGGCAGCGCAGAAGTCCATGGCACCGTCGACGGCGACGCAGTCGTCATGGCCGGCAGTCTCTACATCGCGCCGGAGGGCGTCGTAAAAGGCGAGACGGTCGCGCTCGGCGGCAGCGTGGACAACGAGTCGTCCTATAAGAAATCCGGCGGAGTGTCAACCCTTCCTCCCCTATCGCCGATGCCCATCATCACACCGATCATCGTTCCGCCGATGCACGTCGTGCCGGAAGACGTCGCTTACAGCGACGACGGCCACAGACGCGACTGGATCGAAGTGCTGATAACGTTTGGCGTACTGACGCTCCTTGCTTTCGCGCTCTTCCCGGCCCGCACGCGGCTGACGCTTGATCAATTGCTGCATCGGCCGGCGCTCGCCGGAGTCCTCGGGTTGACGTGGCCGTTCACGCTGAGCATCATCACCGTGGGCCTCGCGATCACCGTGCTCGGTATCGTGCTCATTCCCGTGGCGGTGGTTGCCGCAGCGCTCGGCTTCTTAGTAGGGCGCGCCGCACTCTCGATGTATCTTGGACGACAGTTCTTCGAGTTCAGCAAAGTCGCGGAGCCGAGTCCGTTCGCTTCGATCGGGCTTGGTCTGCTCATCATCACCGTACTCGAAGGAATCGCGCCGCTCTGGCTTGGCATCGTGCTCGAAGCGATCGTGAGCGCGCTTGCGATCGGCTCCGCCATGTTGCCGCTTCTCAATCGACAGGGTTGGCCGCACCCGACCTTCTCGGCTCCGCCGCCCGCGGGGACGCAGATGAACCCGCCGCCGGGCCCGATCTACGCGCCGCCGTCTGCGCCGCCGCCGAGCGGCCCACCCGCAATCCCGTAGTCTGCCCGTCGCGATTCTGAAGGCAGATTCTGAAGGGGCCGACGCTAGTCGGCCCCTTCAGGTTAGTCGGCGAAGGTCGAATTGTCGGCGCGGTGAGGATTTTATTTCGGCGGAGAGATCCCCAGATATCGATAGAACGCGTCGTAACTCACCGGCCGGCCTAGGAAATGCTCGAGCAGAACGTCGGGTTCGTACACCGCGCCAGGCTGCAATATGTCCTTGCGATAGCGCATGCCGGCGATCGGACTTTCCAATCCGTAGCGCTGGAACACCGTGAACATATCTTGTGCAAAGACGCGCGACCACAGATAACCGTAGTAACCCGCATCGTATCCGCTCATCAGATGCGAGAACGATGCCTCGGGATACGTGCCCGCGATCATGTGGCCGACCGTCATCTGCGAAACGAGCTTCGCCCATAAAGCGTTGGCGTCGACTTTCGGCCCCGAGCTGTGCAGCGTCATGTCGTACGCCGAAAAGAAGGCCTGACCGGTGTAGTCCGCACCGTCACCGACGTGCTGCAGCGCGACCATCTTCGCGATGAGCGCGTCGGGCAGCGGTTTTCCCGTCGTGACGTTGCTCGACACGATCTTCAAGATCGAAGGCTGCCACATCCAGTTCTCGAGCATCTGGGACGGCGCTTCGACGAAATCGCCGCGCACATTCGTGCCGTAGAGCGTCTCGTATGGCGCGGTGGAAAGCGTCGAGTGCATGCCGTGACCGAACTCGTGGAAAAATGTAACGACGTCGTCGTGGCTCAAGAGCGCGGGCTGTCCGGGCGCGGGGGCCGGCCAATTCCCCACGATCGCTGTCACGGGCTTTTGATACGTGCCGTCCGGCAACACGCGGCCCGGCAGAACGCCGAAGTTCGCGAAGTGACCGAATTTGCCGTCGCGCGGGAAGAGGTCGAGATAAAACCAGCCGATAGCTTTGCCGGTCGCGGCATCGTTGATCGCGTATTCGCGCACGCCCGGAGCCCAGGCATCGGCGGCGGCGATCTGCGTGAAACGCACGCCGAGCAATTTCTGATAGATCGAGAACACGCCGGCGATGACGTGATCCACCGGGAAATACTGTCGGACGACCTGATCGTCTACCGCATATCGCGTCTTGATGAGCTTGGTCTCGTAATACGCTCCATCCCAGCCAGCGTAAGGTGTCGGATCGCCCGACGCCTTCTTGAGCGCGACGAGCGTCGCTCGCTCGTACCGCGCTTTCGGCAGCAGCGTCGTATCGATCTGCGTGAGGAAGGCCATCACGCGCGTCGGCGACTTGGCCATCTTCGCAGCGAGTTGGTAATCGGACCATTGCGCGAAGCCGAGAGCACGTGCGAGTTGATAGCGAAGCGTCACGGCCTGCTCGAGCCGCTGCACGTTTGCCTCGCCGCCACGGCGGTCGTACGCGAAGTAGTATGCTTTGCGCGCGGCGCCGTCGGTCTCGTTGTCCATGAACTGCGAGTACGTGCTCTCGTTGACCGGCACGCTATATCCAGCTGCGGTTTTGGCAAGCGTCGCCACGAATGCCGGCGGAAGCGACGTCGCGTCAGCCGCCGATATCGCGATCGCGCTCTTGTCTTCGGCGAGCGCGCGCTGGAACGCGATCGTGACGCCCGAAAGCGTGTCGAAGAGCTTTGTCACGCGGTCGCGTTGCGCGGGCGGCAAGGCGACGCCGGCGCGGATGCCGGACAAGACATACGTGTCGACAAGTTTCTTCGCGGCATCGGTCTTGGCGTCGCCGAGCGCTTGGACGCGCGCCGCGATCGCATAGATCTTTGGGTCGGCGTTCAGCGCGTTGAAATAATCCGACAGTTTTTGCTGGCAGTCGTTGGCGGCGTCGCGCACGTCTTTCGTAGGCCCGACCGAGCCGAGGAACGTCTGCGCCGTCGTGCCGTCGTTGAGCACCGCTTCCGCCGTCTCGATCTGCAGGAGCGAATCGTCGAACGTCCACTCGGGCGCCGAGAGCGATTCGACCTTAGCGATCGTCGCTTTCGCTGTGGCGATCTGATCGTCGCAGGTCTGCTCGATCTGCGCGGCCGTTTGATGCCATTGCAGGCCGGTTTGCGCCGGCAAAACGTCAAAGCCCACAAATTGCGGCCCGGGGGCAAGCGAGGCTTGCCCTACTACGGGAGCGGCGAGCGTTGCGAACGAGGCAAGCATGGTGCAAGCGACGGCGATCTGAACGCGCGGTGTTTTCATCGAGTACCTCTTAGATGAGTCCTTTAGAGATAGAGCTTGTCCGGATCGAGCACGTCGCGGAGCAGGTGCAGCTCGTCGTCGGTGGGTGGAGGGATCTGCTCGAGCGTCGCGCGCACGCGCAACGGCCAGCCGACTTTGGCTTTGACGTCCTCGACCTCGACCTTGGGATAGATCCCCACCAACTCGAGTTCGCCGTCCTGCGGTGAAGGCGCGAGAATGCCGACGTCGGTGACGATACGCATCGGACCGCCGCCAGGTTGGTGCAGTTCCTTTCGGGTCCCGTGCTTCCCCGCGTGACCGGGCGACGTGATGAAGTCGACCTCCGCCGGAAACGACCGCGCCGACAGCGCCGCCGCGACGATGACGCGTTCTGCGTGCACCGCGATCTCGCAAGCGCCGCCGCTTCCCGGCAGCCGCACTTTCGGTGCGTCGTATTTTCCGATCACGGTGGAATTGATGTTGCCGTAACGATCCACTTGCGCGCCGCCGAGGAACCCGACTTGGATGCGCCCGCCTTGCAAGTAGAGCATGAAGATGTCGGCCATCGATGCGACTGAGAGCGACCCGGTCACGAGCGCCGGATCGCCGATGGAGACCGGCAATCGGTCGGGCACCGCGCCCACCGCCCCCGATTCATAGATGAGCACGAGATTCGGCGCATGCGTCGCGCGCGCCAGGTTGCACGCAAGATTCGGCAATCCGATGCCGACGAACACGACGTCGCCGTCGCGCAGTTCTTTTGCCGCGCGCACCGCCATCAGCTCGGAATTAGTATAAGCGGCGATTTCAGAAGCCGTAGTTGACCCCTTCGCAGACCTGATCTTCGGCGTTGAGGCGCTCGCGCACGGCCGGCCCGAGCTTGAGGAGGTACTCGTTGCGGTCGGCCACACCGAAGACGAACTCGTCAAGCCATGCCTGCAGGCCGGCCTCTTCCTTTGAGATGTTCTCCCACGCGACGTAGAAGTCGTTGTCGCGATCGTAGTAGCCTTGCGCGTACGACGGGTGCGCACCCCACGGCTCGTGCACGACCGCATCGACGATAATGCCGGGGATCAGCGTGCGATTGGGATCGGCGCGTATGATCGCTTCGCTGACGATCTCCTCGACGACGAGGATGACGCGCTTTGCCGCAAACGCCGCTTCTTTCTGCACGCCGTACAAGCCCCAGATCTGTGCGTCGCCGCCCGCGTCAGCCCGCTGCGCATGGATGATCGCGACGTCCGGATTGATGGCCGGAACGGTCGCAAGTTCTTCGCCGGTGTAGGGACAGATGACGGTCCTGATCTGCCGATTGACGTCGGGAAGATCGCTGCCGCGATAGTTGCGCAGCGGCCAGAACGGCAATTTCGCGGCGCCGGCCGCAAAGCGCGCCATCAGTCCGTAGTGCGAGTACTCCTCGATCTCGAGTTTGTGCGGTATGCCCTTCTCCACCGCGCGTCGCAGCGCGAAGAGCGAACCGACACCCGGATTGCCAGCCCACGAGAAGATCAGTTTCTTCGCGCAGCCGGCGGCGATCATCTGGTCGTAGATGAGATCCGGCGTCAAGCGGCAGAGCGTGAGATCGCGCCGGCGTTGGCGGATGATCTCGTGCGCGGCCGCGAAACATATAAGATGGGTGAAGCCCTCGATGACGACGACGTCGCCGTCGTGAACGTAGCGCGACACGGCGTCGCTCATGGACATCAGTTTCGCGGACGAGACCGGCGCGCGTGCCCCGGCTGGTCCCCCCGAACCGATGCCCGCCGCGGTCACGCCGGAACCCGCAGCTCCGTGAGCACCTCGTCGAAGATGCGCAGCGCGATGCGAACGTCTTCCGCATCGATCACGAGCGGCGGCGCGATGCGGATCGTGCTCCGTCCGCAGCCGAGCAGCAAGAGACCTTTCTTGAACGCAGCGAGCTCGATCTCGTGGACGAGATGCACGATCGGCTCTTTCGTCTTTCGATCCTTGACGAATTCCACGCCGATCATCAGGCCGACGCCGCGGACATCGCCGATGATGTCGTGCTTTTTCTTCAATTCGTTGAAGCCCGCGAGCAGCAGCGAGCCCATCGCAGCGGCGTTCGCCATGAGACCGCCTTCGACGAGGTCGAGCGTGGCGAGCGCGGCAGCGCAGCCGACCGGATTGCCGCCGAACGTGCTGCCATGGCTCCCGTGGCCCCACGACATGACGGATTCTTTCGCAACGATCGCGCCGATCGGCAGGCCCGAACCCAAGCCTTTTGCTAGCAGCGTGATGTCGGGCGTGACGCCGAGCGCTTGCGACGCGAACATCTGACCGGTGCGGCCAACGCCGGATTGTACTTCGTCGAAGATCAGCACCGCGCCGTGCTCGTCGCAGAAATCGCGCCAAAAGTCCAAGAAGTCCCGCGACGGAATCACGTAGCCGCCCTCGCCGAGGATCGGTTCCATGATGACCGCGGCGATCTCGTCTTCGCCGACGCGCTCGCGGAAGAGATTCTCCGCTGCGTCGCGCCAGTTGGTGGGATGGTAGGGATTGTCGTACGGCAAGTGATGGACGCCCGGCATCAGCGGCCCGAAATGCCTGCGATACTTCACCTTCGACGAGCCGAGCGAGATCGCACCCATGCTGCGGCCGTGAAACGAGCCGTGGAACGAGATGATGTACTGACGCTTCGTGTGGCTGCGCGCGAGTTTGATCGCGCCTTCCACAGCCTCGGTGCCGGAGTTGGTGAGAAATACGCGCTTCGGCTCCGGCCCCGGCGCGAGTTTCGCAAGCCGTTCGCAGAGCTGGGCGAAGACCGGATAATAGAAATCCGTGGCGCACATGTGCGAGAATCTGTTCAGTTGTTCGGTCGCGGCGGCGACCACGGTCGGATGGGCGTATCCGGTGGATGAGACCGCGATGCCCGCCATCATGTCGAGATAGCGGTTGCCGTCCACGTCCTCGACCATGGCACCCAATCCGCGCGCCGCGACGAGAGGGTACTCTTTGATATAGGAGGTCGACGCATAACGCGCGTCCTGCGCGATGATCTTCTCCGCGTTCGGACCCGGCGGCACGACGCCGATGAATGGATAATTCTTCGCCATAGTAATCGTTCGTTCTGGAAGGCCGTTCAACCGTCCTTTTTAGGCCAAATGGCGCGTTAACCGGCCATACATTCGACGATTTCTGGCCATATCACATATGTGTTAGGTCATCCGGGTCCGAGACTGCTCCCGGAGGAACTGCGAGACGTAATACGGGCCGCAGCCGCCTTTGCCGGTGATGCCCGAACCCTTCCACCCGGTGAACGATTGCACGCCGGGCCAAGCTCCGGTGGTTGCTCCGGTGCGGCGGTTGACGTACAGCACGCCGGCCTCCATCTCGTCGAAGAAGCGCGCGACCTCCGTCTCATCGGCGGAGAACAGTCCGCCTGTCAAACCGAGATTCACCTTGTTCGATTCGTGCAGCGCTTGGTCGAACGATCGGACGACGCCGACGGCGAGGAACGGGAGAAACAGTTCGCGCGCGAACAATTCGTGATCGAGCGGCAGTTTTGCGACCGTGGGCTCCACGTACAATCCGGCGGCGAGCTTGCCTTCGCGCAGGCGCGATCCGCCGGTGAGGATCTCGCCCCCCGACTTAGCCGACTTGACGCTCTCTTCGAAGGTGCGCACGGCGGACTCGCTGATCACCGGACCCATGTAGATATTCTTATCTGTGGGATCGCCGATCGCGAGTTTCAGCGTCTTCTCTTTAAGAAGTTCGAGGAATCGCTCGGCGACGCTCTCGTGCACGTAGACGCGCGAACACGCGCTGCATTTCTGTCCTTGCAGCCCGAAAGCCGAGCGCATGACGCCATCCGCCGCCATGTCGAGATCGGCGCTAGCCGCGACGATCGCCGCGTTCTTGCCGCCGAGTTCCCCGAGAATCGGTTTGGCAAACGGCCCGCCGCTGCCGAACTCGCGCATGAGCCGCATGCCCACTTCTTGCGAACCGGTGAAGGCGATGCCGTCGATATCGGCATGCTGTACGAGTTGTTCGCCGACGGACGAGCCCGAACCGTAGAGCAAGTTGAAGACGCCGGCGGGCATGCCGGCGGCGGCATACGCGCGGGCGAGCATCTCGCCCGTGAGCAGCGCGAGCCCCGCGGGTTTGAAGACGACCGTGTTGCCGGCGACGAGCGCAGCGCTCGACATGCCGGTGGCCAGCGCCATCGGGAAATTGAACGGCGAGATGACGGCGAAAACGCCGTACGGCCGAAGCACGTCCTGCGTCTGCTCGTTGGGCGCGAGCTTGCCGAGCGGCCGCACGAATCCGTCGGCGTGCTCCACTTGATCGGCGTAGTAGTCGATGAGATCCGCCGATTCTTCCGCGTCGCCCAGCGACTCCATGCGATTCTTGCCGATCTCGACCGTCATGACCGCGGCGATCTCAAAGCGCATCTCGCGGATCTTCTCGGCCGCGCGGCGCATGATGGCGACGCGCTCTCTCCATGGCATGCCGGCCCATGCGGCTCTGGCGTTCTTCGCGGCCTTGACCGCGTCGTCGACTTGGGTAGGCGTCGCGCCCGTAAACGAGCCGACTTTCCAACCGCGATCGATCGGAGAGAGCGACTGCAGCGTCTCGCCGCCGCCCTTCACCCAAGCGCCATTGATGTACAGATGATGTTCGGCGCCGAGTTTGCCGCGTAAGTCGGACAACGCTGCGTCGAACGATTTATGGATCTCACCCATGTCCGCGCTGATGGCGGAGTAGGTGATCTTCGGCGCTTTGGCGGCGGTGGTTGCGGTCATGATATCCTCGTGGCGGCAGCAAGTGGGGGTTTGGTCGCGTGAATCTCGCGTGCCGTCGCAGCGACGGCTATGCGCATGCTTTCCGTGAGCTCGTCCAATTCAGACTGCGAGATGTTGAACGGCGGCGCGATAATGATGAGGTCGCCGTTCGTTCCGTCGGCGTGACCCACGTTTGGCCACACGACGAGCCCTGCTTTTAAACATTCTTTGACGAGCGTCTCGACGACTTTCGCGCCGCGCGGGAACGGCGCTTTTGTCGAACGGTCGGCTACTAGTTCGATACCGGCCAGCGCGCCGAGGCCGCGCACGTCGCCGACGATGTCTGCACCGTCGCCCTGGGCCGTCAGCGTGCCGAGGCGGCGCAGCAACTCCGGGCCCAGACTTGCGGCGCGCGCGACGAGATCGTGTTTGCGCACGTACCTCGCGACCGCCAGCCCCGCCGCGGCAGCCAGCGGATTGTGCGAATACGTCTGAGCGTGTTGAAAGCCGCCGCTGCCGCGTTCGATCGTCTCGACGATCGTTCGCTTGACGAGCAACGCCGAGAGCGGCGAGTAGCCGGCGTTCAATCCTTTGCCCATCGTGATAATGTCGGGCATGACCGGACCGCCGTCGCGCGCGCGGTAGTGGTCCAGACCGAAATATTTCCCCGTTCGGCCGGCGCCGCACAGCACTTCATCCGCGATGAAAAGGATGCCGAACTCATCGCAGAGCTCGCGCACGCGCGCGTAGTAGCCGTCCGGCGGCACGGACGCGCCGGTCGATGATCCGCCGATCGGCTCGGCGATGAATGCAGCGACGTTCTCCGGTCCGACGCGCGCGATCGATTCGGCGAGCGCTTCGCCCGTCATCGCCGGCGCCGCCGTGCCGAGCGGTCCTGCGCGATACGGATAGGGCGCATCGATCATGACGACGTCGAGCAGCCACGGCGCATACATCTTCCGATAGCTTTCGCGCGCCGATGCGGAGAGCGCGAGCAGCGTGTTGCCGTGATAGCCGGGCGTGCGCGCGATGATGATGCGCCGCTGCGTCTCGCCGCGTTCTACGTGATACTGGCGGCTCAGCTTGAGCGCCGCTTCGACGGCCTCGGAGCCGCTGCTCAGGAAGTATGCGAGGTCGACGCCGGGCGGCGCGTATTGGGCGAGCAGATCGGCGAGCTCTTCGACCGGGCGATTGGTGAACGCCGTGCCGTTGACATACGCGATAGTGCGCGCCTGCTCGGCGATGGCGTCGGCGATCTCTTCGACGCCGTGGCCGATGCACGCGACCATCGCGCCGCCGGAGCCGTCCAGATAGCGCTTGCCGTCGGCGTCGTAGAGATAGACGCCTTTGCCGCGCACGATCGTAGGTAGCTCGACGTTGAGTTTGCGATAGAAGACATGTCCGCGCATGGGACGCTCAAACTTCGGCGACAGGGGGCATGGGCGCCTGCGGCGCGATCGGCGTGGCTTTTGCGCTTTGCAGCGAATGCAGCACACAATAAGCGACTGCGGGAATCAGGAGCGCGTTTGTCGCGATGGCGATGGTGAGCAAGCGCGTCCAACTCACTCCGTACACGGCCATGAGCGCTGCTTCGATCGCCGCCGCGATCCCTATGAATATCGCCACTCGATATTCTCTGACCGCGGTGAGATACGCGGTCCCCAATGCGCAGATCGCGAACAGGCCCTCGTCGATCGCGTAGAGCCGAAGAATTGGAATTGACGCGGCGAACTTCGCTCCGTACGACGCACCGATCACGACTTGCGGAAAAAATGCGAGCGCGGCGACGCACGTGACGGTGAGCAGCGCTCCCGCTCCGTACGCGAGTCCGAGGAGGCGCGTGACGGCTTCGCGGCCCGCGTGATGCGCCGCGGCCGCTTTTGGCATCATGATGAGATTGATCAGGCCGACGCCGTATGGCACGATGCGCGCGATCGTGCCCGCCGCGCCATAGTAACCTGCGTCGGCGCCGGATAGATGATGCTTCGCGAAGACCGTGTCGATGAGCATGAGGGCGGTCGCGCCGACCGTCACCGCCAACACTTTGAGAGATTCGCCGCCCAATCGCAAGTGATCGTGCGCAGCCTTGTCGTACGGCTGCGCCGGGCCGCGATGCAAGACCGCCGGCAAGACGACGAGCGCACCAAACGTAATGCCGCCGATAAATCCGCCCACCGCACCCAAGACGCGCCAGCCGAGGATCACGAATACGAGAGCGAGCGCGAGCTTGACGACCGACTCCCCCACAAGCGATGTGGCGAAGATTTGGAAACGGTGTGCGCCCTGCGCGCAACCGCGCCAAAACGTGGCGACCGTGGCGATAGCGCAATACAGCGCGAAGGCCGACCATAGTTGCCAACCGGTGATATGCAGGTAGGGGCCGAGGATCAGACTCGACGCGAGCAAGCACAATCCGATCAGCGCGGCGATTCCAAAAACTGGCGCGGCGGTGTGCCGTACGAATTCTCCGATTTGATCGTCGCGATGGGAAACCCAGAGGCGCGCGGTCTCTTGGAGCGCGACCGTGTTGAGTGAGGAACCGATGACGCCGATCATCACCGCGATCGCGAGAAATGCGGTCAGCGTTCCGTAGTCGTCCGGGCCGAGCCGTCGCGAAATCGTGAAATGGAAAACGTAGTTGATCACGTTGGCGGCTAGCGCCGAGCCTATCACGAGGCCGGCGTCTCCGGCGAGGCGCCGGAGGTCGAAAGCCCCCCGTACTATGGCGATCGGCGGAACCTGTTCTTCCATCGTGCGGGCAATTGTCCGGGCCGACTCGACCGGCCTTTACGCAAAGGGCGAGGCTTAGCGCGGCCCGAATGCATCGGCTCCGCGGACCAAATGCGGTTCGCCGCCTTTCCATTGAGGGCTCTATCGTGGCAACCGTCGTAGGTATTTTTCCGGATCACTCAAGCGTCTCGAAGCTTATCGAGAATCTAAACGCCGCAGGTCATGACGTCTCGCGCGCGCATGTCCTCTGCAACGATGACATACCCACCGATATCTGCGAGAGCGGCGTCAAGTGCACGTGGATCGGCGATGTCAACCGGACGATGGCGGGCGGTGGATCGCTCAGCGCAGCGGACGGCATCAACATCAGCGTGCCGGGACTCTCTGGTTCACCCAGCGGTGACGTGGTGTATGGCGACTCGATCAACGACTATCTCGCCGAACTCAACGTGCCTGACGGCCGCACCGATGACTATGCGGTTGCAGTCGAAGCGGGCAGAACGGTCGCCGGCTACCGCGCCGATGACGGCCAAGCCGAAGCGCTGCGCGGCGCCTTCTCTTCAGCCGGCGCAACCGTCGTCGACGTTTTCTAAAATTGGGCGAGCGATGCTCGCCCTACTACGGTGCTGAAGGGGCCGACTTTATGTCGGCCCACGTTTTTTACGGGCCGACATAAAGTCGGCCCCTTCATTTACGTCTTATCGTTGAGCGAGCCGGTTCGATAACCGCGCGCATCGATCTCGAGCTGCACGTATCCGACGTCTGCGAAGGCACGCTCAACGCGGGGGCGCATCTCGCTCAGCCGCCTTAGATCTGCAACCGGGACTTCCACGCGCGCGAGCGATCCGAAGTGTCTCACGCGCACGACTGGAAATCCCGACGCACGCAGATAGCTTTCCGCAAGGTCGATGCGGCGCAAATCGTCTTCTTCGATGCGCGTGCCGTACGGAACGCGCGACGAGAGGCACGGCGTCGCCGGTTTCTCCCACACGGACAATCCGAGTTTTTTCGCAAGCGCGCGGACGTCGGATTTGGTGAAGCCGGTTTCAGCGAGCGGACTTCGAACGCCGAGCGTCCGCGCGGCGCCGCGACCTGGCCGCACGTCCAGCGCAGCAACACCATCGTCCGCATTGAAGCCGTCGACGACGTGCACGATGCCGCGCTCGTCAGCGAGCGCGCGCAATCGCGAAAACAACTCGTGCTTGCAATGGTAGCAGCGGTCGCGTTCGTTCGCGCGATACTTCGCCTCGTCGAACTCGTGCGTCTCAAGTGTTTCGTGGCGCGCACCGATCGCTCGCGCGAGCGCGACTGCAGCTTCGAGTTCGCCGCGCGCCATCGAAGCCGAGACGCCGGTGACGCCGAGCGCCGATGCGCCGAGCTCTTGCGCGCAGATCGCGAGCACGACGGCGCTATCCACTCCGCCAGAATAGGCGATGACTGCGCTTCCAAGAGTCTGAACGGCGGATCGAAGATCGGACTCAGGCATCGGCCACGACCGAAGCTGCGTTGGCCGCAAGCCATTCATCCGCGGCGCGCTCGGCGATGCGCATAACGTCGACGAGCGCCGTGCCATCGCGGTGTGCGATCGCCTTCACGTCGTCGTACTCTGGGCGCGCGCGTGGTCCGGCGGGTGTCTGCACCACCTTCATGCGGATCGCGCCGATCTCGGTCTCGATCGTATGGATGCTGCGAGGATTGACGGCGCGCCGGGCAGTCCAGCGCCGGACGCCTATCGAAGTCGTCTCGGTCAGAAGCGATGCGATCACCGCTTCGGCGCGTTCTGCGGACGCGAGTGCCGTCAACAGAATGCCGGGCCGGCCCTTCTTCATATGCGCGGGCGTCGTCCACACATCGAGCGCTCCGGCGGCGAAGAGGCGCTCAAAGACGTGTTCGTACGCTTGCGGATTCATGTCGTCGATATTCGTCTCGATCTGCTCGACCTCGTCGGGCGAAGCGCCCGCGGACGCGTTTGACGTCTCCGTCACGTCGCCGATGATCACGCGCAGCACGTTTGCGAACGGGAAGTCCGAGCGACCGCTTCCATAACCTACGGCGCGAATCGTCATCGGCGGCCGCAGCGCAAACGTCGCGACCGTGGTCAAGATGGCCGCGCCGGTCGGCGTGACGAGTTCGCCGTCCACGTCGACGTCGTACGTCGGCGCGCCGCGGAGCAATTCCATCGTGGCCGGCGCCGGCGACGGCAGCGAGCCGTGCGCGGAAGAGATCGTGCCGTGACCGCATGGCAGCGGTGAGCAATACGCTTGCTCGATATCGAGCATGTAGAGGCCGAGCGCCGCGCCGACGATGTCCACGATCGCGTCGACTTGGCCGACTTCATGGAACGCGATCTCACTCACCGGCTGCCGGTGCACGCGCGCTTCTGCGTCACCTAGGCGATGGAAGATCGCGCGCGCCGTCTTCTCGACGGCCTCAGGCAGAGACCCGCCGCGGATCACGGCGAGTATTTCCGCGAGTGTGCGATGCGCTCCATGCCCAACGCCCGCTGCGCCCGTCGCATGGCCGGCGTGATCGTGGTCGGCGTGATCGTGGCCCGCGTGACCCTGGGCGTGATGATCGTAATCGTGATCCTCGCCTGGAACGCTAACATCCAGGTAGAGAGCGCCCAGTCCGCGCTTGTGGACCGGCATCGCGCTCATCGTCCAACCGCTCACGGGCAGGCGGCGAAGTTCGCGCTCCAACGCGTCGAGGCTCAAGCCCGCGTCGACGAGCGATCCGAGGATCATGTTCCCGCTCGCGCCGGCGAAACAGTCGAAGTATGCGATCCGCACTATGCGCGATCCGTCTGGGCGCGGACTGCAGACCGATTGATCCGCGACGCCGCGCATGCGGCGCCGAAGCCGTTGTCGATGTTCACGACCGCCACGCCGCCCGCGCAAGCGTTCAGCATGGTCAGCAAGGCAGCGAGTCCGCCGAATGAAGCGCCATAGCCGACGCTCGTCGGAACCGCGATCACCGGTTTGTCCGTCAGGCCGGCGATGACGCCGGGCAGCGCGCCGTCCATGCCCGCGACGGCCACGACGACATTCGCGCTGCGCAGAGCGCCGATGTGACCGAGCACGCGGTGCAAACCTGCGACGCCCACATCGTCGACGCGCGCGACCGCATTGCCCATGATGTCAAGACTGACCGCGGCCTCAGCGGCCACATCGCGGTCGGCGGTGCCTGCTGAGACGACACACACGCTGCCGACGCGCGGCAACGGCTCGCGTTCGACAACGACGATGCGCGCATCGTCCTCATAGTGCGCGTCGGGCGCGAACGTTCGCACGGCGTCGAAATGCTCGCGCGTTGCGCGCGTGGCGAGCACGGTCGCGCCGCGGTTCAGCATGGCGAGCGCGATCGCGCCGACTTGATCGGGCGTTTTTCCGGGGCAGTAGATGACCTCAGGAAATCCGGTGCGCGTTGCGCGCAGATGATCGAGCGTTGCGAAGTCCAGTCCGTCGCCGGCTTGGCACGTGCCAAACGCCGCCGCGGCTTCATCGACTGAAATTGCGCCTTCGCGAACGGATTCGAGAATGCGTTCGAGCGTGGAACGGAGATCGTCGGGCACAGCGTCCGCGATTTCGCCTTTCGATCAACGCGGCCCCCTTGCGAAGGCGCGTGTCGTATGGCGAAGGAGAACGCGGGAATCCGCGGCGACCTGGTGA
>JABCYQ010000026.1 GCA_013290125.1 Vulcanimicrobiota bacterium
TGAAGGGGCCGAGTTTATCTCGGCCCTCGTTCGCGTCGCCTTGCTTCTCTGAAGGGGCCGAGTTTATCTCGGCCCTCGTTCGCGTCGCCTTGCTTCTCTGAAGGGGCCGAGTTTATCTCGGCCCTCGTTCGCGTCGCCTTGCTTCTCTGAAGGGGCCGAGTTTATCTCGGCCCTCGCTTTGCCTTGGATCGGCATTGTCGCCGGCCTACGCCCAGTGAATGACGAGCCATGGACCGTCGACGCCCGCACCGCCTTCACGCCGCCAACTATCGACTGCCCGGGTTCTACCTTGTGACGTTCTGTACAAAATTTCGAGCGCGTGTGTTCATCGATCGCCGTGCGGCGGCAACGGCAGTGCGCGTCTTGCGGACGCTCGATCAAGAAGGCCGGACTCAGCTAATCGCATACTGCGTTATGCCTGATCACGTTCATACTTTCTTCAAGAAACTAGGACCAGTTGAACATTTGTCGAGAATAGTCGCCTCCATGAAATCGCGCATTGGGCGTGAATTGCGGTATTCGTTCGAGTGGCAGCGAGGATACTGGGATAACCTCAAGCGATCGTACGAAGACCCGCGCGAAATTGTTGCCTACGTCTTGTCCAATCCGGTCCGCGCCGGACTTGTCGACGATTTTCAAAAGTACGAGTTTAGCGGTGGGATAGGAATCAAAGGGTGGGCCGACATAAAGTCGGCCCCTTCATCGGTTAATTCAAGCGGTCAAACATTTGGGCCGACATAAAGTCGGCCCCTTCATCGGTTAATTCAAGCGGTCAAAAATTGGGCCGACATAAAGTCGGCCCCTTCATAAACTTCGGCCCCTTCGGAAGGTCCGCCCTACATCACATTGGTTTGAGCGGGATCACTTGGCGGGCGTCGAGAGCGCGCGAGACGACGTCAGCCAGGCTTTCCAGATGCGCGCGCGTAAGCTCATCGAGTCCCGAACGAGCCGTGGCCGAGCGAAGGACGTCGCGCAGTCCAACGAGCTCGTGGCGAGCAAGCGCTTGCGCATCGTACGGCGTTCCCTGCGGCGGCGTGAGCCACAGAGTCGCGAGCATGCGCGCATACCACTGCTGCAGTGTGCGATGGATGACCCCCGGCGACGATGCTCGAGGCGATTGCAAGTCGCCGTAGACCGAAGATTGCGTCCAGTCGAACAGATCGGCGAGCGACATCGTCGCGCCAGGCTTCGCCTTGAGCGGAAGATCGTCGAGCCGCTGCAGCATTAATGGTTGGAACATCGTAGCAATCGATCGCCGTTGCAAGTTTGAAACAGCCTCCGCAACCGGTTCATCGTGCCGCGGCGGCGGATTGTAGGCCCACGTACCGCCCTGCTGCGTCTCCCACTCGCTATAGACAAGCCGATTGAGCATCGCGGGCGAGAAGCGCCATGCATCGTCGGAGAACAGATAACGGTCGAGCAGGCCGAATGCGCGCTCTTCATCGGATCGCGCCACCTGGGTCAGCGGCTGCGCGGCGCCCGGATCGCCTGCATGCGAGCGCGAGAGATATTCACCCGCGATGAAGTGCTCGGGCTGCGTCGCGATGAGATTGGTATAGCCAAACGCGTACTCGAATGCAGCCCGCTCCTCGTCATAGCTCCGGCCCGGTTTCGGCCACGATGCGTCCAACCGATCGAGCACTTGATGAGCCAAGTGAAGTTGCGAACCATACCACGTCAACGGATCGTTGGTGAGATCCCACTGCGCGACCCGCGGATCGACGGCATGCGCGTCGGCGTACGAGACGTCTTCGTCGCTCGCGAATCTAAACGAAGGGTTGGCCCATCCTTGCGCCCAGCGGTTGAGAACCGGGACCTCGTCTTGCGGCGTTCTCGCACCGGGCACCCGAGCATACCCCCAGTGGATCACATAGTAATCGTACGGTCCCAACACCGTCTGCCAGTACGTGCCCTGTGCCTCGCCCTTGGGCCAGAGGTTCAGCGGCGCGTATTCCATCACTGATGACGCAACGCCGTAGCGCGACGTGAACGCCTTGCTCTGCACCTGCTTCGCGGTGAACGCTAGCGACCCGATGAAATTGTGCTGCAGACCCATGCCGTGTCCGGACTCGTGCACGATGAACGACTCGAGCAGCTCGTTGTTGAACTCAGTCAAAGCAGCGCCCGTCAGCGGCCGGCCCATGACGTCGAGCGCGACTTTTCCGAATCCGGCCTGCAGGCGCTTGCCGAGCGCGAATGATCTTTCCGCCGCCGGAAACTGACTGCCGGCGCTGCCCGCGATAGGATCCACGAACATCTGCGCCGTTACGTTTGCGAATTGCAGCACGTCCGCGTCGATGACGATATTGGTCCGGAACATCTGCCCTGTCCGCGGGTCGAAGACGGGATTCTCAGCCGCGTAACCCCCCGAATTCGATTGGGTCATCCAGATCACGGTGTTGTAGCGGATATCGTCGGGATCCCAGTTCGGGTCGTCCGGCTGATCCTTCACCTGCACCGCATCGCTTATGCCGATTTTCTCGAATGCGGCGTTCCATGTGAGGAGTGAACGGCGCACGGCATACCGATATGCGGTCGGAATCGTGTTTGACAAGTAGTAGACCATCGGGTGCTTCGCTGACGATATCGGCTTCGACGGGTCGGATGGCTGCATGTTCCAACGTACTACGTAGCGCACGATGCGCGATGCGTGGACGTCGTTGCCGTACTCGAGATACGCTGCATCGAAGAACCCCACGCGATCGTCGGCGAGCCGCGGCATGTAGTCGCCGTCGTTCGGCGGCTGCGCGAAATTGTATACGACACGGATCCGAAGGCTGCGCGGATCCGGCACGTTGTCGATCGTGTTCGGGTCGTCAGCCGCCCACGTCTGGTCGGCGTCGACGATGATATTCTGCGGAAAGGCCTTTGTCGGGCCGAACAGCGTGCGGTCGGTATCCAAGTGATAGGCGTGGTCCGGATCATCTGGTCCCGTGATCTGCTTCAACTGCGCGGCTATGTTGTCCACGTCACCGAGCAGAAACGACGCATCGAAGACCACGCGACCGGTGGCCGCATCTTCAGCGACGACGGGCGCGACCGCCACGGGCGAATCGGCAAATGTCTGGTTAACCGCCCGTTTCGCCGCGTCGTTGCCCGAAGCGAGGAAGTAGGTGTTCGGCCACGTCGCGATGATCTTGTCGTCGCTGCGCGTGAATCGAATGATGCGAGCGTACGATCCGATGCCTCCTGGGATGAAATTGTATCCGCCGAGGCCATTGGCCGTTTCGGCCGTCTGCACGAAATCTTGGCCCAACTGCGCCGCTGCGATATCGATATAGACTTTCCCGTCCTTGCGGATGACATTGAAAAGTCCGTTCTGGACTTGCGCGCCGTCGACGAACTTCGCGTACGGCGCTGGTCCGGAGTCGCCGGACGTGTCGTCCGCCGACGCGACGACTGCCGTCGAAGCCACCATCAACGAACAGCATGCCAATAGAAAAAATACGCGCGTGATCATACCGTGTCGCTCCTGTCGTGTGCGCCGCGGCGCGCGCGTCTTGCGACGGACGCGCGCCTGCTAGCGGCCCTCTTTCGACGCGCTACGCTTCGCCTTCGGCGGCAGCGGACGCCAGTGATATTTGAACCGCGGATTGAGGTAGGCGCGATCGCTTGCAGCAGTCAACTGCGGACCGAACTGCGGTATGGCCATACCGCCGGCCGGCGCGTACATCGCCTCGTTGAACAGCCCACCGGCTGGTTTATTCGCGACGGCGAAGACGCTGAACGCCAAGTCGCTCACGAATGCGGTCGCTATATAGTCGGCCACCATGAGCCCGTTCTGACTGTTGGCGAGCCACCCGACTTTCATCGGTCCAGCGAGGACTTGGGCGGTGTTCCACGTCGAACCGCCGTTATGCGATGAGACGAACCCCACCCCGAGTTGACACGTAGCCGTCGAGCAATTCGAATTCGGAAAGAAGTAGAACGTCAAACCGATGTCTGCGGTCGCGCCGGATGTCGCCGGCTGGATACCGATGCCCGGAATGAAATGATCGACGGTGCTCGTCACGGAATCGATCGGAACGCGGACCGGCGCCGACCACGTCGTGCCGTTCGTCGACGTCGTGTATACGATGTCGTTCTCCGTGCAGTTGCTTCGGAAGCGACAATCCGGCCATGCAACGTAGATGCGCCCCGACGCGTCTTGCGCCGCGCTCGGCAGCGGACTCGAGCGAAGTCCGGCTGCTTCGGAGTGGAAAAACTCGGAGGTGACGGTCTGCGCGCCGCTCCAATGCTTGCCCCCGTCCGTCGACGTAAACGATTCGATGCCGTTGAACCCCTCGAAGGGTACGACCACCCTGCCGTTCGGAAGCACGATCGGCTGACCGCCTAAGCCTGCATCTTGGTTCACCGTGGCGAGTGAGCCCAACCAATTCGCGCCGCCATCGCGCGACGTGTTCATGAATATCTCGTCGCCTGCGGCCGGCGAATCCCATTCGGCGTAGCAATTTCCGTAGAACTTGCTCGTCGTCCAATCGTCGCAGACAACCCACGGTTTGTCAGCGGACTGCGTACGCGGCGCGATCCCCACCGGCTTGGCCCAGGTAAGGCCGTCGGGCGATCGGCTAATGAATATCGCGGGCGACGTGGGCCGCGTATTCGACAACGGCAACGACGCGATCAGCCACATCGCGTGCGCCGCATCGTAGCCGACCGACGGGTCGCTCACGGCGTCATATCTGTTGCCGGGATTCTGCGCCTTCGTTATTCCCGGAAGAAAGCCGGAGTTCCACGTCGTGCCGCCGTCAGTTGAAGTCGCCCAACCGATGTCGGCCGATCCGCCCGGTATGACGCGCCCCGTCTGGAACGCGCTGACGATCGTCGTGCCGTACGAGAACGTGTCGGGCTCGACTTCAGTCCGGTGCTGACTCGCGGAATTCGTGAACGGGTCGCTCGAGACTTTGACGAGCGTCGCAGCCGAGCAGATGCAGGTAGTGAAAGCCAGGATCAGCGCTGATCCTAAAACGGTTGCTATCGATCGCATGGTCGACCCATTCACGATAGAAAGTGCCGACCCTTGATTCTGCGATTCAGTGAAGTGCGGAATCGTACCAGCGTTCTAGATCGGCCCTGAATTGCGCCAACGCGGGCTCATGCAAGTAGACCATGTGCCCTGACTCGTAGAATCCGTACGAGATATTGCCCCGCAAAGACGGATCGAGATTCATATGGAGCAACGAGTACTGCGTGCCGAAGAAAGGCGTCGCCATATCGTAGTAGCCGTTCGCTGAAAAAACGCGCAGGTGTGGGTTCTGCGTCATCGCATCGTGCAGGTCCGGAAGCACGTCGGGGACGACCTGCTTGTTGCCGTCGATCGTGTGCGTGAGGTCCCACGCGTTATTGACCTCGAAGCTGAGCTGTTCGTAGGTCAGGTCTGTCTGGTAGTGCAGCACGGATCGGACGTAATCGTTGAACCCAGTGATTTCCGCGTTCGTGTTGGTGGCGTCGTAGTCCGGCGCATCGCCGATCGCCTTGTTGTCGATGCCGACGAAGCGCCCGTCGAGGCGGCCCACAGTCCTGTAGTCGCTTCGCAGCAGTTCCTTTTCGAATTCGCCCGGTTCGACGCGCAGATCGGCGTTGCGCAGATACTGCTCGCTGAGGCCGGTATACGCGTGCAGTTTGCGCACGACGTCGTCGCGTTCCGAAGCGCTGAGCGTCGAGCCCTTGAGCAGCGCGTCACCGTATTCGCCTATCGCGAATTGACGGACTGTCTCGACGAACGGCGCGAGCTGGGCGGGTTTGTTCGGCACCTTGTTGTGATACCAAGCGATCGCGGCCTCGGTCGGCAGATAGCCGATGTAGAGGTCGTCCAAACCATCGCCGTCCAAAAAGCCGGTGCCGAAATTCAACGCGGACGAGAGCAGCACAACGCCGTTGAGATCGGTGCCGCTCTGCTGCAGCATGTTCGCAAGCACGGCCGACCGCGTGGTCCCGTAGGATTCGCCGAATAGGAACTTCGGCGAGTTCCAGCGTCCGTTCTGGGAGAGGTAGCTATCCACGAACCTTTTGAATGCGCGCGCGTCTTGGTCGACGCCGTAGAAATCTTCAGGCCTCGCCGTGGGCGCGAGCCGGCTGAATCCGGTGCCGGGCGCATCCACGAACACGAGATCGGTCTTGTCCAACAAGCTGTACTGGTTGTCGACGAGCTCGTATGGCGAAGGAGGCGTGTTCGCCGCGTCAGTCATGAGCACGCGCTTGGGCCCGAACGACGCCATGCGCAAGAAGACCGACGCTGCGCCAGGACCGCCGTTATAGAGAAACGTGACGGGCCGCCGCGAAAGATCCGTGACGCCGTCCGCCGTGTAGCCGACGTAGAACATGCTGCACGTCGCTTGACCTTGCGCGTCTTTGAGGACGATCGTGCCGGCGGTGGCCGTGTAGGGGATGACGCGACCGTCAAGCGTTATTGTCTGATGAACCGCGGAGTCGCTCGAAGCCGCCGCCGGCGCAGCAGCAGCCGGCGCGCCGCCCTGCGAAGCCGGCATCTCGGCGGCTTGCGCCGCAGAACCGGTGCAGAGCGCGGCCATTAGCGTTGCGATTGCGATAGCCCGTTTCATCGTCAGCTCCGAATCGTGCGAGTGAGACATCATCGCCCTAACACCGAGTCGTACCAGCGAGCGAGGTCGGCTTTGAACTTCGCCAGCGCAGGGACGTGCGCGTAGACCATATGTCCGGATTCGTAGAATCCGTACGTGATGTTGCCGCGCAGCGTCGGATCAAGTTCCATGTGATCCAACGTGTATTCGGTAGCGAAGAATGGCGTGGCCATATCGTAGTAGCCGTTTGCGGAGAAGACGTGCAGCTGCGGGTTCTGCGTCATCGCGTCGTGCAGATCTTGGACGACGTCGGGGAACGGGATCTGGTTCCCATCGATGGCATGCGAGAAGTCCCAATTCGGTCCACTCACGATGTCGTACGCCGTCGGCCGATAGAGCAGATCGGTGTGGAAACCGATGTGGTCGCGGACGTACGCGTTGAACGACGACACGTACGCCGATGCAAGCGCGACGTCGGCCGCATCGTAATCCGGCGCATCGCCCGTGGCTTTGGAATCGATACCGAGGAATCGCGCGTCGAGCCTGCCCGTCGTGCGGTTGCTGTCGCGCATCATCTCTTTCTCGAACTCTTCGGGTTCGATGCGCAGATTCGCCTGAAGGAAGAACTGCGGATTGATGCCGGTGAATGAATACAACTGATAGGCGATCCGGCTTCTCGCGCCATCGGAAAGATCCGCGCCGCGAAGCAGCGCGCGGGCATAGTCGCCGAGCGCAAAGGCACGCGCCGACTGCACGAAGGCGGCGAGATTTGCAGGCCGGTGCGGAACGCGCCCGTGATACCAGGCGATCGCGGCCTCTGTCGGCAGATACCCGTAGTACTCCATGTCGAGCCCGTCGCCGCCGAAAAATGACGAGTAGTTCAGCGCCGACGACAGCAGCACGACGCCGTTGAGATCCACGCCATCTTGCTGCAGCAAGTTCGAGAGCACTGCCGACCTTGTCGTGCCATACGATTCACCGAATAGGAACTTCGGCGAATTCCAGCGATGGTTGTTCGTGAGGTAGCGTTCGACAAATTGCTTGAACGCGCGCGCGTCCTGATCCACGCCGTAGAAATCTTTCGGCTTCGACGTCGGCGCGATCCGGCTGAAGCCGGTGCCCGGCGCGTCGATAAAGACGAGGTCGCTCTTGTCGATGAGGCTGTACCCGTTGTCGACCAACTGATACGGGGCCGGCGCCGTGTGCGTGGCGTCCGCCGTGACGACACGCTTCGGCGCGAACGAGCCCATGCGCAGCCAGATCGTCGAGGAGCCGGGACCGCCGTTGTAAAGAAAAGTGATGGGCCGGTGGCTCAGGTCCGACACGCCGTCTTGGGTGAACGCGGTGTAGAACATATTGCACGAAGGGGCCCCGGTCGCGTCCTTCAACTCGATCGTTCCGGCAGTCGCGGTGTATCGGATGGATCGACCCGCGACCGTGACGCTGTCGTGCACCGACGCATCCTTCGGCGGAGGGGCGGCCGGCGTCGGCGCCGCGGCACGCGCCTGCGCCGAACTGATGACGACGACAGACAGAAAAATACCAGCGAGCGCTGTTCTCACATTCACTCCATGCCGAGGATGGCGTGCGGACGATTGGCGGCGTTCGGGCTTCGAAGTTTCCACCGCTCGGACCTTTGCACCGATGCGTGCACAAAGCCATTTCCGATTGTTGTGCGATACAGCGTGGGCCCGAGCAGCGCGGCCCGTGTCAGTTTGTTGGCAGTGCTCCGACCCGCCGGCGTCTGGGGTGCGCGGCCTCGATTGCTGCGATCTCATCGTCATCCAGCGTTAATGTCGCGGCCGCCGCGTTCGCCTCGACGTGCTCGATGCGCGATGCTTTAGGAATCGCAAAGACTCGTTCGTCCCTGATCAGAAACGCAAGCGCGACAGCTTGAACGCTCACACCGCGCCTCTCCGCGATCTGCGCGATAGACGCGTAGCGCTTCTTCTTCGCATCGATCGTCGGCCTGCCGAGCGGCGTGTAGGCCACGATCGCCGCGCCGTTTTCGCGCGCCCACGGAAGCTCGTGCTCCTCGATCGTCCGCTCTTCGAGATTATAGAGGACTTGATCGCACGTGATACGGTGCGTCCGCAACGCTGCCCCGGCTTCGCGCAGATCCCACGGGTCGAGATTGCTGACGCCAAGCGATCGGGCTTTGCCGGCATCGACGAGCCGTTCGAGTGCAGCCATCGTCTCTTCGATGGGAACGCTGCCCCGCCAGTGCAGCAGATAACAGTCGAGATAATCCGTCCGCATGCGTCGGAGCGACTGTTCACACGCCCGGGCGACGCCCTTGGCGTCGGCGTTTTGCGGCAGCACCTTAGAGACGAGGAACAGCTTTTCACGCGGCACCCCGGCGATCGCTTCGCCGACGATCTCTTCCGATCGTCCGTCGCCGTACATCTCGGCCGTGTCGATGTGCGTGAGACCAAGCGCGATGCCTCGGCGCAGCGCATCGCGATCCGGAAGCGGCCACGTGCCTTGTCCGATGACTGAGACGAGCGGCCCGCCTGAGCCGAACGGTCTACTCGCGACCATCGAGATACAAGTCGAGCTGCGAGAGACAGATGGGCAGATCACGGCGGCCGAATCCGATCCGGAAATGACTATCGCCGAATTCCAGTTCCGCGCTAGGCAGCAGCAAGACGCCGCACGTGCGCACGACGCGGTCGCAGAACGCGGCCGTGCCTTCCGGCGCGAGGTAGCGCACGAGCCCGACAGTTCCGGCTTGCGGACGTCGCCACGCGAAGATGTCTGCCCGACGTTCGAAAAACGCGTCGACGAGCCGGAGATTCTCGACGATGATCTCCAGGTTACGGCGGTGCAGCTCTGTCCTATGGCGCAACGCGACGCCTGCAAGAAATTCGTCGGTCGCGCCGTTGCAAAGGCTGAGATAATCTTTGAGGCGCATCATCTTTGCGAGCAGTTCCCGGTCGCGAGTGACCGCCCAGCCCACGCGGACGCCGGGTAATCCGAACGTCTTGGAGAGCCCGCCGACGGAGACCGCACGATCGTAGAGGCCCGCAACTCCGGGCAGACGTTGCGTGACGTCTTGCTCGATGAAACGGAATATTTCGTCGCAGAAAAGATAGATCTCGGCCGAGCGTGCGATCGAGACGATCTCATCCAGCAACGCCCGGCTCATGAGATAGCCGGTCGGATTGTGCGGAGCTGTCAGCATGATGGCCCGCGTGTTCGTCTGGATCGCCTCGCGAAGAAACTCGATGTCCAACTCCCAGCCGCGCCGTTCATCGCCGCCCCACAGCGTCAGTTCGCAACCGATGCTCTTCGCGATCTCGTAGTGCGACTGGTAACACGGATGGTGGACGATGACATGATCGCCGGGCTTCAGCGCTGACTGCATGAACGCGTAGATCGCTTCCGAACTTCCCGCGTGAAGCAAGACATCGTCTGGTCCGACGCCTTCGAAGAGGGCTGCGACGCTTTCGCGGAGGCCGCGCGAGCCGGCGGCTTCTACGTAGCCGAGCCGCAACGCGCGCCAGTCGACCTCGGCCGCGGGTTCGAGCCGCAGCAGCTCGTCAAGCGTCAGCGCTTCGCAATCCGAGGCGCACAAAAGGAACGGCGCGGTGAATTCGTAGCGCGCGAAATACCGCTCAAGCTTGAACGGTGAAAGCATCATCGCTCGGCCGGCGTCACTGACCGCCTGCCGTCGGACGACGCGCGCACAATTCCAAGCACGTGCCGGCGGGGTCTTCGAAGAAGATCGCTGGGTACGCCTCCATATCTGCCGACGGTTCGATCCTTGCCGCGCCGAGCGAAGCGAGATCGCGTTCCCAGCCCTCCAGCGCGGTTCGAGACGCGACGCGAAACGCTATCCGAGACGCAGTTGGGCGCGTCGCCGGGGCTTCGATCACACCGATGAAAAGCGCGGCGGTGCCGCTCTTTGGATCCTCGTAGTACTCCGCGGCGTTGTACGGCTTGTCGTCGCTTGGCTCGTGCCATTCGCCGTTGGCGTCGACATGTGAGTACTTCTTGCGTGTCAGTCCGAGCATCGGCAGCAGCGCGTCGTAGAATTTTTCGACAGCGCCAAGCGAACTGACCCGAAGATCGATGTGGTCGAAACCGAGAAAATTACTCGCCATTGCCGCCTCCCAAACGCGATCGCTTCCGCGCTGCCGTTTTTACGCCGAGCGCCGAGCAACCTCGCGCCGCAGCCCGGCCTCGCCTTTGCGCATCGACCACTCGTGATTCCAAGCGAGCAACGGTCTCAAGAGCGGCGAGAAAAACCGCAGCCACGGTTTTTCGAGACGCACCTGCCACTCGTATTCCGCATCGACCCCGCTGCCGCGAGCGGAAAGGCGCCAGATGCCTCGCCCGACCAGGTCACCCGTGGAGTCGAGCGTAGATCCGTTCGGGTAGCGCTGATCGACGACCGTGTACGTGAAGCGCAGCGTGTACGGCAATCGCGCGCGGCACGTGCACGCAGCGACCTGTCCCAGCGCATGCTCCCCGCCGGCATGCACGATCGTGACGGCTTTGAATAGTTCAGGCCACCAGCGCGGCAACGCCGCCGTATCTTCGAGGACGTCGGCCACATCGGTCAGCGCCGCATCCTCGATCCGCCAACGACTCAAGAAATCGTAGCGTTGGCCGGGCGCTGTCATGTTTGCGTGGCGATCACCTCTACGTGTACCGGTAGCTCGGGTACCAGTCGCCTCTGCCGCTCGGCAGCAGGTCCAGGAGATTCCAGACCGGCGACAGGAGATCGATCCCGCGATAAGAGTCACTCTTCAGCAGTGCAAATTTCTGGTACTGGTGGCGGACGACTCCCTTCTTGTCCTTGGTGAACACGCTGATCGTGGGCCATTGGTCGCCGTCCGCATCCTCGGCCTCGAAGTCGCGATTGAACGTCGTGCCGAAACTTGACAAGAGTCGGATGTTTTTCCAGCCCCGGCTCTTGCCCCATTTCTGGAACTTCGCGATCGGCGCTTTGGCGACGAGTACGAAATTCGCCCGGTCTTTCACGTGCGGGGCCACCGCGTCGTAGCCGTCCGCCCACATGTTGCACATGCGGCACGGCTTCGTGTCTTTCGGTGCGAACATGAAATGGTAGACGAGCAGTTCGTTCTGTCCGCGCTGGAACAGTTCCGACAGCCGCACTTTGCGGCGGCCGTCATCGAACACGTAGTCTTCTTTTACGATATCGCCGGGAGGCAGGGCGCGCCTCATCGCCGCTACCTTCTCGGCGTGATCGCGCAACGCGATCTCTTCTTTGAGCAGCGCCCGCAGCGACTTTGCGCGCGCGGCGGATTTAGCTGGCATGATTCTCTCTCCGCATTTTCTGAAGGGGCCGACGCCAGTCTGGCCCGCGTGATTCTAAAGGGGCCAGCCGGCCCGCAAGCGATGCGGGCCAAACTCTTATTTGTCCTCCAAACCGGCGGGCGCTAGGCGCGCTAGACGAACCGCGACCGGTGATGGCACACGCCCGTCCATCTCCGCCTCTTCCTTGGCGAGCACCGCCTTGCGAACAACGTGAGCGCCGAGATAGCGGATCGGCTCGGGCGGGAACGCCCCAGTTCGGCGATTCACGAGTCCGCATGAGCTCCACTCGTCCTTTCGCCCGAGCGCAAGGCTTGCAAGGATCTTGCCGCCGACCACGCTCGGACCGACTCCGTTTCCGCTCCATCCTATGCCGAAGTGAACCGCCGCGCTTGGTCCGATCGTTCCGATGACCGGAAGTCCGTCCGTCGAACGATCGATAGCACCGCACCAGTCGTGCGTGACCGGCACGTCAGCTAGCATCGGATAATAACGGCGCAGTTCGCGCGTGACGAGCGCCGCACGTTCTCGATCGCGATCGAGGCTCGGCCCGATGCGGTCTCCGTAGACGAGCCCCCATCCGCCTTTGCCAAAGGCGATCCGGCCGTCGCGCGTCGTTCGATAGTAGCAGACCATCATCTTCGAGTCGGTGATGCATTCCCCACCAGTCCAACCGATTTCGGCGAGCCGGTCCGGCATGGGTGCGGTCGCGACGATGTCGCTCGAGATGACCGCGATTGCTCGACTGAGTTCGGGAACGCCGATGGCCCACGCATTTGTGGCGAGCACGATCGCGCTCGCCGCGATCGAACCTGACGACGTTTCGACGATCAGGGGATGTGCTCGCGAGAACCGCTCGACTTTTGTGTGCTCGAAGATCCGCACGCCTCTGTCGAGCGCAATGCGACGCATCCCACGAACGAGCGCCGCGGGCTGCACGGTCGCCGCACGGCGCTCGAGAACGCCGGCACGGTGCGCGCTTGAACCGGCGCGCTTCGCGACTTCGCCCGGATCGAGACGCGCAAAGGTGCCGGGCGAAAGTGTCTCGGCTTTCGCCACCACCGTCTCCCACGAGTTCTCTTGTGCGGCACTCGTCGCAGTCCATAGCCAGCCTGCCTGAGTGAAGTGCGCGTCGATGCCGTTTCGATCGCAGAACGAACCGATGCTATCGATCGCATCCTCCGAAGCGCGCACGAGCCCGAGCGCTTCATCGGCACCAAACGCCTTGACGAGCGACGGATATTTCGGCCACCAGGAAAGCACGAAGCCGCCATTGCGGCCGGACGCGCCGCCTCCGCAGATGTCGCGTTCGAGCACGGCGACGCGGCAGTCCGGTTCGAGCTCTTTGATGCGCAGGGCCGTCCACAGCCCGACGTATCCGCCGCCTACGATCGCGACGTCGACGCACGAGCGACCGGCAAGCACGGGCGCATCGAGTTCGTCTCGCAGCGATGATTCAAGCCAGAGCGAGCGATGCGGCGGCGCTATTTCGTCCCTACTCATTCCGGGGCCGGACAGGAATGCGCAAGATTGCGATCATCGACATCGCGATCTCGCCGAGTTGATCGGCCGTCTCGAGTCTGACGCGCATCGTACCCGCGCTTCGGCCGCTTCTCGGCGGTTCGAGCGCCACGATCTCGCCCGTCACGTGAAGGACATCTCCGGGGCGTACCGGTCTGACCCAACGCAGTTCATCGATGCCCGTGCCGAGGACGCCGGTCGCCTTGAGAACGCCGCTGTCGACGACCAGGCGCATCGTGATCGCCGTTGTGTGCCAACCGCTCGCCACAATACCTTTGAACGGGCTCGCTGCGGCGGCTTGCCGATCGAGATGCCACGGCTGCGGATCGAAGGACGACGCGAACGCGGTGATGTCGCTCTCGCCCACTTCGAGCGACGCGGATTCAAAACGCTCGCCGATCTTGAAGTCGTAAAAGTAGCGGTCGGCCATCCGCCGCAGTTACAGGTGTCACGTGGGGCGGACCTCTATGGCCCGAAGGGGCCGATTTCACGTCGTTTCATTAGGATCGGCCTCTTCAGACAGGCGGGCGACGAGGGTCTTCTGCGCCAATTCCCAGCATAGATGCGTTATCCTGATATGACCGGCATGCAAGTTCTCAGGCGCCCCGCGCGCGCGATCGCCCTAGTTCTCGTCCTCCTCCTGCAATTCGACGCCGGCCCGGTACTTGCGATGTCCACAAGCAAGGAAATCGCGGAGGGCGCGCGCGAGAATCAGCAGATCGACGCGGAAAGCGTCATCATCAAGGACCCGTTCATCACGTCGTGGGTGAACCAGATCGGCGCGAAGCTCGCGCAGTATCGCGTGCGCCGCGACATCACATTCCGCTTCACCGTGATCCAAGACGCGAGCATCAACGCCTTCGCGATCAAAGGCGGCTGGGTCCATGTGAATATGGGCCTCTTGAATTTCGTGACGTCGGACGATCAGCTCGCGGGAACCCTTGGACATGAAATGGGGCACGTCGAGCTGCACCACGTGACAAAAGCCGACAACGTGAACTCGATCATCTCGATCATCGAAGGCATTCTCTCAATCGTCTCTGGGCCGGCCGCCGTTCTCGGCAGTATCGGCGGTGAGCTCGCGTCCGACAAATACTCGCGCGGCGACGAGCTCGCGGCCGATCACTACGGACTGACCATGATGACAAAAGCCGGCTACGATTCACATTCTGTCGTGGACACGATGCTCGGACTCGGCGCACAAGACCCCGGCCCGGACAGCCGCACCGACAAAGCGTTCTTGGACCACCCTGTGCCCACCGATCGCGTATCGCATCTCTTAGGTTACACGGAGCTCGATCGACCGAGCGCGAGCGTGCTGACCGCTCGCGCCGCGCATGACGTGCTCGAAGGCCGCTTTTCGTATGCGCGTGCCGAACTGCAGCAAGTCGGAGCGCTCGATCCGAGCTCGCAAGTCACGCAGCTAGACCAGAACGTGAACTACGCGCTTCGTAGCGCCGGGGCGCTCGCCGCGCCGGACAGCCGGCTTTCCGCGCCGATCATCACCCCTGGCGATCCAAAGCGCGTCGCCGTCACGTCGGCGCTCCTGGCCGCGCAACACGCCGCCGACGCCGCGCTGCCCGATATCAAAAAACAAGCCGAGGATGGCGATCAAGAACTCAACTCGGTCGAGCAGCAGCTCCAGCGACTATCCAGTGCCGTCGGCGCGCTGCGATTCGCGGATGCTCAAGCGAGCCCCACGCCCGCAGGGTCTCCGCCTGCCGGGTCCCCGCCCGCCGGGCCGCCCCAAATCCTCGTCGCGCTCAATCGCGACTTGTCAGCGGTCGGGAATCTCACGTCGGACGTCTTCGGATCGGCGCCTGGTCTTGTCGCCGGCAATCAGCAGCAGTTGAACGACACGCTCGCGCCTCTGCGCGAGCCGGACTCGCTGACGCCGACGTACGCCAGTCTTCTTCAATACTATCCGGCGATGACGGCCGGCGTTTCTTCTTCCACGACATCCCTTGTGCAGTCCGTGGCCGACGGCCGGGCTGCGGTCGCACAGTTAGAGAACTCGCTTATCGGATTGCGCAGCGTGATCGGGGACTACGCTCCGGACGGCCAGCCCGCGGCGACCCCTTCTCCTCAAACACACGATCAACGCGTGCCGCCGATCCTGGTTCAGCTCGCCAGCGCCGCCGCAAGCGCGCGCGTCGTCGCGGAACGTGCGTCCGACGAGATGTACGCCGCGCAGACCGCTCAGCTGTCCGCGCAGCTGACGATGCTGGATCTGTTCTCGTCTCCCGAGCGCTTCGACGCATACCGGTCGGCAGTCGCCTATCGATTTGCGGGCATCAGCCTTCCTGCGTATTCCGATGCGATCGCCTCCGGCCTATCTCCCGGCGATCTCGGATGCGCGGCCTGGCTCGCATTCGAGACCCAGTCGTCGACCGCGGCAGTCGTGAGCGGCCTGCGCACCTCCGGACAAACGTGCGAAGCTGCCGCGGCGAACAAACATCTGCTGGCGGAATCCATGGAGATCGCCGAGGGTCTGCTCTACGAAGACTACATCGAGGTCCCGCTCACCAAACCAGTCGGAACCTAGTTCGCAAAGCGGCGCGGCGATAGGAAGTCGACGTCGACGCGCGGCGCTTTTTCCTCGAGCAGATCGGCGACCAGTTCACCGACGACGCTTGCGAACTTGAAGCCGTGACCCGAGAAGCCGCCGGCGACGATCACGCGGTCGTCGGCAGGATGCGTTCCGATGGCGAAATGCTCATCCGGCGTCAACGAGTACATGCAGGCGGTGGCGCCGACGAATTCGTCTGCCGCACCGGGCATCCACGCGTTCAGCGCGTGCGCGATGGGATCCGTATCGGCTTTCGTCACCGTCCGGTCGAGTTCGTCGGGCCTCGTGTCCGGCCCGACCGCATGGAATGCGGCCTTTACGCCCTCGCCGAAATCCGGCACGCCGTAAAGCGGATTCGGCAGACCGGCTCGATCGAGCAAGAACGCGGGGCACCGCTCAGGTGAGAAGTCCAACGTCTTCGGACGAAACCACGCTTGCACGTTGCGCTGGACGCGCAGCGGTATGCCGGTTGACGCACTCATCATAGAGAGCCATGGCCCGATCGTCAGCGCGATGCGCCGCGCGCTTACTTCAAGACCGCCGCTCAGTTTCACGCGTATTGTCTGCGGGTCGACCCGTCGCCAATCCGCAGCGCTGACGCCGAATCGCAATTCCGCGCCGGCGTCGACCGCCGTTCCCAAAAACGCGTGCACGGCCCGTTCAGGAAATACGACTCCGCCGGCTCGCTCGAAAACGCCGACCTCGCCGTCGTGCGGTCGCATCATGGGAAAGCGGCGTCGGATTCCCTCCGCATCGAGAATTTCGACGTGCAAGCCGTGGCGCTTCGCGCTCGCCGTGGACCCGGTGATCACTTTGCTAGCTGGATCGCCTGTGAGCAGGATCCCGGTGAGGGTCACGAGCCGCTCACCGGTCAAGGTCTCGAGTTCGCGCCAGAGGTCGTATGCCCGCAGCAGCAGCGGCACGTAATCCGCGTGTTCGAAATAGGCCTGGCGTATGAGGCGCGATTTTCCGTGCGAGGCTCCGAGGCTGTGCGCGGGACCATGACGCTCGACACCGAGCACGGACCAGCCGCGACGCGCGCACTGGGCGGCGACCGCGCTGCCCATAGCTCCAAGGCCGATCACGACGACGTCATAGACCACGCGCGGCGTTTCGTAGGGCCGCGGACGAACTCCGGCAGGGCGCGTCTTGACACCCGTGAATCCTCAGGTGAACGTGCGGCTCGTGAGTCGTGCGTGCGGATGCCCTCGTAGTTCAGCGGATTAGAATGCCGCGCTTCGAACGCGGAGGTCGGGGGTTCGACTCCCTCCGAGGGCGCCAGAATACAATAGACACGCTTTCGTCATCGCCTGCGCTTTGCGAGCCGAGCATTGACAACTTCTCTTGTGTGTGCGCTGTCCGTCGCCGCCGCGTTGAGTGCGGCGCCGATCACGTCTGCCGTGACGCCGCCAGTCGCGTCCGGCCCGCAGGCGGTCCAGTACGTGCAAGTGCAGTATCGCAACGAAGTGCTGAACAACGGCCGGCCAAACGTGGCCTCGACCTTCGTCAAGTCGGCGTTGCAAACGGCAGCGCGCCAATTCGTAGCGAACCTGCTGCAGACCGCACTCTCGCACGCCAACCCGGTGCTCGGCTTCATCGCGCAGCAGATCTCCTCGAGGGCGCAGGCGAAGCTTGCGAGTAGTCTCGCCCCGCGGCCGACAACGCATTTCGAAGCCGCGATAGACGTCAAACCGGAATTTCAGGCGACGACGACCGTGGCCACCGATCGTACACGCACTGACCTCGGTGACGTGTCCACGATCATCCAATGCGACTTGCGGAAGGTGATCGTACTGGACAATGCCGACAAGACGTATTCGGTCACGTCATTCGACCAAGCGGAGACGGAGGAGCAATCGCAGCAGTTGACTTCAGGTTTTGATTTCTTCGCGGCGTCGCTCGGCGGCCAGCCCGGCGATTCCGCAACGACCACGGTTTCGCCCCAACCTGACGATGGCGCAGCGACGATAGCCGGAATGACCGCAAGGCATGCGATCTTCTCGCTATCGTCAAACGGGAGCGGCAGTGGCCAGAAGACCGACCTCTGGTACGCGGATGTGCCGGTCGCCGACCACTGTTCGCTCGACTCGAAAAGCGCGCAGACAGGACCGAGCCCCACGAGCGCGGGCGATGCATCGAAAGTGCGCGTGCCGCTACGCAGCGTCGAATGGTCCGAGGTCCAGATAGGTGCTGGCGAAGACGCCCCGACTCCGGTAGTTACCGTCGCGCCGTCCAACTACATGGATCCGATGCTCAAGCGGCCGGGATTCGCGTGGCTCGAGACGACATCGGTCGTGCAGCTGCCGTACGATCCTGCGTTCTTCGACGTGCCGGTGGGATATGCGCTCGTGACGCCGGCACCTACCGATACGCCGTCACCGGCACCGACGGATACACCATCAGCGACACCGACGCCAAGCGCCTCACCGGCCGGCGCACCGCGTTGATCGCATAGCGCGGCGTCGTGGCGGATCTGTTGCGTTCGTCGCTGCTCGCGGCGGCGTCCAACCAGCGTCTCAATCGTTTCGTCTCCACTCACGGCCGACGATTTGGCGCGGATCGTTTCGTCGCAGGCGAGACGGTCGACGAGTTCATGGAAGCGGTCGCTCTCCTGAACCGGCGCGGTTTTCGCGTTGCCGCGGGTCTGCTCGGCGAAGACGTCCGCACGGCCGAGGACGCGCGCGCGGCCGCGACCCAGTATCTGGCGATCCTCGACCGCTTCGCGCGCGACCGCGCCAATGCGAATGTCGCGCTCAAGTTGACGCATCTCGGGCTTGCGATTGATCCTGCGCTCGCTTTCGAAAATGTCTCTGCTGTGGCGGACCGTGCGGCGACGGTCGGAAATTTCGTGCGCATGGACATGGAGCAATCAGCGCACACGCAAGCAACTCTGGATATCTATCGACGTCTGCGGGGCGGGGGCGTTAACAACGTGGGGGTCGTGCTGCAGGCGTATCTCTACCGATCCGAAACCGACCTCTCGTCCCTCGCAGCGCTTGCGCCGAACGTGAGATTGGTGAAAGGTGCGTATCTCGAACCGCCGAGCGTCGCATACGCAAGCAAGCGCGAGGTCGACGATCGCTTCGGCAACCTCATCGAGATGAGTCTGGAGGGCGGCGGCTTCACCGCGATCGCCACGCATGATGACGCGATCATCGAGCGTTCGATCCGCTTCATCCGCGATCGCGGCATCGCGGCCGGATCGTATGAATTCCAGATGCTTTTCGGCGTCCGGCCCAAACTGCAGGATATGCTTCTTAGCCAAGGCTTTCCGGTTCGGATCGCCGTGCCGTTTGGATCTCAGTGGTTCCCCTATTTCATGCGGCGGTTGGCGGAGCGCCCTGCCAACGTCTTCTTCTTCTTGAAATCGATGTGGCGCGGATGAATCGTCCGCGCACGTCGGGTATCGTTTGCGCGAGCCTCACCCCGCTCGACGACTCCGGCCGGCCCTGTCTTGGGCTGCTGGCCGACCATTGCCGCTGGCTGCTCGCTTCAGGTTGCGACGACGTCCTTCTGCTCGGCACGACCGGCGAAGCGAATTCGTTCACGCTCGAAGAGCGCATCGAAATACTCGAACGCGTGCTCGAGGCGGGAATCTCTCCTTCCAGGCTCATGGTGGGAACGGGCTGCTGCGCCGTGGGCGATAGCGCCCGGCTGACTCGGCACGCACTCTCGGTCGGCGTCAACCGCGCGCTCGTCCTGCCGCCCTTCTACTATAAGGGCGTCCACGACGCCGGCGTCATCGCTTCATACTCGCGCATGATCGAGACTGTTGCCGATGACGCTCTCCGCTTCTACATCTACAGGATCCCGCAACTCTCCGGTGTGGACACGGGAGCCGCTGTTATCCGAGAGCTTCGCGATCGCTATCCAGCGACAGTCGCCGGCGTCAAGGATAGCTCAGGTGACAAAGTTGGAACGATTGCGTTGTGCGAAGAATTTGGCGGATCCATCGACGTGCTCGTTGGCACGGAATCGTTCTTGCTCGAGTGTCTGGCTGCAGGCGCATCGGGTTGTGTTACAGCCACCGCGAATGCGCATCCGGCGCCTATCTGTCAGTTGTATGCCGAACGAGGGCAACCATCGGCGCCCGCATTGCAGACCCGTGTTGCGGCAACCCGCTCGGCGTCCGAGTCAAAGCCGATGATCCCGGGCCTCAAAGAATTCACGGCTCGTCGGACGGGCGATGCTAGGTGGCGCAATGTCCGCCCGCCGCTTGTCGCCTTAGATTCAGGCGAGACGGGCGGACCCTTCACGCCTGAACCGTGATCGTCAATCGGCGATACGTAGCCGTGCACCGTCGCGCCGCAAGTCTTCGATGCGCTGACGAGCGAGTTGCATGAGCACGTCGCCCGTGGCTGCGCTGATCTCTTCTTGCTGGTTCATATCCGCACACCCCAGCCGCCGAAGATCGAATCGCTTGCGCCGGTCGGAATTCTCACGAGATCCGTACGACTGCGGTCGAGCGCGTCCGGCGTATCGAGGATATGTATGACTGTTGCTGATCTCGTGCGTTCCATGGTCCCTCTCCCTTGTAGTAAGTAACCTGCAATCAGTTTACACCAGTGACGGTAACCTGTCAAGCATTATTGCCAGAATTCACATATAGATAGAATGGCAAGATTGTCTTGATTTGTAACCACTGTAGCGTTATAATAAGTTCGATGGATAAACCCGGGACAGTGGCGGACCGGCTTGGCGACAAGCCCGCCGATGGGAAACTGCGCATCGTGCATGCCTTCATGAACACGCGTAACGGCGACGGACGTGAAGACTTACCAAATCCAGACGCTCTGCGCGACTGGCTCGCTCGGCACGAACTGATCTCGGCTCGTGCTCGACTGAACAATGCAGATCTCGAGCAGGCGCGAAGCGTCCGCGATGCGCTCGTCCGCCTCTCAGCGGCACGTCAGTCCGGGCGGCAAGATATCGACGCGATCGAGACGCTGAACCGCGCGGCGCGCAGGGCACAAATGGCGGTGACTTTCGACGCGGACGGCCGAGGCCAAGTTCGCCCGCTCGCGCCCGCGTCCGACGGGGCGCTCGGTTCGATCATCGCCATCGTCTTTGAAGCGATGAACGACGGCACGTGGGATCGGCTGAAGATATGCCGCGACGCCTCGTGCGCGTTCGCTTTTTACGACCGCTCGAAAAACCACTCCGGCACGTGGTGCGACATCGCGGTCTGCGGCAACGTCGCAAAAGCGCGGTCGTTTCGCGCGCGCCACGCAAAGCACGGCTAGAGCATTCCAAGGTTGCCGTGCGGAATACGCCGGCATGAAAACCGCAATCGCTCTCGCGCAAATAGCCGTTGCCTGCGTGTCCATCAGTTGCATGACGGCTGCCTCCGCCTCGTCAGAGACACATACGGTCACTGGTATTCCGCTCGATGCGCCCTGGAAGGTCAAGATCTATGACCTGGCGCGTTCCAAGTTCAAGCATCCCGCATGGGGCTGGCAGCATAGCGAGCGCAACTACGATGTCGCTTTGCGTTTGGCTCACGGCGACCACCTAAACGTCGACACAGACGTGTTGTTCGCGGCGTGCTTCCTGCACGACATGGCGGCATTTCCGCCTTATGCCAAATCAGGTGTCGAACATGGCGATCGCGCGGCACAGGAAAGTGGAGCGGTACTTCGCGCCGCCGGATTTCCGATGCAAAAGCTGGCCGCAGTGCAGGCGGCCGAGCGCGGCCATATGTACTATCGCGATCCTGGTAACAGGCCCGAAGCAATCGTTCTCCACGACGCCGACTCACTCGACTTTCTCGGCGATATCGGCGCCGCACGCATGATCAGCTTGACCGGCGAAAGCGCCGCCGATTTTCGCTCGGCCATCGGCTCGTTACGCAGTTTCTTGCACGACATTCCGCCGCGCTTGATCACAAAAACGGCACGCACGATCGGCGCGCAGCGAAGCGCCGAGCTCCGTCGATATCTCGACGATCTATCGACCGAGACGTTTGCTGAGAAACTTATCTGACGCGCGCCTCGCAAAGCATATGCGCGCCACGCAAAGCATTCTGAAGGGGCCGACTTTACGTCGGCCCGCGTTATATAAGCCGGGCCGACACAAAGTCGGCCCCTTCAGCTAGTTCGCGCCGCGCGGCGGCGGCCGACGAGGTAGACCGCCATGCCGCTGCCGATCATCAATACGGTCATGCCGAGCACTTTTATCACCGCAAGCGCCTTGTGCGGTTCGTCATCTGCCGGGAAAGCCGACAGCACCATCGAGATGGCCGTGGTGGCGAACCCGATGACACCGGCCGCGGCCACGGTCCAGCGGCCGCCGGGAATCCGAAGCGGGTCCGGGCCGCGCGGATCCACATATAGCTTGATCGCCGAAGCGAAGAGGAATAAAAACGGCACCATGGTGATGAGCACGGTCGTACTGACGAGGACGTCGTAAGCGCCCTTCACGGTGGTGCCGCCTTGGCCGAGGAAGATGAACACCGCTGCGATTCCGGCTTGGGTCAGGATCGCGACGACAGGCGAACCCCAACGCGGATGCAAGCAACCGAATATCGGCGGAAGAAACCGGTCTATGCCCGCGACGAACGGGATGCGCGCCACGGCGCCAAGCCAAGCGCCTGCGCTGCCTAGGCAGCTTATGGTGACGAGTATCGCGGCGATCGGCGTTAGCCATGCCAATCCGAGACGGCTCGCCGTGATGCCGATCGTCTGCATCACACCGGACGAAGCGTCGACTGAGGTTGCCGGCAGCGCGGAGAGCACGCTCGCCGTTCCGGCGATGTAGATCGCGGCGATGACCGGCGCGGCAAGCGCCAGGCCGAGCGGAATCGACCGTCGCGGGTTTTTGATTTCTCCCGCCATGAACGACGTCGCTTCGGGTCCTGTCCACGCGAATGCGATCACGGACCAGAAGATGAGGTCCTTGAAATGAAAGTTCAGGCGCATCGTCGACGCGTTAATAGACGTTGCGGGTCCGAACTTCATCCACGCGATCGCGCCGAGAGCGATCAGCAGCATCGTCGCGATCCACCGGCCGAGCGCGCCGATGTTGTTCAGCCATTTGCCGACGGCGAGTCCGTAGACGTTCAGGATCGTCGCCAATCCGAGGCCGGCGATCGCAACGGCGATGTAGTACGACGGCGAGGCCGCGAGAATGCCGCCGCTCGTACCGCTGATGAAGAGCGCGTTTCCGGCTGTGAAATACAGCAACGCCGGAAAATAAGGTAGATTGCTTGCCCAATACGTCCAGCCGGTTATGAAGCCGGCGAAAGGCCCGAATGCACGCTTGCTCCAGACGTAGAGACCGCCTTCGTCGGGATGATGCGCGGAAAGATAGACCACGACGAGCGAGAGCGGCAAGAACATCGCGACGCCGCCGATGAGCCAGACGACGAGCGATGACGGACCGGCTGCCGCCGCGGTGGCGACCCACTGAAAATTTGAGCCGGCGATGACGAAGAACAGCACGACGTCGCCGAGGCCCATGGCGCGCCGCAATTCCGGGACTTCGGTCGCTGCACCAGCCCCGATTGCCGAAGCCGTCCCCTCAGCGTTGACTGAAGTGCGCCTGGATGTAGTCCATCCAGTGTTCGTATACGTCGAGCGTGCGAACTGGATCGGACGGGAAGTGGCCCGGAATCGGCCAGACGCGCAAAGTCGCATCCTTGTGATTGTCGCGCAGCGCACGCCAGTACATGGATGACGTCGCGAACGGATCGCGATTGTCGCCCACGTCGGACAAGATGAGCACCGGTGTGGTGACATCCTTGACGTAGGTGATTGCGGACGCACGGCGCCATTCCGCGGCGTTTCCTGCGACATACGGTGAACCATGGAAGAGCGCGGCATCCGATTGGCTGTCGTCGGCGACGCCGTAGTCCGTGGCCCAATCGTTGACCGAAGCACCCGAGACGGCCGCGCTCCAAACGTGGTATTTCGAGATCATCCACGCCGTCATGATCCCGCCGTACGACCAGCCGGAGACGGCGATGCGTTTGTCATCGACTATGCCACGCGCGCGGACCGCGTCCACAGCGGCCATTATGTCCTTGCCGGGACCGTCTTCAGGATCATAGAGGACGCCGCGCATATAGGCCAGGCCGAGATTTGTGCTACCACGATAGTTTGGCTCAAGCACCAGCCAGCCGCGCGCCGCCATCAGTTGCGCAAACGAATCAAAGCTGCGCACGGACGCACTCGTGGGTCCGCCATGGACCTTCAAGACGAGCGGGTAGCGGCGATGCGGGTCAAAACCCGGCGGCGTGTAGAGCAATGCGTCGCCCGCGATTCCCATCGAGGTCGCGAAGTCAATCGTCTGGGCGTCGGCGAGATCGAGTCCTTCGGCCGCCCGGTTATAGTCGGTGATCTTTTGCGGAGCGCCGTCCTTTGCGCGCACATATAGTTCACTGGGCTGCTTAACGCCGCTTCCGACGAACACCGTGGTCCCGTCGGCTGCGACCGCGCCCACAAGCGATGATGCGACGCGCAGGCCGCCAAAGTCAAGATTCGCGCTCGTGCCATCAAGCGTCCGCGCGAGCACGACGTTGGACGTATGATCGTCCGTCGCCACGAACATTCCGCTCGAATCCGGCTGCCACGCCGCATCACCGACGTAGCAATCGCAGTTCTTTGTGATGGAGACGCCATCGCCGCCGGACGGTGACGTCACGTACATCTCGACTTGGTTCGATTGACTATCACCCACGGAATAGCTGTACGCGATGTGCTTGCCGTCGGGCGAAAACACGGGCCCGCTTTCCCACACGTCGTGATCGGTCAACTTTGTCCGGCCGCCGGACGACACATCGACGAGTTCGATATGCGAGATGTATGAGTCGTTGAGAATCGCATTCGGATTGACGGTATAGGCGAGCGTCTTGCTATCCGGCGACCACGCAAGATTCGAATCGCTCGCATCGCCAAAAGTCAGCTGCTTCGGCTTTCCGCCGTCAGCCGGTACGACGAAGACGTGCGATGGACGGGGTGCGGAGTGAGCGACGATCGGTTCCGTCGTGAAGACGAAGCTGTCGCGGAAACGGTCTGCGCCGCTGCGCTTGGGCTTGGGGTCCGCGGCTGCGTACGCGATGGCGCTTCCGTCAGGCCGCCACGTGTACTCTTGCACGCCGTCGCCCGCCGACGTTATCGGTTTGGCGTCGCCGCCGTTCAACGGCATCACCCACACCTGCACTGCGGTGTCGTCGCCGCTGCCGGCGTCTGCGAGAAACGCGAGCTTCGAGCCGTCAGGCGAAAAGGAAGGCGCGTCGACATCGTGTCGATCGTGAGTCAGCGTGCGGCGCGCATGCGTGGTGAGATCGACGAGATCGATGTCGGTCGTGGTGGTATCGTCGTCCCAATTGATCCGCGAAACGACGACTGCGGCGAACTTGCCATCGCGCGAGATAGCCGGCGCCGACAAGCCCACGAACGACCGGAAATCTGAGGATTGGAGCGTGCGCGCTTGCGCTCCGCTCATCGCACAAAGCGACAAAACGGCGGTGCCGATGAGAAGTAGAAAAAGCCGGCTCACTCGTCTAGCCATGTCAGCGCTCCACGTTCGACGCCGCGAGCATCGGCCGCCTTCGCAGGTTTTCGCGACATAAATATGCATTATTGCGGCCGCAACGAAGGTCGTGCCGCGTTGCGCTTCGTAACACGCGGGATTGCTCGGAGGAAACGCATGCAATCGTTGATCGCGATCATTTTCGCTTTGTTCTCGCTGGGCGCCGGCGCGTCGCCAGCCCCGGCGGCCGCTCCCTCGCCGACCGTTTCGGCGCCCTCCCCAAAACCCACGGCGACGGCGGCCGCACCAAAGGCGTCGCCCACGCCGTCCTCGCCTTTCGCAAGCATGAAATGGCGTGAGGTCGGCCCGGCGGCATCCGGCGGCCGTGTGGCCGCGGTCGCGGGCAGCGCGACCGATCCGAATCTCTACTATATCGGCGCGGCAGGCGGCGGCGTCTGGAAATCCGATAACGGCGGCGTCACCTGGGATCCGGTTTTCGACGATCAGGATGTTCAGGCGATCGGCGCCGTCACGATTGCGCCGAGCGATGACAAGACGGTCTGGGTGGGAAGCGGCGAGACGAATCCGCGCAACGACGTCATGCTCGGAACCGGGATATTCAAGTCCGTAGACGCGGGCAACTCGTGGACGAAGATGGGCCTGACGGATTTGCGTACCATCTCGCGCATCGCGATTGATCCCAAAGATGTCAATCACGTGGTCGTGTCGGGCATGGGTGATCTTTTCAAGGACAGCCCGGCGGGCGGCATCTACGTCACGTACGATGGCGGCAAGACATGGACGCATTCGCTCTACGTCGGGCCGTCGAGCGGCGGCTCTGACCTCGCGATGGACATGAAAGATCCAAATGTGGTCTACGCCGGCATCTGGCAGTTCCGGCGCCAACCTTGGATCGCTGCAAGCGGCGGCCCCGATGGCGGACTTTACAAGTCCACGGACGGCGGCAAGAGTTGGACGAAGTTGACGGGGCAAGGTCTTCCGACGGGAATCACCGGGAGGATCGGGCTCGCGATCGCGCCGAGCGATCCCACTCGCGTGTATGCGCTGATCCAAAGCAGCGACGGTTTCTTGTATCGTTCGGACGATTCGGGCGCGACTTGGACCATGGTCAACCACGATACGCTCGTCGATCAGCGGCCGTTCTACTTCAGCCATCTTGCCGTCGACCCAACCGATAAGGATCATGTGTTTTCCGTCTCCGAACAGGCGTCTGTCAGCAAAGACGGCGGCAAGACGTTCAAGGCGATCGCCAATCAAGTCCATGTCGATTATCATGCGATCTGGATCGCGCCCAACGACCCCAAGCGCATCATACTCGGTGAGGACGGCGGTGCACCGATCTCAGTCGACGGAGGCGCGAACTGGTTCTTCTCGCGCAACTACGCGATCGGCGAGATCTACCACATCGCCGCGGACGACGCCACGCCGTACAATGTCTGCGCTGGCTTCCAGGATAACAGCGGCTGGTGCTGGCCGTCGAACAGCCGCGACTCCGATGGCATCACGAACGAATACACCACGCCGGAAGTGGGCGGCGACGGGCAATGGCTCGTGCCCGATCCGGCGAACCATGACTACGTCTGGACCGATTCGCAAGACGGCGCCGTGAGCATCTGGATGAACTCCAGCAAGATCAGTTTCAGCGTCGCACCAGATCTTACGTGCTTCAACGGCTTCGCGATCGACAAGTGCACGTACCGCTTCAACTGGGATTCACCGATCGCGTTTGCGCCATGGGATCCGCACATGGTCTGGTATGGCGGCAACGTCGTCTTCCAATCGCGAGACGAAGGGCGGCATTGGCTGCCGATAAGCCCCGATCTTACACTCAACGTAAAATCCCACCAACAGCCGTCGGGCGGGCCCATCAATTTCGACGTCACCGGGGCCGAGACGTCGGATACGATTTTGGACATCGAGGGCTCGTCCGTCAAGCGCGGCGAGATCTGGGTCGGCACCGACGACGGTCTCGTCCAGTTGACACGCGACGGTGGGAAACATTGGGTGAACGTCACGCCGCCGGGCGTGCCTCCGTTCGGTCGAGTCGAGGCGATCGCTCCATCCACGAGCGTTGACGGCACCGCGTTCGTGGCGATCGATCGCCACTACAGCGGCGACTACGCACCGTACGTCTTCAAGACGAGCGACTTCGGAAAGACGTGGACGTCGATCTCGGCCGGTCTCCCGCAAGATCAGTCCGCGCGCGCCGTGCGGCAGGATCCGGTCAATCCAAGCATCGTCTATGCGGGCCTCGAGCGCAGCATCTGGATCTCATTCGACGGCGGCCGCAGTTGGAAGAGTCTCCAGAGCAATCTTGCGCACACCGCGGTCTTCGATATCCGGATACAGCCACGATTCGACGATCTGATCATCGGAACGCACGGGCGCTCGGCTTGGATAATGGATGACATCCGGCCGCTTCAGGAACTGGACACCGCGAAGCGAGCCGGACACTACGTCTTCCAACCGCCGGTCGCATATCAATACAACAACACGGAAAAAGCGGAAGGCACGTACAGCGAGTATGCCGCTCCAAATCCGCCGACCGGTGCTCTCATCGACTTCTTCCAGTCCAAAGCCGGCGGCAAAGCACCTGTAGTCGACATCTTCGACGCGCATAGTCGGCTTCTGCGCAGCTACGCGGGTTCTCATCCTGTCGGCACCAGCGGCAAGAAAGTACCCTGGATCAAGAATAACGCGGGTGTCACGCGCTTTGTCTGGGATTTCTCGGAGACGCCTATCACCCCGTGGTATGGAGCCGCGAACAAACGCGCTCGCCTCCCGAACATCAGCGGTTCGGTCATCCCGGGTTCGTACACGGCGCGCGTGACCTTCTCCAACGGGCTTCGGCTTTCGCGCTCTTTTGCAGTCCGACCCGATCCCGATGCACCGTGGACGCAAGCCGACTACCAAGCGCAGTACGATTTCTCGGAACACGCGCTTTCGATGTTGGACAATATGAATAAGGGATTCAACGCGATCGACGCGCAGGTCGCGCGCCTCAACAAGATGGGGTCGCCGAGCGCGAAGGCGCTGGCGCAGGAAGGCGTCGCCGTTGAGAACTCGCTGACCGCAAACTACAAGAACGATGAAGACGGCATCATGTTCCCGCCGAAGGTCTACGAGTATCTTGAAGGATTCGTATTCGGCTCTGGTTCCGGCCCGCTTTTGCAGACGCAAGTACAAGCCGCCAGGCTGATAGCTCCGCAATACGCGGCTGCGATGGCAAAGGTCGACGGATGGCTGTCGCGCGCAAAGGCGGTGCGTTGAACGACGTTCGGCCGATCTCGCGCGCCGACGTCGAGGCGGCGCGCGAGAGGATCGCGGGAACCGTACTGCGCACACCGCTCGTCAAGCTCCAAGTGGACAGCCCCGGCCGCGAGATCTACCTGAAGCTTGAAAATCTCCAGCCCACCAATTCATTCAAGATCCGCGGCGCCGCCAACGCCGTGGCGAAGCTCTCGCCCGAAGAGCGCTCGCGCGGTGTCTGGACGATCAGTGCCGGCAACGCCGGTCAGGGCGTGGCGTACGCAGCCCGAGCCGCCGGGATTGCAAGCACTGTGGTCACCATCGACACCGCTCCCGACACGAAGGTCGCGCGCATGCAAGCCCTCGGCGCGCGACTCGTGAAGGCGCCGTTCGACGCATGCTGGCTCGCGATGGAGCGGCGCGCGTTTCCGGGTGTTGAAGGCACATTTATCCACCCGTTCGATGATGATGATTTCATCGCGGGCAACGCGTCCATCGGACTGGAGATCCTCGAAGATCTGCCCGATGTGACGACTGTGCTCACTGCCTTCGGCGGCGGAGGTCTCATCGCGGGCGTAGCATCGGGCTTGCGTGCCGGCGGACGTCCGGATGTGCGTGTTCTTGGCGCTGAACCTGCGACCGCCGCGCCGGCACATCTATCGTTCGAGCGCAATGCCGCATCGGAATTTACGGCGTGGGAGCCGAGCTTCGTCGACGGCGCGGGAGGGAAAAGCGTCTTCCCGCGCATGTGGGAACGCATTCGCGATATCGTGACCGGCTCGATTGTCGTATCGCTCGAAGAGACGAGGCAAGCGATGCGGCTGCTTGCGGAAAGCGCCCGCGTGATCGCCGAGGGAGCTGGGGCGCTTCCGGTGGCGGCGGCACTCTCGGGCCGTGCCGGTACGGGGCGGATCGTGGCGGTCGTATCGGGCGGCAACGTCGATCTCGCGAAGTTCTGCCAATTGATCGACTCGCCCATCTCCCCGTAACCCCGTAGTAGGGCAAGCATCGCTTGCCCGAAGGACCTTTCATCAATTTAGGAATGCCGCTCAGCCGCGTCTAACCCCATGTCGTGGGTCATCGGTTCGTTCGGTCCTTCTTCCGTTTCTGGCTATTCGTACGGGCGGCCGCACTGTGCGCTGCGCTGATAACTCCTGCGCTCGCGGGCGACGTAGGCGATTTGAAGGCGATCGTCGTGAGCGCCGCCGGAACGCCGATCGCCGGCGCGGCGATTGGTTTGATCGGTTCGGGCGGACGATATACTTTCACATCCGACGGACAGGGCCGGTTCGGTGGTTCGATCGCGGCTGGGACCTACGTGCTGTCCGCGCACGCCCCAAAATTCATGCCCGTCTCCGCGATCACGATATACATCTCGCCCGACCGCGTCACGGCGGTCGACGTCACGATGACGCTGTCGCAAGCGTCGTCGATCGGCGTCTTGGATCGAGTCACGGTGAATGGAGCTGAGGCGGTCTCGACTTCGCCGTCTCACGTCGTCTCCATCAATGCCAGAGATGCCGCAGCGCGCGCCGTGTCGCGCGCTACCGACATGATCGGCGACGAACTATCCACGACGATCGTCCCCGTCGCGGGTGGCGGATTTAATGCGCCGGCTGCCGTTGCATTGCGCGGACCAGATCCGAGCGAGACGCTCATTGAAATTGACGGTCATCAGGTCAACAACGGCAATTCTGGCGCTTTCGACGTGTCGCTGCTGGACCCGGCGGACTTGCAGAGCGTGCAGATCGTCTACGGCATCGCACCGACGTCGTTGTTCGGTCCAGATACGCTTGGCGGCGCCGTGAACATCGTCACGCTCGAGCCGACGCAGTTGCCTCAGTCACTGCTCCGCTTTTCTGCGGGATCGTACGGCACGATCGGCCAGACCGCTCAGACGACGGGCACGAGCGGCGACGTCGGATACGCTCTTTCGATCCATCGGATCACGTCGACAGGGGAAATCCACGAATTCCCAATCGCGACAGATAGTGTCGATGGGTTCGTCGGCGACGGATCGGATGCTACCTCGTCGATCGTCAAACTGCGCTACAGCTTAGACCGAGGCGCGGGCTTCGTCGGAGTTTCGTTGCGCGACCAGTCCGTGTATCGCGACCTTTCGGCTGTCCTCACGGGCATCGGCAGCAGCGTTCAGAGCGGCGCGGGCTCCGCGCTGCTCGGACATAATTCCGCCTACGGTTTCGACGCGCAGCTTCCCGTCGGAAAACTGGCTGCCGATGGCGCTGCCCGGACGACCGCGCTATTCAGACACCTCACTTCGCTCGTCTCCCAATCATCTGAAGGCGCCGCTCAGACCGCATCGCCCTTCCTTTACAACAACCGCGATGTCATCACCGATGACACGCTCGAACTCACACATCCGCTCGAGCGCGGCGTGCTGACGTTCAAGTTCGCGGCGCAGAGCGAGAATCTCGCGACCGACTACGTGCCCGGCGCTGTCAGCTCGGACAGCGTCGGGTCGCGCCCGGTCGCAGCCGCGGTCAGGGCTGCTGCATCGCCCGATCCCGGCACGGGCATTCAACCCACGACGTTTGGACAGACGTCGCATTCGCTCGGCGCGCTGTACGCATGGGATACCACTGCGAAGCTGCACTACTCGCTTGCGGCATACCTGAGCGATTACAGCACGTTCGGACGCAGCTTCGACCCTCGCACGGGCTTCGTGTGGACGCCGAATCCCGAATCGGCGTTGCGCGCCTCAGTAGGTACGACGTTTCAGTCGCCGCAGCTGCCGTCGCTCTACGTGCCGCCCGTCCTGCCGCCGCCATCGAACGGCTATATCAGCATCGGCAACCCTCATCTCGAGCCCGACCGAGCAACCGAGTACGACCTCGGCTACGATCACTATTTTACTTCGGCGCAAGATTCACCAAACGTCAGTATCGATCTATACCGCTCGAACCTGCACAACGCGATCACGCAGTACATCCCGCCGACGACCTGCCAGACGCCGCCGACTGGTCCGCCGCCATGTTTGAGCTATCCGATAAACGCGGGCGCGCAAGTCTATACGGGCGCTGAAGCGCGCGCCGTCGTGCCGCTGCGCGGCGAGGTAGCGCTTCGAGCGGGTTACGGAGTCGACAGTGTCTACCTCCCGCCGTCAGGCGAACAGACTTTGGGAGTGCCGCTGCACAAGGCGACGCTTTCGATAGAAAAGGATGTTCACGCGCCTTTCGCCTGGTACGCTGGCGTCGTATGCGAAGGCCCCTACAACGAACTGAATCGGCCGCCGTATGCTACGCTCCAGGCCGGCGCGACGTTGCACCGGCACGACTTCGACATCGGCGTATACGGTTCGAACCTGACCAACGTCTACGATGACAAATTCACGCGGCTAGGTGGAGGCGTACCGTTCGGGGACGCGTTTCCTCTAGCTGGCAGAGTTGTGACGATCGCCGTTACCCTCCACCGATAGTCGTCTCCGTAGTAGGGCGAGCATCGCTCGCCCCGATGTTTCACCGTCCGTTATGGACGGTAAAAGTAACGGAATCGGATTTCTTGGCAGGATCCGGAAAGGCGGTTTGACTTGGACACGGCATTGGCCATCGCCCGACTTATCATCGGTCTCGGCATTTTCGCGCACGGCGCGCAGAAGCTGTTCGGGTGGTACGGCGGCTATGGGATCAAGGGCACGGGCGGCTTCATGGAAACGCTTGGATTTCGCCCGGGCACGGTCTTCGCCACGCTATCAGGATTGGGTGAAGCCGGCGGCGGCATACTGACGCTGCTCGGATTGTTGAACCCGATCGGCCCGGCGCTCATCGTCATGGTCATGATCACGGCGATCGGATCCGTGCACATCACCAAGGGCTTCTTCACCTCCAACGGCGGCTGGGAACTCAACGCGATGTATATCGCAGGGGCGGTGCTCATCGCACTCGTCGGACCTGGTGCATATTCGGTCGACTCCGCCGCGGGCATCACGTTTCTCGCCGGATCGCAGATCGCTTGGATCGCACTTGGTACCGCGGTCGTCATCGCGCTGTTGAACCTGACCATGCGCCGCGCGGCACCCGCTGAACAAAAGACTGCTTAGCCCGCATTTCGATCTGAAGGGGCCGATTATCTGAAGGGGCCGATTATCTGAAGGGGCCGATTTTATATCGGCCCCGTTTTGGATTGTGAACCGCCGGGCGGGACTTAGCGCGACTGCTTCCGTACTACCGACTATGACACGATCGAATCGCATCGCGATCGCTATCGCGTGCTTGTCCTTTTTTGTAGCCGCGACGCGCGTACCCGCGACTGCCAATCCGACTCCGGCGCCGTCACCGAGTCCGACCCCGGCCGGCCCATTCGCGTCCATCGACTTTCGCACGATCGGCCCAGATTTTGGGCGGATCGACGCTGTGGCCGGCGTCGCGGGAAATCCAAAGATCTATTTCGCGGGCGGCCTCGGCGGTCTGCTGCGCTCGCGCGATGCGGGCGCGACGTGGCGACAAGTCTTTACGGGCGAGCCAGTGAGTTCGATCGGCGCCGTAGCGGTGGCTCCGTCCGATCCGAAAATCGTCTACGTCGGCACCGGCGAACCAAATTTGCGGAGCGATATCGCATTTGGCGAGGGCGTCTGGCGATCCGATGACGGCGGCGACACGTGGCGCCACGTCGGACTTGAAAATACAAGCCAGATCGCGACGGTCGCGGTGGATCCCACCGATCCGAACGTCGTGTTCGTGGCTGCGGTCGCCGACCCGTACAAGGCCGGAGCTGACGGCGGCGTCTACAAGACAAGCGACGGCGGCAAGACGTGGCGGCGCGTTCTCTCCAATGGCAATGGAGTCGGCGCATCGGCCGTCGTCTTACAGCCCGGCAACCCGCACATGCTCGTCGCGGGATTGTGGAGTGCGTCGCGGTCACCGTATATGTTGACGAGCGGCGGACCCGGCGGCGGACTCTTCGTGTCCTCGGACGATGGCGAACATTGGAACCAGCTCGCGGGGCATGGCTTGCCCGACGGAACGACCGGCCGCATCGGTCTTGCATTCGCGCCGAGCGCACCGAACCGGCTCTATGCATTGATCGAGTCGCGCAGCGGCGTGCTCTGGCGCAGCGACGACGCCGGCGCGACATGGAAAATGGTGAGCGACGATCACAACCTCGCTCAACGCCCGTTCTATTTCTCGGAACTCTCCGTCGACCCGCGCGATAAGGACCACATCTACTTCTTGTCCGTGCGCCTCATGGAGAGCAAGGATGGCGGCGCGACCGCAAAACGGCTGCGGCCGCCTGGCGGCGACAACCATCAGATGTGGATCGATCCAACGGACGGCGATCGACTGATCGTGGGCGACGATGGCGGTATCATGTACTCGCTCACCGGCGGAAAGACGTGGTCGGCGCCGCCGATACAAGTTTCGCAGTCGTATCACGTCACGGTCGACGATCGCACTCCATACACGGTGTGCAGCGAAGACCAGGACACCGGCGCGTACTGTGGCCCGAGCAACGACCTCATCAATGGCGATATCGAACCCATCGATTGGATTCCGCCCGGAGGCGGCGAGTGCGGCTGGATCGTCTTTGACGGTAAGGACGACAACTTCATCTACGGCAGCGGCTACGAAGGAACGCTCACGCGCTACGATCGCCGGACGAATCAGGCCGCCACGATAAGCCCGTGGCCGGATGACACGAGCGGCTGGGGCGCGGGTTCGCTGCGCTATCGTTTTCAGTGGACTGCGCCGGTCGCAACGGCGCCGTGGAACCCGAGCGTGTTGTACTTCGGCGGCAACCGGCTCTTCGCGACGACCGATCGCGGACGCACGTGGCAGATCGTCAGCCCCGATCTCACGCGAAACAACAAGGCATGGCAGCAGCATGCGGGCGGCCCGATCACGGGCGACAACACAGGGCCAGAAGAGTACGACACGATCTTCACTATCGCGGCCTCACCACGCAAAAAAGGCCTGCTCTGGGTTGGCACGGACGATGGTCTCGCGTGGATCACGCTCGATAGCGGTGCGCATTGGAAGCAAGTGACCCCTTCCGGCGTCGGCATGCCGCTATACGGACGGGTCGATTACATCGAACCGTCGCCATTCGACGCGGCGACTGCGTATATGGCTGTGGAGGACCACGAGCGTGGCGATCGGACGCCGTACCTGTTCGCGACGTCGGACTACGGGCGCACGTGGCGCGGCATCACCGGAAATCTTCCGCGGACGAGCTACACGCGGGTTATCAAGGAAGACCGCGTGCGGCGCGGGCTACTCTACGTCGGAACTGAGACCGGTTTATGGTTCTCGCTCGATAACGGCGGATCGTGGCAGCAGTTCCACGATAATTTTCCGACCGTGCCCGTCTACGATTTCGCGCTGCAGCAGCGTTTCGATGACCTCGTCGTGGCGACGCACGGCCGATCCAACATGATCTTCGACGATCTTCGGCCGCTGCAAGAGTTCGGCCCGGCGGTCACCGCGTCGGCAGCGCATCTCTTCAGTTTGCGACCCACCTATCGCTACGCCGGCGGCGGCGGCGGCCAGACGAATGAAGGCTCCGGAGACGATCCTCAATATGGCGTCGACGTGAACTTCTATTTGAAGAGAGCGCAGGGCAAAAAAGACAAGATCAAGATCGAGGTGCTGAGCGGCAAGAGCGTGATCCGCACGATCGGCGTGAGCGACGCGGTGGAAGGTGTCAACCGCACGTGGTGGGATCTGCGCTACGATGGCATCGACAAAGTGCCGCGCGCCGCGGTGGAGGGTTTCGGCGGCTTCACCGGACCGCTCGCGGTGCCGGGGACATATACGATCCGGCTCGTCGCCGCCGGAGCGGCCACGACGCGGTCTGTTGACGTGCTGCCGGATCCGCGCGCCAGTACATCGCTTTCCGATCTGCGCGCCCAACTCGCGTTTTTGCTGCGCATTCGCGACGACGAATCGCGTATCGGTGCTCGCATCCTCAAACTGCGCGCGGCAAGACTGAAAGCCGACAAGTCGATTTCCGGTCCCAACCCATCAGCCGCGACAGTAAGCGCAGTTCGAGCATACGACCAATCGATCGACGCGGCGCTGAACGCGCTCTATCAGCCCGCCGACCTGGCGGGAGAAGACGACATCCGCGATCCGATCCACGTCTACGAGAAGTTGAACAGCCTCGCCGGCTTTGTCAGCGGAGTCGATGTTGCGCCGCGGTCTGCCGACATTGAAGAACTCAACACGCTCGAGACGCAGATGCGCGCGGGTCTGGCGAAGGCCGACGAAGTCTTGTCGGCAGGCGTCAGGCAGAATGCCGGGGCCGGCGGGCGCACCCGAAGGCGGCTCGAGTAGGTCAGTCGCCGGACGGCAGCTTGCAACTCATGAAGTCCACCGCCAGAGCGATTCTTCTGGCGCACTATGCGCGCTGGATCGCCGCCGTCTCGCTGCTCGTTTCTCTCACCGTGCTCGCCGCTTGGTTGTGGCACATCCCGGGACTGAACGGTGCGATCGCCGGATCCACGTCCACGCGACCCAACGCGGCCATCAGCCTCGGGTTTCTCAGTGCGGCGATCATCGTATTGACGTTCGATCCCTTGACAAGTTTTCGCCGGAGAATCGTCTATGGACTGGCCGGCGTCGCGCTCCTGATCGCGCTTGCAACGATTGCGGAATACGTCTTCGGAATCCGGTTAGGCATCGATCAAGCGATCGCTCTCGATCCTGAGAACGTGGCCAACCCCGGTCGCATGGGGCTCAACACCGCCATCGCAATCCTTCTCATAGCGTTGGCCTCGATGTTCGTGTCGCGCGAAACCGGCCGATCAGTCACCATCGCCCATTTCTTCACCACAATCGCGGCCGTCATAGCATTGCTCGGCATGCTCGGCTATGTCTTCGGCGCGGTGAACCTCTACCGCTTCGAGTACACGACCGGCATGGCTCCCGTGACCGCAATTCTTCTCTTCGCTCTGAGCGGTGCGCTGCTTTGGTCGTCAAAGGATCGCGGCTTCATGCTGGTCATGAACAGCGACAATGCTGCGGGGTTCTTGATTCGTCGGATACTCCCGTGGGTCATCATCCTTCCGGTGGTCCTCGGCTGGATCCGTCTCCACTTCGAGCAGCGCGGCATCCTCGACACCGTGACCGTCGCGGCTATCACGGTCACGTCCAACGTCATCGCGCTCGCGCTGCTCATCGCCATAAACTCAAACGTGCTCTTCCGCTCGGAAAACTCGCGCGAGCGCCTGGAAGAACATCTCCGCGCAAATATCGCGGACGTGGAGCGTCAGATAGCCGAACGCACGAAACAGGTTCGCGAAGCCACCGCGCATCTGGCCGAGAGCGAGAAGCGATTCGCGCTCGCAGTCGACGGCGCTGAAAACGGGATACTGGATGCGGACATCAGCGCCGGCACGCTGTTCTGTTCGCCGCGTTGGCGGTCGATGCTCGGTTTGAGCGACTCGGCATGGGTCGCGACACCGCAATCGTTTCTTGAATTGATCCATCCGGACGATCGCGATCGCGCGGTGGCCCTTCTCCTCAACCACTACAAAGGTATGACGGCGGTTTTTTCCACCGAGGTCCGCATGCGCCACGCCGACGGCAACTACCGCTGGATGTTGAGCCGCGGCCAGGCGGTTCGCAATGAGGCCGGCAGGGCAATCAGGATGGTAGGCTCGCAGACCGATATCACGGAGCTCAAGGCTTTGCAAGAACGCTTGCGCATCGAGTCCATTCACGATGCGATGACCGGCTTGTATAACCGACGGCATTTCGAGGAGCGCCTCGCGAGCGCGGTGCACCTCGCCATGCGCCACGGCCGCCGCTTGAGCGTCTGCATCTGCGATATCGACGACTTCAAGCAGATCAACGACAGATTCGGACACGCGACAGGCGACCGCGTCCTCCAGGCGTTCGCCGATATTCTCAGGCGCGAGACGCGCGCCGAAGACGTCGTCGCGCGATATGGCGGCGACGAATTCTGTATTCTCGCCGTGGAGGTGAACGTCGAACAGGCCGCCGTGTGCGCGGAACGCATCCGCTCACGCCTTGAAGCGATGGCCTTTCTCTCTGATGGGCGCGATCAATTCTCGGCCACCGCGAGCTTTGGACTCGCGGAAGCCACGAGCACAGATTCGGCGGCATTCATCAGTGCCGCCGATCGCGCGCTATACGGCGCGAAGGCGCAAGGACGCAATCGGATCGCGATCGCGCGCTGACTACTTCCGCTTTGAACCGCGACCGATCGCCGGCACTTCTTCTCCGAGTGCGGTGGCCAGGTCGATCTGATGGTCTTGTTCGTTGACGAGAATCTCACGGATCTGCTCGGCCATCGCGAATTCGCCGAGCTCTTCACATTGCCGCACGCGTTCGCGATAGTTCCGGATCGTCTCAGTCTCGTTCTCCAGGTCGAACCTGAGCATTTCCCGCGCCTTCGCCGACGACTTCACGGGCTTTGCAGTGACGGTCGGCATCTCGCCGAGGTAGTCTATCTGCCGCGAGATGATCAATGCGTGATTCAGCTCTTGTTTCGCATGCTCTTCGAGTTGCGCGGCGATGCTCATATATTCGGCGCCCTTGAGGACCTGCGAATAGACGACGTACCCGATGATCGCCTGATACTCGCGCGAGAGATCCTCGTTGAGCAGCGCCGCGAGGTGTTTGCGGGTGATCGTATTCCCATTGGTCTTGCCGGCTGTCCGTGGGCTCATGTGCGTCTCCTTGCGAGTCGATCGTTGTTCGAGGCGGGTAGGTTAGCGATGGAGATATGCGCGACCTCGCCAGGGCGCGGGCGGGATGGGTCGAAAAGCAAAGCGCATGACGCGCGAAGATATCCATAGGCTCACGCACCTGTCACGCTGCGCGGGTTGAGCGGCTAAAATGGACGCCCGCGTCCTCGCGCAAGTCTTGCGCCGCTTACCACCGATCGAAGACCCAAACGTGCTCGTCGGCACAAGCACCGCCGATGACGCCGGCGTCTACAGGCTGACAGATGAGATCGCCATCGTGCAGACGGTCGATTTCTTCACGCCCATCGTCGACGATGCGCGGACGTTCGGGGCCATCGCGGCGGCTAACGCGCTTTCGGATATCTACGCAATGGGCGCTCGGCCGCTCAGCGCACTAGCGGTCGCCGCGTTTCCCGAGGAAGGGCTTGACGCAGACGTCCTCGCGCAGATCCTAGGTGGCGGTGCGGAAAAGGCCCGCGAGGCTGGCATCAGCATCATCGGCGGCCACACGATCAAAGACCCCGAGCCGAAATACGGTCTGTCGGTGACAGGCGTGGTACATCCAGAAAAGATCTGGCGAAATTCCACCGCGCGCACGGGCGATGCGCTCATCCTCACCAAGCCGCTCGGCACGGGAATCTTAACCACGGCGCGCAAGCGCGATCTCATCGACGACGGCATTCTGGCTCCCGCGGTGACCTCGATGTTGCAACTCAATCGCGTTGCGGCCGACGTTGCGGCGCAGGTGCCGCCGCACGCCGCGACCGACATCACAGGATTCGGTCTGCTCGGACACACTCGCGAAATGGCGCAGGGATCGGGCGTGGGCGCGAAGATCGAATCACAGACGGTGCTGTTGTTCGATCGCGTTCTCGAACTCGCTCGAGATGGCGCAGTACCAGGCGGCACGGTCGCAAATCTTGACGCCGCGATCGGCAACGGCTGGCTATTCGCGGATTCGATCACGCCGGAGCTACGTCTCGTGCTGTGCGATGCGCAGACATCTGGCGGCCTGCTGCTCGCCGTCGCACCGGAGAGCGCAGAATCGCTCATCGCGTCACTACATGCGGCGGGCATTCGCGCCGCGCGCCGGATCGGCGAGATCACCGCCGATCGCACGTTGCGCGTAGTCTGACGGGTTTCTCTGAAGGGATTATCTGAAGGGGCCGACGCTAGTCGGCCCACGTTACGTAACCGAGGCCGATATAAAATCGGCCCCTTCAGAACAATACAGGGTCTTCTCGAATCCTAGCCTAACGATATGTTCGCCCGCGGGAGTAGCTCAATTGGTAGAGCATCAGCTTCCCAAGCTGAGGGTTGCGGGTTCGAGACCCGTCTCCCGCTGAGTGATTTCCACCGTGAATAGCGTGGCCGATGCGGCAAGCCTAATGGCCGTAACGCAGCCAAGGTCAGTGCCCTTTTGCAAGGAAATGTGTACGAACCTTCGGCTGAGAAGCTCATGACAATGCTTAACGGCCTCGGTAAGTCGATCAATATCACAATATCGACAAAGGCAAAGAATGTTCCGGCAGCTGTCCACGTGTGCTACGTATAATGAGCCGATCTACCGCAAGCTAGTGATGGATCTGTCTACGATCGATAGTCCAACCCGCATTCGGCTCTGGCTAACGTTTTTTGAGGCCTTATAAGAGTCCGAGTATCCTCGGATAGGCCGTGTCATGCGGCCACGGGTTTCTGTGGAGGCGCGGCCAAATGAAATCGAATGCGGGTGGCAAAGCACGTTTTCGTCGCTGGCAAATCGTTTTGGTTTGCTTTCTCTTTCCGTATGCCGCTTAAGAGCGGGGCTGCGCGTAAGCGCAAGCGCCCGATCGCTTTGCCTTCGGGCAACGTGATTTTTGTATTCACCGACATCGAAGGCTCGACCCAACGTTGGGAAGCCCATCACCAAGCGATGCAAGCCGCAGTCGAGCGTCACGAAGACTTGGTGAGAGGGGCGATCGAGACAAATGACGGTTACATTTTCAAGACAGCCGGCGACTCATTTTGCGCAGCGTTTGCGCGGGTGTCCGATGCCG
>JABCYQ010000027.1 GCA_013290125.1 Vulcanimicrobiota bacterium
GTGGCGCGGCGCGCTCAAAGACGGCTACCTCTACGCGTACGCCGCGCTCACGCTCATCCCCAGCTTCTTCTACTTTCGCCACGTGCACGCGATCGCGGAGTGGCACTGGGCTTCCGGCATCACGGGGCTGCACGTTCTGCCCGCGCTGCGCACCGCGTTGACCTCTGCGCACGGTCTTCTCGCCGCGCTCCAGGGAATGCTCGCACTGTTACGCATGCTCGCGTCAACCGTACTCGGGCCTGTTCTGTTCGCGACCTTCCTAGGCGCGTGGTTTGCGCTCCCCCGCGACGGAAGAGAACGCGACCGGCAAATATTCTTCGGCGCTTGGCTCGTCGCGTTCGCGGTTTACGTCTTCACCGTCGTGAACGTCGAACGCGTCGACTACTATCTATTACCCGTACTGCCGCTTGCCGTGCTCATGACCGGCGGCGCGCTCGACAATCTCGCCACGTTGATCGCACTCCGACCGCGCTGGACGACGGCCGCCGCGCTTGCCGCCGCTCTCTTCGTCGTCACCTACGCGAGCATGCTCGAGATCCACGCGTACTACACGTGGAGCCGCCCGGTGTATGCGGCCGCGAGCGAACTCGACCGCGTGCTCCCCAGAGGGGCGCTCGTCGTGATGGGCCACTACGATCCGTCCGTGCTCTACGTGATCGGGCGCAAGGGCTGGGAGGAAGACCCGTTGTTGTGGACCGTCCACGACATGCAGAGCGCGCAGCGCAAGGGCGCGGCGTATTTCGTCGCCGTGGAACTTCCGCGGCTGCGCGCCAACAAGCCCCTGTACGCGTACCTGCAGCGCTTCGCGCGCGTGCCGGTCTCGTCGGGCTGGCGCGTCTACGACATGCGCCGACCCGCGCCGTCAGGGAATGGGTAGCAGCTCCGGGGCTTGCGTCTGCGCTCCCTCGGTGCGGTTTTCCGCGCCTGATTGGACTAGCGCGCGATAGCTGACCAACCGTTGCGTCGAGCGATGCGCTTCGAACTCGAGGTTGTACGAGTCGACGATCGCCTTCGTCAGATGTCCGGTATCGTAGTCCGCACGAAAGGTCTTGAGCTCTTTCGCTATCTGCTTGTTCGCGGAGACGATCGTCTTCAGCCCATCGGCTATCGAAGCGCCCATCGTCTCATACAGGGGGTAGTTCGCCAAGACGACCTCGCGGCGTATCTTCGCTTGCTCGATCTGCGTCGCGAGCGCCTGCGCGACCGAGTCGGACGGCGCGTACGCGAGCGCTTGTTCTATGTCAGCGCCGGCTTCATCGAGCTTGCTGTCGGTGAACTCAGCTTTGGCGCGCAGCGACAGCGCGGTGGCTAGCCCGGCGCGCGCCCGCACGTTTTTGCGGTCGAGCCGAAGTGCGAGCTCGTATTCGCCGAGGGCTTCGGCGACGTTGCCCGATTTCAGCGCGGCGTCGCCTTGCGATGTGCGTAGATCCACCATCCACCGGGAAGCACCTCCGCACCCGCTCACGACGAGTGCAACCGAAATAACGAAGACGGCTGCGAGCGGTCTAGTGATGGTGGATGCCATGATCGTAGAGGAATCTTGCGACATGCGCGATCACTCCCGCTGCCGGCACGAGCAGCACTTGAGACAAGAGCGTGCCGACGATACCGGTCAGCACGAGATACAGCAACATCGCTTTGACATCCGCTTCCGGCCGGTGTTCGAGCGCCGTCTGATCAGTTATCAGCGCCGCAGCGGGGTCGACGATGAGAGTCAGCGTGATCGTGGCGACACCCGTGATCAACCCGGAGAGCGCGATGCAGGTCGCCGTCACCTCCGGTGCAAGCACGCTTGCATAGAGACTCGAGAGCGGGCCTGCGACCCAGAACGCCGTGACGACGACGTTCCAGATGAGAAACGACTTCGGCAGCGCCTTCGCGTGGTAGCGCAGCGTCGCCGCCGTCGGCAGCCGGAATTCCGAGAAGACCCACGTGAAAACGGCCGGCGAAGCAAGGCGTCCGAGCGCGGCGATGAGCGAGCCCGTGCGCTCGAACGAGCCGATGCCGCGCGCAAGAATTCGAGACGCCCAAGGGATGAGCGCGCCGCCGATCACTGCGCCGAGTGTGGCGGCCACCATGACGAGGCGCAGACTCGAATCGAAGCCGCTGATGTCGTGTGTGCTGCGTGCATGATCGGTGAGCGACGAGAGCAGCGGAGCATAGAAGAGATTGAGCAGTCTGCCCGTGGTCGCGAACAGGTTGAACAACGTCAACCCGGTGGCGACGCGTTTTGTCCGGACGCCGGCGAGGCGCGCCGCACCTGATGCCATCTGCAGCGCCTGTGCGAACATGTACAGGACGGCGGCGACGATGAGGTAGAGGTCTGGGAAGTGCCGGAATATCTCCACCGCGGCGCCTTACGCCGACTGCGCTAGCGCGTCGCCGTCAAACGCCTCATCGACTGGACCGACCACGGTCATCGCGAATCTGCCCGATCCGAACATCGAGGCGGCCAGCGCATCGACGTCTGATTTCGTCACCGCATCGATCCGCTCGGCGACTTCGACAGCCGGCACGTTGCGGCCGACGTTGAGTTCCGTGCGCCCGAGGCGCAGCATCCTCGTGCTCGTGCTCTCCAGCGAAAGCAGCATCCCGCCTTTGAGATGTTCCTTCGCGCGAGCCACCTCAAGTTCGCTGACGCCGCCGACCGCGATCTGCCCAAGTTCGGAGCGGATCAGGCGCACGACTTCCGCCGCGTTCTGCGGTCGCGCCGCCGCAGCCACGGCAAATGTGCCGCCGGGCCGATATGCGTTATGCATCGAGTACACGCTGTACACGAGGCCGCGTTTCTCACGTATCTCCTGAAAAAGACGCGACGCCATGCCGCCGCCGAGTATCGCGTCCAGGATCGATATCGTATACCGTCGCTCGTCGGAAACCGCCATGCCTTCGACGCCGATGAGGACGTAGGTCTGCTCGCAGTCCTTGCGCTGGACCACGCGCACGGGGAAGAACTCCGGCCTCGAAACGTCCTTCGGCGACAGACCCCCGAGCATCTGTCCGAGCAGGCGCTCTGCCTGCATGGCGAATTCGTCGTGATCGACATTGCCAGCCGCGGTCAGCACGACCGCGTCGGGCGAATAGCGCGTGCTCATGTAGGAACGGATGAGATCCGGCGTCACGCTCGACACGGTCGATGCGTACCCGATGATCGGTTCGCCGAGCGGGCTTCCGGACCACGCGGACTTCAAGAACAGGTCTTGGTTGATCTCATCGGGCGAATCGTCGTACATGCGGATCTCTTCAAGGATGACTTGCTGCTCCTTGCGCAGTTCCGCCGGATCGAAGTTGGAGTGCATGAACATGTCGGCGAGCACATCGAGCGCGAGCGGACCGTGCTCATCGACGACGCGCGCATGGTAGCACGTGGCCTCTTTGTCGGTGAACGCGTTGAGATTTCCGCCGATCGAATCCATCAACTCGGCGATCTGGCGCGCGCTGTGCATGGGCGTGCCTTTGAAAAGCATGTGCTCGATGACGTGGGAAATACCGCGCACACCTGACTCTTCGTGGGCCGATCCGATCCCGACCCAAAGTCCGAGGCTGATGCTGCGCACGTGCGCGATGCGTTCGGTGATCACGCGGATCCCGTTGCGCAGCGTGGATTTGCGATACGTGTCGTTTAGTTCCGCCATGCTCGATTTCGTCGCTTCAGATCCGCGGCCCACGCCGCATCGATGTACGCCCGCGAAGGTTGTCGGCCACGGCGAACCGCGATCGAAAACACCGTGCGATCGGTTGGTACGGCTAGGTCGCCTGCGACCGTCGCACCTTGCGGCACCGGTTGCGGCACCACCGCCCATACGTCGACTTCGCCGACGCTCGGCGCAGCGGCGAGCGCCGTCGCTGCCATCCCGCGTGCGTCCGTCTCGAATACGTCTGGGGTCACGGGCGCATGCAGTCCGCGGCCGGATAACATGATGCCGGCGACGGTCGCCGGCGGCACGTTCAAAACGCGGACCTTTTCAATCGGCTCGGGATACGAGTTCTGTAAGAGCCGGGCGCCGATGAGTTCGGCTACAGGAGCATCGTTCCCCTCGGCTCGGGCTCGCGCGATCGAAGCGATTGCCGCCTGGCTCGGGAGGGCCGGTCCGGCGTTCGTGCCTTCACCGAGAACCGAGCGGAACAGCGCAAGGCCGGCGCCGTGCACCACGCGATACCGCGGCAACGCGAACGCATCCGCCATGGCGCGCGGTCCGATGCGGCCGGGCTGGGTCGTAAATGCGGCACCGACTCCGGCATGCGCGAGCGCGGCTTCGACACTCGCATCATAACGGCCGGCCGGATATGCGAAATCCGTGACCGGCATCTTTGTCCACGTTTGCAGCGTGTCGATCGAGTCGCCGATCTCCGCCGCGCGAGCCGCGGCGGAGAGCAGGGTCAGGTCAGCATGATGAACCGTGTGCGCGCCGAGCTCCATGCCCTGCGCATACAAACTCTGCACTTGCGCGACCGAGACGTGCCCTGGCTTTCCGACTTCGGCGGTCGCTATGAAGAACGTCCCCACGGCGCCATTTTCGATGAGCAGCGGCGCCGCGATCGTCGAAGCGTCGACGTAGCCATCGTCAAAGGTCAGCGCGACTTCGCACGGAGCGAGTTCGCCGTCGCGCGCATCGTGGATCAATCGCGACGCGAGCACGAGCGTACAGCCCCGGCGGCGCAGCCACCGCAACTGTTGCGCGAACTCTTGCGGAGAGACTGTGAGCGCGCGAGCGTACGGTCCGGGCGGCGCGCTCGCTGCGACATGGTGATACATGAACGCAGCGGCTACCGCCCCGACGAAGATCCGCATCGCGCCGGCGCGTCAGTACGAGCGCGCGAAAAACGCGCGGACCGGCGCCGGACAACCGCAGTATGCACAGACCGATCCCGGCTCCGCAGCGCCTGCGATGACGCGCGACACGGCGCTCGTCTCCGCTTTGATATCCAGCTCGCACTCGGTGCGCGCGCACCACAGCGATTCGACGAAGCCCGTCTGCGCCACAAGCCCGTCGACGAACGACTTCCGATCGTGCGCGACCACGGTCCGGCGTTCGCGTTCTGCAAGGGCGCGCGCATACAGCGAGCGTTGGATGTCAGCGAGGATTTCGCTGACGCGCGCGGCGAGCTGCTCGCGCGGCACCGCCACCTTCTCAAGCGTATCGCGGCGCGCGAGCGTCACCTGGCCGGCTGCGATATCGCGTGGGCCGATCTCGGCGCGCAGCGGCACGCCGCGCATCTCCCACTCGTTGAACTTCCAGGGCGCGGTCTGCTCCGGTCGGTCGTCCACATGCGTCCGCGCAACGCCTTGAAGCAGTGCTGCGATTTCGCGGGCGGCGACGGCCACCGTATCGTCGCCTTTTTTCGGAATGGGGACGACGACGACTTGATGCGGTGCGATCGCCGGCGGCAACACGAGCCCGCGGTCGTCGCCGTGCACCATGATCACGCCGCCCAATATGCGCCACGACACGCCCCACGACGTGGTCCAGACATGCTTGATCTGTTCGTCGGTATCGGTGAACTTGATATCGTACGCTTTCGCGAAGTGCTGGCCGAGTTCGTGCGACGTGCCGGCCTGAAGTGCTTTGCCGTCGGGCATGAGCGCTTCGATGGCGAACGTCGCTGCGGCGCCCGCGAATTTCTCGTGCTCGCTCTTACGCCCGGTGATGACCGGTAGGCACAATATATCCTCTGCCACGGAACGGTAGATCTCGAGCATTTGCTGTACTTCTTCAGACGCTTCGGCCTGCGTCGCGTGCGCGGTATGCCCTTCTTGCCATAAGAATTCCAGGGTCCGCAGAAACGGCCGCGTGGCTTTCTCCCAGCGCACGACGTTCGCCCACTGATTGATCAAGACGGGAAGATCCCGGTGCGATTGGATCCAGCGCGCGTACATCATGCCGACGATCACTTCCGAAGTCGGCCGGATGGCGAGCCGTTCGGTGAGTTTTTCACCGCCGCCCTCGGTCACCCAGGCGACCTCCGGCGCAAAACCCTCGACGTGCTCGGCTTCGCGCGCGAGCAAGCTCTCCGGTATGAACAGCGGGAAATACGCGTTCTGATGTCCGGTGGCTTTGAAGCGGCGGTCGAACTCCTCGCGGATCAGATCCCAGATCGCGAAACCGTACGGGCGGAGCACGATGCAGCCGCGCACGGGTGCGTAGTCCACGAGCTGCGCGCGCAGGCAGACCTGCGTATACCAATCCGAAAGGTCCGCGCCCTTCGGTGGAATGCTCTTCATCTCTCGCTTGGCTGCGTCGTCAGGCATGCGCGTTCAATTCCGGCGGCCTAGTGAAAAACCTTGGTCACGTATGGAAGAGCGCGACATGCACGGATTCCCCGGGCACATCGCGAGGGAAATACCATTGACCGCCGAGCTGATATGTCGCTGTCAAGAAATGCGCCACGCGCAATTGCGGGTCCACCTGAAATGGTTGATACTCGATGTACCAGATGCGCGCGCGTCCGCGTAGCGCGTCAATAGTGGCCGTCACGTCGTCAGGAGAGAGCAGCCCGCCATACGTTCGGCCCGCCAGCAGATCCGTACGATCGATGACGCGGATCGGCGTGCCCCGTACGAAGACGAAGACGTCGGAGGCGGACGCGTTGGATCGCAGCACGCTCGCCACGGCCGGCCAGTCCGCCGTGTAGTTGGACGGAATCACGGAGTACGCGAGCGCTTGCGCTGCGAGCGCGGCGCCGGCGGCGGCAAGCCCGACCCGCGTCCACGCACGATCGGATCGCAGTACATCGGCAACGGCCACGCCGACCCACGCGCACAATCCATACGCAGCGATCAGATAGTAGCGATCCAAGTACAATGCTTTGTGCTCAAGCACGCTTGCGATCACCGTCAACACGGCGGGCAACGCTATAAATGGAAGCATCGTTGAGCCGGCGCGCCGCAACGTCACGGCAAACGCACCGGCGGCTGCGAGCCAGACGATCGCGGCCACCACGTACAGCAGGGTTCCTTGCGCAAACGGTGCGATAGTCGCTTGCGCCGCCAGCACCGCGATCGATGTGGGAACATCGCCCAATTGCTGCGCGAATGCCAATCCGCCGCGCGGTGTCTGATGCTCGAACGTCGCGAGCTGCGGCAGCCACGCGGTAATCGCCACCGCGGCGCCGGCGAGCCCCCGAATAAATGCGTCACGCCGCGCGACGATCAGAAATATCAGTTGAGCTGCGATGACGAAAAAGCCGAGATACAGCAGCCAGATGCTCAACAAGAGACAGGCCGACCACCCGATCCAGGCCCAGCGGCGGGCGCCGATCCCGATGTCGTCACGCTGTATCGCGATCGATAGCAAGAGAAACGAGGCCAAAACCACGGCGTCAAACGGTGCATACATGCGGATCATGCCGTCGTAGAAGATGAACGACGGCATCAGCGCGGCAGCGGCGCCCGCGGCAATGGCGGCGGCTGGATCCATCTTCCAGACGAGCAACAGACGCATGAGCAGCCAGACGGAGAGCGTACCGAACGCAGCCATCGCGACGCGCACGGCGACATCCGGCGCGTGAAGCGCGAGAAACAGTTTGAGGAGGACGGTGAAGCCAGGTGGATGGACGTCCGCGTGATAGAGGTACGCTAAGGCATCGCTCAACTTCTCGCCGGCGAGCTGGAGCGAAAGCCCTTCATCGACGTGGAGCGGTCGCGCGATCGCCTCGTACACGCGTAAGGCCGCGGCCACAGCGAGGACCGCGGCCATGCCGCGACTAGAAAACCAGAACTTGCTCAACGATAGCCAGGATAACGCTCGGCGATGACCTTTTCTATCTCCTCACGCAGACCGTCAAGAAGTTCGGCCTCGGGCAAGGACCGCACTTTCACGCCGTCGCGATAGATAAGCCCCATCCCCTTGCCGCCGGCGATACCCACGTCCGCCATGGAAGCCTCGCCCGGCCCGTTGACCGCGCAGCCCATGACAGCGACCTTCACAGGCGCGCGGTATTCCGCCGTGACTTTTTCTACCATATCGGCGAGTTTGAGAATATCGACTTGCACGCGCCCGCACGACGGACACGCGGTGATCTCCGCGCCGCGCTCGCGCAGGCCGAGCGATTTCAAAATCTCCCAGCAGACCGGAACCTCTTCGATGGGGTCGGCGGCAAGCGACACGCGGATGGTGTCGCCGATGCCCTCGGCGAGCAGGATGCCCAATCCGACGCTGCTCTTCACGGTGCCGGTGCGCAGCGTGCCTGCCTCGGTGATGCCGAGATGGAGCGGATAATCGCACTCCGTCGCAAGCATCCGATAGGCGAGCACGGTCGAGCGGACGTCGTGTGCCTTCAGCGAGACGACGGTGTCGAAGAAGTCGAGCTCTTCGAGAATGCGGATGTGTCGGCGCGCGGATTCCACCATGCCGGCCGGCGTGCGCCCGAGCGTCTGCACGATATCGGGGGCGAGCGAACCCATGTTCACGCCGATGCGGATCGGCATGGACTGCGCCTTCGCCGCCCGCACGACCTCGCGGACTTTCTGCGCATCGCGGATGTTGCCCGGGTTCAGCCGCAGCTTATCCCAGCCGGCGTCGATGGCCGCGAGGGCGAAGCGATGATCGAAATGGATGTCGGCGACGAGCGGCACGGTCGCTCCGGACTTTATCTTCTTGCACGCGGCAGCCGCTTTCTGATCCGGCACGGAGACGCGGACGATCTCGCACCCCGCTGCGGCGAGCTGTTCGACTTGGTCGAGCGTCGCGGCCCAATCATCGGTCTTGGTCGTGGTCATGGATTGCACGCTGACCGGCGCACCGCCGCCGATAGCGACTCGTCCGACATTCACGCGGCGCGAAGCACGTCTGGGTGCGATCGGCGCTTGTGCCTCGCGATCGCGTACGCCGGTCCACTGTGGGACCTGGTCGAGGGTCACAAGCCGCCCTTTCCTGAGACCCATTGGGCGATGTCGTGGTACGTGACCACGATGAAGAGCACCATGATCAACGCGAACCCGGTCAGGTGGACGAGCCCTTCCTTTTCGGGATCGACGGGTCGTCCGCGCGCGCCTTCGACTAATAGAAACGCCAACCGTCCGCCGTCGAGCGCCGGGATCGGCAAGAGGTTGAACAGCGCGAGCACCACCGAAAGCTCGCCTGCGATCGTGAGCACGTACAGCGCGCCCGACTGCTCCGCTTGAATCACGATTCGAGCGACACCGACCGTTCCGTGGATAGCGGACGAGTCGTGGCGCTGTATCGCACTCACAATCGAAGTCACTTCGAGATTGACAAAATCTCCGACATTGGTAAAACCATAAAGAAGAGCCACGAACGCTGACCCTTGGACGAGCGTGGGTCTCGGGATAAATCCGAATAGCCCAACCGTCGTGCCGTTGGGCAACGTGGTCGAATCCGTTGTGAGCCGGTAGTGAAATATCGCATGTCCGCGACGCACATCGATCGTGACTGGTTTCCGGACTTCACGGTGGATCGAATCGACAAGCTGGTCGCCGCTCTTCACGGGCTGGCCGTTGAACGCAACGATCTCGTCCCCCGGCACAAGCCCTGCACGCGCCGCAGGCATTCCGGGCAATAGTGAATCGATGATGTTGGTTCGTCCTGTCGGCACGCCAAACGTGAAGCCGACGAAAGCGAATATCAGCACGGCCAGTATCAGGTTGAACACCGGCCCCGCTAAGATGATGATGAATCGCTGCCAGAGCTTCTTGTGTTGGAAATTGCCGGGATCGGCAGTGCCGTCGTCGGCGGTATCCTCGCCCGTCATCTTGCAATAGCCGCCTAATGGCAGCGCGTTGATGCTGTACGCCGTGTCGCCGCGGGTGATGGATACAAGCCGAGGACCGAAGCCGACCGCGAACTCTTCGACTCGAACGCCGAAACGCTTGGCGAAGACGAAGTGCCCGAACTCGTGGAACACGACGAGGACCGCAAGCATGAGGAGAAAGATCGCGACCTGCCAGATGACCGCTGGGTCGAAGGCGAGGAGCAGCGTGACCGTGGACAGGGTTGCGATCACTATTTTTCCCGTGCGCTAATGCGCGGCTGCGAGTATTGCGGCGTGAGCGTGCGCACGCGCCCAATGGTCCGCTTCTGCCACCGCTTCTTCTGAAACGGCTCGGCTTTCGTGGGCCTCGAGCGCGCCGGCGACCAGCGCTGCGATGTCGGTGAGTTGGATTTTCCCCGCGAGGTATGCCCGTCCTGCCTCTTCGTTCGCGGCCGACAGCACGGCCGGATACGTGCCGCCGCGCGCGAGGGCGTCATATGCGAGCCGAAGGCACGGAAATCGCTCATCGTCGACCGGTTCAAATGCGAGTGCCGTCGCACGGCCGCCAAGTCCGATCGCGCGTCGAGTCGGCTGCTCGCCCGGGCCAGACGGCAGACGTTCCGGATAGGCGAGCGCGTAGCCGATCGGCAGCCGCATATCCGGCGACGCCAGCTGCGATTTGACGCTTCCGTCACGGAAGAGCACAAACGCATGCAGGACGCTCTCGCGGTGGATGACCACTTCAATCTGCTTCCCCGTCAGTCCGAAGAGCCTGCTCGCTTCGATGACTTCGAGCCCCTTGTTCATGAGCGTCGCAGAGTCTATCGAGTTCTTCGCGCCCATCACCCACGTCGGGTGACGCATCGCTTGCGCCGGCGTCGCCTTTCGCATCTCGTCGAACGAGCTCTCCCAAAACGGACCGCCGCTCGCCGTGAGGACGATGCCGGCGACGTCGCCGGATCGCTCACCTTGCATGCACTGAAAAACCGCGCTGTGTTCTGAGTCGACCGGAAGAATGCGCGCGCCCGCGCTCACGGCATCGGCGATAAGGAGATCGCCGGCTGCGACGATGATCTCTTTGTTCGATAGCGCGACGTCCACGCCGGCGCGCGCCGCCGCGAAGACAGCGCGCCACGCCGCCATGCCGTCCGTCGCGGCTAGTAGCCGGTCGGCACCGCTTTCGACCGCGCAGACGCGCAGTCCATCGGAGCCCCAGACGATTCGCGGTTCGTAGTCGAGGGCGGCGGAAAGCGGCTCGACGTATTCACGCTTTCCCACTGAGACGACTGATGGGCGGAACGCGTTCGCCTGAACGGCCAAAGCCTCGACGCTCGAGTTCGCGGCGAGCGCGCAGACGCGAAACCGGTCGCCGTGCGCGGCGATCACGTCCAGCGCTTGGCGGCCGATGGATCCGGTGGACCCCAGCACCGCGATCGAGCGCACGACTCTTCTTCTCTATAGCCGCCCGGCAGCGCCGAGCACGGTGTACGCGATGAAGCCCGCCACGAGATAGGAATCAAAGCGGTCGAGCACCCCGCCGTGCCCGGGCATGATCTCGCCGGAATCCTTGACGTGAGCGTTGCGCTTCAACGCGGATTCGACGAGATCGCCGACGACGGCCGCACACGAAACGGAGAATCCGAATACGAGGCCTAGCCACCACGGCACCGCGATCTGCGGCGCGAATCCCAATAGCGTGGCCGCGCCCGTCGCCACGATGCACGCTGCGATCGCGCCCTCCCATGTCTTGCGGGGCGAGAGGTGCGGAGCAAGCGGCGTGCGTCCGATGCGCAATCCGACGACCATTCCGACGATGTCGGTGAGCGCGACGACGACGATCGTCCAGATCGTGATCGCGATCCCGTGAGCCACGGAACCGCTCTTGTCGAGCAGCAAGAAGTACGACAGCGGTTTTCCGAGATACAGCGCGGCGAACGCCGTGCGGCTCGATCGCTCGAAGAACGTCGCTGTGCCGTGCCGGAACGCCGAGAGCATGGAACCGAGGACGATAAAACCGACGAGACCGGATTCGAAACGCTGCAGCTGGCCGAGCAGCGGCAGGACCACGTAGGCGAGACTGCCGCACAGCGAGACCGGAAGCGAGAAGTCGCCGCCAGCGCGCCGCGCGAGGTTGCGCAACTCGATTATCCCAAACGTCGCGATGACTGCGAGGATGAGCGCGAGCGCGGGAGGATAGAAAACGGACCCGATCCCTGCCGCCGCGACGAGCGCGCCATTGAGCAAGCGCCGCCCGCTCAAAGCCGCGCCAAAACCGGCGACGGGCACGACTGTGGCGGCTGGCCCGGCGCTCACACCTCCATGATCTCCTTTTCTTTGCCTTGCACGAGGGCGTCGACGTCGCCGATGAAGCGATCGGTCAACTTCTGGACCTGGTCGTTCGCGCGGCGGAACTCGTCTTCGCTGACTTTGCTGTCCTTGTGCATGGTCTTGAGGTGATCGTGACCGTCGCGCCGGATGTTGCGGATCGCGACCCGGCCTTCTTCTGCACGTTTGTGCACGATCTTCACGAGATCTTTGCGGCGTTCTTCGTTCAGTGCGGGAATACCGAGCCGGACGACGTTGCCGTCGACATTCGGCGTGATGCCCAGGTCCGATTTCTCGATGGCTTTGCGCACGTCGCCGATCAGCGACTTGTCGTGCGGCTGCACGAGGAGGCTGCGCGCGTCAGGAACGCTGATGTTCGCGATGTGTTTGAGCGGCATCTCGCTGCCGTACGCCTCGATCATGATGTGATCGAGGAGCGCCGCATTCGCCCGCCCGGTGCGGATCGAAGTGAACTCGGCGCGCGCGTTTTCGACCGCCTTCTTCATGCGCTCTTCGAGGTCTTTATACAGTTGGGGCAACATCGGCTGGCGCCCTCCCGACGAATGTTCCGATCGGCTCTCCCCAAATCACGCGGCGGATGTTGCCGCTGCGCATGAGCTCGAATACGACGATCGGCAGGGAGTTATCCATGCAGAGCGTCAGAGCCGTGTTGTCCATCACTTCCAGTCCGAGCTTCAGCACTTCCAAATAGTCGAGCGTGCGGAAACGCACGGCGGCGGGATCCTTCTTGGGATCTGCGCTGTAAACGCCGTCGACTTGTGTGGCCTTCAGGATCGCTTCAGCGCCGATCTCGAGCGCACGCAGCGCGGCCGTGGTATCCGTGGTGAAATACGGGTTGCCAGTACCGCCTGCGAAGATGACGACACGGCCCTTCTCCAAGTGGCGGATCGCGCGCCGGCGGATGTACGGCTCGGCTACTTGGTGCATCGAGATCGCCGTCTGGACGCGCGTGGTGACGCCGCTGTTCTCGAGCGCGTCCTGCAGCGCGAGGCCGTTGATCACCGTGGCGAGCATTCCCATGTAGTCGGCCGTCGATCGATCCATCTCCGATCCGGCAGCGCGGCCGCGCCAGATATTGCCACCGCCGATGACGCATGCGACCTGGACGCCCGCCTGCGCCACTTCCTTTATCTGGCTCGCGATGAGATAGAGCTTCTCGGCGTCGATCTGCTCGCCGCCTTTCGCGGCGAATGCTTCGCCGCTGAGTTTCAGCAGAACGCGCCGGTAGATCGGTTTGTCCGATGCTCCGTTGTCTGCCATCTCTAATTGTCGCCGATGTCGAATCGAGCGAAGCGGCGCAACCGGATGTTCTCGCCAAGAACGCCGACCGCGCTCCGGATCAGATCGGCGATCGTCTTGCTTTCGTCGCGGACATACGGCTGGTCGAGCAGCACGGACTCCTCGTAGTATTTCTCGATCTTCGACCCGAGCTCGGCTTCCTTCGCCTGGCGCACGTCCGCCGGCACGTCCTCTCGCCTCACGTACAGCGGTCGCGCAGCGCAGATATGCACGGCGATGTCGTGTGCGAGACGCTGGAACTGATCGTTCTTCGCGACGAAGTCGGTCTCGCATGCGAGTTCGACGAGAACTCCCATGCGGCCGCCCTGATGGATGTAGTGCCCTATGATGCCCTCGCGGACTTCGCGGTCGGCCTTCTTCTCGGCGAGCTGCTGGCCGCGCTTGAGTAATAGCTCCGTTGCCTTCACCATGTCGCCGCCTGCTTCGGCGAGCGCACGCCGGCAATCCATAATCGGCGCTGTGGTCGCGTCGCGCAACCGCTTGATCTCTTGTGCGCTCGGCGCGTAGTCAACTGTCATCGAACTGATTCTCTCTTCATCGTATCCTTAATACGGAGGGCAAGCGCTGCTTGCCCTCCTGGTGCTTTCTCAAGCCGTCGCCGGACTCGGTTCCGGCACGACGGCGGGCGCGGGCGCGGGCGGAGCCGCCGCCGGTGTGACCGCGGCCTCTACGGGTTCGGCGCCGGATTCCGCTTCTGTCCGGCCCTCGATCACGGCGTCCGCGATCTTACCGGCCATCAGCTTGACGGCTCTGATCGCGTCGTCGTTGCCGGGAATCGCAAAGTCGATCTCATCCGGATCGCAGTTCGTATCCACGACGGCGATGATCGGGATCTTGAGCTTGCGGGCTTCCAGAACCGCGATGCGCTCTTTGCGCGGGTCGATGATGAACAATGCGTCAGGTAAGCGCGGCATGTCTTTGATACCGCCGAGGAAACGCTCCAATCGCTGCAGCTCGTCGTCGAGGCGGCTCACTTCTTTCTTCGGCAGGACGTCGAACGATCCCGTATCGCGCATGCGCTCGAGCTCCCGCAGGCGCGTGATGCGCTTTTGCATCGTCTGGAAATTGGTGAGCGTACCGCCAAGCCAGCGCTGAGTGACGTAGTACATCCCGCAGCGATCCGCTTCTTCTTTGATCGCATCTTGGGCTTGCTTCTTTGTGCCGACGAACAAGAAGATCTTGCCGCGTCGCGACATCTCTTTGACGGCGGAATAGACCTGGCGCAGTTTTACGACGGTCTTCTGGAGATCGATGATGTAGATCCCATTGCGCTCTTGGAAGATGTACTTCGCCATCTTCGGGTTCCAGCGGCGGGTCTGGTGGCCGAAATGGACGCCGGCTTCAAGCAGCTGCTTCATGGAGATGACGGATGCGGAGGCAGACAAAAGAGACCTACTTTCCAACCGGTCCTGGCGGACCGGCCACGTCTAAACGTTCGCTAGGACCGGAGACGGTCCTAAAGTTTGGCAGCAGGCCAAATTCATCGGCCTTTTGCCCACGGTAGTATAGCACAGCCGGCTTTCTCGCGCAAATGCGGGTCGCGAAGTATTGCGTGGCGCGAAGGGCACGCCAAACGTCGCTTGAAAGTCTGCGTGATGTTCCGCGACGCCTTTGGGTTGCGAACCGACCCTTTCCTCGACACCGCCGACCCTTCATTCTACTACGAGACCCTGGCCTGTGCTCACGGCAAACGGCGGCTGACCGACTGTCTGTCACAGGGTCAAGGGCTTGCGGTCGTCGTCGGCGCCATAGGAGCAGGCAAGACCGCATTACTCAATGCGGTGCAAGATGCACTGCTCGCTTCCGACCGCATCGTGGTCGCGTCGATCCTCGACCCCGCATTCAACGACGAATTCGAGCTGCTCGCAGCCATCTGCGGCGCATTCGGCTTTCCGGTTAGCGTCGCCGCCCCCGTCCGCACGGTAAAGGAAGAGTTAAAGCGCGAGCTCTTCGCGACGTCGGCCGGACCCGGACGGCAAGCAGTGCTTTTCGTCGACGAGGCACAGTTGCTCCAGCCGGCCGCTCTCGAGTGTCTCCGATCGCTGCTGAACTATCAATTGGACGACCGAAAACTGCTTTCGATCGTCATCGCCGGTCAGCCCGAACTTGGGATCAATCTGCAGGGTCAGCCCAATCTGAGCGATCGCATCGCGCTGCTCTTGCATCTCCAGCCGCTCACGGAAAGCGACGCGGCCGCGCTGTTGCATCATCGCCTGCGCAAGGCGGGGTACGCGCGACCGGATCCGCCCTTCGATCCAGAAGCGGCGACGATGCTCTGGAGACTCTCCGGAGGATTGCCGCGCCGTCTGACCTATCTCGCGCGCGAAAGTATGGAAGACGCTGCGCAATCCGGCCGCGATCGGGTCGCGCTCCGCGACGTCGAATCGGCCGATGCTCGCTCACTCGCGCACTTGCCATCGCAGCAAGCCGTGCGAGTGCCGGAACGGCGCGCCGAACAGGTGCAAGTCCCATCGCGACCTTGGTGGGCTTTCTGGCAGAAGGCGTCATGAGTTCTGGCGACGTGCCGATATCGGCTGACATGCTTCTGGTGCGCGCGCGGCAGCGACGCATTCAATCGGGTTCTCGCGAGACAGCGCTGCCGACCGATCGCGCGCAGGGCGATGCCGACGAACTTCTCATGGCCGATGAAGATGCGATACTCTACCCCGGGCCACAGGGAGCCGCAGCTCCTGATGCGCTCGGCGAGCGGCAGACGACGTCGTCAGCGAGTTTTACATTTCTGCGACCGCTAACCGGAGTAAGCCTGGCCGGCGTGGCATGGTCGGGTGCGATCGACCACGCAGTTCTGCAGGACGCCATCGGATGCGCGCCGGCCGTTCACGACGCACGATTCGCGGCGCTTCTGCAGAGCCTACCGGGTCGACCGCTTTCGGGGGCAGCGCGCGGCGAGCCGGCGCTCTGCGTGACCATGGCGCCAGCCGATCTCGCATTCCTCGAGAGGGCGCTTGAGCGAGCCGATGGCGGATCGCGCGAACGCCTCGCGTGCGCGGCGTTGCTTCCGGATTCGCTGTCGGATGCACCCTCGGCTGCGACTGCGGCGGCGGCGCACTCGCTAGCCGACTATCGTTCGGTGGCTTTGGTCGCGGCGTGGCGAAGCGTTATGGGGCTTGCGGCGTCAGCGGAGAGCGCGCGAGAGCTCGAGGCATCTGCAGCGCGGCTGCTTTCGACCATGCGCGCTTTTCTCGGGGAGACGTAAGGGTTCAGCCGACCGTGGCCGGCTCCCGGATGCCGTCGAGTTTGACGACCTGCGCGGCTCGCTCGCGGAGCACTTCCGAGCGGTGAACGGGAATGGAGCGCGGGGCCGTGATCCCCAATTTGACCTGATCGCCGCCGACGGCGACGATCGTTATCCGGATGTCATCCCCGATGACGATCTCTTGATTGAGCTTGCGGGTCAAAACAAGCATTGCGGCCACCGTACGAAGTCAGTGCCAAATGGGGGAATCAGCGGTTCCACCGGGGTTGAGGTCCATCCTCCGGCGACATTCCGGCTACCGGAATGCGACTACTCTGTTATGAGGCCCGCGGCAAGCCGGCCCAAGAGCGCCTCGACGATCTCGGCGCTCGATATGAAATAGCTGCCTTTGCGGACTTTCGCGCGCAACTCGTGCACGACGATATCGCGTTCTTCTGGCATGAGATTTAGGAAACGATGCAGCTCTTCATCCCGCTTCGTCGTCACGGCTGAAGGGCTCGCTGCTTTCGACGTCGTTCCAGTGGCGAGCCGGTCGCGCAAGTATGCGTCGACGGCGGCTTTGACCTGGCGCGCAGATATCTTCATGTTCGTGATACCATCGGCCGCGTAATGACGTTAGTGAAGGGAGGGCTCGTCACACACGGCCAAGTCCGTCCCGATTCTCACTTTCGCTGGTCTGTCGCACCGCGCACATCGTATGACTGTTGTGAATCTGGTCACGATGCGCGAGCGACGCGCTCACACCGCACACGAGGTAATCGATCTTCGATGAGAACCTTTCTCTGCACCGCCGCGGCCGTCGCGCTGCTCGCGATCACACAGCCGCTCGCCGCGGCGGCAGACGTGCCGCTTGCCGTCGGCAAACCCGCGCCGCCGATCTCGCTGTTGTCGGTGGGCGGCAAGCCCATCACGCTTGCGCAATTCAAGGGCCGGCCGCTGTACGTCAACTTCTTCGCGAGCTGGTGCGGGCCGTGTAAAATAGAACTCCCGTTTATCATCAAACAGTACCCGGCGTATAAGTCGCGCGTCACATTTCTCGGCATCGACGAGCTGGAGTCGCCTGCGCAAGTGAACGCCTTCACGAAGCAGATCGCCATCCCGTATCTGATCGCCCTCGACCCCGGTCCGGCCGGCAGTTCGTACGAGATCGAAAGCCTGCCGAAGAGCATCTTCATCGACAAGAACGGGATCGTCCGCGCGATCTGGCGCGGCTACATCACGCCGACGATCTTCCGGCAGAACATGGACGTGATCGCCGGCTCTCCGTGAACCTGGCGCTGGTCGTCTCCGAGTTCATCGATCGAGCGCGCTCGCTCTACGGATCGGAGCTCGCGGTGACCTGTGGGTCCGTGCAGCTCACATATCGCGCGCTCGCCGAACGGATCGACCGGCTCTCAGGTGGCCTTGCCGGCCTCGGCGTTAAACGCGGCGATGTCGTCGCCTACGTGTCTTTCAATTGCCATCGTTTGTTGGAAGGCTACTACGCGGTTCCGCAGATCGGCGCGGTGCTGTTGCCGATCAACATCAGGCTCAAGCCGCACGAAATCGAATACATCCTTGCTGACGCCGGCGCAAGCGTCGTGATCGTGGACCGAGCGCTGACGGCGCTCATCGCCCCGATCGCGAGCAGACTACCGGCGTTGCGGCGCGTCGTCCTAATGGGCGATGCGCCGGCCGATCCGGCACTCGACGGCGACGACTACGAGCAATTGCTTTCGAGCGCACCGCCGTCGTTCGCTCGCCCTGAGCTCCAGGAGTCGGACCTCGCCGAACTCTTCTACACGAGCGGCACGACGGCCCAACCAAAAGGGGTGATGCTGACCCAGCGGCAGCTCTATCTGCACGCCTTGCATTGCCTGATGAGCCTCTTCTTGGATGACACGACAGTGCTGCTGCACAGCATCCCTCTCTTTCACGTGAATGGTTGGGGCTCTCCGCATTTCATCACGCTTGTCGGTGGACGACACGTCATGCTCGCGCGATTCGATCCGGCTCAGGTTCTCGCAACTATCGAGCGCGAACGCGTGACGCTCATTTTTCTGGTGCCGACGATGGCGCACGCCCTTGCCTCGGACCCGTCCTGGCCGACACGCGACCTCCGGTCCTTGAAGCGAGTCATGCTCGGGGGCGCCGCCGCCTCGCCGAGCCTGCTCCGCGCACTGGATGAGCGGCTCCCGGATTGCCTCGTGACTTGCGGTTACGGCCTCTCGGAAACGTCGCCCGTCCTGACCATCGCGAACGTCAAGCGCGGCGGCGCCACAACGATCGATGGATCGCGCGCAGTGCGCTCAACCGCTGGCTTGCCTATACCAGGCGCAAGGATCGAGCTGATGGATGACGATGGCGCGCTGCTGCCGCACGACGGCGCGAGCACCGGGGAGATCGTTGTACGATCGAACTGGGTCATGGACGGCTACTGGCGGCAGCCGGAGGCTTCAGCCGGGGCGTTGGCGCACGGCTGGTTTCACACCGGCGACGTCGGTTCCATAGATGCAGACGGATACGTGCACATCGTCGATCGAAAAAAAGACATCATCATCACGGGCGGCGAGAACGTGCCGTCGATCGAGATCGAAAAAGCGATCTACGAACATGCAGCCGTCGCGGAGTGCGCGGTCATAGCGGCGCCCGATGAGCGGTGGGGTGAAATCCCGCTCGCCATCGTCTTCCTTAGACCGGATGCGCGCGCAGACGAAGCCGAGATAATCGAACATTGCAAGCGCGTTCTGGCGAACTTTAAAGTACCGCGGCGCGTCGTCTTCGCCGATGCACCGCTTCCGAAAGGCGGCACCGGCAAAATTCTCAAGCGCGAACTCCGCGACCGCTACCTCAAATCGCTCTGACCTCGATTGTCTGAAGGGGCCGATTTTATATCGGCCCTCGCTGAATTCGCCTCAACATCACCGGTCGATGTCTTCGCAGGAGGCTGTCAACGGCCGCGCAGCATGCCCGCGAGGACGCTCCTTCGCTCGCATCCAGCGAGGCGAAGTTCTCTCGGTTCACTTCGTCGCTCTCGCCATCCATGGCTCCGCTCCTCGTTCAACGCCTCGCTTGGCATGCCGCGTCGGCCGTTGACGTCGCATCCCCACGGCATCACCGGCGATGGCGAAAGCCGGGGCGTCTGAGGCGGCGAGAGCCGCCGAAGTCGAGCGGCGGAATTTGCCATCCCGATGCTCCGCCGCGTCCCCGGCGAAGACATCGACCGGTGATGCTGCGACGAGGATAGGACCGATCAGATCGGCCTATTCAGACAAGCTCTCAACCGGAGAGGCGACGGCGTAGAACGCGTTGCGGCAGCCACACGACAAGGACTATCGCTAAAGCGAGCCACCCGACTTCTCGCAGCGTGGACAGACTCGGCGTGCCCGCGATCAAGGCGCGGCAAGCGCTGACCGCATGATAGAGCGGCGTAGCCCACGCGACATACTGCGTCCACCGCGGTAGCCTGTCCAGCGGGAAGAACACGCCGGCGAACATCACAAGCGGCGTGACGAGCAGCGCGAAGTAATAGAAGAGATGTTCCGGCGTCTTGACGATGAACGCCACATAGAGCGCCGGAATCGCGAACAGCAAGCCGGTCAGCGCGAGGACCGGTAAACAGAGCAGTGCCAGCCACGAGTGCACGAGACCGAGCGCCGCGATCACCACGAGAAAGATCGCGCCGTACAGCGTCGCGCGAAACGCCTGCCAGAGATATTCGCCGGCGGCGATCTCTTCCGGTTCTACAGGTGCGGTGACCATGGATTCGTAGACGCCGTTTGTGGTCAGCCGCTCGTAGCCGCCCCACGCGGCGTCGAACGTCGCAGCGTTGACCGCGGTCAGTGCGAGCATTCCCGGCCCGAGGTACTGCAAGAGAGAGCCCTGTCCGCCGAAACTGAAGTAGGCGCCGAAGCCGTAGCCGAAGGCGACGAAGTACACCAGCGGCTCGATGATGTTGATCGTGATGCTCGACCAGGCAAAAGTTTTCCACGCGAGCAGATTGCGGTGAAACACGCGCCACGCGTTCGGACGAAGGAAAGCGAGCAGCGGATTCAATCCCGCAGCTCTCGTCCGGTGATGTTCAAGAACACATCTTCGAGCGTCGCAGGTCGGGCGACGTGCCGTTGCAGTTCGATACCGTGCACCGCGAGCGCGTGCAGAAGCGCGCCGTTGTCTCTGGTATAGAGGTAGTCGGTCTCGCCGAGCCGTTCGCGCCGGACGAGCAGGCTGCCGGCTGCGGCGGCAAGCGCCTCCCCATCCGCACCGCTGACTTCGAGCACATCGGGCGCCGCGTACGCGGCGATGAGTTCCGCCGGAGTGCCCAAAGCGAAGATGCGGCCTTCGTCCATGATCGCGATGCGATCGCACAGCCGAGCCGCCTCATCCATATAGTGCGTCGTCAGGACGATCGTGAGCCCGCTCCGTTTCAGCGCCGCGAGCGTCTCCCAGACGAGAAGTCGTGCCTGCGGGTCAAGGCCGGTCGTCGGTTCGTCGAGGATCAGCAGCTCAGGATCGGTCACAAGCGCCTTCGCGATGACCAACCTGCGCTGCATACCGCCGGATAGTTCTCGGACGCGGTCGCCGGTCCGGCCGGAAAGGTTGAGCAGCGCGAGCGCGCCATCAGCTTTTGCTCGGCTTCGGGACGCCGGGATATCGAAAAATGACGCATACGTCAGCAGATTTTCCAGCACGCTCAGTTCCGGATCGAGCGCGTTCGCCTGCGTCACGACGCCGAGCCTGCGTCTGATCTCCGCTGAATGCGAAGCGGCGTCGAGACCTACGACGCGCAATTTGCCGCTCGTGGCACCGATGCGGCAATAGACCATCTTCATAGTCGTGGTCTTGCCGGCGCCGTTGACGCCGAGGAATCCGAAACATTCCTGCCGGCGGATGTGGAAGTTTATTCCACGGACGGCGTGGACTGTGCCGTAGTCTTTCTTGAGCTCGGTCGCTTCGACGATCTCTTCGCCCGACATGACCGGCGCGGATTCGTCGCGCGGACTATAGCCGCCTTGGCTGGTCCGGCTCCGGAAGGAGAGGACACAAAAGCCGGGCAATCGGGCTCGGCGAAATCATTGTATCGACAAGGACCCGTTTCTTGATACGTCACCTCTTCCGATTGAACAAACAACCAAAACTGCCGCCGGCGTGTCCAAGCCGCACCATGCCCGGAGGCTGTTGATGCGCGCACCGTGCAGCGCAAACGCGCACGAAGTCCTCTCCGCCCCCGACAGGGCGCGATACGTCGCAGAGCATCTTCCCCCGGATCTCTTCCGCAGCGTCGTCGGACCCGACCAAGCCGAGGTCGCGCAGACCGCTTGGCGCATCTCTCCGGAGCCGTTCCCGCTCAAACCATCCACCGTTGCCGCATTCGAAGTCCTAGGCGCTGATCTTCTCGCCTTCTATCGCGCCGTCAACAAGCTGTATTTCCGCAGCGTGCGCCGGACAGCGCCGCCTTTCATAGCGGAGTATCTCGAGATGGGCAAGCCGGAACACATCGTCCGGCTGCAGCGGCAGAACCGCTTCAAGAATGACGTCCCCGGTGTTATCAGGCCGGATGTGATTCTCACGGACGACGGATTCATCGCAAGCGAGTTGGACTCGGTGCCTGGCGGTCTCGGCTTTGTCGGCGCGATGGGTGAGACGTATTGTCAGCTCGGCTTTGACCAGATCGGCGAGTTCGACGGAATCGTGCGCGGCTTCGTGCGCATGTTGAGCGCGCTGACGAACGGCAAGGAGAAGCCGGTCGTCGCGATCGCTATATCTCGCGAATCGCACGATTACCGCGGCGAGATGGAATGGCTTGCGGGGGCTATTACGCGCACGGGTCTGGCGGAAGCGGTCGCGGTCTCGCCCGATGAGGTGGTCTTCACCGAAGAGGCGCTCGTGGTGGACACGGCTGAGGGGCGCCGAAAAGTCGACGTGCTCTATCGCTTCTTCGAATTATTCGATCTGCTCAACATTCCCAAGCAAGAGCTCATGCTCTATTCGGCGCGACACAAGCGCGTCGCATTCACCGCACCGCCGAAGTCGTTTCTCGAAGAGAAGCTGCTCTTCGCGCTGTTCCACAATCCGGCTCTCGAAACGCTTTGGCGCAAGGAGCTCGGTTCAGAGGCGTTCGAGCGGCTGACGAAGATATTCCCGCAGACATGGATCCTCGATCCGCGACCGCTTCCGCCCCAAGCGGCGATCGCGGGATTGACCGCCGATGGCCGCCCGCTGCAGTCGTGGAGTCAATTGTACGGACTCTCAAAATCGGAAAGGCAATTCGTCGTCAAACCTTCCGGCTTCAGCGAGCTCGCCTGGGGCAGCCGGGGAGTGCACGTCGCGAACGATCTCACGCACGACGAATGGATGGCGGTCATCGACGGCGGTCTCGCGATCTTCGAGCGAACGCCGCACATCCTGCAGCGCTTCCACAAAGGCAAGCGCATCCAGGTCTCCTACTTGGACAATGCCTCAGGCGGCGTCCGGCCGATGGACGGCCGCGTCCGGCTATGCCCGTACTATTTCGTGGCCGGCGACGAAGCGCTGCTGTCCGGTGTACTCGCCACGATCGCGCCTGCGGACAAGCGCTTGATCCACGGCATGAGCGACGCCGTTATGACCACTGCTCGAGTGTCCGACGCGGGCTACTGATCAGTCGATCGCGTCGAGAACTCTGTCGATCTCGTCTGGGGTGTTGTAGCCGTGCGGTGCGATGCGCACGCCGGATTCCCTGACCGTGACCTGGACGCGCGCTTCGTCGACGCGGTGCTGCAAGTCAGTGACGCTCCGACTGCCGCGTCCGACGAGCACGATGCCCGAGCGCGTTCCTGGAGATAAGGAACTCAAGATCTCGTGGCCGGGCTCAGAGCAGCCGCGGATCAGGCGATCCGTCAGCGCGAGCACATGCGCTTCGATTTTTTCGAATCCCGCTGCGCCGAGTAGCCGCAGACTTTCGCCGAACGCGATCAGAGCCGGGTAGTTGATCGTTCCGCCTTCGAAACGGGCCGCGCCCTGCGCGAATTCCTGAGTGTAGTCCAAGAAGTTCATGGGGTCTTTGACCGATCGCCATGAAGCCGTCGCGGGCCGTAGTCGGTCACGGAGGTCGCGGCTCACGAAAACGACGCTCAAGCCCTGCGGAGAGAGCAGCCACTTCGCAACGCCGAAATAGCAAAGTCCCGCGCCGCATGCTCGCACGTCCAGCGGCAGTTGCCCAAAGCCCTGAATCGCGTCGATCGCGAAGATCACGCCGCGTTCGCGGCACCATGCGCCCAACGCCGCGAGATCGTGGCGATAGCCGTCGCCGAAACTGACGTACGAGACGGTGACCAGCCGCGTGCGGCTGGTCGCGAGACGCTCGAGCGTCTCCACGGTCAGACGCTCGGCCGGTGCGCGAACGAGCCTGACGTGCACGCCCTTGTCACGCAGGTTCAGCCACGGGTAGGCGTTCGCACCGAATTCGTTGTCGGTCAGAACTATTTCGTCGCCTGGCCGCCAGTCGATGCCGTTGGCGCCGAGGAGCGCGCCGTCCGACGTGGCGCGCATGAACGCTATCTCATCGGGGTCTGCGTTGATCGAGGCCGCGACGGCGGCGCGAACCTCTTCTTTACGGGCCTCGACGTCGAGGACGCCGTTGCAGCCGTCGGCCATCTGCGCGTCCATCGCGGCCATCATCGCGGCGTGCGCCGGCCGCGGCAACGGTCCGACCGCGGCATGATTGCAGTACGCCCATCGCTCGCAGACGGGGAACAGCGCACGGTCGAGCGGCGAAGTGGCAACCGTCACTTTGTCGGCGATTGTCAACGATCTGTGTTCTCCGTCACCGCCCGCATGCGCGTTTCCTAGTTCAATCGACTCGATGCGTTGAACAAGGGAGACCGCCGTACCTCCGATGCTCCGACGACCAGCACTGACCCTCTGCGCGGCGATCGCCGCGCTCACTTTGGCATTTACGCAAAACGCACCGGCGGCATCGATCCCGACGCTCTCGGAAGGCGAGCATGTTCTCGTCGCTGTGGAGCCGCTTCTCGCCTCCATGCAGATCGCGTATACGCTCGACGCTGGCCGCTTGGTCGTCGGCGACCACGCGTATATCGGGCCGATGGTGATCGACGACGGGATGCACTACGCAGAGCCGCGCGCGATCGCGAGCTTTCTCAACCTTTCACTTGTCTACGAAAACGGCGTGATGACATTCGCGCCTCCCGCTCCGCGCGCAGGCGCCGGCGGAACTGCGCCAAGCGCAGACGTCATCCAAAAGCTGCGAAACCGGCTCCTCGATCTGCTCAATGCGCACCGCGCGGCCGCCGGACTTCGACCCCTCGTGTTCGATAGCACGGCCGGCTCAGCGGCGGAAATGCAAGCCGAGGACATGGAAACCGCGGGGATCATGCGCCACACGGATAGTGAAGGGCGCAGTCCGTTTCAGCGCTTCAAGAGCGTTGGCGGCCACGCTTCGCTCTACGGCGAGAACGTCGCATACTACGGTCTCCAGATATCTGACGAGGAGAACCTCTGGATCGCGATCGACAAGCTTGACGTGATGATGATGGCCGAACAACCGCCCGACGACGGACATCGCCGTGCGATTCTCAATCCCGCGTTCCAGTCCGTCGGGTTCGGCGTGGCTTCAGGCGCGAACGGAACGTATCTCGCCGAGGATTTCTTCGCGCGCTGAGCCGCCTAGTGCAGGGACCAGCGCCACGACTGCCACTGCGGGATGATACCGCGCGACGGCGCGTATCCAGCCAGATCGTCCGTCACCATCCCGACACGGTCTCTGAAATAGAGCGGTAGGCCGGCCATGGCCTCCATCCGCATCCGTTCGATCTGCGCGTAAAGCACCTTGCGCTGCGTGCGATCGTTTATCACAAGACCTTCTTCCTCTAACGCATCGAGGCGCGGGTCGCAATAGCGGCTCTCGTTCGCGCCCGCCGGCGAGAAGTACGCGCAGCCGTCGTAGTTCAGCGCGCCCGGATCGTAGTTCACGCTGAAGCTATACGTCGCAAGATCGAAGTTCGCCGTCCTGATCGGCCCGGTCAAGTTGAATATCATGTCGTAAGGATAGTCTTTGATCGTCATGTCGGCGCCGACGCGCCGCAGATCGGCCTGGACGAGCGCGGCGAGCTGCGCGCCGGCGCCGTCGCCGGCAGTCACGACGAGCACCATCGTCAAGCGCGTGCCGGCGCGATAGCGGTAGCCGTCCGAACCGAGGCGCCAGCCCGCTTGATCGAGCAGCGCTGCGGCGCGCGCGGGATCGTGCGGATAGCGCGGCACGTCCTTCGTATACGCCCAGCTCCACTTCGGCAGCCATTCATCGGCCAGCGTGCCCGCGTCGTGCGTCACGTCGTGCAGAAGGCGCGCGCGATCCACTGCAAAAGCGATGGCGCGGCGCACGAGCACATCGTCGAGCGGCGAGCGCGACGTGTTCATATCGAGCTCGCTCAAACGAAGACTCGGCGAACGCACGGGGTGCATGCCGGCGACTGTGAGGAACTGCGGCAAGCGCTGCGGGCCCGCGTCCAAGTCGGCATCGATCTCGCCGGCGCGAAACCCGACGAGTTCGTTCTCCGTCGACGGCCGCGAGCTGAAGATGATCTGCCGCAGCGACGGCGCGCCACGCCAGTAGTGCGGATTGGCGGTAAACGTGACCGCGCCGCCGCGCACCCACGACTGTACGATGAACGGGCCGGTGCCGACCGGCTGGGCGCTATACGGCGCGTCGTTCATCTCCTTCAAGCCGGCGATCAAGTGCGCGGGCATGACGGCGATCGGGCCCTCTTGGATCGCGGCGAAAAAGCGCGATACGAACGGCGCGTACGGCTTCGCCAGGTGCACGACCACCGTATGCGCATCCGGTGCGTCGATCGTCACGACCTGGGTGTAGCCGTCGCGCTCTTGGACATTGTTGCGCGGATTCATCACTTGGCGCCACGATGCGATGACGTCTTCTGACGTGAACGGCGCTCCGTCCGACCACGTGATGCCGCGTCTGAGCTTGTAAGTGATGCGCAGGCCGTCGCGGCTCACGCCGCCGTTCTCGAGCGTTGGCACGCGCTCGCACAGGACGGCCACGATGTTCCCCTTGTCGTCCAACTGCACGAGGTATTCTAAGGTGTAACTCGCGAGCTGATAGACGAAGTCCGCGCCCGAAAGCATCGGATTGAGCGTCGTCGGATCGGAGATGTCGCTGATGCGCAACACGCCGGGTTGTGCGCGCGCTTGCGGCCCGACCCCGCTGGACAGGCGGCCGCAACCAGCGATGATCGACGCTGCCGCCGCGATCGCCAGGCCGATGACGTTATGTCCGCGCATGATGGGCATCTCCCTTTCCGCGCCGTCGCACGCAATTCTTGCGAGCAGGGTCCACCGTCCGCTTGACCCAACTGTGTCGCGGTCAAGGATCATTGCGAAAGGGCCTATTTCCATGCGGGAGATCAAGCGCGTCGGCGTGTGCGGTTGCGGGCTCATGGGGTCCGGCATCGCGCAAGTGGCAGCCATGTCCGGGCACGATGTCGTCATCCTCGAAGCAGTTCAGGCAGCGCTGGACAAAGGGATTGCGTCGATCGGTTCATCGCTTGCGAAATTCGCAGAGAAGAGCAAAACGCCCGATGGCCAGCCGTTCGACGCGAACCTTCGCGATGCGACGCTCGCGCGGATCAAGACCACGACGAACATCGCCGATCTCGCGCCGTGCGATCTTGTCATCGAAGCGATCGTCGAGAACATGGCGGTCAAGCGGGAGCTCTTCGCCAAGCTGGATTCGCTGCTAGCGCCGCACGCGATCATCTGCTCGAACACATCGAGCTTATGTGTGATCGAGATGGCCGCAGCGACCAAGCGCCCTGAGCAGATCGCCGGTCTGCACTTCTTCAATCCGGTCCCGATCATGAAACTCGTCGAAGTGGTCAAGACGATCGTGACGAGCCAAGAGACTATCGACACGCTCTACGCGTTCGCGAAGAAGTTGGGAAAGGCGCCCGTCCTCGCGCAAGACACGCCGGGATTTATCGTCAATCGGCTCCTCGTGCCGTATCTGCTGTACGCCATCCGCATGTACGAAGCCGGCCTCGCTTCGCGCGAAGACATCGACGAAAGCATGAAGCTCGGTTGCGGTTACCCGATGGGTCCGTTGACGCTGCTCGATTTTGTGGGCTTGGACACGACGTACTTCATCGCCGAGATCATGTTCGACGAGTTCAAAGATCCGCTGATGGCGCCGCCGCCCCTGTTGAAGCGCATGGTGCTCGCAGGACATCACGGCCGAAAGTCGGGGCGCGGCTTCTATGACTACTCCGCAGCCGCGAAGAAGTAGCTTGCGTGAGTCTGGATCTGTTCGGCGCGGATTGGCTGAACGCGTGGCAGCGAGAACTCAATGCCAACGTGGCGTACCGAGACGCGGCCGCCCAATGGGAATGGCCGTTGATCCTGTGCGCATGTGGTGAAGACGGTTCGCAAAAGGTCTGCGCGTATCTCGACCTGTGGCGCGGTGAGTGCCGCGAGGCGCGGCCGGCCATAGCGCAAGACGACGAGCGGGCGCGATTCAGCATCAGCGGATCGTTCGCGGTCTGGAAGCAGGTCTTGGATGGCCGGCTTGAGGTGGTCTCCGCGATCATGCTGCGCAGGCTTACGCTCGACAAGGGGAGCGTCTCAAGCCTGCTCGGGTATATCGGGGCGGCGAAAGCTCTCGTTGTGACCGCCGCGGCCTTAGACACAGCATATCCGGTTGGCACGTGAGGAGACAAAAGTGAGTTACGAGACCATCTTACTCGAGAAGAGCGATGGCGTGGCGACCGTCACGCTGAACCGGCCTAAGGCGCTCAACGCGCTCAACGAAGCGTGCTCTCAGAACTCGTCACGGTGATCGACGAGTTGGAAGCCGACGCAAGTGTGCGAGTCGTAATCGTCACGGGCAGCGGTGACAAAGCGTTCGCCGCCGGCGCCGATATCGGCGAACTAAGCCGGCTCGCCGATCGGGCTGCGGCAACTGCCAAGGCGCGCGCCGGACATCGCGTCACGGCGAAGATAGAACATTCGCGGTTGCCATTCATCATGGCGATCAACGGCTTCGCGCTTGGCGGCGGTCTCGAACTAGCGATGGCGGGCGATATGCGCATCGCCGCCTCCAGCGCGAAGTTAGGACAGCCGGAGGTGAACTTAGGGATCATCGCCGGCTTCGGCGGGTCGCAGCGGCTGCCAAGGCTTGTCGGTCAAGGAATGGCTTCCTATCTCTTGCTGTCCGGCGAGATGATCTCCGCCGACGAAGCCAAACAGGCAAATCTCGTCGAAAAAGTCGTGGCGGCGGATCAGTTGATGAGCGAAGTCAAGCGGATCGCAAACGTCATCGCAGCGAAAGCGCCGCTCGCGATCGCGGCGACAAAGCGCGCAATCCATAAGGGATTGAATCTCGACCTTCACGACGCGCTAAATCTCGAAGCGGAAGAGTTCGGCGCCGTCGCGATCACGGCCGATGCCCGCGAAGGCACCGCGGCCTTCTTGGAAAAGCGCGCCCCCCGCTTCACCGGAACGTAACGACACCTCGACGATTTGATCGATCGATCGGCAATCTCACTGAAGGGGCCGACTTTTTGAAGGGGCCGATTTTATATCGGCCTGCCTTTCGTTCGCTCCACTCGGATTTTGAAGGGGCCGACGCTGGTCGGCCCTCAAAAACTGGGCCCCTTCGATATCCGAACGAAGTTAGATCGTCAAAGGCGGGCGACGTCGCTGCGTGCTATCTGCACGAGCTGCTGCGACGCGCTTGAGCCATCGGCCCAGCCGAACGCCACCCAAGAGACGGCGGCAGCGACCGCGACGGCCACGAGCGGCGCGAGGCGGCCCAGCTTTGAATTTGCGACGACCGTGCCCGACAGAAAATCCCCTAACCGTTGCCGCCGGCTGGTCACGGTCGCAAGCGCGAAACCAATCGCGCAGAGATCGAGCGGTTTGATGAGGTTGCGGATCAGCGCGCGCCCGATTCCGATTCGTTTGCCGTCCCATCGCATGACGCCGAGCGCGACGAGAGCTTTGCCGAGCGTAGCTCCAAACAACCCTTCCGCGATGACGAAGTATAGGAGCACGGCCGAACCGATCGCGGGCCAGAGCACGGCATCGAGCGTCCAGGTAACCCCGCTGATGCGATTGTGCAGGGCAGTCGCCGCCGCGAAGATGCCGACCGCGATAAGAAAGCCAGCCCCGAAGATATCAAGGACGAGCGCCGTCAGGCGCCGCGCGATATAGACGCCGACGTCGCCGATCTCCGGCTTCGCGAGCGCTGGGGTCGGCGTGTTAGCCATGATCAGCGATGTCGGCCATGCGGCCGCGGCAGTCGGCGGCGACTCAGCGGCGGCAGCCGTCGGCGTCGAAGCTGCAGTATCGGGCCGATCCATCACCGCGCCGCAAGCCGTGCAGAATGCAGTGCGCTCGGCTTGGGCGGCGCCGCACTTACGGCAGGCCGGCATCAGAGCGCTTCGACGATGCCCGCGATGCCCTGGCCGCCGCCGATGCAGGCGCTCGCGACACCGAAGCGTTTCTTGCGGCGCCGCAGTTCGTGCAGCAGCGAATAGGTGATGCGGGCTCCGCTCGCACCGAGCGGGTGACCGAGCGCGATCGCTCCGCCGTTTGGATTCAGCCGTTCCATGTCAAGGTCCAACTCCTGGGCGCACGCCAAGACTTGCGGAGCGAACGCCTCGTTGATCTCTACCACATCCAACTGCTGGAGTTTCATCCGGGCACGCTCGAGCGCTTGCGGAATCGCGAACGCCGGGCCGATGCCCATGATGTCCGGATCCACGCCGACGACGCCCCATGCGACCAGTCGTCCTATCGGCGAAAGTCCGTCGCGCGCGGCCTGCTCCGCAGTGGTCAGGACCACCGCGGCCGCGCCGTCCGTTATGCCGCTCGCGTTACCCGGCGTCACGACACCGCCCTCGATGAAGCGCGCGGGCAGGCGTGCGAGCTGCTCCATGGTCACTTCCGGTCGCGGACCTTCATCGGCCGAGATGACGACGGGGCCTTTGCGGCCGGGCGTCTCGACCGGCACGATCTCCTCGGCGAAGAATCCGCTCTTCATCGCAGCGGCGGCGCCTGCTTGAGAACGCAGGCTGAACTCGTCGCTCGCGACCCGCGAGATCGAATATTGCCGCGCGAGGTTCTCCGCCGTGATGGCCATGGGCATGCCGTTGTAAGAGTCGGTGAGGCCCTCCCAGAGCGTGTCTTCGAACTTCGTCTGCTGGCCGAGCGCCAGGCCGGTGCGCGCGCCGCGGACGACGTGCGGAGCCTGACTCATATTCTCCATGCCGCCGGCAAGCACGTACGTGGCTTCGCCCAACAGCAGCTGTTGAGCGCCCGTCACGATGGCTTGCAGGCCCGAACCGCATAGGCGATTGAGCGTCAGAGCCGATGCGTCGCGGCGGCAGCCGGCTTTCAGGCCAACGTGCCGCGCCCCGTAGATCGCGTCGGCGCTGCTCTGGATCACGTTGCCGTAGATGACCTGGTCGATGCGCGCCGGATCGACTTTCGAACGCTCGAGAGCGCCTATAGCCGCGGCAACCCCGAGGTCGATCGCCGTGACATCGCGCAGCGCGCCGCAGAAGTTGCCGAATGGCGTGCGCGCGCCGTTTACGATCACGATGTCGGGTCTGTCCGATGAGGCCATGAGATGTTTCCCTTTGCCGCGATTGACGGCTGGTATGCGGCTACGCGCGCGCTACGGCGTCCGCTTCGATTTCGACGAGCAGCCGCGGGTCGATGAGCCGAACCACTTGGACCAGCGTCGACGCGGGCTTGATATGTGCGAATGATTCGCCGTGCGCGCGGCCGACCTGCTCGGCAAATGCGATATCCGTCACGAAGATGCGCGTTCGCACCACCTCGTTCATGCTCGCGCCGGCTTGCGCGAGCGCAGCGTCGATCTTCGCAAGGATCGCCTTGGCCTGCAGATACGGGTCGCCGCCCCCGATGATCTCACCGCGTTCGTCTACTGCTGTGGTCCCGGCTACGAAGATCTGATCGCCGACGCGCACGGCCCTAGAGTAGCCGACGGTCGACTCCCACGGCGCACCTGACGAGATGAGCTTGCGCTCACTCACGCGAGCGACGCGCAAACGAGGTCGCCGACCTCGCTCGTCTTCAGCCCGCTCGAAGCGTCGAGCGATGGGATGCGTTTGCTCGACAAGAGCTCCGCGATCGTTCTTTCGATCGCGGCGGCTGCGCGCTGTTCGCCGACATAGTCCAAGAGCATGCCGACGGCGGCGATGGCCGCGACGGGGCTGACCACGTTGCGGCCTTTGTATTTCGGAGCCGATCCATGGATCGGTTCGAAGAGTGAGACCTTGCCCGGGTGGATGTTACCAGACGCTGCGACGCCCATACCGCCTTGCAGCATCGCACCGAGATCCGTGATGATGTCGCCGAAGAGATTTGAAGTCACGATGACGTCAAACGTTTCAGGGTTTTTCACCATCCACATGCAGGCCGCGTCCACGTACGCGAACTCCCGCTCGATGTCCGCGTACTCCGCGCCCACTTCTTCCATCGTCCGGCGCCAGAGCTGCTGCACTTCGATCGCATTGGACTTGTCGACGAGCGTCAGCTTCTTCTTCCCGGCGCGGGCCCGCGCAAGTTCGAACGCATAGCGGATGGCCCGCTCCACGCCTTTGCGAGTGAAGATCTGATTCGCGATGACGACTTCGTCCGGCGTGCCCTTCTTGAAGTGGCCGCCGAGGCCGGTGTAAAGATCCTCGGTGTTCTCCCGCACGACCACCATGTCTATGTCGCGCGGCGTCTTGCCCTTGATCGGGCAGAGGTGTTCGGCATAGAGCTTTATCGGCCGCAGGTTGATGTAGAGATCAAGTCCGAAGCGCGTCGCCGCGATCACCCCGCGTTCCACCAATCCCGCCGGAAGTCGCGGATCGCCGATGGCTCCGAGATAGATCGCATCCATCGTTCTGAACTCGTCGAGCTGCCCGGGCGGCATGAACTCATGCGTGGCCAAGTAGTGGTCGGCGCCGAACGGATACATTTTCGTATGGTAGGTGAAATCAAAAAGGCTCGCCGCGCGTTCGAGAACCTTCAGAGCTTCATCGGTCACTTCCGGACCGACACCGTCACCTGGGATGACGGCGATCGTGTACGGTGCCGGCACGGGCTACTTCGATTTCTCGACGAGCCGCTTCTCGACGTAGCGAAGCAAGCCGCCCATTGCGATCAGATCCTGCATGAAGGGCGGCATCTGCGTGGCGGAATACGTCTTGCCCGTCGACTCGTTTGTGATCACGCCGTTTGCGGCGTCGACCGTGATGGTATCGCCATCCTTGATGCCGTCGACGCCCTCGACGCACTCGAATATCGGCAATCCGGTGTTGATGGCGTTGCGGTAGAATATCCGGGCGAATGACTTGGCGACGACGCCGGAGACACCCGCGCCCTTGAGCGCTACCGCCGCCACTTCGCGCGAAGACCCACAGCCGAAGTTTGTGTCGGCGACGATGAGATCGCCCGGCTTGACCTTCTTCACGAAGTTCACGTCGAGATCTTCGAGCGCGTGCTTGCCGAGCTCCACCGGATCGATCAAATTGCAGTAGCGGCCGGGGATGATCACGTCGGTGTCGACGTTCTTGCCGTACTTGTGGGCCGTGCCTTTGAGGATCATGCGGGCACCTTTGCCTGGAGTTCTTCCGGACCACAGATGTATCCAGCGACGGCCGTGGAGGCCGCCACGTATGGCCCCGTGAGATAGACCTCGCTCTTCACATGACCCATCCGGCCGCGGAAATTTCGATTCGTGGTGGATATGCACCGTTCGCCGTCCGCCAAGACGCCCATGTGCCCGCCGACGCATGGTCCGCACGTTGGCGTCGAAACGACGCAGCCCGCCTCGATGAACGTCTCGACCAGCCCCTCCTTGATGCACTGCATGTAAACTTTTTGACTGCCCGGGATCACGATGGCGCGGATCGACGGATGCACTTTGCGGCCCTTCAAGATCTCTGCAGCCTGACGCATATCCTCGATGCGGCCGTTCGTGCAGGTGCCGATCACGGCTTGCTGCACGGTGATGTCGTGCAGATCCGATGCGTTGCGCGTGTTGTCGGGCAGCCACGGGATGGCCACCTGCGGCTCGATCTTCGCGCAATCGATGACGACGGTCTGCGTGTACTCCGCATCCTTGTCGGCATGATAGATCGTATAGTTCTTCTTGCCGACCGCAGCGCAGTAGGCTTCCGTTGTGGCGTCGACGGGGAAAATGCCGTTCTTCGCACCGGCCTCGATGGACATGTTCGCCATCGTGAAGCGGCCGCTCATCGACAGATCTTTGAGCGCGGGTCCGGTGAATTCCAGCGCGGCATACGTGGCGCCGTCCACGCCGAGCTCGTTGATGGCTCGCAGGATCAGGTCTTTGCCGGAGACGTATTGGCGAAGTCCGTTCTCGAATACGATCTTGATGGAGTGCGGCACGCGCAGCCACATCTCGCCGGTGGCAAACGCCGCGGCGATGTCGGTGGAGCCGACGCCCGTCGCGAACGCGCCGATGCCGCCGTATGTCGTGGTGTGGCTGTCGCCGCCGATGATCGTCTCGCCGGGCCCGACCATGCCGTTCTCCGGCAGCACGACGTGTTCGATTCCGCCTCTGCCGACCTCGAAGTAGTTCTCGATCGCGTGCTCGGTCGCGAAATCGCGCATCATCTTCGATAGCGTCGCCGTCGCGATGTCTTTGTTCGGCGTGAAGTGACTCGGCACGAGCGCGATCTTGCTCCGGTCCCAGACCTTGTCGGCGCCCTTGATCTTCCTGAACTCCGTGATCGCGACCGCGGCGGAGAGCTCGTTCGCCATGACGAGGTCGAGTTCGATCGAGATGATGTCACCCGGGGCCACCGACGCCTTACCTGCGTGGGCCGCGAGGATCTTCTCCGTCATAGTCATCGGGCGCGCCATACCACAACCTCCGCTAGGAAGCCAAAGCGGTGCGCCCAAGTGCGCGCACTGCGGATCAATTCAGGGGAGTGGTCGAGTCGTTCTGCGCGCTTCGCGCCGGCGCCTTTAGCCTATTTACCTGCGAATGCCGAGACGTCGAAGTAGATGACATCTGTGGACTTGTCGCTTGCGCAGACGACGTCGAACTCGTCGTACCACTTCTCGCCGGCGGCGACGGTGGTCTGCGTCACGATGTTCCACGAACTGCCTTGCCCGCACGTCAGTCCCTTGATGTACGAGTATTCCAGGTCCAACCCCGCACTTGACGATGCGGCTTTGACGATCACGGCCTTCAGCATCGTCGAGCCGTTGCGGCCGCCCGAAGAATCCAAGAGGGCGGGGGTCGGCGTCGCCAGCGACTGCACCGGTTGCGTGAGGTCGATATCGGTGAGCACGCCAGAGTCGAAACCGTACACCCAGCGAACGCCTGCCAAATTTCCGTAGACGCGGTTGCCGTTGTCGGCCACCGTGACCGGCTGTCCGCGGAGCGACGTCACTTGGTCCACGGTCATGCCGAGCGAAACGCCGTACGGATCTTGCAGCGCCGACTTCTTCGTGCCGTTCGGACTCAAGGTCACGCTGAGCGCGCTATCGTTCGCGAAGACGATCGCCAGCACGGCGTGGCCGCCGTCCGTGTTCCACGTCCACATTTCGCCGACGTTCACCGGCACGACTTGCGATGGTCTGCCAAGTGACTTCGTCGCGTCCGCGCGTGTGTCGCCGAGCGTCACCCCGTCGAAAGAATTCACAAGAGGTGTCTGCGTTGCGACGGCGAGCGGGTTGGGCGTCGGTGCGCCCGGCAGCGCCGCCGGCGTGACGAACGGAAATGGGGTCGGCGAAGCAGCAGCAGCCGCAACGATCGGCGATCCGGTCGATGGCGCGGCCGCGGCGATCAAGAAGGTCAGGGCGAATACCGGCAGCATCCCGGAAAACCTCTCCTATAGAATAGACGCCGGCGCCGAAGCGCCCGTATATTCTAATGTATCGGATGGAAGGGCGAAGAGGGACAGCGGGGTGGAAAGCCTGGTGGATTATGCCGCGGGACGCTGCTCGAGGGGCACCAAGCGCCGCCTCATAGCCGCGGCGTAGACCACGCCGACTGCCAGAGCGCCTACCGCCAGCCACTGCACGTTCGGCGCTAGGCTGGCGAAATTGACGGCCAGCAAGGCCACGATCGTCACGACGCCTATCATGGGCAAGACCACGCGCGTGAGATCCGTCGCGGGCACGCCGGCGCGAAGGAAGTGCGTTGCGCAGGCGAGCCCGGTGATGATGAACGTCAGTCCGAGCACGAACGTCTCGGTATCGAGAACGTAGGTCCACTGCGCGTTGACGTTCGGCGCGAACCCTGTCAGCAGAGTGACGACCAGCACGCCGACGTTGATCGTCGCGATGCTGATGTGGGGCGTGCCGAACTGCGGATGGACGTCGGTCAGCACGCGCGGAAAAAGCCGATCGCGAGCCATCGAAAAGGCTATGCGCGAAAGGCCGAGCTGCGTGGTCCAAAGCGTGGCGCCCGTGGACAAGAGCACGACTGCGATCATGACATCCGTATAGAGGCCGCCGCCGAGCTGCCCGGCTATGTATGCGAGCGTATCCGACGAGTGATCCGAGAATGCGTGCAACGGCCCGATACGCATGAATGCGATCATGCAGAGCAGCGTCAGCGCCGTTGTCGCCACCAATCCGATGATGCCGCCCTTGCCGGGATCCTTGGCTGTGCCTTTGCCCTCCTCCGACGTGCAGCTCGAGACCTCCCAGCCGTCGATCACCCAGATCGCCGATACGGTTGCGCTCGCGAAGCCCGCTAGTCCGAGCGGCCCGAGCGTGAAGAGCGATGTGACAGGCGCGGCGCCGTGCGCGATGGGATGCGCGAATGCGATGCCGACGAACGCGAGCAACGCACCGATCTCGATCCAAAGGAAAAGACCAGACGCGTTGGCAGTGGGTTTGACGCCGCCGATCAACAGGATGCTCGCGCCGATCACCCACAGTCCGCCGGCCACCGCGACTGCGGCAGGCTGCTCGACAAGAGACGGACTCAGCAGATGGATCTGCGGATTGGACAGCAATTCGAGCGTGTATGTTCCGGCGGGCACGACCGCCGCGACCGCGCCGAAGAAATACGAGAGCACGACGATCCACGCCGAGAAGGCGCCGGCCGTGCGTCCGAACACGATGCGCGACCACGCATACGTGGAACCTGCATCAGGCTTGACGGCGCACAGTCGATGGAAGGCGAGTGCGATGAACGCGACCGGTATGGAAAGGAAGAGCAGCGCGAGCGGTGCGCCTGCGCCGGCTGCCGCGATCATGATGCCGAAGGTGGTAGCGATGGAGTAGGCGGGTGCCATGCTGGCCGAGGCAAGTATCGAAAGGTCGCCCAAGCCCAAGACTCGGGCGAGACCCCGTTGCGCCACTACCGAAATGCGCCCGCTACAAGGCGGGCGTTGCACGCGTTCACGACGTTACTATACACAAGGCGTGCCCCTCACGCAAGATTTTTTTCAGGCCGACGCCTCCGCCTTAATGTTTCCGGTCACTTTAACGCCTTCAGATCTGCGGATCGTTCAGCGTCGCCTGCGCGTCGATGCGGCCGGCGCCTTGGTGCGGGTCACCGATGTCGGCGGCGTGGTTGATGATCAGCTGACGCGCCGTGGCTGGCGTCAGCGGCTTGCCGTCGGCAAGCGCTTTGCTCTTCATCAGCGCCACCAGGCCCGCCACGTGCGGCGAAGCCTGCGAGGTCCCCGCGAAGAACGCCTCAGGCCCTGGCCCGCTAAACGCGGTATTCGAATAGAGATTGAAGATCCACTGAAGGTAGTCGCAATTGGCGAGGCTCTGCGAGCACGCGTTCACCTGCGCTTGCGTCGGCCCGCCGCCGGGAGCGACGACGGCCAGCTGCGGCCCGAAATTCGAAAAGCCCGTCACCACTTCAACCGCGCCGATCGGATTGTTCGGCGTCACGTCTTGCAGCACGGTAGCGCCGACGGCGATGACGCCTGGATCGGCCGCCGGGAAGTCGATCGTGTTTTTCCCGTCGTTGCCGGCCGCGGCGACGACCGACACGCCTTGGGCGAGCGCCGTCGCGACCGCGCTCTCTTCGTTCGGATCCGCCGTTGCAGAGCCAAGGCTCAAGTTGATGACGTTCGCGCTTTGCGGCGGCGAAATCGCCCAGAGAATCCCGTTCGCGATATCGCTCGCAAACGCGCTCGGGTTTTGACACGCTTGCGTCGGATGGCCGAAAACGCGTACGTCGATAAGGCCTACGTTGTAGCCGACACCGGCAACGTCGAAAGCGTTGTTCGTATC
>JABCYQ010000028.1 GCA_013290125.1 Vulcanimicrobiota bacterium
CGTGGCGCGGGACGCAAAGCCCGAGCCGGCGCTCTTCGGCGAGGCGGGCGGCTTCGTCGTGGAAGTTCCGCCGACTCGCGTGGGCGCTTTTGAAGCGGTCTGCACCGCGATGGGCGCGCGGCCGGTGGCGATCGGCGTCACCGGCGGCTCATCGCTCGCCATCGAGGGGCACTGCGACATCCCGCTCGACCGCCTCGCCGCGGCGTGGTCATCGACCCTGCGCGAGCTCTTCGACTGATATGCACGATCCGCGCGTCGCCGTACTCGTGTTTCCCGGAACGAATTCCGAAGAAGAGACGGTCGACGCATGTCGCGACGCCGGGATGGATGCCGGGTTGTTCATGTGGAGCGAGGAGCCCGCCGCGCTGCGCGCGTACGACGCATATGTACTTCCCGGAGGATTTGCGCACGAAGACCGCGTGCGCGCCGGCGCGATCGCGGCGAAAAATCCGCTCGTCACCTTGATCGTCGAGGAGGCGCAGCGCGGGAAACTCGTGCTTGGGCTTTGCAATGGCGCCCAGATACTCGCCGAAAGCGGGGTGCTCGGCGAAATCGCGATTGCTCGCAATCTGCCGGCTGGACATTTCCAATCGCGCACAGTCGACGTGGTGGTCGGCGCCGCACCGGAGCGATGCGCGTTCACGCGCGGGCTGCAGCCAGGAACCATCGTGAAAATGGCGGCGGCGCACGGCGAGGGCCGCTTTTGCGGCGACCCGTCCGTGTTCGAACGGCTCGAAGCGCGGGGGCAGATCGTCCTCACGTATGGCGGCGGAGCGTTTAATAAGTCTATGCACGCGGCTGCAGGCGTGTGCAATGAGGCCGGCAACGTCCTTGCGTTGATGCCTCACCCGGAACGTCTGGCGTGGGCGTTCAATGTGGCGTATATGAGTTCGTCGGGCAGAGGCGGCGACCCAAATCGAACCGCTGGCGCGCATGTCATCTTCCAGTGTATGGCGAACGCACTGCGCGGCACTCATACGGCGGGTATATCGCCCGTTTGATGCCGACATTTTAGCGAGGGGAAGCGCGATGATGAGAAAGCCTGCCGTAAGTATGCGATTCTGGATGGCGATATTGGCGGTTGTAGTCGGGATCTTCCGACCAATGCCGGCTCTCGCGTGCGGCTGGGACGTGTTCGCGCCAAATGTCTCCGCAGGTTTCTACAGCGTAGAGTCGCTTTCGCCGACGAGCGTTTGGGTCGTCGGTGATCGCGTCGTTTCCAGCAACGTACACCGATCATTGGCCGAGCATTGGGACGGGACAATCTGGTCCATCATCCCAAGCAGTGACGAAGGCCAGAAAGACGGCTTCTTAGGCAGTACGGCTATCGCCGCGAACGATATTTGGGCTGTCGGCAATGCAAATCTTTTAGGCTCAGTTCGACCAATGATCGAACATTGGAACGGCAGTTCGTGGTCGATTGTCGGAAATCCGAGTTTTCCAAGGTACGCAACTCTTTCCGAAGTGAGTCACGTTTCCAGCAGCGATGTCTGGGCTGTCGGGTTTTATCAGGCGTCCGATCTCCACTACCGTCCGCTGGTCGAGCACTGGAACGGCAGTTCGTGGTCGATGGTGACGACGCCAGTTGTTCCAAACGTCGATAACTACCTGATCGACGTTGCCGTCGAGAATCCAAATAGTGTTTGGGCCGTCGGCTACACGACCGACGCCAGCGGTCGCTTCCAAACGCTTACGCAGCACTGGAACGGCAGCGCGTGGTCCATCGTTCCCAGCGCCAACGGTCCGTCCGATACTCTTCTCGACGGCGTCGCGGTGTCGTCGTCAAATAATGTCTGGGCATTTGGTCAAGTCGTCGGGAGCGACGGCATTCTGCATACGCTTGCAGAACGTTGGAACGGCACCTCGTGGTCTATCTTCGCCACGCCGGACTTCAACAAGGTAGCAAATCTCTTGGCCTTTGGTTCGTCAACCGGCAATAATGACGTTTGGGCTGTGGGGGCTTACCTGACAAGCGACAATTTGTTCCATGCGCTCGTCGAACACTTCAACGGCGTGAAATGGAGCATCGTGCCTAGTCCTCTTACGAACAGCACGATCAACTGGCGGATCGATGCCAAGGCCATCTCCTCGCGCGAGGCATACGTCGTTGGATCCTTCACAGGCATCGATGGTATCATGCACCCGTTCGCCGAGCACTATCACTGCTGATACGCAGCGCACATGATTTTTGAAGCCGCGATCGATCTAACAATTCCCGACAATACCGCCTACTCGGTCCGGGTCGCGCTTGCTCAGCTCGGATACGCTGGATTGGAACGGGTCGAACGCACCGAAGTCTTCCGGTTGTCGATCGTCGACGAGCAGACTCGCGCGGAAGATATAGCGCGCGCGCTGACTCGCGCCGAGGTCCTGTTCAACCCGAATAAACATCGCCTGTCGTACGCGGTCGATGATGCGTCGAGCTTCACGATCGTCGGCGAATGGGAAGCGATCGTGGCCGACCGCGATAGCGATACGAAAAGGTTGCAACGCGTGCTATGCGAGCGCTTTGGAATTCGCGGGCTCGAGCGTCTCGATCGATCGATCGCGTGGCGGCTCTACGAAGCCGGGTGCCCGGCGTCGAAGGACAAGTTAGAGTGGGCATGCCGCGCGCTGCTCTGCAATCCGTATTCCCAGTCGTCGACCGTGCGCATGCGGCCGAATCGGACGCCGGTGGGTGATGGAGCGGTTGCTGTTGAAACGTAGGCCATGAGACGCAAATCCGCGCCAACGCCTCACATCCCGCAGCTGTTCACCATCGCAACGCTCGGCAGCCATTCGGCGCTGCAGATCCTAAAAGGCGCTAAGGACGAGGGTTTTCACACCCTAGCGGTCGTCACGCCGCAAAACGAGCGGCTCTACGCCAGCTTCAATTTCGTCGACGAAGTCATCGTCATCCCCACGTATAGCGATTTTCCGAAGCTCGAATCAGAACTCAACAAGCGCAAGGTGATCCTCGTGCCCCACGGTTCATTTGTGGCCTATCTCTCGATGGACGAGCACAAGGCCATGACGACGCCGTATTTCGGGAACAAGGCGGTGCTCGATTGGGAAGCCGACCGGCTTCGTCAACGCGAGTGGCTGCTGCGCGCCGGCTTGCGGATGCCGCGCCAATTCACGAAGGCCGCAGAGATCGACCGGCCGGTCATCGTCAAGCTGTACGGCGCGCTTGGCGGCAAAGGCTACCTGTTCGTGAAGAACACCGAAGATTTCCAGCAGCGCGCGACGCACCTCGTCGAACAGCAATTCATCATGCAGGAGTACATCATCGGCGTTCCGGTGTACATCCATTATTTCTATTCGCCGCTCACCGGCAAACTCGAGATCATGTCCATGGATCGCCGCTACGAGTCGAACGTCGACTCGCTCGGCCGCATCCCATCTGCCGATCAAGAAGGTTGGGATATCCATCCTTCGTACGTCGTCATCGGCAACCAGCCGATCTCGCTGCGCGAGTCGCTGCTGGCAGAAGCCTTCCACATGGGCGAAGCGGTCGTGCGCGTGAGCCGCGAGATCTGTCCGGACCGCGGCCTCTTCGGCGCGTTCTGCCTCGAGACGATCGTGACGCCTGAAGCAGAGTTCTTCCTGATGGAGATCTCCGCGCGTATCGTCGCCGGCACGAATCTCTTCATCGACGGTTCGCCGTACTCGTACCTCAACTATGATGAACCGATGTCCACCGGCCGCCGCATCGCGCGCGAGATCAAAAACGCGCTCTTCAGCGAGAGTCTCGACCTCGTCCTCGATCAGTCCGGCCGGATGACCTTCGACTTGCCCACGCTCGACAACCCCGCCGTCGCGATCCCCGGTCCGGGCGTGCGCGCGAATTGACTCAAGTCGGTCACGCCGCGCTCGCGGGCTATGACCGATCGCGGCTGACCATCTCATGCGTCGGTTCGCATTCCGCCCTGGACGTCTGTCTTGGAGCGCGCCGCGAAGGTCTGCGCAACCTCGTCGTCGCCGCGCGCGGCCGCGAGAAGACCTACACGAACTATTTCGGCGCGCGAGCGGATGGTTCGGGTTGCGTGGACGAGACGCTGCTCGTCGATCATTTCGCCGACATCATCAAACCCGAGGTGCAACGAGAGCTGCTTTCCCGCAACGCGATATTCGTGCCGAACCGCTCATTTGAAGTGTACGCGCGACAGAAACATGCCTACGCCGAGATCGAGCGGCTCTTCACCGCGCCGATGTTCGGCTCGCGCAAGTTGCTGCGCGCCGAAGAGCGCGACGAGCCCGCCAATCAATATGCGCTGCTGCAGAGCGCCGGCATCCGCTTTCCGCGGCGCTTCGCAACGGCCGACGAGATCGACGGTCTCGCGCTCGTCAAAGCAGCACACGCGAAAGTGTCGTTCGAGCGCGCGTTCTTTCTCGTCTCAAGCCCCGCGCATTTCCGGCGCCGCAGCGAAGAACTTGTAGCAGCCGGCGTAGTCGACGGCAAGGGTCTCGCGACGGCGGTGATCGAGGAATACGTGCTGGGCCCGACGATCAATCTGAACTTCTTCTGGTCGCCGATTTTGGGTGAGCTTGAACTACTAGGCACGGACACGCGGCGACAGACGAATATCGACGGAGTACGCAGCCTGCTTGCGGCGGATCAGGCATCGCTCGCGGCGTCATTCGCGCCGTCGATGGAAGAAGCAGGCCACATCGCCGCGACATTGACCGAATCGATGCTGGAGCAGGCGTTTGATATGGGCGATCGCTTCGTTCGCGCCGCGCGTGAAGCAGAACCGCCCGGCATCATAGGGCCGTTCGCGCTCCAGTGCGTGATCACGTCTGGCCCGCCGAAATCGTTCGTCGTCTACGACGTGAGCTTGCGCATTCCGGGATCGCCAGGTACGAAATTCACGCCGTATTCCGGCTACCGCTGGGGACGAGAGATCTCGGTCGGCGAGCGCATCGCGCGCGAGATCGTATTGGCAAGAGATTCAGGCCGGCTTGAGGACGTCTGCACATGACAAGAAAGGCGAGGGCGTGCGTATGCAAACCGTAGAGCTGACGGTCGCCGACAAATACCGGCACTACGTCAATACGTACTTCCTGAAGAAGGTCCAACCGATCATCATCGACCGCGCGGAGGGCGCGACCGTTTGGGATGAGAGTGGTCGCGCGTATGTGGACTTGTTCTCAGGGATATCCGTCGTCAACGCCGGCCACAACCGGCCTGAAGTCATCGACGCCGCAATCGCGCAGATGCGCAAACTCGTCCACTGCAACTCCTACATCTACCATAACAAACCAACCGCCGATTTCGCGGAAGCGCTCGCCTCGATCATGCCGAGCCAAGATCTGCGCGTCTCATTTTTCGGCTCGAGCGGCGCTGAAGCGATCGAAGGCGCAATGCGAATCGCCAAACAATACACGAAGCGCACGGAGTTCGTCGCGCTGGAGATGTCGTTTCACGGGCGAACCGCAGCCACGCTCAGCGTGACCGGGAATTGGAACCGCAAGAAAGGCGGCGGGCCCTACATGCCCGGCGTGGCCTTTGCTCCTGCGCCGTTCGCGTATCGCAGCGAGCATGGCGCCGACCCAGAGCGGCTTGCGCGGGAATCCGCAAACGCGATCGAACGCGTCATCGACACACAGACGTCGGGCGCGGTTGCTGCGTTCATCGCGGAGCCGGTCATGGGCGAGGGCGGCATCATCGTTCCTCCACCCAACTATTTCAAGTACGTCAAAGAGATACTCGATCGCCGCGGCATCTTGTTCATCGCGGACGAAGTGCAGAGCGGATTCGGCCGCACGGGCAAGATGCTTGCCATCGAACATTACGGCGTCGTGCCGGACATCGTCGTCACGGCCAAAGGCATCGCCGACGGATTTCCGCTCTCGGCGTTCACCACGCGCGAAGAGATCGCCAAGGCGTTCACGCCCGGCGACCATCTGTCGACGTTCGGCGGCAATCCGGTCGCGTGCGCGGCGGCTCTTGCAAATCTAGAAGTCCATCGCCGGGAACGGCTCTCCGATGGAGCGGCAGAGAAGGGCGCGCGCGCGATGACCGCGCTCCACACGCTCGCCGCCAAGCACAACAGCATCGGCGACGTGCGCGGCGCAGGATTGATGATCGGCATCGAGCTCGTCACCGATAAGAAGACAAAAACGCCGGATGCAGCGCTTGCGACAAGGATCCAGGACCAGATGCTCGCGGACGGCTTCTTGATCGGGCTTGGTGGATACCATGGGAACGTGCTGCGCCTGCAGCCGCCGCTCGTCATCTCCGATGAAGATCTCGACCGCGGCGTTCGCGCCATCGACGCGGCACTTGCGTAAAAAGGCGCTGCTGCGCCATCGCAGGAATTGAGCGACATGCAGCAAGCCACGCGGGAGGCGACACCGGCGGCGGTCGGCGCGGAGACCGTCATCATCCTCGACTTCGGCGCGCAGTACGCGCAGCTCATCGCACGGCGGGTGCGTGAAGCCCACGTCTACTCCGAGATCCTTCCTTTTGACACGCCGTGGGCGGAGATCGAGACGCGCAAACCGGGCGCTTTCATTTTGACGGGCGGCCCCGAATCGTGCATAGCACCGGGCGCGCCGCATCTCCCGAAAGAGATCCTTGAGAGCGGCAAGCCGATCCTCGGCATCTGTTACGGCATGCAGGAGCTCGCACGCATTTGCGGCGGTCGCGTTTCGCCCGGTACGACAAGCGAGTACGGTAAGGCCGACCTGAAAGTCAAGGCGGCGGATTCACAGCTGTTCGACGGCGTGAGCGATCTGACACAGGCATGGATGAGCCACACCGATACGGTGACTGAACTGCCGGCCGGATTCGTGCCGTTGGCTTCGACTGCGCACTGCGCTCTCGCCGCTGTGGGCGATCCCGAGCGCAGGATCTACGGCGTGCAATTCCATCCCGAGGTGATGCATACGACGGCCGGCCGCGTCGTGTTGGACAATTTTCTGCGCCGCATCGCCGGCTTGCGAGATCGCTGGGAGATGTCGTCGTTCGCAACGCGAGCCATCGCAGAGATCCGCCAACAGGTCGGCGATGCACGAGTGATCTGCGCGCTTTCAGGCGGCGTCGACAGCGCAGTCGCCGCCACGCTGGTCTCTCGCGCGATCGGCGATCGCCTCACGTGCATCTTCGTCGATCACGGACTGCTGCGCGAGCGCGAGGCGGAAGAAGTCGTCGAGGCGTTTCGCGACGTTATGCATCTCGACGTGATCGCCGTCGACGCGCGCACGCGATTCTTGGAGGCGCTGTCCGGCGTCAGCGATCCCGAGGAGAAGCGCAAGATCATCGGTCGCGAGTTCATCGCCGTGTTCGAAGAGCGCGCTAGGGCGATTCCCGGCGTCGAATTCCTCGTCCAAGGCACGCTTTATCCCGACGTCATCGAGAGCAAGACGGCCGGAAGCAAGAGCGGCGCGAAGATCAAGACGCACCACAATGTGGGCGGTCTGCCCGACCGCATGGCGCTGCGTCTGGTTGAGCCGCTGCGGTTGCTCTTCAAAGATGAGGTCCGCGCGCTCGGCCGAGAACTGGGACTGCCGGAGACGATCGTCGGCCGTCAGCCGTTTCCCGGTCCTGGTCTTGCCGTTCGAGTATTGGGTGCGATCACCGAAGAGCGGCTGACGGTGCTGCGGCGCGCGGACGCGATCGCGCGCGAGGAGATCCAACGGGGCGCGTCGCCCGAACCGTGGCAGTACTTCGCCGTGCTGACGCCGATCCAGAGCGTCGGCGTCATGGGCGACGGCCGCACGTACGCGGATCTCATCGCGATCCGCGCCGTGACCAGCGACGACGGCATGACCGCCGATTGGGCTCGGCTACCCTACGAGGTCTTGCAAAAGATCTCCACGCGGATCGTCAACGAGGTTCCCGGCGTGAACCGCGTGGTCTACGACATCACGTCGAAGCCGCCAGCGACGATCGAGTGGGAATGATAGATCTCGCCGCGCTCGCGGCGCCGATCGCCGACACACGCTTCCAAGACTTATTCCGGCTTACGAGCATCATCTCGCTCGTGTTCCAGATCAGCGCAACGGCGCTGATCGCGCTCGTGTCGTTCATCGTGTCGCGAGCGGTCAGGCGCGGGCTTTTCCCCTACTGGGCGAGCGGCTGGGCATGTTATACGTGCTCGCTCGTGTCCATACTATTGGCCAACCGCATTCCGGCGATCGCGCCGCCTCTGTTCTTTGGCTATTTCTTCTTCGAATACGCCGCCGTCGTGTTCATCTTCGCCGCCTGCCGCCATACAGCCGGCGCGGATCTGCCCGCCAAGCGCGTCTGGCTCGCGCTCATCCCGGCCGCCATCGTCGCGATCGTCCTTCTGGCGCTGCCGACGGTGTTTCTCTGGCGCTATACGATTCACAACGGCATTTTCGGCCTTGCTTGGGCTGCATGTCTCGTAGCGCTCTGGCCGGCACTTCGCGATCGCGCGAGCGGACCGGGCGTGCGCCTCACGGCTGTCGGTCTCGCGCTGCTTTCGCTCGACTATCTGCAACATTGCGCCTCGAACTGGTATCTCTCGGCGCAGCACGTCGCGTTGAGTCCCTACTATTATACGGTGACGTCCCTAGTGGACGGGATGTTCGAGCTCATGCTCGGCTTCGGCAGTGTCGTCGTTATCGTGGACAGGGTGCGCGCCGAGTTGGCCGAGGCGAACGAAGGCCTGCGCGTTGCGCACGATCGTACCGCGACGGCTCTGCTTCGCGATGCGTTGACCGGGGCCCTGAGCCGTTACTCATTCGAACACGAACATCGCGAAGGCGGGATAAGCGACCGGCGCGGCACGATCGTCGTGGTCGATCTCGATGGCCTCAAGCAGATCAACGATTCACTGGGTCATGCGACCGGCGATGCCGCGATTCGGGCGGTCGCGCAGGGCCTCTCCGATCTCGTGCGTGGCGAAGACAAGGTCTATCGGCTCGGCGGCGATGAGTTCGTCGTCGTGATGCCGGGCATGCCGCTCGAATTGGCGCGCAGTCGAATGCAGCGACTCGACGACGCCATCAACGCGCGCATGGAATCTGGATCCGCCTGGCTCACCGTCAGTCATGGTCTTTCAGATTTCACCGGCGAGGATATGGAAAGCGCGCTGACGGCCGCCGACGCCGCGATGTACGCCGAGAAGAGCACTCGCAAAGCAGCGCAGGAGCGCGCGTGAAAGTGCTCGTCGTCGGCTCCGGCGCGCGCGAGCATGCTCTGGCGTGGAAGCTTGCGCAATCGCCGCTCGTTGAGTCTGTGTGCGCCGCACCAGGTAATGCCGGCACCGCATCGCATGGCGAGAACTGGACCGGCGTCGCCGTCACTGCGTCGCCCACGCTCGTCGAGCGGTCGGCCGCCGAAAAGATCGGTCTTGCGGTGATCGGCCCCGAGGCGGCTCTGGCGGCGGGCGTCTCGGATGCGTTGCGCGCTGCCGGCATCCCGACTTTTGGACCGGGGCGCGCCGGCGCGAGACTCGAGTCGAGCAAGGCGTACGCCAAACAGTTCATGGCGAGAAACGGCATTCCTACCAGCCGCTTCCGCATCGCGCATGACGCGAAGCAAGCCCTCAAGCATTTGAACGAGTGGGAGTGGGGAGGCGTCGTCGTCAAAGCCGATGGTTTGGCGTCGGGCAAAGGCGTCGTCGTATGCGACACGTCAGAAGAGGCCGCTGCTCTGGTCGAAGGGTGGTATCGCGATCATCGCGTGCCCGGCGGCGGCGCCACGATCGTGTTGGAAGAGCGGTTGTCCGGTCCCGAGGCGTCGGTCATGGTCGTGACAGATGGAGAGACAGCGCACATGCTGGCGCCCGCGTGCGATTACAAGCGCGCCGGCGATGCGGATTCCGGACCGAACACGGGCGGCATGGGCGGGTATTCGCCCGCCTCGGACGTCTTAGACGAGCAGGCGCTCGCGCGCATCAGGCGCGAGGTGATCGACCCGGCGCTCGACGGCATGCGGCGCGACGGCATCGAATACCGCGGCTGCCTCTACGCGGGTCTCATGATGACCGAGCGCGGCCCGATGGTGCTCGAATTCAACGCTCGCTTCGGCGATCCGGAAACGCAAGTCGTGCTTCCGCGGCTCGAGACCGATCTCGCTGAATTGCTGCTCGCCGCAGCGACCGGAACGCTTGCGCAAACCAAGCCGCCGACATTTTCAAAAAGCGCTTGCGTGGGCGTCGTGCTCACGAGTGTCGGTTACCCTGGAACGTCGGCGCCTCTTGTCGGCCTGCCGGATGTCGAAACCTCGGCATTCTGGGGGACATCCACGCGGCGCGGCTCGGTCGTGGATTCTGTCGGCGGCCGCGTGTTGACCGTCACGGCGCTCGGTGAAAGCGTAGCCGACGCGCGCATCGCTGCCTATGAAGCCTGCTCGGCATATGTCGGCAAGCTGCCAGCGGGTGTGACGCTCGCTTTCCGCAGGGATATAGCGGCACGAGTGAAGCTCGAATGACGGGACTTTACGTGTTCGGAAGTGCAGTGCGCAATGTCACGATGACCGCACTTATGCTGTCGGCTATTGGCGCGTCTCCGGGAGCGTGCGGTCAAAGCACGGTCAGACAGAGTCCACCGGCGGCAAGTCCTGCGCCTGCGTCAACGAAATGTTGGATTTACAACGAAGTCTACCCGGCGACACGGGCTGCGTTCGAGAGCCAACACGTGTCGCGCGCGCAACAAGCTGAGATCTTGAAGTGGGCGCGGCCCGCCTCGCCCGCGCAGACGAAGTTGGTGAAGGCGGCGTCGCCCTGGGCATCTCCGCCCACGACGGCCGAAGTTGGTCTGCTCCGGTGGATGCGAATCGGATCGGACTCGTCGATCGACGTGTTCGTCGCTCGTCCACTCTTCACAGCAGACTCGTCTGGGCATAGTCCATGGATTGCTCTGAATACAAACGAGTTCATCGACCCGGTGCTTTGCGACATCGGCGCATATCCCACAGCCTAGTTCGGCGGCCTTCTGAAGAGCGGCAAGCGTCGGATTCCGCAAATGGAACGTTGACACTGCCGTGCGCATACGGTAGTGTCTAAAGTATATGGATGCCGCGCTGCCGCAAGACTGGAACGGGTACCTACCTAAGCCGCAGGGCAGCGAGGACGCGCTGCACGATGCCTGCGGAGTCTGCGGCATATTCGCTCCCGGACAGGACGTGGCGCGCGCCACGTTTTTCGCGCTCTACGCGCTCCAACATCGCGGACAGGAAAGCGCCGGAATGGCGGTTTCGGACGGTGCGACACTGCGGTGCCACAAGGAGATGGGCCTCATCTCGCAGGTGTTCGACGAAGAACATTTGAGCGCGCTTCCCGGCCATCTCTCGGTCGGCCACACCCGTTATTCCACAAGCGGTTCGTCCGTGGTCTACAACGCGCAGCCGCTGCTGACGCACTGTGATCTGGGCTGGTTCGCTCTTGCGCACAACGGCAATCTCGTCAACACCGCGGCGTTGCGCGACGGCCTCCACGACACCACAGTGCCCACGAGCAATTCAGACACCGACATCATGGCGCGCTATATCGCCTCGGAACCCGACGGCGACATGGAAGAGCGCATCGTGCGCACCATGCAGCGCAGCATCGGCGCGTTCTCGATCGTGCTCTGCACCGAGACGCAGCTCTTCGGATTCCGCGATCCGTGGGGCATACGCCCGCTTTGCTTAGGAAGGTATGCAGGCGGTTGGATGCTCGCTTCGGAGTCGTGTGCGCTTTCAACGGTCGGCGCGGAGTTCGTGCGTGAGGTAGAGCCGGGCGAAATCGTGGTGATCGACAGCGGCGGGCTGCGCAGCCGCATGGTCCCCACCGAACACAAGCGCGCCAATTGCATCTTCGAATACATCTATTTCTCGCGTCCGGATACTGTATACGCTGGTCGCGAACTGTATCTCGCACGCTATCGCATGGGTCGCGAACTCGCCAAAGAGCATGCCGTCGAAGCAGACGTCGTGATGGGCGTGCCGGATAGCGCCACTGCCGCCGCGATCGGTTACTCCGATGAGTCGGGCTTGCCGTACATCGAGGGCCTGATGAAGAACCGGTACATCGGGCGCACGTTCATCCAGCCGGACCAGCAGATCCGCGCACAAGGCGTTAAACTGAAATTCAATCCGCTGCTTGCTAATCTCAACGGGCGCCGCGTGGTACTTGTGGATGATTCGATCGTGCGCGGCACCACCACGCGCCAACTCGTCGCGCTGTTACGGCGGTCGGGTGCGAAAGAAGTGCACGTGCGAATCACGAGCCCGCCGATGCGCCATCCCTGTTTCTTGGGCGTGGACACTGCCACGTACGACCAGCTCATCGCTGCGAACATGACCGTGCCGCAGATCCGCGAGACGATCGGCGCCGATTCGTTAGGCTATCTCAGCCTCGATGGCTTGATCGCGGCCACGGAGCGCGATCGCCATGAGATGTGCACCGGCTGTTTCACGGGTAAATATCCGCAGGGCATCGACGAAGAATTAACGGACCTCGTCCGCCGCCCGACGGCAGAAGCCGCGCTCTAATCTGACCTCAGCTTCCTGCTGAATGGGCCGACGCTAGTCGGCCCATTTTACCGTACGTGGGGCGAGCCCGGCGGCTCGCCGGCGGACCATGAAGGTACGCCCTACATCCGCATTTCTTGCCAAATAGCTTTAAATGTAATATATTTAGGCTCAAAGCACTTGTCCCGGGCGGAGTAGCGAATGCGCATCGTCTGCATCGGCGGAGGTCCGGCTGGGCTCTACTTCGCCCTGCTCATGAAACGCGCGCGGCCGGATGCGTCCGTGACCGTCCTCGAGCGCAATCGCCCCGGCGACACTTTCGGCTGGGGCGTCGTCTTTTCTGACCAGACGCTCGGCAATCTGGCAATCGCCGATGAGCCAAGTTATCGCGCGATCATCGACGACTTCGTCCATTGGGACGATATCGACATCCATTTCCGCGGGCGCGTCATCACCGCCGGCGGGCAAGGCTTCTGCGGCATCGCCCGCAAGAAATTGCTCGCGATCTTGCAGCACCGGGCGCAAGAGGTCGGCGTCGACCTGCGATTTCAGACCGAAATCACGGATCTCGCCGAATTCAGTGGGGCCGACGTCGTCGTGCTCAGCGACGGCGCGAACAGCGCGATGCGGCGCCTGCACGCCGACACGTTCCAGCCGGAACTGCAAGAGCGGCGCAACCGCTACGTCTGGCTCGGCACCCATAAACGCCTCGACGCCTTCACGTTCGCGTTCGAGAAGACCGACGCGGGATGGTTTCAGATCCACGCCTATCGCTTCGATCGCGATATGGGCACGGTGATCGTCGAGACGCGCGAGGAGACGTGGCGGGCGGCCGGCCTCGAAGGAGCGGACACTCAACGCACGATCGAATTCTGCGAAGCGCTCTTCGGAAAGTATCTCGACGGCGGCGGGTTGATGAGCAACGCCGCGCACCTTGCGAGCCCGTGGCTGAAATTCGTCCAGGTGAGCAATAAGCGCTGGCACGCGGGCAATCTCGTGTTGCTCGGAGACGCCGCGCACACGGCACACTTTTCGGTTGGATCGGGCACAAAACTCGCGATGGAAGATGCGATCGTGCTCGCGCGCGAGCTCGCGGTCGGCGGCAACACGGTGAAGGCGCTCGAGAATTACGAGGCGGAGCGCCGCATCGAAGTGCTCAAACTCCAGAACGCGGCCCGCAACAGCACGGAGTGGTTCGAGAATGTAACGCGGTACGCGCGCCTCGAACCCGAACAATTCGCCTATAGCTTGCTCACGCGGAGTCAGCGCGTCGGGCACGCGAACCTCAAGATGAGAGACGAACGCTACGTAGTCGGCATTGAAGAGTGGGTCGCTCGCCGTGCAGAGACAGATGAAGCGTCCTCATTGCGCCAGCCGGAAGCCGTGCCACCGATGTTTACGCCGTTCCGCATCGGCTCGATGCGCGTCGAGAATCGCGTGGTGGTCTCGCCGATGGCCATGTACAGCGCGACGGGCGGCACCCCGAACGAGTTCCACTTCGTCCACTTCGGTTCGCGCGCGCTCGGCGGCGCGGGCTTGATCTTCACGGAGATGACATGCGTCACCGCGGATGGGCGAATTTCGCCCGGCTGTTGCGGCATGTACGATCCGGCGCACGAGACGGCATGGCGGCGCATCGTCGACTTCGTGCACGATCGCTCGAACGCGAAGTTCGCGCTCCAGCTCGGGCATGCGGGTCCGAAAGGGAGCACCCAACTCGGTTGGCAAGACGCGGACGAACCGTTACGCGAAGGCAACTGGCCGCTCATCGCACCGTCGGCGCTCGCCTGGGGCCCGGCAAATCAGGTTCCGAGGGCGATGACACGCGCGGATATGGACGCGGTCAAGGACGCATTCGTGCGCGCCGCGCAGTCTGGCGCCCGCTGCGGCTTCGATATGCTCGAACTGCACTGCGCGCACGGCTATCTGCTTTCCGCATTCATCACGCCCCTCACCAATCGACGCACCGACGAATACGGCGGTTCGTTAGAAGGCAGACTGCGGTTCCCGCTCGAGGTATTCACCGCGATGCGCGCGGTCTGGCCGCGCGAACGGCCGATGTCGGTGCGCATCTCAGCGACCGATTGGGTCGACGATGGTATCTCGGGCGAAGACTCGGTCGCGATCGCCGCCGCATTCAAAGCGGCCGGCGCGGATCTCATCGACGTCTCCGCCGGTCAGACGTCGCGAAACGCACGGCCCGTCTACGGGCGCATGTTCCAGACTCCATACGCAGACCGGATTCGCAACGAAGTGGGGATCGCCACGATGGCAGTGGGCAATATCACCGAACCCGATCAGGTCAACGGCATCATCGCGGCAGGCCGCGCGGACCTGTGCGCGCTCGCGCGTCCGCACCTCGCCGACCCCTACTGGACGCTGCACGCCGCGGCAAGTCTTGGTTACGACGGCGTTACCTGGCCCGATCAGTATCTCACGGGCCGCGACCAGCTGCTGCGAAACCTCGCGCGTGCCGCTCAAGCCGGGAGCGGCGTATGAGCGAGATACTCTCCGGCAAGCACGCGCTGATCACGGGTGGCGGCGGCGGGATCGGATCGGCCATCGCGGCGGCACTGCATGGCCTCGGCGCCCGCGTGACCATCGCCGGCCGCACGCAGGCCACACTTGATGCGAGCGCACAGCGGCTCGGCGAAGCTGCGCGCGTATTCGTCGCGCTGGCCGATGTCACCGACGAAGCCGCTGTGGCGACGATGTTCGCTAGCGCCCGCGCGGCGTTCGGCCGCATCGACATCCTGGTGAACAATGCGGGAGCCGCATTCAGCATGCCGTTCGGCAAGACCACGTTGGGCGAATGGGAGCGCATGCTCGCCGTCAATCTCACGAGCGCGTTCTTGTGCTCGCGCGAAGCATTGCCCGCGATGGTCGAAGCGCGCGACGGCCGCGTGGTAAACATCGCGAGCGTCGCTGGCCTTGTGGGCGCGCCGTACATCAGCGCATACTGCGCCGCAAAACACGGACTCGTCGGCTTGACGCGCGCGCTTGCCATGGAGGTTGCGGCGAGCGGCGTCACGGTCAACGCGGTTTGCCCGGGTTACACAGACACCGACATGGTCCGCGCCGCAACTTCGAACATCGTCGCGAAGACCGGTCGCACTGTTGAGGCGGCTCGCAAACTGCTCGTCGAGCGCAATCCTCAAGGTCGCCTTGTCCGCTCGGAGGAAGTGGCAGATGCAGTCGCCTGGCTATGTCAACCTGGCGCCTCGGCGATCACGGGGCAAGCGATCGCGGTGGCTGGCGGAGAGACGCAATGATCGCGCGCACCACCCTCGCGCGACGAGCGAGGCCGGCACAGGTCGCCGACTCCGAGTCGCGCGCCGCCGATGAACATCATCTCGCGCTGCGGGTCTGGTTGCGATTCTTGGCGTGCGCGAATATCGTGCAGAGCCGGACGCGCGTCTCGCTTCGGCAAGACTTCGACAGCACGTTGCCGCGTTTTGATCTGATGGCGCAACTCGAGCGCGCACCTGAAGGCCTGAAGATGAGCGATATCTCAAAACGCATGATGGTGACCGGCGGGAACGTCACCGGTATCACTGACCAGCTCGTCAGCGAAGGCCTTGTGAGCCGCCAGACAGCGCCGCGTGACAGGCGTGCATACGCCGTGCGCTTGACACCGGCCGGGCGCCGCGCTTTTCGCGAGATGGCTCGCGCGCACGAGCGTTGGATCGTCTCCCTGTTCGGCGGTCTGACGAAATCCGAGACTTCGCAACTTCACGCGCTGCTCGCCAAGCTCAAGCAGCATCTCACCTCGCAGCCGCATGGGGCCGTATCGTGACGGAGGCCAGCCGGATCCCAGACGCAGCGACCTATTCGGCCAAGACTTTTCGGTACGCGGTCAAGGATCGTGTTGCCATGCTCACGCTCGATCGGCCGGCGCGGAAAAATGCTTTGACGTTTGACTCGTATGCCGAGATGCGTGACCTCTTCCGCGCGCTCGCTATATCGCGAAATGTTCGGGCCGTCGTCCTCGCCGGTGCGGGCGGAAATTTCTGTTCCGGCGGTGATGTCCACGAGATCATCGCGCCGCTCCTCGATATGGAACCCGCCGAGCAGCTCGCGTTCACCACGATGACGGGCGATCTCGTAAAAGCGATGCGCGCGTGCCCGCAGCCGATCGTCGCGGCTGTGGACGGCGTCTGCGCGGGCGCGGGTGCGATCTTGGCCCTTGCGTCAGATTTGCGCTTCGGTACGTCACGGGCCAAGGTTGCATTTTTGTTCGTCAAAGTCGGGCTGGCCGGCTGTGACATGGGCGCCTGCGCGATGCTCCCCCGCGTCATCGGGTTGGGTCGCGCGGCCGAACTTCTCTACACCGGCCGGACTCTGAGCGGGGACGAGGGCGCCGCTTGGGGATTCTTCAATACGATATGCGAGCCCGAGCGGCTGCTCGACGCGGCGACGACTTTGGCCAGCGAGCTTGCTAACGGACCAGCGGCCGCGCATGCGCTGACAAAGAAGATGCTGCACTCCGAATGGGCGCTGCCGCTGGACGCCGCGATCGATGCGGAAGCGCAAGCGCAGGCGCAGTGCATGCGCGGCAACGATTTCCGCAGGGCGTACGAAGCATTTGCGGCAAAGCGCGTGCCCGTGTTCGAAGGAGACTGATGAGCGACACGAGTTACCGGACGTGGCCGTTCTTCGACGATGCGCACCGTCGCTTAGCCGAATCGGCTGACGCATGGGCGACCGAGCATCTCACCTCGGTCGAAAGCGTCACGGCTGCGACGGTGCACGCGACATGCCGTCGATTCGTGGCACTCTTCGGCAAGGCAGGATGGCTTCGCTACTGCGTGCCTCAGGAGTTCGGCGGTACCGCCGAGGGCATCGACACGCGCTCGATCTGTCTCATCCGCGAGGCGTTCGCGCGCCGCGATGCGCTTGGCGAATTCGCGTTCGCGATGCAGGGCCTCGGCAGTCACCCCATTTCGATGTTCGGCGGCGATGAGGTAAAACGCCGCTATCTGCCGCGCGTCGTCACCGGCGACGCCATCGCGGCGTTCGCAATATCCGAGCGCGACGCAGGCACGGACGTCGGCGCGCTCGCGACGAAGGCGAAGCGCGAAGGCGATCGCTACATCTTGGACGGCGAGAAGACGTGGATATCCAACGGCGGCATCGCCGACTTCTACGTCGTCTTTGCCCGCACCGGCGAGGCGCCTGGCAACAAGGGTTTGAGCGCCTTTGTCGTGGATGCGACGGCGCGCGGTCTGCGTGTCGCCGAGCGCATCGACGTCATGGCCCCGCACCCATTGGCCACGCTGCGGTTCGAAAGCTGCAGCGTTCCGGCGAGCGACATGCTCGGCGAACCCGGCGAAGGCTTCGCCATAGCCATGCGGACGCTCGACGCGTTTCGACCAACGGTTGCGGCGGCAGCTCTCGGTATGGCGCGCCGCGCGCTCGACGAAGCGATCGATCATGCCGCGCAACGCGAGATGTTCGGGTCGAAACTCATCGACTTCCAGCTGACGCAGGCAGCGATCGCCGACATGGCGACCGGCGTAGACGCGAGCGCACTTTTGACGTATCGCGCGGCTTGGACGCGCGACGTACTCGCGCAACAAGGCACCCGCGAATCGGCCATGGCGAAATTCACAGCCACCGAGACCGCGCAAACCGTGATCGACCGTGCGCTCCAGCTGTTCGGCGGAGCGGGGCTCGTCAGCGGCCATATCGTCGAGCGCCTCTACCGCGAGATCCGCGCGCTCCGCATCTACGAAGGCGCGACCGAGGTGCAGAAGCTCGTAGTGGCGCGCGAAACACTACGCGCCGCGCGCGGCACAGCTGCGCCGCCGGCCGCAGCGCGTTGATGGGGCGCAGCGCGCACGTCGACCGCTTCGCGGCCGACCACCTTCCGCCGAAAGATCGGTGGCCCGAATTCATCTTCGAACTGCCGGAACTTCACTATCCTGAACAGTTGAATTGCGCACCGCGTCTGCTCGATTCGCACGTCGCTGCCGGCCGCGGCGAGCGCCCGGCGATCGTGGACGCCGCCGGTACGCGGACGTACGCTCAACTGTTGGACGACGCGAATCGGATAGCAAGCGTGCTGCGCAACGATCTCGGGCTTGTGCCAGGAGCTAGAGTGTTGATCCGCGGCTTCAACAACGCGGTCTTCGCCGCAAGCTGGCTCGGCGTGGTCAAGGCGGGCTGCATCGCGGTGTCAACCATGCCGTTGCTACGCACCAAAGAACTCACCGAGGTGATCGAAAAGGCGCAGGTAGGCGCGGCGATCTGCGATCGCCGGCTCGCAGATGAGTTCGACCGTGCTGCACAAGCCTGCCCTTCGATGCAACAGGTCGTCTACAGCCACGACGATGGCACAGATGGTTTAACCGCTCGGATGCACCGCCAGTCGGGAGCGCCGGTCAATGCCGATACCGCCGCGGACGATGTCTGCATGATCGCATTCACCTCCGGCACCACTGGCAAGCCGAAGGGCACGATGCACTTCCACCGCGACGTCCTCGCGGTCTGCGACACGTTCTCCGCCAAACTGACCAAGCCGCGCATCGACGACGTCTTCATGGGTTCGCCGCCGCTCGCGTTCACGTTTGGGTTGGGTGGCGTCTTGCTCTTTCCACTGCACGCGGGCGCATCGGTGGTCATGCTCGAGAAGCCCACTCCGGATGCGATGCTCGAAGCGATCGCTCGCGAGCGTGTCACGACGGTCTACACGGCTCCAACGGCGTATCGTGCGATGACGCCGCTCGTCGCCGGCTACGGCGTGACGTCGCTGCACACATGTGTGTCGGCCGGCGAAACACTGCCGCTCGCTACTCGCGCGGGGTGGCAAGAGAAGACCGGCATCAAGATCATCGACGGCATCGGGTCCACAGAAATGCTGCACATCTTCATCGCCGCGGCCGGAGATGATATCCGCCCCGGCGCCACCGGCAAACCGGTTCCCGGCTACAAGGCTTGCGTTTTGGGCGACGACGAGAAGCCGGTGCGTAACGGTACGGTCGGTCGGCTTGCGGTCAAAGGGCCCACGGGATGCCGCTATCTGGCTGACGATCGTCAGCTCCAATACGTCTCGGGCGGCTGGAATCTCACCGGCGATTCGTACATCGAAGACGATGACGGTTATTTCTACTATCAGGCACGCAGCGACGACATGATAATCTCAGCCGGCTATAACATAGCGGGTCCGGAGGTCGAGTCCGCGCTGCTCTCGCACGTCGACGTTCTCGAGTGCGCGGTCGTCGGGGTGCCCGACGAGGATCGCGGCCAGATCGTCCAAGCGTTCGTCGTCTTGCGCGACGGCATCGTCGGCGATGACGCGCTCGCCAAGCGCCTACAGGATCACGTAAAAGCCGAGATCGCACCGTACAAGTATCCGCGCCGCGTCGCGTTTTTGCCGGCGCTGCCGCGCACGGAAACGGGCAAACTGCAGCGCTTCAAACTGCGCCAGGGGACATGAGATGAAGATCCTTACGCCTGCCGGCCTCACCGAGTCTAGAGGATACGCGCACGGCGTTTCCTGCGACGGCACGCTCGTCTTCGTCAGCGGTCAGATCGGCTGGAACGATGCGCGCGCTTTCACGGCGTCGGACATCGCGGGCCAAGTGCGTCAGGCGCTCACGAACGTCGTGCGCGTCCTCGCCGTGGCTAGCGCGCGCCCCCACCACATTGCTCGCATGACGTGGTACGTGACGGACAAACAAGCCTACCTCGCCGCACAAAACGATATCGGCGTGGCATACCGCGAGGTGATCGGCCGCCATTATCCCGCGATGTCGGTGGTGGAAGTCCGCGCGCTGCTGGAAGACGCGGCGTTGGTCGAGATCGAGGCGACGGCTGTGGTTCCGCGATGAGCGCTTTTGCCTGGGAAGATCCGCTGCGCTTTGACGCGCTTCTGCACGACGACGAGCGCCACGTTCGCGATGCTGCGCGCGCGTATTGTCAAGAGAAGCTCTTCCCGCGGGTGTTGGAAGCGAATCGTCACGAGCGTTTCGACCGCGACATACTGCGCGAAATGGGCGCGCTTGGATTTCTCGGATCCACCATCGAGGGCTACGGCTGTGCGGGCGTGAGCCACGTGTGCTACGGGCTGATCGCACGCGAAGTGGAGCGAGTGGACAGCGGCTATCGGTCTGCGATGAGCGTGCAGTCGAGCCTCGTGATGCACCCCATCCATGCGTACGGAACGGAAGAGCAGAGAGCGCGGCTGCTGCCGGGCCTCGCGCGCGGCGAACTCGTCGGCTGCTTTGGGCTCACCGAACCCGACCACGGCTCAGACCCGGCGAGCATGGTCACGCGCGCGCGCAAGACGTCCGGCGGTTACAAGGTCAGCGGCGCCAAGACGTGGATCACGAACTCGCCGATCGCCGATGTGTTTGTCGTCTGGGCGAAAGACGACGCGGACGTCATCCGCGGATTCATCCTTGAAAAGGGCATGAAAGGCTTGCAGGCGCCGCCGATCCAGGGGAAGTTCAGCTTGCGAGCGTCGAGCACGGGCGAGATCAGCATGGACGACGTCTTCGTCCCCGACGCGAACTATCTGCCCGGAGCCGCCGGCCTTGCGGGTCCGTTCGGCTGTCTGAACAAGGCGCGCTACGGAATCGCGTGGGGCGCGCTCGGCGCGGCCGAGTTCTGCTGGCATGCGGCGCGCAAGTACGTGCTCGAGCGCTTGCAATTCGGCAGGCCGCTGGCGGCGACGCAGCTCATACAAGTGAAACTTGCTGACATGCAGACGGAGATCACACTCGGACTTCACGCCGTCTTGCGGCTCGGCCGGCTATTCGATCAGGGCGAAGCGGCTCCGGAGATGGTGTCGATGCTCAAGCGGAATTCGTGCGGCAAATCTCTGGAGATCGCGCGGACCGCGCGCGACATGCACGGCGGAAACGGGATCTCCGACGAGTTCCACGTGATCCGCCACGTGATGAATCTCGAAGCGGTCAACACGTACGAGGGTACGCACGACATCCACGCGTTGATCCTCGGCCGCGCGCAGACGGGCATACAAGCGTTCAATTGATCCGGGCGGACGCGTCGTCCGAATCAATATTCGAGCTAGCCGCCGCCGGAGTCGTCCACCGGCGCTTCCGGTTCGGGTGCCGGCTCCGAGTAGGAGTCGGATGACGTATCAGACGACGCATAGTTCGCGTCGTCCTGGGCTTGCGCTGCTGCAGCCTCTTGGTCGGCCTGATTGTACTGCGCGTCTTGCTGCGCTTGAGCTGCGTCGTTCTCGGCCTGCTGCTGCGCGTACTGCGCGTCTTCGACCGCGGCCTGCGCCTGATCTTTGTCGTCCTGCTCGCTGGCCTGGGCAGAATCGAGGCCCCATGTCATACATTCTGAATAATAATCAGAGCCCGAATCGTAGTGGTTGCCGCAGTTCTGCGAGAGTTGCGCGTACGCGTCGCCTGTCGGTTGCGGCGCTGGTTCTTCCATCGCCGTCGTCAGGTTCGCAAGTTCGGGCTGCCACTGCGGTACGTCGCGGTTCTGGTTCACCCACGAGATGAGCCACGCCCTATTCTCTTTCGCAAGCGCGAGATCAGGGGAGTAGTGCAGAGCCATCGCATAGTCGGCGAACGCTCCGCGGACGTCCCCGACCATCTGGCGCGCGTAGCCGCGGTTATTGTACGCCATCGCGTAGCCAGGAACGTACTTGATCGCGGCTGACGCGTCGGCGATGCCATCGCGGAAGTCGCCCTGATTTATATTCGTCCTGCTTCGGTCGACGAACGCCTCTGCGAAACGCGGCGCGAGGTGGATCGCACGCGTGCAATCGTACATCGCGTCGCTGTAGTCCGCGACGTCGTTGTAGGCGTCGCAGCGCTGATCGAAGAGCCACGCGTCGTTCGAGTCGAGATGGAGCGCGGTCGAAAAATCCGCGATGGCATCATTGTAGTCACGCAGGTTCGACTCGGCAACGCCGCGATCGGCATACGCCAAGGGATAACGGCGTGCGATGCGCAGCGCCGTGTTGAAGTCGTCGATCGACTGGCGCGAGTTGCCGGTTTGGACGCGCGACCAGCCCAACAGTGTGTAGGCCTGCGCCGTGCGCGCGCCCTCACCGATCGCCCTCGCGTATTCGAGGATCGCGTCGTGATAGCGGCCAGTCTGCGCATACGAGAATCCGATATTCAATCGAGCCAACGCGGAGGACGGCTTCAGCGCTAGGGCGGCACGTTCATCAGCGAGCGCGGAGCTGTAGTCGGCGACGTATTCGTCGGCGATTCCGCCGTAGAGCTCCGAATAGTAGCGCGTCAGCGACGCGAGAGGAGCGCCTGCGTCGGCTTTGCTCCGAGCGGCGCGGAAATCGGCGATCACCGCGCGATATTGACCGAGGCGATACTCTACTGCGCCTCTATCGTAGAGGGCGACAGCCGAATCCGGGTCCGCGGACAGCGCGGCGTTGTAATCCGCGAGCGCACCGTGCGCGTCGCCGCGATTCATCTTCGCCAGCCCGCTTGCGATGAGTGGAGCCGCTTTGTCACGCGCGGCTTTCGCCGCGGCGGTGGAGTTGGCGCTGTGCGCGCAGCCGGAGGCAAAGAGCGAAGCAGCGAGTGCGCTTACGAGCAACGCTCGACCAGTGTTTATCATGCGAACGAGTTGGGCCGGCATAAAGCCGGCCCCTTCAGGGAGGTCTCGGCCGCTTCAAAAATAGTCCGAAGGGGCCGACGCCAGTCGGCCCGAGCGAACAAAAACGTGGGCCGACTAGCGTCGGCCCCTTCAGTTGGCTAGGACCGGCGGAAGCGCGCGTGGGCCTTTTCGTCCGCCTTGCCGTTGAGGCGGAGCGTCGGTAGGAGCTCTGCGAGACGAACGAGTGGGCGCAATCCCACGCCCGTTGGGCCCTTTGCGAGGTGCCCGTGATCCTTATCGGTCGTAGACGTCCCTGCGATATCGAGATGGATCCAAGGTCTGTCGTCGACGAATTCCTTGATGAACATCGCACCGAAAATAGTGCCGGCAGGCCGGCCGCCGCTGTTCTTCATGTCGGCGATCGGGCTGCGGATCAGGTCGGCGTATTCCGGATACAACGGCAATTCCCAGTAGCGCTCGTCGTACCGGTCGGCGGCGGCGTGGAACGCGTCGACAAACGCGCGGTCGTTGGAGAGCACGCCTGTCGTGGTATTACCGAGCGCGACCACAACCGCGCCGGTCAGCGTTGCGATATCCACAAGCCGATTCGCCCCGAGCTTGCGAGCATAGCATAGTCCATCTGCCAGTACGAGACGGCCCTCTGCGTCGGTATTGATCACTTCGATGCTCTTGCCGTTCATCGCGCGCACGACGTCACCGGGTTTCGTCGCCTTGCCCGACGGCATGTTCTCCGTCGCGCAGATGACCGCGGTGACGTTGACCTTCGGTTTCAGTTGAGCGATCGCCGCCATGGCCGCGATGACTGTGGCGCCGCCTGCCATGTCGCCCTTCATCGCATCCATGTCTTGCGCAGGCTTGAGCGAGATGCCGCCGGTGTCGAACGTGATGCCCTTGCCGACGAGTCCGAGAATGTCTTTGCTCTTCTTGTTCCCTCGATATTCGATCGCGATCATCTTGGGCGGCTCGTCGCTGCCGGCGGCGACGGAAAGCATCGAGCCCATGCCGAGCTTCTTCATGTCGGCGCGCTCGAGCACGTGGAACTTCATGCCGAATTCTTTGGCGATCTCCTTCGCGCGTTTGGCCATCACTGACGGCGTCATGTCGTTCGAAGGCGTGTTGACGAGACGCCGGGCGATATTGGCGGCATCGCCCATGACGATGCCCCTGTTCACCCCTGATTTAAGCGCCCGCACCGCGCCGGCTTTTGTGGCGACGAGCGTGACGGATTTCACCGCGTCCGTGTGCGTCTCGCGCTTGCTTCTGTACGATGCCGGATCGAACGTGGCCATGACGGCGCCTTCGGCCGCGAGTTCTCCTGCGGCCTCGAGATCGGACGCCTTGAGCTCCGGCAACGCGAACACGATAGATGAAAGACCACGCCGGGCCGCGGCTCGCACGCCCGCACCGACCGCTGCCGTCAGCGCGGATGGCGAAAATTCTGCCTCCGGCCCAAGCCCGACGAGGATCAGTCGCTTCGCGGGCAGCCCGCCCGAGATCGGGACCACGATTTCTTCGCCGCGCCGGCCTTTGAACTCGTTCGAACGGCGAAGGTCTGTGACGACACCATTGAGGCTCTTGTCGACCGAACGCGCAGCGGCGGGCAGATCGCCATCGGCATGTAGGCTCAAGACGAGGGCGTCAGCGTGCACGGCCTCCGGCTTGCCGGAGGTGACGGTGATTTTCATCGGTGTTGGAAGTCCTTTCGGAAGCCGGCGCGCGAAGCGAAGGCCGATTCGTAAATTTCGATGGTCGCGAACCCCACGAATTTCGCCGCAGGGCGGATTCCGACCTGGGGATAATCCCAAGCGAACCGCCGTCTAATTCTTATGGATTACCTGCCGGAGGGCTAACCGTGGCGAACAAGACCGCGCTCGGATGCGGCGCACTCATCATCATCCTAGCGCTTATCACAGCCGCCGGCGCAGCCGGAGCATATAACAATCTCGTCACGCTAGATCAGGCGACGCAAGCGCAGTGGGGACAGGTCGAAAACGTCTACCAGCGGCGAGCGGATCTCATACCGAACCTCGTCGCGACGGTCAAAGGTGTCGCGAACTTCGAGAAGAGCACGTATATCGCCGTCGCCGAAGCGCGCTCGAAAGTGGGTCAAGTCACTGCCGGCGGCACGGCCGGCATCACGAGCGACCCCCGCGCTTTCGCGCAGTTTCAGCAAGCGCAGGATGGGCTGACGTCTGCGCTCTCGCGTCTGCTCGTCACCGTGGAGCGGTATCCCGATCTCAAAGCGAACGAGAATTTCTTGACGCTTCAGGCGCAGTTGGAAGGCACGGAGAACCGGATAGCCGTCGAGCGCATGCGCTACAACGAACAGGCGCAGGCCTTCAACACGCTGCGCCAGAGCTTCCCCACCGTATTCTTCGCCAATTTCTTCGGCTCGCGTTTCGCGGAGAAACCGTACTTCCAGTCGCAAAGCGGCGCCGAGAATGCGCCGAAGGTGACATTCTAGCGCGTGAGATCGACCGCTGTCCGGACATGGATCGCGCTGTTCGCAGCCATCGCGATGTGCGGCGGCGCGCTCGCTGCGCGCGCTGCCTTGCAGCCAGCTCCTCCCGCCCCCACACGCTGGGTCACAGATCTTAGCGGATTCATTTCGGAACAGACCCGAGCGACGTTGGACGCCGACCTGCAAGCGTACGAACGTCGCACCGGGCACCAAGTACTCGTCTATATCGGCACGACGACCGCCGACGTGCCCCTCGAAGACTACACGATCAATGCGTTCACCGCGTGGAAAGTGGGGCGCAAAGGACTCGATGACGGTCTCGTCCTTTTCGTGTTTCCGCAAGACCGCACGTTGCGCATCGAGGTGGGCTACGGACTAGAGTCTTCCGTGACGGACGCATCTGCGTCCCAGATCATCCGCGACGTGATCACGCCGACGATCAAGGCGGGCGACAACGACGCGGCGATCACAAACGGCGTCGCACAACTGCTCGCCTTGATCGACGGCAGCCCGGCACCGGAGATGAACGGCGTGCCGGTCCAGCCGCTCGGCGACGACAACGGCTCTTCGGATACTTCGTTCAACCCGGTAGCGGCCGCGATCTTTGGGTTCATCATCATCGGCTTCATCTTGTTGTTCATCCGCAGCCCGGCCATGGCCATGTGGCTGCTTTTCAGCATCCTCGGCGGCGGTCGCGGCGGCGGATCATCGAGCGGAGGGTATTCCGGCGGTGGCGGATTCTCCGGAGGCGGCGGTATGGGCGGCGGCGGAGGCGCTTCGGGATCATGGTGAAACATTTCGTACACCGCAGATTGGTGCGGCATATCGATACCAAACGCATCGAGTCGGCCATCGCCGCGGCGGAGCGGCGCACGTCCGCGCCGATACACGTCTCGCTGGCTCCACATTTCTGGGGAGAACTGAGAAAGACGGCGGAGCGCGCCTTCGATCGCCTCGGGTTAACCGCCACGCCCGAACGAAACGGGATCCTGTTCTTCGTCGCGCCGACTCGGCGCGAGTTCGTCGTGCTGGGCGACGTCGGCATCCACCAACACGTCGGTCAAGATTTCTGGGACCACGTGGCAGCCGCCGTTTCGTCGCGCATCAAGCAGGGCGACCTCACCGATGGATTGGTGCACGGCATAGAAACGGTTACCGACGAACTCGAACGGCGATTTCCAAAAGTCGCAAGCTAAATGACGAGCGTCGGCACCTACCGAACGTGACGGCATGACCGACCGCTACGCCGCAGCAGGCGTGAACATCACCGCCGGAAACGAGGCGGTGGCGCGCTATCGCGAGATCGCGGCGCGCGGCCGAGATCCGCGCATCCTCGACGGTATCGGCGGATTCGGCGGCTGCTTCGATTTCCGCGGCTATCGCGATCCGGTGCTCGTCGCAAGCACTGACGGCGTCGGCACGAAAGTGCTCGTCGCGGCAGCGCTCCACCGCTACGACACGGTCGGCCAAGACCTCGTCAATCATTGCGTGAACGATATCCTCTGCGTCAACGCGCAGCCACTGTTCTTCCTCGACTATTACGCCGTCGGCAGGCTCGACCCGGATGTCGCGGCGCAAGTCGTCGGCGGCGTCGCTAAGGCGTGCAAGGAGAATGGCGCGGCGTTGCTCGGCGGCGAAACAGCCGAGATGCCGGGCGTCTACGCTGAGACGCACTTCGATATCGCCGGAACGATCGTGGGTGCGGTAGAACGCGATAAGCTCGCGGATCCGTCGACCGTCATCGCGGGCGACGCCATCATCGCGTTGCCCGCGAACGGTCTGCACACGAATGGCTACTCGCTGGCGCGCAGCGTCCTCCAACCCGAACGCTGGCGTGAACGAATGATAGGCTCGGAGCAGACGATCGGCGACGCACTGCTCGCTGTGCATCCGAGCTATCTTCGATATGTTCGCGCGGTGCAAGACGCGGGTGTGATCATCAAAGCGATGGCGCACATCACGGGCGGCGGGTTGATTGAAAACATGCCGCGCATCCTGCCCGAACATCTCGCGGCGCGCTTCGATCGCTCCGCCTGGTCCGTCCCCGCCATCGCAGCGCTGATCGCGCGCTCTGCCGGACTTTCAGTAGAAGAGGCGCACCGCACGTTGAATATGGGCGTCGGATTCTGCATCGTCGTTTCGGCCGCCGACAAAAACGCTGCGCTCGCCGCGGCGCGCGGCGCGCTGAGCGAACACCCGGTCACTGATGCGTCCGGCGCCACGGCTTCAGTCGTTGGCGAAGTCGAACCCCGCCACGCCTGCGGACCGGCGGTCATCATCGCGTGAACCAGACGTCCGCCGCCGCCACCACCCGCGATCGGCGAGTCCCGACCGCGGTGTTCGTCTCCGGCGCCGGCACCAATCTGCAACACGTGATCGATCTCGCGGCTGCGGGTGCGTTGCCCCTCGATGTTCGGCTGGTCGTCTCAAACGCGCGCGAAGCATTTGCGGTTGAGCGCGCCTCGCAGGCCAGCATCCCCGTTCTCATCGCGCCGTTCGATCGGCATGCCGAATCGCGAGCGGAATACGGCGCGCGTCTGGCCGCCGACGTGCGCGGGCGCGGCATCGAGCTCGTGCTGCTCCTCGGCTGGATGCACGTGCTTGACGCATCGTTCGTCAATGCGGGTTTTGCGGGCATCCTCAACCTGCATCCGGCGTTTCTTCCCGACGATCCCCAGGCAGACGACGTCATGCTCCCCGATGGAAGCGTGTCTCCCGTTTTTCGCGGCGCCCATGCGCTCCGCGATGCCCTCTCGTACGGCGCGCCGTCAACGGGCGCGAGCCTGATCCAGATCACGGCCGAGGTCGACCGGGGGCCGGTGCTTGCCCGCCGCGTGTGTGCGCTACTCGCGGGGGATGACGAAAAAAAAGCGCTCGAGCGTCTGCATGACGTCGAGCGCGAGGTGATCGCCGAAGGCGTCAGCACATGGCTGACGGCGGCTGCCTACTTGTAGTTCGGCGGGAAGATGTACGTCGGCGGCGTTACGATGGGCGAGCCCACTTCAAGCGTGATCTCTAGAAACGGGCTGAATTGAATCGTGCGTGGATCGACCGATTGCTGGACGCCGTTGATGAACACGGTGACCTTGCCGATGTAGCCGGCGACGTCCGATGGGCTGAGCGGCTCGCCCCATTCGTAGAAGTAATCGTGAAGATCGTAGAATCGCGACGTCGGGGCCTCCATGTGGACGATGCCCGTCTCGTCGTGCGTGTGCAACCAGTAGAAGCAGTCGGCGTGGTAGATGTAGTTCCCATGGGCAGGATTCTTCATACCCGTGCCGCGCGGAATCGCGATCTGTTCACCGTTGACGAAGAGCGACAGATGCACGTGGTGGTGGAAAGTCGCTAAAAGCGATTTCGCGCACCGGATGCCGTTGACGACCTGACCTTGACCGCCGGTCGACGTATCGCCCTCGGGGAAGACATCGGTCCCGATGGTCGTGCCGGGGACGAGTTGGATCGGCGATGCAGTCGCGGCGGGCTGCGCAACCTTCTGCGAGCTTCCGACCGGACTGTGCAGCGCTGGCGTCACGGAGTTTTGGCCACCGCACGATGCGACGGCGAATAGCGCCGCGGCGATCGCGCTTGCTCCGATGAGCGACCCGAAACGTTGATAGAAAGACGACATTCGCGCTCTCCTTCGCGGATGGTAGCTTACAAATCCGCTTCGGGCACACGCACGTCATCACCCGCCGCTATGGAGGCGCATCACTCCCTGTAACGCAAATCATACTTTCATGAAAGACACAGTTAGCGGTTGGGTCCGCAGGACCAAGATCGTCGCGACGCTCGGTCCCGCTAGCAACGACCAAGCCACCGTCCGCCGGCTCGTCGCAGCGGGCGTCGACGTTTTTAGAGTGAATTTTTCCCATGCGTCCCATGAGAACTTCGCCCTATCGCTCGATCTCGTGCGCACTGCGGCGCGACAAGCGGATCGACACGTCGCTGTTCTTGCAGATCTTCAGGGTCCCAAATTGCGCATCGGCGATCTCGTGGACGGTCGTCCGATCACGCTGGCGGACGGCGACGAATTCGAGATCACGACGCTTGCGAGAATCGGCGACGCGCGTTGCGTCAGCACGCCATACACCGCTCTCGCGCGCGATGTGCGCGCAGGTGACCGCATTCTGCTCGACGATGGGAATCTCGAATTGCGCGTGATCAGCACGACGGGCACCGCGGTAAAAACGGTTGTCGTCCACGGCGGCCTGCTCGGCGAACACAAAGGCATCAATCTCCCCGGCGTCAACGTCTCGTCGCCCGCGCTCACCGAAAAGGATCGCGTCGATCTCGCGTATGCCGTGAAACTCGGCGCAGACTTTATCGCGCTCTCGTTCGTGCGCCACCCGCACGACGTCGACGACGCGAAGAACGCAGTCCGCGAAGCGGGCGGCGACACTCCCGTGTTCGCGAAGATCGAGAAGCCGGAAGCCATCGAACGGCTTGACGAGATTCTAGATCGCTCGGACGGCGCGATGGTGGCGCGCGGAGATCTCGGCGTGGAGATGGCTCCCGAGCGCGTGCCGACGATGCAAAAGCACATCATCACGAAAGCTGGCGAGCATCTCATCCCCGTCATCACGGCGACGCAGATGCTCGAATCGATGATCCACAGTCCGCGACCGACGCGTGCCGAGGCGTCGGACGTGGCGAACGCGATCATCGACGGCAGCGACGGGATCATGCTGTCCGGCGAAACAGCGTCTGGCGAGTATCCTGTGGAAGCGGTAGAGACCATGGTGCGAATAGCGCGCGAGGCGGAGACGGCCTTTCCGCCCCGCGAGCGCCGGCGCCGCCGCGTGCGTGAAGATTCGCACGCTATCGCCAACGCCGCGTGTCATATAGCCGAACACATGGACGTGAGAGCGATCGCGGCATTCACGCGCTCGGGTTTTTCCGCGCGCATCGTGAGCAAAGACAAACCGCCGGTTCCAGTATATGCGTACGTGCCGGACGAAATCGTCGCACGCCGGCTGGCTACGGACTGGGGTGTGTTCGCCACAGTGACGGATTTCGACCGGACGACGGAAGAGATGATGGAGGCGGTTGAAGCCGACCTGCTCGCGCGCGACGTCATCCAACACGGCGAGGCTGCGATCGTCGTCGGCGGCACGCCGCTCGGCGTGCGCGGGCGTACGAATTTCCTGAAGATCATGCGCGCCGGCGAGGGCAAGGATAACGGCGCACCGGCTTAAGCTGTCACCATTCAGCCCTGTTTCGTGACCGGCGCTTGCATACGACGGATGATCCTCGGGATCAGCCAACGTGGCGAGAATCGCTCGAGCGCGATAAGCACCTGATTGCGCAACCCTGGTATCACGAGCATTTGGCCGCGCAGCATCGCGGCGACGCCGTCTCGCGCAACAGCTGCGCTATCCAAGACATTGCCTTGGAAGAGTTTGGAATCGTCGAGTCCGCCTCGCTTTTGAAATCCGGTTCGCGTGGCACCTGGGCAGAGCGCGGTAACGGTGACGCCTGTGCCACGGACTTCCTCCGCGATCGCCTCGCTGAAATGCAGCACATAGGCCTTGCTTGCGTAGTAGACCGCCATCAAGGGTCCGGGCTGGAACGCCGCGGTAGAGGCGACGTTGAGGATACGGCCTCTGCCGCGTTTCAACATCCCCGGAAGAAAGAGTCTGGTCAGGTGCGTGAGTGCGACGACATTGACTTGCAGCAGGTCGAGGCCCGTCCGCGTGTCGCCATCGGCGAACGGCCCATACATGGCAAACCCAGCGTTATTGATGAGGACGTCCACCACGTGGCCGGTGGCGGCGACGGCATCGTAGAGCTCGCTCGGCGCGTCAGCAAGAGCAAGATCGTAAGAGAAAGCGTAGGTGTGGATGCCGTGGGCCGATGAGAGTTCGGCCGCAATGCGCTCGAGGGCGTCGCGCGACCTCGCCGTGAGTATGAGATCGAAGCCTTTGGCCGCAAGATCGCGCGCGATATCGAGCCCGATACCGCTCGACGCGCCGGTGACGAGCGCGCACAGACGATTCATCCGTTTACCATGCGAAGTTCGGGTCGGCGCGCAGCTCGTCAGGACTCACCCGCGCGAGATCGCCGCGGTAGTAGGCGGCGCAGGCGATCATCGCGGCATTATCCGTGCAGTAGGCGAGCGGCGGCACGAGGACGCGTAACCCTTCGGCCTCGCCGAGCCTGCGAAGCTGCGACCGTAGCATTGAGTTTGCCGATACGCCGCCGGCCAGTGCGATAGTCCTCACACCAAGTGCGCGTGCGGCGCGCAGCGTCTTTGCGCACAAGACGTCAACCACGGCGGCTTGAAAACTGGCGGCGACGTCGGCGGCCCGCGTCTGCGCATCTTCGGGATTCGCGTCGAGATGATAGCGCACGGATGTCTTGAGTCCGGAGAACGAGAAGTCGAATGTGGAATCGTCCATGAGCGCGCGCGGGAATCGGAACGCGCGCGGGTCCCCATCGCGCGCGAGTGCATCGAGCAGCGGACCGCCGGGGAATCCCAAGCCGAGCAGCCTAGCAACCTTGTCGTATGCCTCGCCTGCCGCATCGTCGAGCGTTCGACCGATGACGCGGTGACGTCCGGGTTCTTGAACCTCGATGAGATCGGTGTGCCCGCCGGATACCACGAGACAGACGAAGGGCGTCTGCGGCAGTGCGCGGTCGGGTTCGTCCGGGTCTGTGAGATAGTTCGCGAACAGATGACCGTGCAGGTGATTGATCGCGAATGCGGGCAGGTCGCGCGCGTAGGCTAGCCCCTGCGCCGCGGCCACGCCGACCACGAGCGACCCCGCGAGACCTGGTCCGCACGTGACGGCGACACCGTCGATATCGTCAAACGTGCGATTGGCGCGCGCAAGCGCTGCTTCGATAACCGCGTTCAACGTCTCGACATGTTTGCGGCTGGCGATCTCGGGCACGACGCCGCCGTATTCACGGTGGAATTCGTCTTGGCTGGCGAGAACGTTCGACTCTGCGATCCGACCATCCATGACTACCGCCGCGGCCGTGTCGTCGCATGAGGTTTCGATGCCGAGCAAACGCATAGGTTTCCGATTCGAGAGACGCCCATCGTGACCTTGACAGCGCGATCTTCAGATTTCGTTCGCGCCGGTTGGCTTTCGATCGTATTGCTCGTTGCGACCCTGCCGCACGTGCTTGAAGATTTCGAATTCCGCGAGCCTGCGCGTTTCGGGATAGCCGTCTGGGTGGCAGTGACGGTGCTCTGCGCGGCGTACGCGGTGCAGATCTTCGGCGCGGTCCTTTGCCTGCAGGGCCGGATCTGGGGTGCGCGCCTTGTCATCGCCACGGCGCTGATCTGGGCCCTTGGGGCCGTCGCCGTTCATGCGCCGGAGATCGCCGCCGCGCGCACAGCGTGGCGCTTTGGATATACATCGATCGCCGACGTCGTCATGATCGTGATACTCGCGGCTGTGACCGCGGCGCTCGGTCTCGCCGCGGCTTCGCGCCGCGCCTAGACTTTATACTGAAGCGGAATTGCGAACGTCGGCGATCGTCAGCGCGGCAGCGGCAGCGTGAGGTTGAAGCGGACGGCCGCCAGCCTCAACGCCAATGTGGCAATGACACCGGAAGGAACAGCGACCTCCGCCGCCACGCCAGCTCGATCCATCACCATAAAGACCAGCGCTCCGAACAACGCGCACGTCGCATACAACTGCGTCCGCGCGAACACCGTCGGAATCTCGTTGCAGATGACATCGCGCAACACGCCGCCGAACACGCCCGTGATCACGCCCATGAGCAGCGCGATGAAGAATGAGGCGTGGCTCTCCAACGCATAAGTCGCGCCGGTGACAGCGAAGAGCCCGAGCCCGAGCGCATCCGGGATCAAGATGGCGCTCTTCGCGAGGCGCGCGGAACGCAGGCTGTAGAACGACACGACCGCAACAGCGAATATGTAGATCGCGTAGCGTTGGTCCTGGATCCAAAAAATCGGATAGCGGTCGAGCAGGACATCGCGAACGGTGCCGCCGCCGACCGCCGTGATGAACGCGACGGCGGTTGCGCCGACGACGTCCATCTCTTTGCGTCTGGCTTCGATGACTCCCGAGATGGTGAATGCGCCGAGGCCAAGCACCGATACCGCTGTGGCGAGTTGGTCGAGCGAGAGCGCGATCAGGCGCGCGCCGCCACCTCTGCGGCGAGTTCGGCGACGAACGACTCCAACGACATAGTCCGCTGTTCGCCGGAACGAGCGCGGACGTTGACCGTGCCTTCCGCTGCTTCCGTCTTGCCGACGACGAGCATGTAGGGCACTTTGCGCAGTTGCTGCGTTCGGATCTTTTTCTGCAGCCGTTCGTTGGAGGCGTCGACTTCGCTGCGGAATCCCTTCTCGAACAGCGTGTCGTTGATGCGGCGCGCATAGTCGAACTGACCGTCCGTGATCGGCATGACGACGGCTTGAACCGGGGCGAGCCACGCGGGGAATGCGCCGCCGAAATGCTCGATCAACACGCCGAAAAGCCGCTCGAGCGATCCGAGCAGCGCCCGGTGTATCATGACCGGCCGGTGATCGGCTCCGTCTGCGCCTGCATACGTCAGTTCGAACCGCTCGGGAAGATTGAAGTCCGCCTGCACCGTCGAGAGTTGCCAATCTCTGCCGATCGCATCTTTGACGTTGATGTCGAGCTTCGGCCCGTAGAATGCACCGCCGCCTTCTTCGATCTCGTACGCAAGCCCGACGTTGTCGCACGCGCGCTTTATCGCATCTGTCGCCCGGTCCCACACTTCGGGTTCGCCGATCGCCTTGTCCGGCCGCGTCGCGACGGAGAAATGATAACTCTCGAACTTGAACGCCTTGAGGACGGTGAGCGCGGCATCGGCCGTATTCTCGAATTCCTGTTGCAGTTGCTCCGGCGTGCAGAAGAGGTGCGCGTCGTCTTGCGTGATTCCGCGCACGCGCAGGAGTCCATGAAGCGTACCCGATCGCTCGAATCGATACACGGTCCCGAACTCGGCCAGACGAAGCGGCAGATCGCGATACGAACGCGGTCGAGACTTGTAGATGAGGATGTGCCCCGGGCAGTTCATCGGTTTCAGACGATAGCGCTGCTCGTCGACATCGATCGGCGCGAACATATTCTCAGCGAACGACTGGATATGGCCGGAAATCCGGAAGAGCTCTTCGCTTACGACGTGCGGCGTGTAGACCGGTTCATAGCCGCGTTTGCGCAACTCGCCGCGGATGAACTCCTCGAGGACCTGACGCACGCGTCCGCCGTTCGGATGCCAAAAGACCAGCCCAGGCCCTGCGCTCTCCTCGATCGAGAAGAGATCCAACTCTTTGCCAAGCTTGCGATGGTCGCGCCGCTCCGCCTCTTCGACTCGTGCGAGGTGCTCGTCCAGTTCGCTCTGCGACGCAAATGCCGTGCCGTAGATGCGTTGGAGCATCGGCCGATGCTCGTCGCCGCGCCAATATGCGCCCGCCAGCGAGGTCAGTTTTAGTGCGCCGATCTCCTTGCTCGAGGCCACATGACCGCCTCGGCACAGATCGGTGAATTCGCCGATCGTGTAGAACGAGAGGGGCTCATCTGCGGGTATTCCGTCGATGAGCTCGAGCTTGAACGGTTGATTCCTATCCTTATAATACGCGACCGCCTCGGTACGGCTGACCTCTCGGCCGGACATCTTGAGGTCTTTGCCGACGAGTTCTCTCATCCGCTGCTCGATCCGGGGCAGATCCTCCGGCACGAACGGCGCGGGCTTGCGGAAATCGTAGTAGAAGCCGTCCTCGATCGAGGGGCCGATCGCGAGCTGCACGTCGGATCCGAAGAGATCGACGACGGCGTGAGCGAGCAAGTGCGCCGCGGTGTGGCGAAGCTGATCGAGGTCTACAGCGGCCCGGTCTGCGTTCATACGACACTCGTTCGTAAGCCCGCGCGCACGCCCCTGGGAACCGCTTCGATGATCGACTCCGGCGCGGACGTCGGAATGATCCGCCGGATCGAGAAGCCTTCACTTTCCAGAAGTTCGCGAAATTCCAGCTCCGTGCGCTCGCGTCCGCTGAGAACCAGCAGCATCTGGATATCGGCGAGTTTGCCTTGCGCAAAGCGGTTGTCAGCTCGGCCGAGTACGACGTCCACCACGAGAAGGCGCGCATCGGCGCGCATCGTGCGATGGCAAACGCGAAGTATCTCGCGGCAGCGCGCATCATCCCAGTCGTGCAAGATGTGACTGAGCACGTAGGCGTCGGCGCCCGACGGGACTCGATCGAAGAAACTTCCGGCTTCGATACTGCTGCGGTCGGCGACGCCCGCGCGGGCCAGCGCCTCGGCGGCGGCTGCTCCCACATGCGGCAGGTCGAAGAGGATGCCGCGCAGTTGAGGGTGCTCCGCCAACAGGTGCGACAAGAATATCCCGTTGCCCCCGCCGATATCTGCCAGCACGCCGATTCCGCGGAAGTCGTATGCGCCTGAAACCGCGGCGACGTGGAGCGAGGCCACCGAGGTCATCGCTTCGTCGAATATCTTGGCCACATCCGGTCGGCCGGCGGCGTAGTCGAAAAACGGCGCGCCGAAGATTCGATCGAACGCCGGTTTTCCGGTCCGCAGCGTGTATTCGATCTGCGCGTACGGTTCGGTCTGCCAAGGTTGGCCGTTGTAGACGAGCATCGCCCGCGCGCTGTCTGGGACGTCCGACCGAAGGCGCCGACCAACCGGGGTCAGCGAAAATTTGCCGTCCCTGCCTTCGCGAAAAACGCCATAGGCGCACAACAATCGCAGCACGCGATAAAGCGACGGCGCGTGAAGGCCAAGTTCTTCCGCGAGTTGCTCCGCCGACTTCGGCGCCTGTGCGAGACGATCGGCCACGTCGAGGCGGGCTACAACGTTGAGGCACTGCGCGGTCCAAAGCGCCGTGCTCAGCTCGAATAAGTAGAGCTGCGGTGGGATGATGGCTCGGCGCACCGAGCTGAGCCAACGATGCATCCCATTGACGATCCGCGCGAGCCATGCCGGCGGCGACTTCAACCTTTGGCGGACTTCGACGGACATGCGCAATGCGGTTCGGTCGGTACGAGTCGCGTTCCCGCGATGAGTCGGAGCGCCGCCGCGCCGACGCGGCAAGGAAAGGCGAACAAGGTGATTCCGCCGTAAAGCCGCGTGGGTTCACCAGAGAAGGGCGACAGAAATGTTTCTATCAAACCCGTTTGCAGACGATGCCGTCGAAACGCTCTTGCGGCGGGCGATA
>JABCYQ010000029.1 GCA_013290125.1 Vulcanimicrobiota bacterium
CCCATCTCTTGTCGAGCGCGCGCACGAACGTGGTGACCATGATCTTGCGGTTCTTGTCGATCCGCACGCCGATGGTGCCTTCGGTCGTGTCGTTCTTTGTGCCGTTATCCGTTTCGAACTCGATCCACGCGCCGCGGTTCGGAATCACGGTCGCGCGGTAGATGGGCCGGCCATTCGTGTCCTGGTCGCCGGCGAAATACACGCCGGGTGAGCGGACAAGCTGGCTGACGATCACGCGCTCGGCGCCGTTGATGAGGAACGTGCCTTTTTCGGTCATGAGCGGGAAATCGCCCATGAAGATCTCTTGGTCTGGAATGCCTTTGATCTCGCCGGATTCCGACGTGATGAGGCGGACGCGCACGCGCAGCGGCGCGCAGTAGGTCATGTCGCGCTCGCGGCACTCGTCTACCGTGTATTTCGGCTCGCCGAGGCTATGCTCGCCGAACTCTAGGACGAGGTTGCCCGTGAAGTCCTTGATAGGAGAGATGGAAGAGAACGCTTCGCGCAGCCCCTCGGTGATGAACCAGTTGAACGAGTCTTTCTGCAGCTCGATCAGGTCGGGGATGTCGAGCGTGTGCGGGATCTTCGCGAACGTGAAGCGTTCGCGCTTGAGTCCGGGCGGCCGCACGTCGGCGCTCGGTCCCTCGACGGTCTTGACGACGCCCTTCGTCTCGATCAGCGCTTCGAGCGCTGCGCGTGGATCGGTGAGACGCGCCAAACGCGCGATCGGCCTCGGCTGCCGCGCGCGGGCGCGCGCAATCGAGCTCCCTTTCTTCTTTGCAGGAGCTTTCGGTTTCGGCGGCTTGGGCGGCTTCGCAGCGCGGGGTGCCTTTGGCACCTTCGGCGTGGCGGATTTAGTCGCTCGGGGAGCCTTCGGCTTGCTCGAATCTTTTGTGGCCATCGACTTTTAGTGTCACCTTGCTCTATGGTAGCTCGGCTTGCGCATTAGCCGGGCTCGTGCATTTTAGGTTCAGAGGCGCGGGGAGCGCCTAGATAGCTCTGGCCGGCAGAAAGTCGCGGGCCTTGAAAGCAAAGCGGACGACGCGCGGTGAAGCTGTCGGCTGCATCTCGGGCTTGAGCTTCCGGTTCAAGCTCCGGTGTGCCGACGGGCGCAATCGTCCCACTGTGGCATAGATTGCCATTATAACACAAAACCCCATACAGTCAAGCAGCGGTGCACGCTTCTCAACTGGGTGGGTGTTGCGTATTAAGTTTTCGCTCGATCGTACAAGGTCAATTCGACGCGGCGAAAACGGTTCCTATGCCGACGCCGACGCTTTCGCTAGAATCGCCAATGTCGCGTCTGCTGTTCTATCCCATGACATAAAGGCAGCCCGGCGCAGTCCGTTCTCGCGCAAGTCGTTCTGCTTGCTTGGTTCGTCCAAAACGGATTGGAGTGCTAGTACCAATTGGTCTACATCGCCTGACCGAAAATACAACGCGGCGTCTCCACCGGCTTCAGGTATCGCGCCCGCGTCCGACGCGATGACCGGCGCGCCGGCTGCCATCGCCTCCAAGACCGGCAGTCCGAACCCTTCGTACGACGATGGATACACCACGACAGCGGCGCCCGAGTATAAGGAAGCGAGCCGTTCGTCGGAGACCGCACCGAGGCCAATCACGAGTGGCCGGCCCAAGCCGTCGTCGAATATTCCCGTGCCTTTGCCCGCAAGCACGACGCCGAGACCGTCCTGGGTCGCGGCGGATAGACGCTTCGCAGCCGCAAGCAGCAACTCCAAACCCTTGCGTGGCTCGGGCTCGCCGACGAAAAGCACGTAGCGGCGCAAGCCATCGAAAGCGGCAGGCGCGACCGAGCGGGGCGGATAGACACCGAGGTGCACGACGTCGATGCCCGATCCAGACAGCCCCAAATGCCGCTCGAGCTCCGACTTCGAAAAATCCGAATCCGTGATCACTTTCCGCGCTCGATCTGCCGCCAGCCGAAAGGGGCTTCGTTCCTCCTCGGCTGCAGCCTCATCGGTCGGCGGCAGCGCGAATAGCGATGCGTCGTGAAGGGTCGCGACCGCCACGAGGTCGGTCGTCCACGACATCCCGTTCCAAGGAAACCAGGCAACGTCAAATCGGCCGCGCCGCGCAGCGCTCCGATGTTCGACGGGCAGACGTCCTGCGGAGAGCTCCGAACGATAGGGCGCGGCATGCAGCCAGGCTGGCCATTCGGGGATGATGAGCGTCGGTGTTACGCGGTCGGAAGCGCGGCGCTGCCACGACCCCAAAATCGCCCGAACGTATCGCCCTATGCCGCGGCGGTCATGCGGCAGATTCCACGCGTCGACCGCGACGCGCAGCCTGGATCCGCTCACTCGCCGATCAGAAAAACCAGAACCGCTTGCGCCGTGCGGCGCGCGGGGCGCCTTTCGTGAACGTCACGATGAACGCATAGCGCAGGTCGCGGCGGATCGCGCTCAGCCGATACGGCGCGTCGTCGCCGCGCAAGAAATCTCGATATTGCTCTTCGCTAAACCGCAGCCGGTCGCCGGGCGGATACGGCGCGATCTCCACGCCGCCCAATCCCGCGCCTTCTGCCAGACCGATCATGTCGTCGAGCGAGACGGAATCCTCGAGCACGCCATGCGACTTCGTCTCCGATTTCGCTTGATCCGATTCGTGATGATGACCGCCGGGCTCCACGAAGGTCGCGCGGCCGCCGTCAGCGAGTACGCGCGCGAACTCGGCGAAGATGGCCTGCTTGTTCGGGATATGATGGAAGGCATCGAAACAGGCGACGCGATCGAATGCTGCGTCGACGAACGGGAAACGATAGCCGTCGTACGTCGCGTATTCGAGCGCGACATCCGCATTCAACTGCGGCGACGCGGCGGCCGCAGTCCGCGCGAATTCGATGGCCGATTCCGCTACGTCGATGCCGCTCGCTGCAAGTCCGAGCTGGTTGATCATGCGCGCGAGCCAGCCCGCGCCCGTACCGAAATCGAGCACTCTGAGACCCGGCCGTAGATCCATGGCGTAGAGCATCAAGCCAAGTTTGTAGACGAGCTGCGGAGCGCAAACGGTGCAGCAGAACGGCTTACGCGTTTCGTGCCGCAAACCGATGTCGGTGGCGACGAATTCGCTGAAGCGCCGTTCCGCCGCCGCGTTGAAGCGGTCGATCACCGTGCGGTCGCTCGTGTCCATTGGCTCCTCAGTTGCCTCCGCGGCCTTCATAGGAAAGGAGGTCGCGCGCGTTCGGGCAATTCGGTCAGCATGCTCCGGTCTCCCGGCATAGTCGCCAACATAATCGTCGGCGCAAAGGCCGAACCGTATCTCGCCGCGTCCCTTGAAGCCATCGCGGACGTCTGCGACCACGCGGTCATCAACGACAATAGCGGAACGCCGTTCGGGGCGAACGCGCCGGTCTATTCGCGTTCGCGTCTAGCTGCGACGGGCCGGCTGACCGTGATCCGCACGCGCTTTGAGAATTTCTCCGTCGCGCGCAACGCGTGCCTCGAAGCCATCCCGCGGGCCTTCAACGGCAGCTGGATTCTTTTCGTCGATGCGGACGAGATCCACGGCGCCGAATTGCCGGCGATGGCCAATCTCCTGGACCGGCTGCCCGATGACATCGATGCTGTGGACGGCTACAGCAGGCACTATTGGGGTTCATTCCGTTGGTGGGTGGCAATCGATCGGCGGCTCTGTTTTTTCAGGCACACGCCGCGTGTGCGATGGTGCGGGGCGGTCCACGAGCATTTGGTAGGCGCGGATCGCCGCGCCGTTCTTCCATCAGTCTGGGCGCACTACGGTCATGTCGTCACGCCGCGCATGGAGTGGGAAAAGAGCAGGCTGTACGCGTCGCTCGGGCAGTGCGACTGGGCGCCGGATGACGCCACACTCGCAGCCGCAACGCCGGCAGATGTCTATGGCCAGCGGGCGCGGCGCGCGATGCCGCATCGCGGCGCGCATGCGCCGTTTGTGGCGAAGGTCGTCGCCGCACTCTCGCACTCATGGTCCGCGAACTTCCACGAGATCGATCGCCTCGTCGCAATGCAGTCGCCCGCTGATCGGGCGAGAAATGCACTACGTTCGGTGAACTATGCGCGCTTGCTGGGCTGGCGCGCCGCAGAAGCGCGTATCCGGTGGGGCTGGTCCGCGGGTGCGGAGCAGCCTGCGCGTCGACTCTTGCCGGCTTCGCGCGCCGTTTAATTCGGGCAGCTTGTTTTGCGGCGCGCCATTAAGGTCCGCCCGACATCGCTTGGCGGACCGTAAGGTCCGCCCTAGATTCATGCGGACTTCGCTGTAAATCGCTTGATAGCTATGTCGTAGCCTTTCTGTGTCGCGCGCGCGCTCTGTAGCGCAGTCAACCGACTGATGCGCCGATCCAGCGAATCGCCATGCGCACGCGCGGGCCGCGCTCGCGAGCGCTCGACAGCAGCCGAGATCGAATCCGGATCAGCCGGATCAGCATACTCCGCGTCGTCTTCGAAATATTCGGCTTCTGCGCCGCGGTCGCCGACGACGATCTTTGCGCCGACCGCAGCGGCCTCCAAACTCGCGATGCCAGCGGTCTCCACCCATGACGCTAGGATGTGAATTTCGCACTGCCCGTAAAGCCGCAAGAGCGTCTCGCGGTCGACCGCGCCGAGGAAACGCGAATTCTTGGACCATGCCGCGATCGCTTCAAACGGCCACGGGTCGTGGGCCGCGCCGACCACCGTAATCGGCAGGGGGACATTGCGCAGTCCGAACAGCATAGCCGTCTGATTCTTGCGCGCCTCGATACGCCCCACGCACAAAATTCCGTTGCGCGCTTTCTGCCAGTATGACGAGGGCGTGGGGTCAGCCGCGATCGGCACTACGACGAACGGCGTTTCGCGGACGCCGAGACGCACGAGACAGTCACGCGCCTCGATCGTGCTATTCGGCAAGAGCACGTGTGCGCGCCGCAGCAGATCAGCTTGCGCAGCTCGTGAGCGGCCCAGGCGGATGCGATCCCGCAGGCTCAAGAATGACGCAGCCGTGCGCGGTCTCCACGCGCGCAGTTGGCGCTCGAGCTTTGCCGAATCGCGCGTGCGCTCGAACAGACGATGCTGCGCTTGACCGCGGCCCGTGTATTCCTCAAGATCGAGCCAGACGGGCGAGAGCGCGATCGGCACGCGCGCCTTCTCGCACGCGGCGATCTGACGCGCGCATATCTCTGGCTGGCCTACGTTGAAGACGTGCGCGACGTCGTAGCCGCGCGGGTCGGGTTCATCGGTGTGGACGACGTCTGCGCCTACGCCGTCGGCGATCAATGCCGCGGCCGTGTCGCGCACGAGGACGGTATCGCCGCCGAACCTAGTCTCGGCATCGGGCCTCATGATGAGCAGTGCGCGCAGAGTCATGTGCCGGACATACCTCGGCGCGCGCATCGCGACCTTGCTGCGCCGCTCAACTGTCAGGATAGGATTGCTTGGCCCGCCTGACGTACACGGCGCCGATGTTGCCGGCGCTTCGAAGAGTCTTCGTCCCTTGGATAGCGTCACCTAACGATTACGAGAAGCAGGTACGCTCGCAGAACGGCGAGGACGGAATCCTTGTCGAGCTCTTCTCGCGCTTGCAGATCCACCGCGGATACTTCGTCGAGTTCGGTGTTCAAGACGGCGCGCAGTGCAATGCCGCGCATCTCGCCTTGGACCGGCAGTGGGCCGGGGTTATGATCGAGGGCAACCCGGACTATGCACCAGCTCTTCTGCAGCGTTACCAAACTAGTGCGACGCGTGTCGTCTCGGCCTTCGTCACGGCTGAGAATATCGCCGGCCTCTTCGAAGCAGCGAGCGTACCGGCCGACTTTGATCTTCTCTCCATCGATATCGACGGCAACGATTACTGGGTGTGGCGCGCGCTGCACGCATACCGACCGAAAGTGGTGGTCATCGAATACAACGCCGTCCACCCGCCGCCCGAGCGCTGGGTGATGCGCTACGATCCGGCGCATGTCTGGGACGGCTCAACGTATTACGGCGCAAGCTTGGCTTCGCTCGTTGCGCTCGGCGAATCGATGGGGTATGCGTTGTTGTGCACAGACGTGCGCGGCGTCAACGCGTTCTTCGTCAGGCGCGAATTCGCGGCGGCCGTGCGGTTCGCGCTCCCGTCGGTCGAGCGCGCATATCATCCGGTCGCGTTCCAAGGCTCCACGGGCGGCATCGGTCACCCTCCGGGAGAGGGTTCCTTCGAGCGAATCTAGTCCCGCTGCAAAGGCATGAGCCCGCTGCCATACATGCCGGATAGACCGAAGGCTTCAATCGTCTCAAACGCCCAGCGCACTTGGTCGTCGGTAAACGCCGATCGCCACGTATCCACGAGGTCGTCCCCCTTGGAGATGGCGGTTGCACGATCAAGCGCGGTCGCCGACGGACGACGCACAGCCCGCGCGAGGCGCGGGCTATCCACAGGTATCGACGCATAGTCCATCAGCCGCCGTAGTTCGCGGTCCGGATCCGTGCAGAGCAGTTCGTAGTAGACCGTGCGATGTTCGCACCGTCCGATCTGGTGCTCCGCGACGAGATATTCGATGCACCACGCCGTCACGTGCTTCTCGAAATCGGTACGCGCATGCGCGATGAGATCAAGATGCGGTTGGAGATGATCGCGAACGAGTTTCTCTTGACTGAGGAATTCCGCGTCGAGGTTCATCGCCGGCGTGTGCGCGAGTCGCGACCGCACAGTGGCAAGCGGGTGGCGCAGCAGATAGATGATCTTCATCCCCGGGAGATTCTCGGCGAGCCAACCGATCATCAGATTTGCGCGCACTTCTTTGACGAGTCGGCGTGAACAGAACAGCCTGCGGTTATACATGTCGACGCGATCGTGGCGCAGGCGACCGGTGAGAACCTCTGTCGCGAAGCGCAGGTGCGTGGGCGAGTCTTCGTCCGGCGCAAGGTATTGCCAGTTCGCAAACGCGGCTGCCGCGGGCACCTCACCCGCGTAGAACGGCTCGAACATGTAGCGGAAGTCGTTTCGATAGTTGAGCAGCTCGGCTAGCCACGTCGAGCCGCCGCGCCCGGCGCTTGTGAGCAGCAAGGTCCGCCTTGGATCGGGATCCGCGTCTACGAAGTGTTTGACGAGCACGTTGCGGATCGCGCCGATCACCGGGGGACTTCCTCCACTTAGGTGCTAGTCTCCGCCGGTTCGAGCGCCTGCGTGCGATACAGACGCGCGTATAAGCCGTCGTGCGCGATGAGTTCGGTATGCGTGCCGCGCTCGACGACGCGGCCGTCGTCAATCACGAGGATCAGCGTAGCGCGCCGGATCGTGGATAGGCGGTGCGCGATGATGAACGTGGTGCGGCCCACTAACAGGCGGTCGAGTGCATCGTTGATGAGCGCTTCGGATTGCGCGTCCAGCGACGAGGTAGCCTCATCAAGGATGAGGATGCGCGGCTTGCGCAGGATGGCGCGCGCGATCGCGATCCGCTGGCGTTCGCCGCCCGACAGCCGGATGCCGCGCGCGCCTACAAGCGTCAGGTAGCCGTTCGGGAAGCGTGAGATGAACTCGTCTGCGTTTGCCTGCGCCGCCGCGTCGCGCACTTCTTCAGGGGTTGCGTCGAGCCGTCCGTAGCGCACGTTGTCGGCGATGGTCCCCGAGAACAGCTGCGGATCCTGCGGTACGATCGCGATCGCGCCGCGCAGCGTGCCGAGCGTCGCCGATCGGATATCGCGCCCGTCTATCGTCACCGTCCCCTGCGACGGCAGATAAAAGCGGGGAAGCAAGTTGACGATCGTCGTTTTGCCCGATCCGGAGGGCCCGACCAGGGCGACGACGTCGCCGGGCGCGATCGACGCGGTCACTCCTTTGAGGACATTGTTGACGCCGTCGTACGAGAAATGGACATCGCTGAATTCGACGGCGCCGCGGATGTCTTTGATCGGACTTGCGCCAGGCGCATCGCTCGCTTCGACGGGCAGATCGAGGATTTCGAATGCGCGCTTGGCGCCGATATACGCTTTGTTCAGATCGCCGACGTAATTCGAGATCTGGCTGACTGGATTTCCCGAGACCATCGCAAGTGTGAAGAACGCCGCCCATTCCTGCATCGAGAGCCGTCCGATGACGACTTCGTAGAACGAGTAGCCTGCAAGTATCGCTAGGCCGAGGCTGACGATGACGTCTACGACCGGGGTCTGCGTCAGCGCGATCTGCGACATCTTCAGCGATGCGCCGAGATAGGCGTCGTTGCTGTTCGTAAAGCGCGCGTACTCGTGTTCTTCGCGGCCGAACGCCTTGATGACGCGCATCGAGTCGATCGACTCCACGAAGACCGCGTTGACATCCGCGACGCGAGCGAGAGATGTTCCGGTGACGCCGCGCAGCACGGCCGAGAAACGCGAAACCGCATACGAAACGAACGGCGAAACTACCATCAAAACGAGCAGGAGCCGCCAGTTCACGACGCTCATCGCGATGATCGAACCCACGAGCGTCAGTATCGCGCCGATGAACTGCGGAGACGACATCACGCCCTGGACCATGATGTTCACGTCGTTGGAAAAACGAGATAGGAGCTCGCCGCCGCGCCAGCGGTCGAAGACATTCAGCGGCAGGTATTCGATACGCCGGAACAGCTCGGAACGGATGCGCGCGACTATCTGCTGTCCCGTGGCGGCGATGGTGTACGAACCCGCGTATGTCGCGGCGTTCTTGATAACGTTAAGGATGGCAAAGGCGAGCAGCGTTTCGAAAAGCAGGTTAAGGCTCTTGCTTTGGACGGACGAAACGAGCGATTCGGCCACTTTGAAATAGGCGATGGTCGCAGCCGAGCCGAGGGCCGTGCATGCCAATCCGAGCGCGATCCGCCAAACGTGCGGCCGCGCGTAATTCAGCAGTCGCCTATAGACCATGTGTGTCCGGCCTGTTTGGCCGAGCGGCGTGGGAATCCCCCAACTGCGCACGCGCCGCGGCGGTGAAACAAACCTCAAACGCTCAGGTACATCAGAGCGGATGGACCCTTGGAAAACCACGGAGATGGGATTCCACACGTCATCGGAGGCGCCACATGAGCTGCTACTATCATCCTGCCGTTCCGACCGCGCTCACCTGCCGCGATTGCGGTCGCGAGATCTGTTCGCACTGCTCGGTCGATGCTGTTTGCCCCGGCTGCCGGCTTGGCCGGGCGATCAACGCGCATGCCCCTGAGCGGCCCCGTTTGTCCGGAGCGGCGAACGGCGGTCCCCGAACTGTCGGCCCAGAGACCGCAACTGCCGCGCCCCCGCCGAGTCAGCCGCGGGCCTCTGCGAACGTGAGCACGATCGAGCCGGCGCCGTCTTCTGAAGACCGCCTGCTTGCGGCGCTCTGCTACCCGCTGTGGCCGCTCGCGCTTCTCATGCTCTTCATCCGCTCGCATCGCAACGCTTTCGTGCGCTATCACATCGTGCAGGCGTTGGGCGTGAACGCGCTCGGCGTGCTCGTCTATCTCGCGTACAGCTACAGCGTCAATCTGCCGCTCGTGGGATGGCAGAGCGCGCTCTTCATGCCGTTTATGGTACCTGCATGGTTCTTCGTGGATCTGTATCTCGCGGTCCGTACGTTCGGCGGTCATACACCGCGCGTGCCGATCGCAGCCGACTACGCGGAGAAATACGCGGCGTAGATTGCGATCTGCTGTGGATTATCTGAAGGGGCCGACTTTATGTCGGCCCTCATTTTAATCGCCCGCGGCATCACCGGCGATGTCGTCAGACGGGGCGTCTGAGGCGGCGAAAGCCGCCGAAGTCGAGCGGCGGATGTTGGTCATCCCGTTGATCCGCCGCGTCCCCGGCGCAGACATCGCCGATGATGCAGAGCGCAACGAAATGAGGGCCGACATAAAGTCGGCCCCTTCATCCGCGGTGCGCTTTGTAGCGCGCCAAGAACGCGCGCGCTGCCGTCGCGTGATCGACCATCTGCTTCGCGTAGTGGTCGGGCGTGAAGAATCCGAACTCGATCTGGTGGCTGCGATCGACGCTCCATGGCGCGAGCGCCGCTGATGTCGGCAGTTTGGCGAGCTCCGGAACGTAGCGGCGGATGTAGACCGCTTGGGCGTCGAAGTAGCGCGCTTGTTTCACCGGATTGTAGATCCGTGGATACGATGCTTGATCGGAGCCGCTGCCGGCGATGCGCTGCCAGTTTCCGTCGCACTGCGCCTCGTCGGCCTCAAGTAGTTGATCCATCCAAAGATCGCGGCCCGTACGCCAGTCTCCGCCGAGATCGATGCAAAAGAACGAAGCCGCGCAAATCGCCGCGCGCTGATGGACGTGTCCTTCCGCGCGCAGTTGGCGCATCGCCGCATCGACCAGAGGGTAGCCGGTATTACCGGAGGCGAAACGCTGCAGCGTCTCGTCGGAAACGGCGGACGCAAAGCCGCGCATCTTGGGCTGCTGCTCAAGGTCGTGGAGCGACGGATCGAAGTAGCCGAGCTGGATGAAGAAGTCGCGCAACGCCAATCGGCGGATCACGGTCTGCATCGAATGGCGCTCTTCTACCAGCGTCCACGAACGCGACATCTTCTCGGCCAGCGCGCCGTAGATCTGACGCGGACTGATACAGCCGAAACGAAGCGACGCGGCGAGGCGCGACGTTCCCCCGCGCCCCGGATATTCGGCGTTGGTCCGATAGTCGCCGGCAGACGCGGTGATGAAATGCGTGAGCCGATCCGCGGCCCACGCTTCGCCGGGACCGGCGACGCCGAACGCGCCCCCGAAATCAGGCAGCGGACCGTCCTCATCGTCGCGTCCGTTCGGCGGCGATTCCGGTCCAGGGGGATCGGCCGGGATCTCGCGCCACACATCGTAGAACGCGGGAAAGACGAGGTAACCATCGCCGGGCGCCTGCTTTTTTTCGGCAACGACTTCGGGTTCGTGCACGCAATCCGCGCGACCGGTGTGCAGTTCGATGTCATCTCGTGCAAGCACCGCTGCAACCTCGGCTTCTTGCTCGCGCTCCAGTCGGCTGTAGCCGCGCGCGCAGTAGACGGCGCGCGCTCCAAGCCGTCGCGCCGCAGCAGCGATCGCTTCGCCGGCCGGTCCGTCGCAGAGCGTCAACGAAGCGTCGCGTTTCGCGAGATCCGCCCGCATCTTTTTGAGGCAACCGCAGGCGAACGCACGCTGTCGGATGTTCAGCGCGCCGAAGTCCGCGCTCGCGAAGACTCCGTATGTCGTCTGTGCTGCGGCGCGCGCGGCGGAAAGCGCGGGGTTGTCGCGCAGACGCAGATCGCGACGGAACCAATAGAGATTGACTGTCACCGTGTTCCGCGTTTTACGCCGTCGCGTCGCGGCGCCTGCTCGCGCGTGGTCGGGAAAGCAAAAGCCCGGCCGCGAGGCCGGGCTCAGATGGGTTCGAGCGCCGTTCTTACTTCTTCAACGAAGCGACGTACGCTGCGATGTCCGCGAGATCCTTATCTGTGATGCCCCCCAATTTCGGCATCGCGGATTCCTTATCGACCGCCGCCGGATTGCGGACCATAAACGCCACCTGACCGGCTTTGAGTCCGACGCCCGCAATGGTCGGACCGACTTGACCGTTCTTCCCGCCGGCACCGTGGCAGCTCTCGCAGTTCGCGGCGAATAGCTTGGCGCCGTTTGCGACGTCGCCCGCCGCCACTTTGAGCATGGGCAACTTCGCGAGCGGAATCGGCAGGCTTGCGGCCGCGGACGATCCTGCGGTCATGGCAGCTGCGGTAGCCGCTGCCATCGTGGGGGCCGAGGTGTCGGCGCTTGATCCGCCCGAACTTGAATTTGCGTTCGAGTTGCTTCCGCATGCGGCGACGGCGACTGCCGACGCGAGCATGACTGCCACCAAAGCTGCGATTTTCTTCACGCTGACGCTCCTTATATCAAGCGCTGCGGTGCGATTCGAGGCGGGTTATCGGGGCCGTCGCGTCATTCCTTCCGCCTCGCCCAATGGCTCGCGCACGAACGCGAGCGCGATCGCACCGAGAACCACATAGGCACTGACGAGCGCGAAAAGCACCCGATATCCATCGCCGGGCGCCAACGCCGCCAGGGCTCGTGAATCGACGAGTAAGCCGCCGATGAGCGGGGCAAGCACCTGCGGTCCTGACGCCCCGATATTCCAAAGAGCCATGAGCGCGCCGGCGCGTGCACGCGGCAAGAGATTGCACGCAAGCGCCCAGTCCACGGAGTAGTACGCTCCCCAGCCGATGCCGATCGGTATGGCGACGACGGTGACGATCTGCAAGTTCGTGGCAAGCGCGAGCCCGAGCGCGCCGATCGCAAGCGCGCCAAGCGCGCCGAACATCAGCGCTTTCTTGGAAAATCGATCGCTCGCGATGCCCGCGGGCAACGTGCCGATAAGCGAACAGCCGGTCATGACGAGCAGCAGGTCGACGCTTGTGGGCAGGTAGGTCGCGACGTGGATCGCGTTTCTGAGATAGAAAGCAAAAAACGGGAGTATCGAATACAAGCCGAGGTTGACGAGCGCGCGCGAAACCGTCAAGATCGCAAAGGAACGCCGGTATCGCCATGGCTCTTCCGTAGACGCGCCAGATGGTTGTGCGGCGCTGTCGTCCGTTCGTGGCGCGACTTCGCCGGCGGCTACGAGCGTGATCAGGAGTCCGACCACGAGCAGAGCCGAGATCGCCGCTGCCAGCAACAGCAGACCGTGTTCGAAAGCCGCGACGCTGACAGTGGGACCGGGTTGGCGAACGAACACTCGCGCGAGCAGAAGTCCGCCGGCGTTGCCCGCGAGGCGGAAGAGACCCATGAATGCCGACGCGCGTCCTTGCTGTTCCGGCGCGATTCTATCCGGTATGAGGGCCTGATATGGTCCGCCGGCGATGTTGAGCGAGATCTGCACCGCACAGAATGCGACGACCACCGAGAGAAACGACGGTGCGAGCGCGAAACAGAAAAGCGCCGCCACATCGCACACGGTCCCCGCGATCATGAACGGCATGCGCCGGCGCATGCGGTCGGATGCGCGACCTGCGACGTATTGCGAGATGATCGAAAGCGCGGCGCCGAAACCGAACAAGATAGACGACGCGTGACCGACGAACGACGGGTCGGCAAATCTGGCGATCTGTCCTTGCGCCGCGGCGCCTAGAAGCGCGGCCCAGTGCGCCTCGAGCGCGAACCAGTAGGCGGACAATGCGGCTGGATGGACGCGCCGCGCCAGGCTCATGACGCCACCCGCTCGTAGCGCGCCTGCGCGTATGTGAAATCCGTCGCGTCATCGCAATCCAGCGCGAGCGCCGGGTCGGCTCCGCGCAGAGCGACGACCGTTCCTCCAAGCAGGGCGCTCGCCCGCACTTCGATCTGTCCGACATTCGCCGCGCCGCGCACGAACGCGAACGCTAACGCCGGGCCGAGGATCGCCGCAAGCGCGAAGAGATTCTTGCGGGCACCGAACGCTTTCGATAAGAGCGCCGAACGCTCGCGCAGTGCCGCCGCCCGGACGACGAACGCGCTACCGCCCGTGAATTCGCCATCCGCCAGCCGTGCGAACGCACTGCGGCCGCCCGGGAACGCCGCATCGAATTCCGAGCGCGTATATATAGGATAGACAACGACTGCCGGCGCCGGCGCGCGAAGCAGCAGGTCGTCGAGCGCGCCGGCCGTCACAAACGCCATATCCGACGCGCAGAGCAGCGTGCGCTCGCCCTGCACTGCCTCGAGCCCGGCCAGCAGATTTTTCTCGCCGCTCGCCGTTTCGTCGACGAATCGATCGACGTCGATGCGACGGCGGATCTCGGCCGGTCCGACAACGGTGATGCGCTCGACCACTCCGACGCCGCGCAACGCCGCGATCGTCCGATCGATCAGGGTGACCCCGCCGATGGGAACGAGCGCCTTTATGTCCGTCTCGAATCGGCGAGCCAATTCAAGCGGTAGACGTGCGCCGGCCGTGACCAGAGCGTCGATCACGGCTCGGCCGTTCCGCACACGAGCGCCCACTTCTTCTCACGCAACGTCGCGCAAATCAAGACGGCTTCATCGCGGTCGCCGACCCGCAGCAGCGCCCGGATCTCGTCGGGCTGCATCGGAAACGCCCTTGTTTTCACGATCACGTCGTGCAGGCCCAATTCGCGCAAGCGCGCGCGGACGCGGTGGACGTTGAACGGTAAAGCCTCGATCAGGCGAAACCAGCGCGCGAACGGCGTACGCGCAGGGTTGTCCGACGTGAGATACGCGACGTGGCGATCGACCACCGTTGCATTCTCGATCGCGCACAGCTCGGCGATCAACCCTGCGCGGATCACGGCAGCGTCTGGCTCGCCGATGAAGGACCGGAACACCGAGGTAGGGGCTTCGCTGTGCATCTCACCGTCGAGCACTGCCGCGATGCCAGAACGGATGACGGTCGCGCGCCGCGCGCCGTCGTGCCGCGCGAGCTCGCCGCACCACAGCACCGTCTCTTTGCACGTGCCGCGGTCGGATACGAGCTCGACTTCCAGAGCGATGCCCGGTGCGAGGCCTGGTAAGACGCGCTCGCCCACGCGAAGACCCGGCGCGGCCTTGACCGCAAGCCGATTTCCTGGCAGATGGGCGGCACGCGCGAGCACGGCGGCGAGCGGCGGAGAGTATTCTTCGCCCCTTTTCACCCGCAGCCCGCAGCTGCGCCGCGACGGGTCGGCGAACGCGGCGTCGCAACCTGACAGATCGAAGGTCATGGCATCACCGGATTCCACGCGTACGCGCTCGCCCAGTCCGAGCGCCGCGGCGTTAGCCCTTACGCAAGCACAGGCATCCGCGGAAAGATCGATCGCGCGCACGTTGCAGCCGGCGCGTGCAAGAGCGAGCGTGTCGCCGCCGATCCCGCAGCACAAGTCGGCCACGGTTTGAAATCCGGCGAAGCGCTCGGCGCGGTGACGCGCCACCGTGTCGGCCGTCGCCTGTTCGAAGCCCTCGCGCGTGAAGATCATGTCGTGCGGTTGGTCGAACTTATGCGATCCTGAGGCACGCCGGCGTGCGAACACCGTCGCCAGCGCCGCGGCGGCGAGCGGCGCTGGCACGCGTGCGCGCGCGTACGCGACGGCTTCGGTGAGGCGCGCCTCGGTGAACGATTCAAGACCTTGGATCAGCGCTTTGCCCCGTTCCGTCGAAAGCTCAGCGAAGGGGCTCTCACGGTCAGAAGCCACGGTTCAGCGGGTCTCGATTTCAAATGCCGCAAGTTCGGCTATCGCGTTTTCCCATGCCGACATCGCCGCGGCGTGCTCGCGGGCGATCGACTCTAGTTCGGAGGTCGCTGCGCGTATGGCGTCGGCATCTTTGCCGATCCCGGGTGCGGCGAATCGCGCTTCGACTTCACTCCTACGCGCATCCAGTTCTTCTATCTCTAGTTCTCGTGCGGCGCAGTCGGCTTCGAGCTGCGCCCTGCGATTCTTGGAGAGCGGCGCACGCGGCACCGCCTCTTCGGGTTTCGATCGCTCGTCGACTTGCGCCGAATCGAGCGAGCCTTTTGAATCTCTGTTCTCGAACGCGTCGTAGCCGCCGTCGAATAGTTCCCAGCCACTTGGAGACAGCGAGAGTACGCGGTCGGCGATGCGCCTTAGCAAATACCGGTCGTGTGAGACCGCGATGATCGACCCTGGGAACGTGTCGAGCGCGCGCTCGAACGCCTCGCGGCTGTCGATATCGAGATCGTTTGTGGGCTCATCCAAAAGCAGACATGGCGCCTCGCCCGCGATCAAACGCGCGAGCATGATGCGCCGGCGTTCGCCTCCCGAGAACGATTCCACGGGTTTGTCGCCGGCTTCACCGCTCAAGCCCAAGGCACCGAGCAACGAGCGAGCGCGTTGCGGCGTGATACCGGGTGCGTGCGCGACAACATCGACGGCTCGCGCACCTGGGGGTAGCGCTTCGCTTGAATCCTGCGAGAAGTAAGCGGGCGCGACGCCTGATCCAAATGTGACGGTCCCAGCGTCCGCCTTGATCATGCTCGCAAGTATCTTGAGCAAGGTGGATTTGCCGGCGCCGTTCGGACCGACTACGGCAAGCCGCTCGCCGGCGACGAGTTCGAATCGCAGGCCGGAGAAAAGCGGCTTGGCGAATCGCTTTGCGAGGCCGTCCACAGAGATGGCGACGCTTCTGCCCGTCGCGCGCGAGGATCGCAGACCGATCCCGATCGCGCGCGCGCGCCGCCGCGGTCCCTCCGGCGCGACGAGCTTCGCGAGTTGTTTTTCGCGGCTTCGGACTTGCGCATAGTTGTGAGAGCCGTGCGTGCGCAGTTCTGCGATGACCTTGAGGCGCCGATCGCGCTCGGCTTCGAAGCGCTCGCTCTCGGCGGCCGCCGCTTCTTCGCGCACTTGCCGCTCGGCGACGAACGCTGCATACGCACCAGCACCACGCGGTGCCGGATAGTCGATGACCTTGCCGACGTCGAGCTCCCAGATGTCGGTCGAAACGCGATCGAGCACGTAGCGATCGTGCGAGACGATGATGTAGGCGCGGCGATCGCTGATTATCAGATCTTCCAGCCGGCGAACCGCCTCGAGATCGAGATGATTCGTCGGTTCGTCGAGCAGCAGACAATCTGGATCTTCGAGCAGCACGCGCGCGAGATTGGCGCGCGTCCGCTGACCGCCGGAGAACTCTCGCAATGGACGGTCGAGGTCATCCTCGCCGAAACCAAAGGCAGCGATCATCGATCGCATTCGCCGCGGCATCGCAGCGCCGCCGTGACGCTCGAAGTCGTCATGCGCTTGACCGTAGCGGACCATAAGGCGCTCAAGATCGGACTCGTTCGCCGTCGCCATCGCTTCTTCAAGCGCGCGAAGCTCGCGCTCGTGTTCGAGGACGGCTGATACGGCCGACTCCAGCGCCTCGCGCAAGCTTCCGTGCGCTCCCTCGGATGCGTCCTGGCCGACGAAGCCGAAGCGCGCGCCTCTCGCTCGCACAACCGTGCCCCCGTCGGCGCGATCCATACCCGCGAGGATCCGCAGCAGCGTGGATTTTCCCGCACCGTTGCGGCCGACAAGTCCTATCTTCTGCGAGTCGCGCAGCACTCCCGACGCGCCGGACAGGACGCTCTGTCCGCCGTACGTTCGAGCAAGGTCGGAGAAGCGGATCCACTCCATCGGCATCAGTCGACGACGATGACGTCCACGGCGTTCGACTCGGTCATCGCGGAGCTCGCGGCCGTTATCTGATGCGAAGCGCACGATGCGATGATCGCGATGCTTCCTTCTTGCATGCCGTCGATCAGGCGATACCCGACATGCGTGGAGAGTCTGGGTCCAATCGCGGTCCCGAGGACCGCGCCGCCGATAATGCCAATCACGAAGAAGAACAGTGCGTCGGCGACGATCGAGAATTCGGGCTCGACGTGTGCGACCTGGCCGACTGGGGAAAGCCCGAAAGCGATGCCAGCGAGAATTCCGACCGATGCACCGACGAGCGCTCCGCGGTCGGCTCGCGCACGCTGCTCGACGGGTCCCTCAAGTCCCGGCGCGCCGGCAAGCGGATCTTCGGCGGAACGATCTCCGCTGACACCCAGACGATCTGCGAGCGCTCGCGCTCGGGCGACGTCATGAGCGCACAGACTCAGAGACGGCGCTTCGATGCCGGCCGCGATAAGCGCCGCGATAGTCCTCTCCGCGGCGGACTCATCCGCCGCGAGACTGGCCACGGTCGCGCGCCCCAATGGCAGGTCCATCTGCTATCGCACCTAACCTCTAGAGTAAGAGCCGCGATCGTTGCCAACCGGTCCGGTACGCACAGCATGATCGATCGCCCAGGCGTGCTCGTCGGCAAATCCGTCACGATCCGCGCAGGCGGACCCGAGCCCGAGTACTTCACGGCCGTCCACCGGCAGTTCGCCGGCAGCACGGGTCGCGTCCATGCCGTGGTTCCAGCCGAACCGCGCGAGAACCCGCTCGTCAAAGTAGGCTTCGAGGACGGCACCAAGATCGCGTTCTTCCGGCTCGCGGACCTCATCGTCGATCGCGAGGCCGAATCGGCGACGCCCGTCAAGCACGGGAAACGCGGCAGCCACCTACCCGGCGGTTCGTGACCGCCGAAATCAAATCGTGCGCTGTCGAGACCGCGCGGAACTTTTGCACCTCGCGTGAGAGCGCCAATGCTCGGAGGCTCTACGGCGCCCCGTTCGCCGCGGTTTCATCGACGCACGCGCTCGCTGCGACGGCTATCGCCGGGGCGTCGATCGTCGGCGCGCTCATCTATACGCTATGCGGCGGCGTTGCGGAAATCGAATCTGTCGCCGTCGATCCGGCGCTCCTCGATGTGGGTGATGCGCTCGTCCGCCGTTTCGAGGAAGCTGCCTCGTACAACAATTGCCACAAGCTCATGGCGCGTGTGAAACAGGGCAGCCCGGAGCAGGCGCTGCTCGAACGATTTCGTTTTCGCGTGACGGCCGTGCTCGAGCGGCATTTCTTCCAAGCGGACTTCGCTGATATGGTGAAGTGGATCGCATGATGTGTCGCTTGCCCCTTCAGATTGTTCCCCGACGAATCAATGCCCGGAGAGCGCCGAGTGCAACCACGAGAGGCCTTCGACGATGCGCGGGCCATTGCGTTCCATGATGTCATCGGACGGCGGCCGCAGCACTGCACCGTCGCGGACCGCTCGCAGCACGCGCCACGGCATCTGCGCCCGCACATCTTTGTCGAACGGTGTGTCGACGGCGACGATGATCACATCCGGATCAGCCCGCACGATCGCTTCGGCATTCAAATCCGGGTACGGCTCGTCGCTCGCCGACGCCACGTTCTCTCCGCCCGCCGCTTCGATCATGTCGCCCAAGAACGAGTGCTTACCCGCCGCGAAACCGGGAAGCCCGAGCAGGTAGAGAACATGCGGCCGCGGCCGCCCGCGCGACGCGCTCGCGATCGACGCGATCTTCTGCGTCAACGACTTCGCGAGCGCAGCCGCTTGCGAAGTCCGGTCGCACGCGCGCCCGACGCCGTCGATGTCCGCAGTAAGATCGCCGAGGTCGCGATTCGGCAGATACGAGACCGGAATTCCAAGCTGTCGCTCGATCGGCGACCCTTCCGCCTCTTGGTCGTGCAGCGCGACCACGATCGTCGGATGCAGCGCAGCCACGAGTTCGAGGTTCGCGGTCCGCGTATCCGCCACGTGGGGCAGCGCGCGTGCGACGGCTGGATAATCGTCGAAGACCGTGTCGGCGACGAGGCGCTCGCCGCAGCCGATCGCAAATGCGATCTCGGTGAGCGACGGAGCGAGCGAGACGATGCGCGGACTTGTGCCGGCCGGCGCGCTATTCTTGGTCTGCGCCGCACACGATGCTAGCATCACCCCGAACGCGCAGATCGCGACCCCGAGCGCACATACACGCATCAAGGCCGCGCCACCGTCAGGCGGACGCTGAAGGTCGTGCCCTCAACCGGATACCCGAACGTGTCTTGAACGCGCTCGCCGGTGAGATTATCGGCGCGCAGCGTGAGGCCCAGGCCGCGTCCGATAGGCCGCTCGATAAAAGCGCCGACACTCGCGTAGCCCGGTAGCACGATCGTGTTGGTCTCATTCGCGTACCGGCGTCCGGTAAACGTAAGACTCAGGCCCGCCGATCCCGATCGCAGCGCGCGTTCGATGTCGGCCGAGCCGGTCGCAGTCGGACGATACAAGAGCCTGATGTTCGGCGCGCCGCCGAGATCCGCCGCACGCGGATAGTCCGTATATGCAAACCGCATCTGCCAATCATCGGCGGCGCGCAGCGCAACGGACGCGTTCACGCCGCGCACGCTCGCGCGGCTGACGTTCACGGGCAAGAACGTGATCGGATCGAACACGATGAGGTTGTTCGTATCAGTGCCGAACCAGGTGAGACTCGCGCTGCCTGCGGCGTTCTCGGCGCTCAATCCGGCGTCGAACGTGGCCGCGTACTCCGGCTGCAGCGCCGGATTTCCCGCAAACGGAAAATACCGGTCATCGAGATCGGGTGTGCGAAACGCCCGCGCATAATTCGCGCGAAACGTCACTGCGCCGGAGAGTTTCTCCAGAATCCCGATTGAGGGCACGCCTGTGCGCTTCGTCCCTTGCGGCCGCTCCTCGCGCAATCCGACGCTTGCCGACAACGGCGAACCAGCCGCACGCAGATCATCCGCCACGAAGATCGCCGTGGTCCCGTCAGATGCCGGCGAAGCCGGCTGCCCAACGCCCGAACCGAAGTACGCGCGATCGCCGCGCGAATCATACCCGAACGTGACGATCTGGCTCGCACCCGCCTGCATCGAGTCGCGCAATGAGAATCCCCGCGATACTGCGTTGTCGAGCGCGTCGTATGGAAACGGGAGGTCCGGATCACCGATGTGCTGCCGCCTTCCGTCCGCGAACAGTTGCAGTGTCCACGCGTTGCGGCCCGCAGGCGCTTCTAATGTGAGATCGCTGCGCTCGTAGATCCGCTGCTCCCGCCCGAGCGGCGTCGACTGGAACGAGAGATCACCGGGTATGCCGATCGATTGTGCCTGGTCGCTGAGATGTAAACGGATCGATACGTTTCCGGCATCGTGCGATAGCGCAAGCGATTCGTCTTGCAGATTCGCGTCGGAATTCGACCGAGTGCCGGCGGGCAGCGACCCGAACGCGGGATAGTCAAATTGGTTGCGCGCGTGCGTGGTGCGAACATCGAACGCATAGGCGAGCGATTTCGCCTCCCCGCCGGACGCGGCGATACCCTGATCCACCCTGCCCTCGAAGCCGGCCTCCACGAACGCGCTGGCCGCCGGCGCGGATGCTTGCTGCGTGATGATGTTGATGACGCCTCCGACCGCGCTCGAGCCGTAGAGCGTCGAGGCGCCGCCTTCGACGATCTCGATACGGCTTATCCCGGCCACGGGCAAAGACGAGAAATCAACCGCGCCGGTATCGGGATCGTTGATCGGCCGGCCGTCCACCAGAACGAGCGTCTGCGTCGACGACGCGCCGCGCAGAAACACCGACTGAAGCGAACCGACGGTCCCCGCGTCTTTGACGGTGATGCCGGGGATGAAGCGCAGCGCATCGGCGACCGAATTCGATCCGAGTCTGCGAAGGTCCGCGGCGGAGACCACCCACGTCTCGCGCGACGTCGCGCCGATCGTACTAGCGTGACGCTGCGATGTGACAACCACGGTATCGAGCGGCTTCGCATGCGGCGACGCCGATGGTGACGGCGATGGCGCGGGCGACGGCGATGTTGCCGGCGCCGCGCTTGCCGGCGCGGTGAAGACCAACGCGGAAAGCACGCAGGCGACGATGGCGATCGATCGGTTCATGAGCGGCTCCTTATCTCTGAGGATGGCGTGCACAACAGAAAACCCCACTCGGGATGGCGATGAACGCTGACTTCGACGTCGTACGCGTTCGAAAGAATTTCCGCAGTCAGAACTTTCTCAGGTGGACCAACTATCATCGTGCCGCCCGCGAGAACGCACACTATGTCGCCGAAGCGCGCTGCAAGCGAAAGATCGTGCACCGCGGCCGCGACCGCGACCCCGTCTGCAGCAAGCGCGCGAAGCGTTTTCAAAACGTCGATCTGATAGCGCAGATCGAGGTGCGACGTGGGCTCGTCCACGAGCAGCGCGCCCACTTTTGTCGCCAGCGCGGCGGCGATCCAGGCGCGCTGGACTTCGCCTGCGCTCATCTCGCCGAGCGCGTCTCGTGCGCGATCCGTCAGTCCGGTCCGCGCTAAGGCGGCTTCGACCGCGTCATCCTCTTCGCGCGACGCAGCAAGTCGGTACCACGGTCGCCGCAGCGCGAGTCCATATCCGGCGAGATCTCGCGGCGTGACATCCGGCGGCGGCGCGGACTGTGAGCCGATGAGCAGCGTTGAGGCAGATCGCTGCACGGCGCCAGTCGACGGTTTTTGAATTCCGGCAAGGACGCGCAGGAGGCTCGACTTGCCGGAGCCGTTGGGACCGACTATGACGACCAACTGTCCGGCCGGCAATTCGAGATCGACTTCGTCGAAGACGCGCCGCGCGCCATAGCGCACGCCGAGCGATCGGCCGGAGACCGCGATGCTCATATGTCCACCGGCCGGCGCGCGATGATCAGAAAGAACGGCACGCCGGCGAACGCGAGCACAACGCCGAGCGGCACCTCCGCGGGTGCGGCGATCGTGCGCGCTAACCCGTCAGCGAGCAGCACGACGCAGGCGCCGCCTACGACGCACGCCGGCAGCAATCGCCGCGCATCGCCGCCCACAAGCCGCCGCATCGTGTGAGGAACCATGAGACCGACGAAGCCAACCACGCCGCTCACCGCCACGCACGCGGCAGTTATCAGCGCTGCGATCGCCAGGACGCGCAGACGCGCCGCATCGACATTGAGCCCGAAACCAGCGGCAGCGACCGTTCCCAAGCGCAGCGCATTGAGATCGCGCAACGCAAAGATCGAAGCGGCGAATCCAACGGCTAGATAGGCGACGACCCAGCCGAGCTCCGGCCACCCGCGACCGCCGATGCCGCCCGCGAGCCAACCGATCACCGATCGTCCACCTGCTTCGCCGGCAGCGAGCAGAACGAGCGTCACGATCGCCGCGCACAACGCTGATATCGCAACGCCGGCTAACACGAGCCGCAGGTTCCCGTCGGCCCCGCCGCTCGCGCCGACGAATGCGACGATCGCGGCACATGCTATCCCGCCGGCGAACGCATACGCGGGGATGACGGCAAACGACGCGGAGAGCGAGAGCGCGGCGACAGCGGCAAGCGCCGCGCCGGCCGACACGCCGCTGATGTACGGATCGACCAGCGCGTTGCGGAAGAGCATCTGCAACATCGCGCCCGCCACGCCGAGCCCCGCGCCGACGCATATGCCGATCAGAATTCGCGGCAATCTGATCGCCCACACTATGGTCGCGGCAAGGTCTGTGTGACCCGGATGCAGCAACGCGTCGAATACTTGCGCTGGATCTAGCGCGACAGGGCCATAGAAAAGACCAGCGACGGCCAGAGCGATTGCGAGAAGCGCAAGCGCAAATAGGCGAACTGAGTAGCTGGCGCCGATGCGCCCCGAAGTCATTGTGCCTGAGCTCCGTCTCTCTCTCGCGAAGAGGCCGTGCCTATTCGATTACCTGAGTCCGAGACAGGTCTCCTGACTTCCGGATCCTAGCCTTGATGCCGGCGCCTTCCCATCGCTAGGACAGTGGCGCGTCGGCGGCTCCCCGGTTACAGTGGCGCGTCCGTGCCGGATTTCCACCGGCTTCCCTGACGCCTCGGACCGTTGACGTCACCGCTTTTCTCGCGCGCTAGGAGAAATCCCGCTGCGCTGTAATCACCGCGCATGACTGCGCGCCTTCTCGAGTACTTCGAGCCGCACTTCTTGGAAGAGGCGCTGGTCGTGCTCGATCGCTTCGACGGCCGCGCACGAGCGCTCGCGGGCGGCACCCGCCTCGTCCCTGAACTGCACGCGCGGCTCGGCGACGTCGCCGCGCTCGTCAATCTCAAACGCGTTGCAGATCTCCATGCGATCACCGCGGAGAACGGCGCGATTTCGATCGGCGCTCTTGCTACGGCCGCGAGGCTTACGAATGACCCGGCCGTCGCGGAGAACGCACCGCTGCTCGCTGTCGCCGCTTCGACGCTTGGGTCCGTTCAAGTTCGCGCGCTCGCCACGATCGGCGGCAACATCTGTTCCGGCGATCCCGCCTCGGATCTGACGGCGGCACTGCTCGCGCTCGACGCCACGTGTTGCGTAGCGACGCTTGCATCCGGCGAGCGGCGGGAGTCTCTGAGCGATCTCTTGGTGCCGGGCGGCGTCGCGCTTCGCACAGGTGAAGTGTTAACACGAGTCATCATCCCGTTCCAAAGATCGCGGTTCGCCTACCGCAAGATGGCGACGCGCCGCGGCTTCGAGATGGCGCTGGTCGCCGTCGCGATCCTGCTCGAAAGCGACGGTGCGCGTATCCAAAGGATCCGGATCGCGTTCGCCGGCGCCGGGCCGACGTGCGTGCGCGGGCTCCATGCCGAACAGCGGGCACTCAACGCGAATATATTGTCGGAAGATCTCGATGCGGTCGCCGCCGCGGCCGCAGACTATGATTGCGCGCCGCAAACGGACCTCCGCGCGAGCGCGCTGTATCGCAAGCAGCTCGTCAGAGTCTTGACCAGGCGTTGTCTCGAAGATGTCATGAGAGTGCGGACTTGATGCAGCCCGTCCATTGCGTGGTCAACGGCGAGGCTCACGATCTGCTCGTACAACCGCTTGAGACGCTGCTCGAGACGCTGCGCACGCGGCTTCAAATGCCCGGCACGAAGGAAGGCTGCGGCACGGGTTACTGCGGTGCGTGCACCGTGCTCCTCGACGGCAGCGCCGTCAACTCGTGTCTTCTTCTCACCGTCGACACGGACCGCCGTGCCATCACGACGATCGAAGGTCTATCGCGTGATGGCGTGCTCGACGCCGTGCAGGCTGCCTTCGTCGCGAACAGCGGGCTGCAATGCGGCTTCTGCACGCCGGGGATGATCCTCTCAGCGTGCGCGCTGCTCGCGCAGAGTTCCGACCCGTCGGAAGGCGCGATCCGGGAAGCGATCGCCGGCAACGTCTGTCGCTGCACCGGATACCAATCGATCGTCGCGTCGGTGCGTGACGCGGCGCAGCGGCTTCGCGCAGCAAGCGACGTGCGTGACGTACCGCGGCCACGGCCGCCCATCCGGAGCCGCGCATGACGGTGCCCGGCACGGTCATCGGGGCGAAATGGCCGCGCGGCGACGGACACGTCAAAGCAGCGGGGTCGGCACGCTATACCGCGGACATGATGATCGATGGGGCGCTCAGCGGCGTGGTGCTGCGCTCGCCTCACGCGTTCGCGCGAATCCGCCGCGTCGACATCGCAACGGCGCGCGCGTTACCGGGTGTGCACGCGATCGCGTTCTCCGGAAACGTGCCGGCGAAGCCGCTCGATTTCTCGATCAAAGACCAGCATCTCTTCCCCCCGGACTACGTGCGCTATCTCGGTGAACCGGTGGCAGCGGTTGCCGCGGAAACCGAAGCGCAGGCGCGCGATGCAACAGCGGCGATCATCGTGGAGTACGAGCCGCTCGCGCCGGTTCTGACGATCGAGCAAGCCCTTGCGCAAGACGCAGCCCTTGTACATCCGGACTGGCAATCGTACGAGCGCCGTGAGAGCAGCGTCTTGGAAGGCAATGTCTGCGGCCGCAATCGCATTCGGCGCGGCGACGTGGATGAAGGCCTCGTCCGTGCGGCACACGTGGTCACCTCCGAGTTTACCTTCTCGGCAGGTCTGCCCGGTTACATCGAACCGCGCTGCGCTGTTGCGCACGCCGGCAAAGACGGCACGTTGACTGTCTGGTGCGGCTCGCAATCACCGCATGGGAACCGCGACGATCTGGCGGCGTTCTTCGACCTCGATCCGTCGAAAGTCCGATTCATCAACCAATACGTCGGCGGAGCGTTCGGCGGGAAGATCCTCATGGCGCCCGAGATGTATGCCGCGGCGCTTGCGCTGCAATGCGATCGTCCGGTACGCGTCGCGTGGTCGCGTCACGAAGATTGTATGCACGCGTTTCCGCGCGCGGGCGGATCTGCCGTGTTCACGTCCGGAGCGGATGCTGATGGCCGCCTGTTGGCGATGCGCGCATCATTCGTCTTCGACACGGGCGCCTACATCGGCTATGGTTCAGGCTCTGCCTTGATCGCGACGATGTTGGCGTCTGCACCGTATCGCATTCCGGCGTTGGATTTGGACGGGACGCTCGTCTACACGAACAAGCACATCGCCGGTCCGGTGCGCGCGCCGGGCGCTCCGCAAGCGAATTTTGCAAAGGAACTGCATCTCGATGAGCTTGCCCTGGCGGCCGGCGTCGACCCGTTGGATTTTCGGCTCATTAACGCGTGGCAGGATGGCGACCTCAGCCCGACGGGTCAGCGCCTTTCCTCCGTGAGCGTTCGCGAAGCGCTCGAAAAGGCCGCGGCGGCGATCGGCTGGGGCCGCCCTTTGCCCGCTCTTCGCGGTCGCGGCATCGCCGCCGGATGGTGGTTCTCGGCGTGCGGCACGTCGCAAGCGCGGGTGCGCGTCAATGCCGACGGCCGCGTGCGGGTCATCTCCGGCAATCCGGAGATGGGCACCGGTGCGGCCGCGCAGGGCCTGCCCATCATCGCCGCCGATGCGCTCGGAATCGATCCCGCTAACATTGAATTTGCTCTCGCCGACACAGGCGATGAAGCGCCTGACGACGGCGCTCACGGAAGCATTTCGACGTTCTCTGCAGGTCAAGCGGTTGCGGCAGCCGCCGCCGACGCGCGCGATCAACTCTTGGCGCAGGCTGAGTCCATGCTCGAAGCGCGGCGTGAAGATCTCGAACTTCGCGATGGTCGCGTCGTCAATGCGGAAGTTCCGTCGGTCGGGGCGTCGTTCGCGGAGTTGGCGCTTGCCGCAGGCGGTTCTATCGAAGGACGCGGCGCGAGCAGCGGTCTTGCGGATCCGGAAATCGACGAGTCACTCGTGCAAGGTCACGGTTTTGCTGCATGGCCCGCCGCCTCGTTCCTCGCGACGGCCGCGGAGGTCGAGGTCGATCCGGAGATGGGCGGCGTCCACGTGGTCCATCTCGCGACCGCGCAAGACGTGGGGTTTGCATTCAACCCGGCCGGCGTCATTGGACAGATCGAAGGCGGCGCCGTTCAAGCGATGGGTTGGGCGCTCACCGAAGAGTTGAAATACGAAGATGGCGCGCTCCTCAACCCCGACCTAAAGCACTATCTTCTTCCAACGGCGCTCGACGCGCCCCGCATCACTGCCATCATCGTCGAGCGGCCATCCGAAGAAGGGCCGCGAGGGATGAAGGGCGCGGGCGAGCCGCCCGTCACGACACCGGCAGCCGCGATAGGCAACGCGATCCGCGCTGCTTGTGGTGCAGTTCCCCACACGACGCCGATGACACCGGAGCGCATCTGGCGCGCTCTCAATCCAAATCTCCGCGCCTGAAAGGCCGATTTTGCTGAAGGGGCCGATTTGCTGAAGGGGCCGATTTTATATCGGCCCACGATATGTTCGCTCGGGCCGACATAAAGTCGGCCCCTTCAGGCTACCCCTTCAAATTAGTGGAACAGCGAGTAGCTCTGCAGATCGAAGTAGACGCCTCGACACGGCGTGCCGTCGCACTGCGCGGGGCGATACGTGGACTTCTTCGCACTTAGCACGGACGCCGCGTCGATCTCATCGTTGTGCGATGAGACGACGATGTCAGCGCGCTCGACTCCGCCGTCCGGTCCGATGACGACTCGCACGACGACCGATCCTTCGATGCCGGCGCGTGCAGCGTCGTCAGGATACGGCACGAGGTCTTCTTTCGTCATGATCGGCGCCCGGTGCACGACAGGTGAAGAGACGAATGGCGGCGGCGCGAGATATCCAAGACGTCTGGCCGAGAGATCATCGAGCGCCAGCAATTGCCCCACTCGCCCCGACTCGAGTTCCGCGACTACCACGCCGCCTGAGAGCGCCCATGCACGGATCGTCGAGTCCGGCTCGGCGATCATCTCGCCGCCCGCCTTGGCGATCGAGGTGCCGGCGTCGTCCGCTCTCATGGTCAAGGCCGCAAACTCGGCCGGCTGAACGATGGGAGCGGGCGTGCTGTTCGGCACCGATGCCGGCTCCGCGACCAAGACTTGTTGAACGATCATATCGTCGTCGGTCAGGACCTCGCGATCGAGTCCGCCCGTGTCGACCCACTGCCACTCGTGTCCTATGTCCGTCGTGCGCAGGACGTCCGGCGGACCGATCGATTTCACGACGTCGAGCACAGAATGCCCGATGATCACGCCGCCGAGCGACAACGGGGTCGGTGTCGGTGTTGCAACGGGCGACGGTGTTGCGAGCGGCGACGGTGTTGCGAGCGGCGACGGTGTTGCGACGGGCGCTGGCGAGAGCGCGGCGCCTCCAGCCGCGGGAAGGCTCGCGATCGTCAGCCCTGCGGCCAATGCCGCGAGCAGCATCCAGGCGTCACCGCGCGTCATCGAGATACATCGCCAAGAGATCCTCTTCGGCAGCCCAAAACGGCGCCTTGCCGAAGCCAGAGAGCGTCGTCGAGACCGTGCCGCGCGACGCCGCATAGGCAAGCACTCGACGCTCGCCTTCGAGATAGCGCCGCTTCGCGCCGAACTTCGCATAATACCACGCGAATTTCGCCGTCTGATTCGGGCCTGCCGCGACATTCTCGCGCACGATCAGACCAAACGTCCGTGAAAAGGCGAGCGCCCGAGGGATGTAGACTCGCGGAAATCGCTCCCGCGCCACACCGGCGACGAAGACGTGCGCAAAGCGCGTCCCCTTCACAGCGACCACGCCCTCGCACGCGATCGCGCCCGCCACGCCGACAGCCGGATCCGGAGCGACGACGCCGTCCTCGATCAGGGCTACCGCCTCCGAAAGATTGCGGCACGCTCCGCTCGACCACGCGTGGTCGAAGGCGCGCGCGAGCCGTGACGCATCGGCGCCGAATCGCTCCGCCATATGCGGCTGCGCCTGGCGCCAGTGTGCGTCGAAACCGGCATCGACGATGAGATACCGTAAGGCGTCCGGCGGCGAAAGTCGGGCACAGGCAGTTCGCCACGTCGACATGCGTTCGCGCAACGCGCTCATCGACCGGCGCGTCTCCTCCGGCAGCCCCACATCGGCTGCGCCGCTCAAGACATTTTCTGCAAGCCGTGTGAAGCCGGCGCTGCGCGAACCGCCGCGCACCGGCTGAGCTGCGTCGATCTCAAGCGATAGTTGTCGCTGTGGCGCAGGGTCCGAACAGAGCGCGAACAACGAGGCATCGCTCAAACCCACCAGCGGCGACGCCAAGACGCGGAGCAGATGTACTTGATCGAAAGGGTCGTCGCAGACGCAGGCAAGCGCGAAGAGGTCCGCGATGTCGGCGACTGCGGCAAAGTGCGAAGATGGCGGCAGTGCCGGAACGCCGCGCTGCGCGAGCAGCGTCGCGTAGACGCCGGCCGCTTCGTCGTCGCGCGCGAGGACGGCGATATCGTCAGGGCGGACCCCGCTTGCGATGAGATCCACGATCGCTTGCGCGATGAAGTCGGATTCCGCGGACTCATCGGCGAATCGCCACGCGCTCGGGCGCGCCGCTAACGCGCGCACGAACCGCGGCACGCTGCTGTCGCCGGCAGAGCACAGTCGCCGCCCACCCAAGTGGTCTATGGCCGACGCTTCGCGCCCGGCCACGATAACTTCCTCGACGCCCGCCGAGCGCGCGAGGGCAAGGAGATCGGGCAAAGCCGGTTCGGCGTCCTCAGCGTCGTCGACGATCAGCGCCGCAACGCCGCGAAATGCGCGTTGCGCCGCCGACGGGTCGGAAGACAGCCACGCTATTCCCGAATCGATGACGCCGGCCTCGGATTTCACCGCTGCGCGCCGCTCAACGTCGATGTACTCCTCGTACAGTCGAGCGAGCAGAATGCCGAGATCGCGTTCGGCACGACGTTGCAGACGCAACACGTCTTCAGCGGCGCGCAAAGCTTCGCGCGCGCGCCGGCTCGCGCGCCGTACGGTTTCGGGATCGGCGAGCCTGATGCGCGCGTCTTCGACGTCGGCGCCGTAGAATTCGCGGACACCGCCGTCGCATGCCGCGCGAAACGCCGCCGGCGTGACGCGATTGCGGCGCAGCCACTCGATGAGCGCCGCGCTTTCGTCCAAGAGCGTGCCGACGCGCCGCGCGTACGGAAGGTCGAGGTCGATCGAATCGTCGCGCAATTCTGGCCAGGTTAGGTCCAGCATGCCGCGCGCGGCCTTCGCGACAATCGCGCGCCCGGCCGCTGGTCCGCCGACCAAGAAATTCGGCGCCGCACCAGAACTCGCGGAGTCCGCGCGCATCAGCCGCGCCAGAAGTCCGCTCAGCGTGTCTACGTCAAGCGCGCCGGGGTAGTCCAGCTCATCGCACGCTCGTCGAAACGCCTGACATGACGAAGGATGCGAGCAGATGACATAGACACTCGCGCGCCGCGCATGTTCGACCGCGAGCGCGGCCAACGATGCGGTCATCCCCGTCGCCCGCGGTGAATCCGAGGCGAGCGTGCTAACGCGCAAAAATCCTCTCCTTCCGCAGCGGCCGCTCGCGGCAGGCAGCCGCGTACGCGCAATAGCCGCACGGCGGATCGACGCCTGGAACGAAATGCTCGAGTCCCGTCTTGGTCAGAAGATCGCAGCGCTCGAGAATCGCCGCCAACGCTTCATCGAGATCGGCGGTCGAGCAGACGGCAGATCCTGCGCGCGGTACCGGGGCGACCGCCTGATCGTCGACGATGTCAAGTGCCAGGACTCGAACGCCCGTTTCCGGATCGCGTACGGAGACGAGTGCCACACGGCCGACCTCGGAGCCCGCCGCACGGCACATGAAATAGTAGAGGGGCAACTGCGACTCATCGCCGCTGCGGACGTCGGCGAGATACGCGGCCGGATTTGAAGTGATCCTCCCCGTCTTGTAGTCGTAGATCGTCACCGGTCCGCCGCCTACGGGTTGGTCGATGCGGTCGATATATCCGACAAAATCGTGCCCACCAGCACGCAGGCGGTGCTGCGATTCCAGCGCCACGATCGTCGCGGGCGCGCTCTTGGCTTGTGCGACGAGCCAGTCGACGTAGTGCGGCGCGATTCGCCGCGCCTGCAGTCTTGAGACCGCGTATTCCCACGGCGTTGCAAACGCGCGGCGCGACTTGGCGAACGCCGTGTCGATCTCGAGGAGCAAGGCAGCCAACGTCGCGGACGAGCGCTCTTCCGAGAATTCTGATTCGTTATGGTGCAGCGCCTCGAGCGCTTCGTGCAGCACCCGGCCGTAGGTCGCCTGGATCGACCCTTCATCTTCCACTGCGTCGCAGAGGTACTCGAAGAACCAGCGCCGGCCGCACTTCACGAACGCGTTCAAACGCGACGCCGAAAATGTCATCGGCGGCGCGATGACCGCGCGATCGGATTCCGAAACCGGCCAGACCCACGGACTTTCTGATTCAAGCGATGCTCGTCGCCGTTCGCCATTCGGCCGCGCGGTCGGCAGAGAGACCGCGGCGCTCATGAAACTCGGCGACGCGATCGGCCACGCCGCAAGGGTCGCCTCGTGCCGAGTCAATGCGTCGAGAAATATCTGCGCACGATCGCGCAGCGAAACCTCACGCGCCGCACCGCGCCATATTTCGTCTGCGCCGCGCGCGGCAGCGCAGAGCGCATCCGCGACGCCTTTGGGAAAAGGATCGGCGATGCGGGCCGACGCTACCGCGCACATCCCAGCGCGAATCAGCGATTCAAGCGTGGTGCTCTCGTCTGCCGCGGGAACGGATATCGCGCGCAGCGCTGCCGCTGCCCGCGCCGCGATCTCTCGCTGCGCGACTCCGGGAAACGCGTCGAGCGCCTGACCAAGCGCAGCTTGCAGTGGTTCTCCGCGCCGCATGCGGTGCGCGGCGCGGACGTGGGCGATGTCAAGGCCGACATCCGCCGAAGCCAAGAAGCGGATAACGACTTCATCGTGCGTGGACAGTGCAGCTTCGATGAAACGCGCGAGCACAAGCGCTGAGCCGTCTGAAGCGACGTCACCGGCCTCGTCGGGCGATTCATCAGCGAGCCAAGCTCGAGCGGTCAAGAACACGCGCGCGATCAGGCTCGTCGCGTTATCGCCTTCAGCGGCCGCCAGAGCGAGTGAAGTCGCGTCAATTGCGGCCGCCTCCGCGGCGGCGAAGAGCGCGACGTAGCCATCGAGCAGCGCTGCATCGACAAGCCAATGCTCGTTCGCCGGCGAGACGTGTTCAGCGAGCGCTACCCAGAGGGCCGCCCGGCGGCGTACCGTTTGGATCACGGTAGGGTGAGCCGAATCACGTGGAAATCCAGATCGGACGCCGTATGAAGTAGGTGAAAAGTGCGCACGGAAGCCTCTGGCGAATCGAATGGGGCACGATTGACGTGTTACTATAATGTAGAAATGTTGGAGTATGGAGGTACGGTTTTGAGTTCGCGCGGCTGTCCCACGCCGCCTTGGCTGGCCCCCGATCGCATATTGAGTGTCGCCGCTCAAACTATGCCGCTGCATGTAATGTTCTGCCGGGAGCGGCCCGATATTGTAGTCATCGGGAGCTGTCCCGAAAATGACAGCTTTCTCGAATCTCGGGATGACGACGGATAACCAATGCTGCCAATCTTTTTCGGTGTAACGATACCGGGGGCAGTGCGGTCGTATCACCTAGAGCCTGTCTCGACTGGTCGAGACATGGCCCTCATGCAGAAAATCGCCGCGGGGGACGGCGAAGCGTTCGCTGAGCTGGTGAGGCGATACACAAGAATGCTCTACAACGTGGCCTACCGCTACAACGCATCTTCTGCCGAGGACCTCGTGCAGGAGTCCTTTCTACGTGCTTTTCAGCACGCGAACACGTTCTCCGGACGAAGCAAAGTGTCGTCGTGGTTGTACCGCATCTGCGTGAATGTCTGCCTGACCCACCAGGGCAAGGCCGGCCTGCCGATGACGGACATCGACGATGTGAATGAAGCCGAGCTGCAGAGCCGTCACGACGAGCGGCCCGAGGCGACGGCCGAGCGCGGCGAGACGTTCCGCGCTCTCGAAGATGGTCTGCGTGCGTTGCCGAGCCAGCAGCGCATGGTCTTCATCCTGCGCGAATTGCAAGGCCTCTCTTATGGGGAGATCGCGGACATACTAGGCATCAATGAGCAGGCGGCCCGCACGAACCTCTGCCGCGCGAAGCGGCGGTTGCAAGTGTGGCTCGACCCGCTGATCTGCTGAGCAAGGAAGGAGAACGCAGATGGAATGTTCCGAAGCGCTCGACCTGCTCTACTCGGCATTTGACGGGCAGATCACGCCGACGCAACAAGCCTTGCTCGACGGCCATCGCCGCGTCTGCTTCGCATGCGCGACGTCCCTCATCAAGGCCGAACGCTTCCAAGAACTGATCCGCCATGTGCCGCAGCTCTCGGTGCCGCGCGGTCTCGAGCAGCGTATCATCAACCGCGTCACGCAACGCGCAACCGCCGGCGCGCCGGCGGGCGACAAAGTTCGATCGATCGCGAGCGCCGCAGGGCGATACTGGCGAGCGATGGCTGCTACGGGCGGTGTCCTCGCCGCGGCGTATGGCCTGTTCTTCTTGCTGCAGGATCCGCTGAGCGCACTGCTCACGCATCGTCCAAAAGACGAGACGGTCACCGCGATGGTCTCGGGTCAACTGCAAGACCTCGCGCCGAACAACAAACAGACCGAAGTGGACGGCGCAAGCACGCCGCTCAGCTCCGGTGAGACGCTGACCAACTACACAGCCCGGTCCGCGACTGTCGCGTTCTCGCCGCATCTCGCGGTGACGATCGGCAGCTCGACCGTCGTACACGTCAACAAACTGCACGTCTCTGGCGACGGCACACTCGACACGGTCGACGTGCATATCGACCGCGGTTCGTTCGGCGTGACGGAAGATCTCCATCATGGCGATTCACCGATCTACGTAGCGACAAATCAGGCCACGATGGTGCCGACGGGCACGACGTTCACGGTTCTCGAGAGCAAGAATGTCACGCACCTCGGCGTCGTCAAGGGCAGCGTTGCGGTGTACATGCCGGGTCGGACGTTCAACGTGATCGCAGGGCAGACGGTTCAGATCTCGCAAGGCGGAGTGCTGCGTGAGATCGTGACGAAAGCCAAGCGCCCGGCCGGGACGGCGCCGGTCAAACCGGTAAGCCCGGCGAACTAGCACCGCGCAACTACGAGCAAGAGCGGCCAAGTTGGCCGCTCTTGTCTTTGTCGGGGGTCGAGCGAACCGATAACATAGCAATGCACCTTGCAGCGCTGGCTCTGGTCATGCACTTCGCCCGCGGCGAACGGTTGTCAGAGATGGTGAGTTCGAGCGACCGCGTTGCGTGGATACTGCCAAAAATCAAGCTCGAGAACGCTCGCCGCAATGGCATCGTCATCGTGGAGGACACAGTGAGCGTGACGATCGCCGGCCTTTCCATCGTGAATGCCGATGCGGCTTCTGCCACCATCCATTCCATCGCCACGACGGTGACGCTCGATGTTCCGCGGCGCAAGAGCGCCACGACCAGTATCAATGCCGCATCGACCTTTTGGACCGACGGCGGCCACGCGGCTTTGAGTCTCTCGCCGGTCGATGCGGCAC
>JABCYQ010000030.1 GCA_013290125.1 Vulcanimicrobiota bacterium
GCGCATGGGGCGGTTTGATTCGAACCTTGAGAAGCCTTCTTCCCGCGGTCCGCTCCACGACAAGCGTCACGCCGCCATCGATCGTGACCTGCTCGCCTGGCAATGGCACGCGTCCGAAGAGCCCGAACGTATAGCCGCCGATGCTCTCGAAATCCTCGGTAGGAAGATTCAGACCGAGTTTTTCGTTGACATCGTCGATGCCCATGCGCGCGTCCACGACGACGTCGCCGTCGGCCAGGTGTTCGAGCGATGGCGCTTTGTCGGCCGCTTCGGCATCGTATTCGTCCATGATGTCGCCGACGATCTCTTCGAGCAGATCTTCCATAGTCACAAGTCCGGCCGTCCCGCCGTACTCGTCGACGACGATCGCGACCGAAACTTTCTCCGCCTGCATCTCGCGCATCAGCTCGTCGATCTTCTTGTTCTCCGGAATAGCTTTGATCGGGCGCATCAGCGGCCGCAGCGCGCCATGCTGATCGCCGCGGCTCACCGCGATGAGCAGTTCGCGGTCGTGGACGACGCCGACGATATGATCGATGTCGCCGTCGAAGACCGGAAGCTTGGAGTAACCCTGCTGGATGACGAGCTCGATCGCTTTTTCGATCGGCTGATCCACATCCGCGCAGACCATGTCCGTGCGCGGGGTCATGACCTCGCGGACGACCGTGTCGCCGAGCTCGAAGATGGAGTGGATCATCTCCTTCTCCTCTTCTTCGATCACGCCGTGTTCCTCGCCGACCGCGACGAGCGCGCGGATGTCGTCTTCGGTGACGTACGGACCTTTCGCCGTGGGATTGCCGCCGAACAGCCGGATGAGCCAATGGGTCACGAAGATCAGGAACCACGTCACCGGACGAAGCACGAAGCGCGCGACTTTGAGCGTCGGCGCCAAGCGCCGCGCCCACAGCGTGGGGTTCTGCACAGCGATCATCTTGGGAACGATCTCGCCGAAGATAAGCGCGCCCACAGTCATGGCCGCGGTCGCCCAGAAGATCGGCCGCGCGATACCGATGGCGATCGCGAGCCATGTCGCGAGCGAATCCGCCGCCAGCAGCACGATGATGTTCCCGACGAGGATCGTGGTGAGGAATTGATCGCGCTCGTCGTGCAAGCGCATCAGATCATCGGTCGCGGCGCCCTGAGCGCGCTGCAGGATCCGCAGACGGCTCATAGCGAGAAGCGCGGCTTCAGAGGCCGCGAAAAAGCCGGCGACTAGGATGAGTACGATAATGCCGACGAGCGCCGGCAACTTGGGATCTGTCACGCCGTGACTACGTCCAGCTTCGTGCTGGACCGTCTACTGCCGGATGTTTCGGTCATATCTCCTCGGGTGTCCCAGGTATTCGCTGGCGCCGCACCATTTACTTGCCCAAAAGCGCGGTGCCGTAAGCAAGCGCTACGGCCGCTCCGGCAGCGATAGCTATCATCAGCACGGCTCCTGCACCCGCGTGCTTCGCCGAACGCGCCAGAGGATGATTGCCGGGCTGGAACAGGTCGATGCCGTGCTCGAGGCCTGTGTTGAACAGTTCCGCCGTCATCACCGCGCCGCATGCGATCACGATGACCGCCCATCTGACCAAGTCGAAATGCAGCACGATCGCCCCCGCGACGACCAAAAGTGTCAGGACGATCTGTATGCGAAAATTCGATTGTTCGATCGCCGTTTGATAGATGCCGTCGATCGCGTCGACTACAGCGTGAGCGAAGGAGCGGAGCGCGCTCATGCGCCCGTCAATTCTCGGACGAGACGCCGGGTCATGCCGTGCATGCGCGCGGCCTCGCGCGGTTCGCGGTGATCGTAGCCGCAGAGGTGCAGCGTGCCGTGCACGACCAGACGGGCTAGTTCGGTCCGCAACGGAGCGCCGTATTCGTGCGCTTGACGGCGGGCCGTTTCCACCGAGATCACGATGTCGCCGAGCGGCTCATCGTGTTCGAGACCGTCTCCGATATCGAATGAGAGAACGTCGGTTGCCCGATCGATCCCGCGAAATGTCCGGTTGAGTTCCCGGATCTTTCTATCGCCGGTCAATACCACGGCGATGTCGCCAAGCACGGCGGGCGCGGCGCGCGCCAGGGTCGCGCGCACGGCGCGCCGGAGAAATGCCGCCGGACAGACGCGGCCATTCCCCGCCCCACGCACAGACACGCGAGGCCCGTCAGCCCGGCCGGCGGGCATAGCGTGCGATGATCGTGCGGATCAGCGGATGGCGCACGACGTCTGCCTCCGTGAGCCGGACGATGGCGATGTCTGGCGCCGCGGTGAACAGTTCCTCGGCGTGCAGCAGTCCGGACGAATTTGGGTGTGGTAGATCGATCTGCGTGTCGTCGCCGCAGACGACCATGCGTGAGCCGCTGCCGATGCGCGTGAGGAACATCTGCATCTGCTCGTCGGACGTGTTCTGCGCCTCGTCGAGGACGATGAACGCATCGGAAAGCGTTCGGCCTCGCATGTAGGCGAGCGGAGCGACTTCGATCTGACCGCGCTCGACCGCGCGCTGCACCGCTTGCGGATCCATGACTTCCGACAACGCGTCGAAGAGCGGACGGAGATACGGATCGACCTTCTCTTGAAGATCGCCCGGAAGAAATCCGAGTTTCTCGCCGGCTTCGACAGCCGGCCGCGAAAGGATGATGCGCTGAACTTTGCCCGCGCGCAGCGCCTCGAGCGCCAAGACGACTGCCAAGAACGTCTTGCCCGTGCCGGCGGGCCCGATCCCAAACGTCAGGGTGTGCTTCGCTGCCGCGTCGACAAAATCGCGTTGGCCCGCGCTGCGCGGCCGAACGGGCCGGCCTTTGCGCGTGACCGTCAACGGTTCGGCGATCGACGCAGGCTCGGACTCTTCGCCTGCGAGCGCGTGGCCGACGTCTTCGACAGTGAGCTCCCGACCCGCCGCCGCTGAAGCCAGCAGTCGCCGCAATGCAGACGACGCAGCGGCCACTGCGGAGCGCTCGCCGGCCAGCAATATCTCGTCGCCCTGCACGTGCAGTTGGGCCCCCGTGGCACGCTCGAGCGCGTCCAAGTTCGCGTCGAGTTGGCCGAAGAGCCGGATGCGATCGTTCAGCGCGCCGATCGAGACGCGCATGCGAGCTTCCGCCTGGGCCAACGCGGTCGCCTTCGTCTTCACCAGTCGGCGGCGAGACTCGCGCCGGGCCGCAATCCAACCGGCGGGCCGATGACGGCCGCTGCGACGATCGACATCGTCGCAAAGTTCTGACCGCTGGCCAGCCCCATGAACTGGCCGACGTTGAGCGCCGCGGAACTCGCGGTGTCATACGCCAGCGACGACGACCCGGCGTTGTCGAGCGTCATCGTATCGAACGCCGGCATGTTCGGCGCGACCATATTCGTGAGCATGCTCATCGGTTGATCCGCAACCGGCGCGATGTAGCGCGGCGCCGGCTGAGCGACCGGTTGTGCGGCGGCCTGAGCCGAGACGGCGCGGATCACGCGCACCGCGCTCTGCATCGCCTGGACGCGCTGAACCGGCGTCGGACGAACGCCGCTCGGGTACTGCGCGGCCGCCGATGTGTCCTGGCCGCCGGCTTGCGCCTGGGCTTGGCTGCGCGCGATCGCCTTGCGGATGGAACTGACGGCGCCGAATATCCAGATCGCGACGACGACGATGATGAAGAGATCGGACATTTTCTAGTCCGCTACGACGTCGTCGGTCCGGTGGGCGGCGACGCTGGTCCGCTGCCGCTCGGCTGGCCGCTGCTCGGCTGGCCCGCGATGGTCTGGCGCATCTCGGTGTCGGCGAGGACGTTCTTCATGCGATAGTAGTCCATCACGCCGAGATTTCCAGCGCGGAACGCTTCCGCCATGGCCGTGGGAACGAGGGCTTCGGCCTCGACGACCTTCGCCCGCATCGCCTGCGTCTGCGCTTTCATCTCTTGCTCTTGCGCGAGCGCGGCGTACTGACGTTCTGCCGCCTTCGCCTGCGCGACCCTGCGGTCGGCCTCGGCCTGTGCGGTCTGCAGATCGGCGCCGACGTTTCGTCCGACGTCCACATCCGCGATGTCGATCGAGACGATCTCGAAACCCGTTCCGGCATCGAGACCCTTCGAGAGCACCGTCTTGCTGATATGATCCGGGTTTTCCAATACTTCCTTATAGTCTGCGCTCGAACCGACGGCGGCTACGACGCCTTCGCCGACGCGCGCCACGATCGTCGCTTCACCGGCGCCGCCGACGATGCGTTCGACTTTCGTGCGCACGGTGATCCGCGCTTTGACGTTGAGCTGAATGCCGTCTTTTGCGACGCCTTGAAATATGGGCGTCTCGATGACCTTCGGCGTGACGTATGCGGCAAGTGCTTCTTGCGGGTTGCGTCCGGCGAGGTCGATGGCCGCCGCCTGACCCCAGTCGAGGGGCACTTGAGCGCGCTGCGCGGCGATGAGGCTCTGCACGACCACGTCGATGTGGCCGCCGGCGAGATAGTGCGCGATCAGGAGGTCTGTGCTCACCGGAACGCCGGCTTTGACTGCGGTTATCAGGTTCTGGACGATCACCGATGGCGGCACGCGCATGAAGCGCATCCGCACGAGGCTGAATATCCCAAGGGGTACGCCCGCGGAGAGAGCGCTGATCCACAATCCAAACGGGAAGTAGTAAAGGAACATCATGAAGAGGATGAAGACTGCGATCGCGGCGAGGATGGCGATGATACTCATGCGATTGTGACGACTCCTAGCGCGGGCTTTGCGCGCGCTTGACGACGATGGTTGCGCCTTGCACGCGCTGGACGACGACTTTCGTCTGCGGCGGGATGAAATCGCCTTCGGTCTGCACTTGGTACCGGACGCCGCCTACCGATGCGACGCCCGCTGGACGAAGCATGGATTCCGCGACGCCCTCGCGTCCGACGAGCTCCGTGAGTTCGTGCGCCGCGACGAATCCCGCTGAGGGCGCCTGTACGCCGGCAAATGCCAGGCGGCGGCCGAACGCGCTCTGCGGCAGCCAGCGTAAGAGGTAGATGAATATAGCGATCGAGGCGATCAACGAGATCGCCGTGGTCTCCGCACCCAAAATCCAGACGCCGCTGCCGAAGGCGAGCACGATGCTGCCTAAGATCAGCATGCTGCCGACGATGCCCGAAATGCCGTGTCCGGGCAGCACGTGCAATTCGAACAGCAGGCCGACGACGCCCAGACCGAAGAGCGCGAGAATCACGAAGTTCGACGTTCCGGCAACGATATGGGCCCCGAAGAACAAGGCGAGCGCCAAAAAGCCGACGAGCCCGGCGATCAGATGCTGCGTCTGCAGTTCGATCAGGATCCCGAGAAAGCCGATCGTCAACAGCAGACCCGATACGCGCGGGTCGGTCACGAACTGGGCGATCCCTTCGCCCCAGTTCGGCGCGAACACCACGAGACGCGCGCCCGAGAAACCGGCGTCGGCGAGCGCAACATCGAGACTGGTGACGATCCCATCCGCCATGCCGTGCTGCTTCGCTTGCGTGGGGTTGAGCGAGACGACTTGGCCTTTGTGATTGATGCCGGCCACCACGATGCTCGGGTCCACGAACGCGCCGGCGATCGTCTTGTCGCGGTGATGGGCGATCGCGACGCCTTCGACCTTCGAGCGGAAGGCCGCGATAAATTTCTCGTCGACCGGTGATTCGCCGCCAGGTCCGATCGTGATCGGCAGCGCGGCCCCCATGCTGGACCCTTGCTGCATGTAGATCTTGTCGCACGACAGTGCGATAAAGGCTCCGGCGGACCATGCTCGGCTCGTCACGTAGGCGATCGTCGGAACGCCGGCGTTCGAAATCGCGTCGCTGATGTCGACCGCGTCGTCGATGGCCCCGCCGTCGGTGTTGATGCGGAACACGATCGCACTCGCGTTGTTGGCTTTTGCGTCCGATATCGCACGCTGCACGCGATGCGCCATGCCGACGTCGATCACGTCGTCGATGTCGACGACCTCGATCGTCCTCTGACCTACAACGGTCGCGTCAGCCGACGCTTTTCCCGAGATCCCGAACCACGGGGCAAGGCTTCCGATGATGAAAGCGACGCTAAAAAGGACGCGCACCCATTTCGGCAGCACGCGCTTCGTCACGGTGACACGCGTGCATCCATCGCGGCGCGGACCGCCGCTTGGATCGCCTTTCCCGGGGCTTTGTCTTTGAGCGCGCCCATGGCAGCCTTCATCGCGTCTGGAAATGTCGCAGTGGGCGGAAGTCCGGCGATCAGCGCGTCGATCGTTGCACGCAATTCTGCGTCGGTCAATTCTTTCGGCAGATACTCGCCCAAGATCGCGCGTTCGCGCGTCTCCTTGTCTGCGAGTTCCTGCCGTCCGGCTTTCGCGAACTGCTCGATCGAGTCATCGCGCTGCTTGACCTGCTTGCGAAGGACGTCTTCTTCTTCCGAGTGGGCGAGCGGCGCTGTGGCGTCGATCTGGCGGTATTTGATCGCAGAAATCGCCATCCGGAGCGTATCCATACGCTCGGTGTCTCGCGCCTTCATCGCCGTCTTCAGATCGGCGTTCAGGCGTTCTAGGATTGTGGGCATTCGGCTCCGTGCGGCGCTTGCGCCGCTTGCAAACGGTAGAGGGCGACCTTTCGGACGCCCTCTGAGAGACCCTTTCCCTTGTGCCGTGCGCGCATCAGATGCGCGTCAGCTCCGGCGTTTGCGCGCTGCCGCGGATTTCTTCTTGCGGCGAACGCTGGGTTTTTCGTAGTGTTCGTGGCGGCGCGCTTCCGCGAGCACACCCGCCTTCTGACACAATTTCTTGAAACGCTTGAGGGCGCTTTCGATCGATTCGTTCGGTCCGACTCTGGTCTCCATGAATCCAAACACCCCCTTCGCAGACGCGAGATGCGGGCCCGAGGCCCGCATCCGGCGGTTTAAGTTGTCGTGTACAGCCTCTATTTCGCGGTATCGGAAAACGGCCCTTGTAGGGCACACCTTTCTGTGGCCGTCCCGCAGATTTTGAGGGATATGGCTGAAGGGGCCGACCAGCCTGAAGGGGCCGACTTTATGTCGGCCCACGTTGACGTTGGCCTGGGCCGACATAAAGTCGGCCCCTTCCGGCAAGGTGGCGAACCGGCAAGGTGGCGAGTAGGTAATATTAGCGGCGCGGGCCGTGGCAGACGCCGCTGCCCGAGTCCCGAAACGTCTCTCCGGGGATAGGCACGAAGCTCCAGTCATAACTATGTGGGTGGAGCGTGAGGAGCAGAACTCCGTACGTCGACCAATTCCGAACGAGGCTGTTCGGAACCGCGTGACCGAACAAGTCGTGGCTCTTGCCACCGGTTCCCACGACGAACTCGCGTATGCCGCGGCTTTCGTCAAGCGAACCCGCCGGGGTCTGCGGCGCAAAGCGTTCATAGTCGTGATCGTGGCCCGCGAGCGCGATGTCCGCTCCAGCTTCGTACAGATCTCGCCAGAACGGTTGATACGCAGGGTCGGAATGGTGACCGCCTGACGAAAAGCGCGGCTGGTGCCAGTACGCGAGCGTGCACGAAGATCGGTGCGACGAGAGGTCGGCATGGAGCCAGCGCTCCTGCGCGGAGCCGGCTTGGCACCCGCCCACGAAATCGCAATTGCCGTTGAGCGATACGATGTGCCACGATCCGATGTCGAAGCTGTAGTATCCCAAATCGGCTGGGCCGGCGCTCTTGCCGAAATAGCCGAAGTAGCCGGCCGCTCCGGGCGTGTAGTATTCATGATTGCCGGGAGTCGGATGCGTGATGGCCTCGAGAGTTCCCCACGTCAGCGCATACCCGTATGCGAAATCATCGGGCGTCGCGCTCTGATACTGCTCGTCGCCCAAAGCGAGCACGGCGGCGACGTGCTCCATCTTGATCAAACGCGCTGTCTCTCCCATCCGGCACCATCCCAAGAGACCGGTCATGGTCTTGTCGATCATGCCGAACGGATCGCATGCGATGTCGCCCGCGGCGGCGATCACCGGATCAGCGGCGCGGCTAGCGGGCGCTTTCGGAGGCGTCGTAGCGTGTGATGGACCTAGGAGGCTCATGAGAATCGAAATCGCTGCGGCGATCATCATGAACGCTGCTGCACCACGGCAAGAAGCTCGGGGAAGAAAGCGCCCACTGGAGCCCGCACGACAAGATCGCAGATGGCCGACGCTTCGGTAGGCTCTGGATTGACCTCGGCGACAAATGCGCCGGCGTGTTTTGCGATGTGGACGAGGCCGGCGGCCGGGTAGACCGCCGCCGACGTTCCGGCCACGATAAAAACGCTCGCCTCGCGCGCCGATCCCTCTGCGCGCTCCCACACCGGCGGAGACAACGCTTCGCCGAACCAGACGACATCGGGCCGCATCAATCCGCCGCATGCACAGAGATCGGGCAGCGGTCCGTCAAGACTCCCGCGCTTGCGATCGCCGCATGCGATGCAGCGCGACCACCGGATGGATCCGTGGAGCTCGACGACATCGGCCGATCCCGCTTCGGCATGCAGTCCGTCGACGTTCTGCGTGACGATCGTGAACGACCCAAGCGATTTCGCCAATCGTTCTAGCGCGCGATGTCCGGCGTTCGGGCGCGCCGCGGCCGCGCGCACGCGGCGCTCGCGGTACCATGTGCTCACCAACTTCGGGTCGCGATCAAACGCCTGCGGCGTGGCGAGGTCTTCCGGCCGTTGATCGTTCCAGAGCGCACCGCTTCCGCCGCGAAACGTCGGCAGTCCGCTTTCGGCGGACATGCCGGCGCCCGTGAGGACGACGACCGAGACTGCAGACGTCAGCCGGTGCCCGAGTTCGCGCGCCTCGTTCGCCCATGCGTCGCGAGCGGCGGTGTTAGAACGTTTCATCTCAGCCGGGCGGCCAACTGAAGCGACGGCCGGAGAGCACGTGCAGATGGACGTGAAAGACGGTCTGGCCCGCTTCCGCACCGGTATTGACCACGACGCGGAAGCCGGCGCCTTTCGATTCCTGCGCGCCGAGTTTCGCGGCCGCTGCACCGAGCCGGCCGATCAACGCCGTGCCGCCGGGCGCCGCCGCCACCGCCGGCAGATCCGCGAAGTGCGCGCGAGGTACGACAAGTAAATGCGATGGTGCGACCGGCCGTAAGTCTGCAAATGCGACGAGCGCGTCGTCTTCGTAGAGAAACGTCGTGCCGAATTTCCCTGCGACGATGTCGCAGAACACGCACCCGTCAGCCATTGTTCGGCGCCTCGAAGTACATGGTGTCGAAATGAAGGCCGGCGTCCGGGCTCGGTACATAGCCGCGCAATTCTGAGCGGAAGACGATCGGCGGCGCGGTGTGGGCGATCGGCACGACCGGCGCTTGATCGCGTATCCTGGCAAGCGCACGGCGGTATATCGCACGACGCATCGCCGGATCGATCGTGGTTCGTCCGGCCACCATCAGTTCGTGGAAGGGCTCGTCCTTCCAGAAGGCCGCATTGTTCGCATCCGGCGCGACTGCGGAGTCGCGATCGAGCAGCGGATCGAGAAAATTATCAGGGTCGCCGTCGTCTCCCGTCCATCCGATGATCGCGAGATCGTGCTCGCCGCTGCCCACCTTCGTGAGATACATCCCCCACTCCATACCCTGCAGCTTCGTTTCGATCCCAACGGCTCGCAAGTAGCTCTGGATCGCTTCCGCGACGCGCTGCGGCTCCGGCACGTATGGCCGCGGCAAGGTCATGTACCAGAACGACACGGAAAAACCGTGTGGATAACCGGCCTTTTCAAGCAGCGCCCGCGCGCCGGCCGGATCGTAGGGATACGACGTGTCGACGCCGTGCGGCCAGACCGCAGGCGGCAGAAATTCCTTCGCCGCGATCGCGGTCGGGTCGTAGAAGCTCTTCACGATCGCGCGCGTGTCGATCGCTTTGTATATCGCGCGCCGCACGAGCACGTCGTCGAGCGGTTTCTTCTGATTGTTGATCGCGAGGTACATCAGATTGTTCGGCGGCTGCCGATAGACGTGCAGGCTCGGATCGGCAAGCAGCGCGGGCAGGTCGTCGGGTCGCGGAAATTCCAAGCCGTCTATATCGCCCTTCTGCAATTCGAGCATGGCGGTCGCCGGATCGGGTATGTCGCGGATGATCACCGTTTTGATCTTCGGCTGCGGTCCCCAGTAGCCGTCCCAAGCCTTCAGTGTGATGTGATCGTCCTTCACCCACTCGGCGACGCGATACGGCCCGGTTCCGGACGGCTGCGTGTAGTAGTCGTTCTTCAACGTCTGCAGCGCGGTGGGCGAGGAGATGGAAAACGCCGGCATCGCGAGATCGGAAAGAAATGCGGCCACCGGTGTGCGCAGCCGGATCTCCACCGCCGACGGTGATAGCACGCGTACCGATCGAATCACAGATGGATACGCACCGAATTGGCTGTGGAAATACGAGAAGTGCGGGTCGTCTTTGCGCCATCTGTCGAAATTGAATTTGACCGCGGCGGCATCGAACGGGGTTCCGTCTTGGAAGCGGACGCCTTGCCGCAACTGGAAATCCCAAACCTTGCCGTCGGCGCTATGCCGCCACGACGTGGCGAGTTGCGGGTCAGTCTCGAAGCCGCCGAGCCGGTAACGAGTCAAGCCTTGAAGCGTGTTGCGCGCGATGTTGAACGACAGACCATCGGTCGCGATGGCGGGGTCAAGCGAGACCGCGTCTTTGTTGCGTCCAAATACGAGCGCGCGGTCGGCCGTCGGTCCGGCCGAACACGCGCACAGCATCGCGGCCGCAGTCAACGCCACGAGAAATCCGACGCGTCGCAACGGCGCTATTCCTGGAAATACATGAGGTTGAAATCCTCAGCGGTGTCGGGATTCGGCACAAACCCTTTCACGGCCGAGCGAAAGACGGTCGGCGGCGCGTTGTGAGCGATCGGCACTGTGGGCGCATCCGAATGGACGAGTTCGAGGGCCCGTCGATAGATATCGTCGCGCTTCACCGGATCCGGCTCCGTCTGACCGGCAAGCATCAGCGCATGGTAGTCGGGATTCTTCCAGAACGAGACGTTGTTCGCGCCCGGCGGCTTTGCGCTGTCTTCATCTAGTACCGTGTAGAGGAAGTTGTCGGGGTCGCCGTTGTCTCCTGACCAGCCGAACAGCGCCAGGTCGTGCTCGCCGTTTTCCACGCGCGCCAAGTAGACGCCCCATTCGAGACCTTGCAGCGTTGCGCGAATCCCGACGCGCGCGAGGTCGGCTTGGATCGCCTCCGCCACGCGCTGTGGTTCCGGCAAATACGGCCGCGGCGCGGTCATGAACCAGAGCCGCGTTGAAAAGCCGTTGGGAAAGCCCGCTTGGCTCAAGAGCTTGCGCGCGCCGGCCGGGTCGTAGGCATACGCGACCGCGACTCCGTGCGGTCTCACAGCCTCCGGCAAGAATTCTTCCGCCGGAACGGCCGAAGTGTCGTAGAAATCGCGCACGATCGCTTTTACATCGATCGCTTTGTTGATAGCGCGCCGCACAAGCACGTTGTTGAACGGCGCGTGCAGTTCGTTCATCGATAAGAACATGACGTTGTTCGGCGGCAGACTATAGATCCTGAGATTCGGATCTTTGCGGAGTTCCGCAAGCGACTCCGGCTGCGGATATTCCCAGCCGTCGATGTCGCCGCGCTCAAGCGCCAGCAGCGACGTGGACGGATCGACGAAATCGCGCAGGACGACCGAGTGTATCGCCGCTCTGTGCCCCCAATAGCCGTCGAACGCAGTCAAGGTTATATGGTCGTCTCGCACCCACTCGGTCACGCGATACGGCCCGGTGCCGACCGGGCTGCGGAAGTAGTTCTCACCTTCGCTTTTCAGTGCCGTCGGCGACGCGATCGAAAAGGACGGCATGGCGAGATCCGCGAGAAGCGGCGCGAGCGGGTGCGTGAGGTCGATGCGCACCGCATCGGGCGCGATCACGTCGACGCCCGCGATGACCCCGGGAAAACCGCCGAACTGGCTTGCGTAGTAGCCGAAATCGCCACCTCGGTGATACGGATTTGTGGTCAGCCGCCAGCGGTCGAAATTGAACTTCACGGCCGCTGCGTCAAAGGTGGTCCCATCTTGGAACTTGACGCCGTGGCGCAATTTGAAGACCCACGTCTTTGCGTCGGCACTTCGCGTCCACGAGATCGCCAGGCTCGGAGCTATCGAGAATGACCCCGGCACGTAGCGCGTGAGCCCTTCGGCTGTGTTTCGGGCTACGTTGAGCGAGTTGCCGTCCGGCGCGACGGCGTAGTCCAATGTGATTGCATCCTTGTTGCGCCCGAAGACGAGGGTCTGACCACCACCGGTCGCGGAACTGCTGCCCGCTCCGTTCGAACTGCACGCGACGAGCGTGCTGAGGCAAAGGAAGGCGACGACGCCCGTGATCTGTTTCATTGCCCTGCCAGTTCGAACGACCAAGAGTACGCAAGCGGATTGCCGGCGGTGTCGGAGGCACGCAATTCGACTCGGATATCACCGGGCTCGATGTCGCTGCTCGGGAGATAGTAGATATAGGAAGCGTTGCGCGTTGATGCAGCCGTCACGTCGACCCCATTCACCAGCAGGCGCTCGCTTTCGGCGAGCATGCCGCGATCGCCCACGGTATTGAACGTGACGTAGATGCTCGGCCGCCGGCTCGAGACGACGGCACCGGCTGCCGGAGCGACTTCGCGGACGGTCGGCGGCGTCGTGACGATCGTGGCCGTGTCGGGCGCGAGCGCTTGCGCTGCCGCCGAAGCGAGCGCGAACCGGACGATCACCGGCGCCGCGACAAGATTCGTGCCGACCGCTATGTCGAAGGAGCCTTCGTAGTGACCCGGCCTGGTCTCGCTCATCGGAACGCCGACGATCATATCGCCGATATCGAAAGACGCCGACGCGCCTGGACTTCCGGTCGCGACGATGTGTAGGCTCTGACCTGCGCGCAACGGTTCGGCCGCGTTGTCCTGCGTGCTCGATATCAAGGGTGCGCCGTTGGCCGCAACGACCGTTGATCGGCCGTTCGACGCCGCCGTCGACGCGGCGACGACGTCGCGCACTTCGCCGGTGAGCGGATCCGCGCGCACGGTGACCGAGTCCGAGACGCCAAGATCGGCGAAGGTCGCCGCTCTGCCGTCGAGCGACACGATCGTGTCTCTCGGATCCGCGTTCACGACGCGACCAGAGGTGAGCACCATGCTGGAACCGGCGATCGCGGCGATCGTGCCGAGATAGCCGGTGAAGATATCGGCGACCGAGATGATGCCGCCGGCTGAGTCCGATGAAACGATCAGCGTATCACCCGCGCGGACTTGCGCGATCGTCCCGGCGCCAGCCATGTTCCCGCGCGTCTCGCGGAATTGAATGGGCGTGCCAGCGGGTATGGCGACGTGATACTGCTGACCGTTCGCGTCAAGGTAGACGCCTTGGGACCCGGCGCTCGTGTCCACTTTTGTCACGGTGCCTTGAAGGGTCTGCAGTGTCGAAGATGAGCGCACAGCGGCCTGCCCCGGCGGGGTCTCGGCACCTTCGCCGGACGTGACGACGATCTCGTGTGCGCGGACGTTCGCGCGGATGGTCGCGTCGAAACCGAGCGCAAGCGCACGCAGCGGCACGAGCATGCGATTGCCCACGAAGATGGGCGCGACGTCGAGCGCCGTTCTTACTCCGTTCACCACGAGTGATCGGACGCTCACGCGCATCACGACTTGACGAACGACCGTCGTGAACGTCGCGGTCCTGCTGCGCGCATCGTATGTGAGGTCTGCACCAAGCGCCGCGGCCGCCGGCCGCAAAGCGACAAACGTCCGGCCCCCGACCTGCGCGACCGAGGCTGCAGAAAGCGAAGTGCCGTCTATCGTGACGTGCGGGGGCGGCGCGACGCTCAGGATCACCGCAGCGACGAGCGCGATCATCGGGCGAGTGCCTCTCTATATACGGCGGCTGTCATCTGGGCTGCACGCTCCCACGTGAAGTTCGCAGCGCGCCGCCGTCCGGCGGCGACGAGCGCCGCGACCGGCTGACGCCCGTTGAGCGCAGCGGTGAGCGCCTGCGTCAGACCGACGCGATCGGTGGGCGCGAACGAGAGCGCGGCCTCGCCAGCCACTTCGACCAAAGCCGGTGTGCGCGCGATAATCACGGGCGCGCCCGCAGCCATGGCCTCGACGACGGAAAGTCCGAAGCCTTCGTAGAGCGATGGTTGAACGACGGCAGCGGCGCCGGCATAGAGCGAGACGAGATCGGATACTTCCACATGACCGAGCCGCACAATTCTTCCGCGCGCGCAAGCGTACCTATCTGCGTCGAAGCAGAGCGTTTCCGTCGACGTGATGCACAGATCGCATTCGACTTCGAGTTCGCTCCACGCGGCGAACAATGTCTCGAGATTCTTGTGCCGCCGCGCGTTGCCCGCATAGAAGACGTACGGCCGCTGCAGAGCAAATCGCTGCCGGGCACGGCTCGCGGCGCGGGCGCGCTGTTCGTCGTCGAGAAAGAACGCTTCGTTCACCCCCAGCGGCACGATCCTGATATTCTCCGGTGCGATGTTGAGATACGTCCGCAGATCCGCGATCGTCGCCTTCGCATCGGTGATGATCGCACGTGCGCTGCGTGCGACCGGACCGGTCACCCATCGATAGTAGAGCGGGATCTTCCACGAGAAGTATTCGGGAAAACGCCGATGGATGAGATCGTGGATGGTCTGGACGTGGGGCGCGCGCACGCGCAGCGGCGAGTACAGAGACATCAAGTGCACGAGATCGGCGCCGCGCTGCAAGATGTGCGGCAGCGTGACGTACTCGCCGAATGAGACGTTCGCAGCCGCGCGGTCGCTTATGCGCACTATCTCGGCGCCCGCGGCGTCGAGGTCTGCATTTGAGACGACGACGAACCGCAGGTCGGGTGCGGCTGCCGGCAATCGCGCGACAAGTTCGCGCACGTACGTTTGCATGCCCACGGACATCTGACGCGTCAGACGTGCGTCGAGCGCGACGCGGGGGGGCTCGATCAATCGCGGCGACCGCGGCGAGTGGCGAATAGTGTCGGATTTACGGACGGCACGCTCGCGGTTTCTGTCCCTAGGGCTTTTGGCCTTGCGCTTGGTCGCCCGACCTAGAAGAGTCGGGTGCCCCTAGTCACATCGGCTCATTTAAGTGCTTACCCGGCAGGGCGCCATCAGCGGCACGTCACAAAGGCTGTCACTGCCCGTCGTATCTACGTATCCGCACCTTTGCACCTGCGCGACGAGCACGGAGTTTCTCGGATGGGCCTTTTCGGTATGTTGTTTGATCGGAGCGCGAGAAACGCCGGCGCGTCGCAGGCGCGCGGACACTTGCGTCATCCATTGACCGACGAAGCGACGTTGACCGTATTCGAGACAGCCGATGTCGCCATCGTCAAGATCGTCGATCTTTCGGTGGCCGGTGCCCGCGTTCGCGGCGCGCTGGATCTAGCGCCGGGCGACTCGGTCGCTCTGACGCTCCGCGTCGCCGACAGCGTCGAACTTCAGCTCTGCGCCCGGGTCGCGCACTCTGCGCCTTCTTCCGAACGCGCCGACGTCGCCGAATTCGGCCTCGCGTTCAACTCCACGCACTTCGCCGATCGCAAACTCGTGGCGCGCTACATCCGCCAGCGCGCGATCGATACGCTGATCGAGCAGAACGTTCCGGTTGGAGCCGGCGCCGACTAACTTCTCCACGCTTTCCACTTCGCCACGGCCGGGTAGCATGCACTGCCTATGCTGACGTATGCGCCGCGCCAACCATCGAGCATGCCTCCGCGACCGATCAGCAGCCACGCTGCACGTAGCGGCATCATCAAGCCGGCGGCCGCGAGAGCCGCGAGAGTGACGCGACCCTTCAGGCTCTCCGCTTCGAGCGCTGTGTAGCGCGCGAACTTCGACCGGTATGTTTTGATGCCCGGATACGAGTAATGATCGATGGGCTCGCTCAGCTGCGCGACTTTCCCTTCGACTTCCCAGCGTTCGTGCACTGCATCCTCAATCGAACCGCTCGGCGCTGCGATCCTCGCCGCACCCGTTCGAAAGAGGCGCACGAGCCGATCCGGCCACCAGCCGGCGCCGCGAATCCACCGTCCGCAGAAGAAATTCTTACGCGCAATACTGTACGCCATCGTATCCGCGCTGGGATCGCACGCGAGCAACTCGGCGCATCCCGCTTGGGTCAGCCGCTCGTCCGCATCGAGCATGAAGGTCCACGTCGTGGTCACGAGTGCTGCTGCGGCCGCGCGCGCGATAGCGAATCCCTTCCAGTCGGCGCCGACGACGCGCGCTCCGCACGACGCCGCTACCTGCGCCGTGCGATCCGCGGAGCGCGAGTCGTAGACGAGCGCGTTCGCGCCGGGAGGCAACGAGCGCAAGCACGCCTCGATATTTCGTTCCTCGTCTTTTGCGAGGACGACAAACGTTACGTCTGAGGGATTCAGGCGATGTCGCGGTGCGCGGCGTCCGCAGAATCCACGCGCGCGCGTTCGACGCTTGCCGCGACGAATCGGCGGTAGAGCGCCGCCGGCCGTGTGGGCCGTGATTTGTATTCGGGGTGGGCTTGCGTACCGAGGAAGAACGGATGGCCCGGCAGTTCGATCATCTCGACGAGGTCGGCCGCGACGTAGCGCCCGGAGAAGACCATGCCGTGGCGCTCGAACAACTCTTGGTACTTGTTGTTGAACTCGAAGCGGTGACGATGCCGTTCGCTGATCTCGAGCTCGCCGTAGGCTTCGGCCGCGAGCGTGCCGGGCACGATCGAGCACGGATACGCGCCCAGACGCATCGTGCCGCCCATGACTTTCAGATTACGCTGGTTTTCCATGAAGTCGATGATCGGATGCGGCGTCTCCGGTTCGACTTCTCGCGTGTGCGCGTGATCGAGCCCGCAGACATTTCGCGCGAACTCCACGCACGCGAGCTGCATGCCGTAACAGATCCCCAAGAACGGCACGCCGTTTTCGCGTGCATGCCGGATCGCCAAGAGCTTGCCCTTGATGCCGCGTGCACCGAAACCGGGCGCCACCAAAATGCCGGAGATGCCGGCCAGCGCCTCCACGCCCTTCTCTTCTAGTGCTTCCGAGTCGATGCGCACGATCTCGACCGCGACGTTCTGCGCCACTCCCGCGTGGTAGAGCGCCTCACTGATCGAGATATACGCGTCTTTGAGTTCGACGTACTTGCCGACGAGCGCGACCTTCACGCCGCCCTTCGGCCGCTGGATATTTCTCACCATCGCGCGCCACTCTTCGAGGTCCAGCGTCCGCTCGCCGAAGCCGAATTTGCGGCAGACTTGATCCGCGAGGCCTTCCGCTTCGAGATTGAGCGGCACTTGATAGATGCTCTGAGCGTCGCGGCTTTGCACGACGGCCGAAGCCGGCACGTCGCAGAACAACGCGATCTTCTCACGCGTCTCCTGGGTCAACGGATATTCGGTCCGGCATATGATCGCATCCGCCGAGATGCCGATCGCGCGCAGTTCGCGTACGGAGTGCTGCGTGGGTTTTGTCTTCAATTCGTCGGCCGCACCGAGATGCGGTACCAAGGTGAGGTGCACGTACATGACGTGGTCGTCGCCGACCTCATGCTTGAACTGACGAATGGCTTCGAGAAAGGGCAATGATTCGATGTCGCCCACCGTGCCGCCGACCTCCACGATGCAGACCTCGGCGTCGCCGGCCTCAGCGACCCGCTTGATGCGGTTCTTGATCTCATTCGTGATGTGCGGAATGACCTGGACCGTGCCGCCGAGGTAGTCTCCGCGCCGCTCCTTGTCGATCACCGCGCCGTAGATCTGGCCGGTGGTCACATTGTGGAGCCGCGTCAGGTTTTCGTCGATGAATCGCTCGTAGTGACCGAGGTCGAGATCGGTCTCGGCGCCGTCTTCTGTGACAAACACCTCGCCGTGCTGATATGGGTTCATGGTCCCTGCATCCATATTGATGTAGGGGTCGAGTTTTTGAATGCTGACTTTGATGCCCCGGCTCTTGAGGAGTCTGCCGAGCGACGATGCGGCGATGCCCTTGCCGAGCGATGAGACGACGCCGCCTGTGAAAAAAATGTATTTGCTCATGCTTGCCGGACGCAATCCATGTACTTTGAAGTTCGCGTCCGGCCCTCGCCTTCCTCCCATTTATCTCGTCTCTCGCCCCCGTCGTCTCGTAGTAGGGCAAGCAACGCTTGCCCTACGGGCCATAAAGGTCCGCCCTACATTTATATTCGAAGCGCACGGATATGATCGCCGCACTTTTAATGTTGGGCGCGCTCCATCAATGCGCGGGGTCATCGCATTATTTGTGCGGGTCCATCGTTCGGCCGCTCGACCCGACGGGCGCCATCAAGAAAACCATCCGCATCCATTTCGAATTCTTGCCGCACGCCGATGAGCACGCACCCTCGGCGGGCGTGATCGTCGCCAATGAAGGCGGACCGGGATCCGGCAGCACCGGCACGAGGGACTCGTACAGCGCGCTCTTCCATCCGCTGCTGCAGACGCACGATCTGTTGATGATGGACAACCGCGGAACCGGGCTATCCGGCCTTATCGATTGCGAACCGCTGCAGAGCCGGCCGACATTTCTCAAATCCGACGTCGCCGCATGCGGCGCCAGTCTCGGCGCAACGGCGTACCTCTATCGCACTGCTCTGGCGGCTGATGATCTGGCGGCGATCATGGATGGCTTGCACATAACCCGCGCGGATATGTACGGCGACTCGTACGGCACGTTCTTCGTCCAGACATTTGCGGCTCGACACCCAGCGATGCTTCGCTCCATCGTCCTTGACGGCGCGTATCCGGTCGTCGGCCTTTCGCCCTGGTATCCGGAGGCGCCGGCAGTTATACGACGGGCGTTTGACGCGGTTTGCGCCCGCGCTCCAGCGTGCGGCGCGCTACCCGGGACGAGCATGCCCAGAATCCAGCGTCTGCTCGCCGCACTGCGCGTCAAACCGATCGTGGGAATGGCGCCGATCGGCGGTGCGATGCAACGAGTATCGGTCGGACCCGCCGATCTTGCGTTTATGATGGAATCCGTTGGAGCGTCGCCCGACGTCTACCGCGAGCTCGACGCGGCCGCGCGCGCCTATCTGACGAACCGCGATCCGTTGCCATTGTTGCGCCTCACCGGCGAGACATACGTGATCGAGGAGGTTTCCGGCAGCGCGGATAGTTACAGCCGAGGGCTCTTCATCGCGGTCAGTTGCGCCGATGACCCGCAAGCCTATGACATGCGGGCGCAGCCTCGCACCCGCGAAGCGCAGTGGCTCGCGGCGCTCGCCGCCGAGCGAAAAGTTGCGCCGTCCATCTACGCGCCTTTCACCATCGACGAGTGGATGGCGATGCCCTTAGATATCAGCTACACGCCGTTGTGCGTTTCATGGCCCGCGAAGCCGCCTTCGGTGCCCGCCGGTGAACCGGTCGCAGATGGGACGACGTTTCCGCCGGTGCCAGCGCTCGTGATATCGGGCGAACTCGATACGATAACGCCGGCCGCGCAAGGCGACGCGGCGACCGCGCTTCTGCCGCGCGCTCTGCACATCGTGATGCGCAACAGCGTGCACGTCGACGCGCTTGGCGATCCATACGATTGCGCGGCTCGGCTCGTACGGGAATTCGTCGTGGCGCTTTCAATCCGCGACAGCTCCTGCGCAAGCCGACTGCCGCCGTACACACTCGTTCCGGTCTTTGCTGGGAGCGCCGCCGGTTTCGCACCGGCGACGCCGACGCAAGGTAACCACGCGGACCCGGCGCTGCTTCGCGTCTGCGCCGCCGCCGTTCAATCGATCGGTGACGCATTGACGCGCGCTTCCATCTTGTCGTCGACGCACGTGCTGGGACTGCGCGGCGGATCGTTTGAGATCTCAAATGGTGCGGGCGGTCAGGCGCTGACGTTCTCGCATTTTCGGTTCGTGACCGACCTGACTATCGACGGCACCGCAGTCAGCGCCGCTGCGAAAAACAGCGTTGCCGCAGCCGTAACGGTGCACGGCGCCGCGGTCGGCAGACTCACCGTTCGCTGGGATGCGAAGGACCCGCGCGACATCGCCGCGGTCGACGGCGTACTGAACGGCGTCGCGGTGCACGCGACCGCCCCGTCGCCCTAGCCCAAAGCTACGCCTCCGGCGACACCCAGTCGCGCGGCTGCAGGTAGGCCCGCGCCTGCGCTTCTTTGCTGCCGGGATCGGGTTCGTAACTGTACTCCCAGCGCGCAAGCGGCGGCAAAGACATGAGCACAGACTCCGTGCGCCCTCCCGTCGCTAGACCGAATGCGGTTCCGCGGTCGTAGATGAGGTTGAATTCCACGTAACGGCCGCGTCGGATCAGTTGAAACGCTCGCTCGCGATCGCCGTGCGGTTCGCCGCGACGCCGTTCGGCGATCGGCGCATACGCGTGGATGAGCGCCTCTGCGCAATCGCGTACAAATGCGAAGTCGCGCGCGAATTCCGTCCGGACGTAGTCGAAGAATATGCCGCCGATGCCGCGCATCTCGCCGCGATGCTGCAGGTAGAAATACTCGTCGCACCAGCGTTTGAAATGCGGGTAGTACGCGGCGTCGTGCCGATCGCAGACGCTTTTCCAGATGGAGTGGAAGTGGCGGCAGTCGTCGTCATACGGATAGTACGGCGTCAGATCGCTGCCGCCGCCGAACCACCATTCTCCGCCGCGTTCGAAGTAACGGAAGTTCGCGTGCAGGGTCGGTACGAACGGGTTGCGCGGGTGCAACACGACCGAGACCCCGGTCGCGAAGAACCGTCGCTCCTCGCCGCCGATCTTGGCAAGCGCGGCATCGTCGAACTCGCCCCAGACGGCCGACGAATTGACGCCGGCTCGCTCAAAGAGAGCGCCGTCCGTCAAGATCGCGGTGACGCCGCCCCCGCCGCCCTGCCTGCGCCACGCATCGCGCGCGAACTGTCCGCTACCGTCAAGCGCCTCGAACAGGGCGATCAAATCGGATTGCGTCTGCTCGACCCACGCCTGCGCCGATCGAGCCTGAACGCCGTGATTCTCGCTCACGAAATCGTGACCGTCCGGCGCACGATGACGAATCGTTCGCGACCGGAGACATCGCTGGCGATCGAGACTGCCGCACCGTGAAACGCGTCGCGCGCGATCCCCGCAAGCTCATACGCATTCCTCGGACTGCACTCGCAGTAGAGCGCGCCCAGCGGCTTCAGGTACGATTCCGCCCGTTCCACGACCCGTCGAAAGACCTCCAGACCGTCGGGCCCGCCGAACAGGGCGACGTGCGGTTCGTTCGCGCGCACCGACGGCTCGAGATCGTCGTCGCCGTCCCCGACATACGGCAAGTTGGCGGCGATGACGTCGAACGTCGTGCCGGCCGGCACCGCTTCGAAGAGATCGCCATGTGCTACGCGGATCCGTTCGCCGAAGAGCAAGCGCTCGACATTGGTCCGCGCTACTTCCAACGCGTGCTCGCTGATGTCGGTCGCGATGATTTTCGCATTGGGGAGAAAACGCGCGAGAGCGCAAGCGATCGCGCCGCTTCCCGTACCGAGATCGAGTATTTCCGGGGCACGGCCGCGCCAATCGGCGACGATCGCCTCGACGAGTTCTTCGGTCTCGGGCCGGGGCACCAGCACGCGGTCGTCCACCACGATGCGCAGTCCGCAAAACTCCTTGAATCCGACGATATACGCGAGCGGTTCGCCAGTCAGCCGCCGCGCCGTCAAGTCCGCCAAGCGTTGAGCACGCGCTGGTTCGATGATATTGTCGCCGTACGCCACGATCGCCGACGCGTCGAGCCCGGTGACGTGGCTTGCGAGCAGCCGTGCTTCGAGCCAAGGCGCGCTTGCGACCGGCATCAATCGGCGACGGCACGCCTCGACTGCGGCCGCGATCGTGCTCGCGGTGTCGCTACTGCGCGCGGACGGATTGCGCGAGCCTTTAGGCGACGGCATCGCCGACCGCGAGGCGCCGGCGCTCTTCGTCGGCCAGCAGCGCATCGACGACGACGTCGAGATCGCCCGCCAATATCGCCTTGAGGTTTCCGGTCGAGAGTCCGATGCGGTGATCGGTCAGACGGTCTTGCGGCACGTTGTACGTGCGGATCTTCTCGCTGCGGTCGCCCGTTCCGACTTGCGCCCGTCGCGCGGACGCCGCCGCTTCTTCTTGTTCTCGGAGCTTGGCTTCGTAGAGGTGCGCGCGCAGCAGCTGCATCGCGCGCTCGCGGTTTTGGAGCTGCGACCGCTCCTCTTGGCACGCCACGACGATGCCACTCGGCCGATGCGTGATGCGTATCGCCGATTCCGTCTTATTGACGTGCTGGCCGCCGGCGCCTTGCGCGCGGTACGTATCCACTTGAAGGTCCGATGGATTGATCTCGATCTCGACAGCATCCACTTCCGGCATCACCGCGACCGTCGCAGTCGAGGTGTGGATGCGCCCGCTCGCTTCTGTGGCGGGCACTCGCTGGACGCGATGCACGCCGCTCTCGTGTTTGAACTGCCGATACGCGCCAGCGCCTTTGATACCGAGGATCACTTCCTTGAACCCACCGGCTTGCGTCTCGGCGGTGCTCACGATTTCCACCTTCAGCCGCCGCCGTTCGGCGAATTTCGCGTACATGCGCATCAAGTCGCCGGCGAACAGGCTGGCCTCGTCACCGCCGGTTCCTCCGCGGATCTCGACGAAGATGTCCTTGTCGTCGTTTGGATCCTTCGGCACGAGCATGACTTTGATGTGCTCTGCAATTTCGGCGCTGCGTGCGCGCAAGGTCTGCGTTTCGCTGCGCGCCATCTCGGCGATGTCTGGATCGCTATCGCGTGCCATGCCTTCGGCGTCGGCAAGCTGGGCGCGGACGGCGCGCCAGTCGTGAAACGCGTTGACGATCGGTTCGAGCGACGCGCGCTCTTTCGAAAGCTTCGTGCTCTCGTTCTGATCGTAGCTGCCGGAAATGGCCGTCAAGCGCGCTTCAATTTCCGTAAAGCGCGCTTCCACAGCTTCTAATCTGGCTTCAAGTGTGGCGATCTGTTCCATGCGGGATTCCTGACGATCGAGCGGCGATCGCTATCCCGCTACGAGGACGGCGTACGCTCCGCTGCGGCCTTTGCGCCCGCAGGTTTCTTGGTCTTTGTGGTTTTCGCCGACTTGGCCGTCTCCGTCTTTTCTGCCATTGCTTTTGCAGCGCGAGGCGCACGCGGGGTCGCCGTCTTTGCGGCCGCAGTCCGCGGGGCTTTGACGGTCTTCGCTTTCGCGGGTTTCTCCGCGAGTGCTGAAACGGTTTCGGCGGTTTTGACAGTTTCGGCCGGCGCGGCGGTTTCGGCTGGTGCAACCGCCGCCTTTGTAACGGCCTCAGCTGGCGCAGCGTGCGCCGTTGCAACGGGTTCAGCTGGTGCGGCTTCTACCACAGACTCGATGTGCGGCGCAGGAGCCGCGGCGACTGACACTTCAGGCTCGACGGCTACCGGCTGCGCTTTCTCCACTACGGGAGCGCTGGCTTCCACTGGGGCGCTGGCCTCAACAACGGGCGCGCTTGTCTCGACAAGGGGTGCTTCGACTTTGGGCTCACGCTTAGGCGCGGGCGATTTTGCCTTCGCCTCCACCGGTGGTGCGGGCGTCGCGACCGGCGCGGCTGGCGCCGCGGCCTTTGCGGGCGCGGCTTCCTTCGCAATCGCTTTTTGCGATTTCTTGCTGGAAACCGACCCGTATTTGGTCATGAACTTCTCGACGCGGCCTTCCGTGTCGACGAACTTCTGCTTGCCGGTGAAAAACGGATGACACGCAGAGCAAATCTCGACGTGAAGTTTCGCAAGCGTTGAGCCGGTCGTGAATGTGTTGCCGCAAGCGCAAACGACGTGCGCCTCGTGCCATGCGGGGTGGATCTTCTCTCTCACTGATAGCCTTATCTAGCGCTGCCCGGCCTCTGACTGTTGGGAGCGATTGTCCCGCATATCGCCACGTGCGCCGGAAGATAGTATAACACACGCTGGCAAGCGCGCGGGCCGCTGCGCTGCGACTTGCGCCTAGACGCGCCGTTCGGGGGACGGGATAACGCCGCCACAGCGCGTCTCACGGAGGATCAGCGCATGGCTTGGCTTCCTATCGTCTCAACCGTTGCCGAACTCGTTGGCAACCACGCGCTCGATGCCGCTCAATCCACCATGTTGACCATGGACGAGACCGATCAGCTCATGCTCCAAGCCCAAGAGATGCAGCATCAGGAAGCGCTAGACGCGCGCTCGGAGCGATTCAACGAATCCATTCAAGACCGGTCAGAACGCATGCGCGAGCGCTCGCTGCTTGACGACTTGAACATGACCGATCGCAAGATCGACGACAAACTCACCAAGGATTGGATCGGCCTCATCCGCGGCCAATAGTCATCGCCGCTAGCAGTCTCCGATCTGTAGTAGGGCAAGCAACGCTTGCCCTTTTGCTTTGCGTGACGACGTGCTCTTGGTTGTAAACTCATGCACTGCTCTTTCTCACGCGCGTCCAATCGAGTTTGCTGCTTGCCCCGTTATGGATGGCCTGAGCCGGCAATAAGTCTGTCTATCGTCCCTTAGTCCTTCGCGAGGCATTCACCATGAGAAATATCACACGCACTTTCACCGGCATCGTCACCGCTTCGGCACTGTGCGCGGCGCTCTTCGCATCCGCCGGATGCAATACGACACAAACAAATCCGAATCCGAGTTCGGCTACAAATCCGTCGCCGGCGCCGTCGGTGATGCAGTCCGCGATGCCGTCTCAGGCGCGCTAACTACGAACTCGCCATCGATCGCCGCCAATACACCCAAGCAAGCACTGCAAACCCGACCAAGCCCGAATACCATCCGATGCCGAAATCGGGAACCATCGATTGACCGAAGAACGAAAGTCCGGCGCGATCGCTGATGAGCATGCCCAGCACAGCCGATGCAAGCCCGAATCCGGCGAGGCCGATCATTCGCGAACGCGCCGTGAAGAGCGGACCAACGCCGAGCACGACCGCAAGGAGCATGACGGCGATCCCGATGGATCCTTGACTCACGAGCGACGACGACGTCGACGTGCCGCCACCGTTGCCGAGAATGTCGCCGACGTTTGGGATCACGTAAAACGGAAGAACAGCTCCAAGCAGTCCGAGGAGCCCGCCGGCGATGCTTGCGGTCTTCTCGGGCCCCAAATTGGACACGACGCCGCGCGCTTGGTCTGCCGCATGGCGCATGGCCTTTTCGGCATCCGGCGAAATCCCGCGGCTCGGCTGAGGCGACGCTGGCGCCGTAGCCGCTGAGGTGGTCATGGTCGATGTTTGCGGAAGCGGCTTTCCGCACGCGCTGCACGTAGCCGCGCCGTCATTCGACTGCGCGCCGCAGGATTGACAAGTGATCATAGTTGCCTCCGAACAGAAGATGCGGGCGTCATCCTACATCAAACGACCAAGCGCCCCAAACTAACGGACGCTCAATTTGAGGTTGGGGTTGGCGCTTCAGAACGCGTTCCCCCTTACGCTGCTGAACTGTGTAGGGTATCGCTGGACGAGCAGTCGTACCAGCTTTTGGGTCCGGCCGAGAAAATCAAGGCGTAAAGAACTGCGAGCGCGATGAACGCCAAACGCATCCACTTCCAACCGTTCTTGGGCACGAATGCGATGAGCGCTCCCACGATAAGCGCCGGTATAACAGCGCGAACCAACCAAATCGACGTCGCGCTATAGATGCCGCTCATCCAAAACTGCACGACCAGCCCGCAATGGACCATGTACGGGATAAGGAGCGCCACCCAAAGGATGACCGCGCCGAGGTAGCAGTGGAGCGAGCGCCATGTCGCGATAGTTATCCAGCGCGTTGCAGCCGGCGACTTCGTTGCCACGTCCTATGGCTTTATGGCGGCGTATTTTACGGTCGCCAGGATCGCGCGGGAAAACAACTGCAACAAATTAGAGCAACGCAAATCGCAAACTGCAACCGATGAGAATTCGTCTAGCTATCTTGTCCATGCTGTGTCTGCGCATTGATCAGGATATCCGCGATTCGTAGGAATTAAGGATAGAAAACCTGGCGAGCTCGAAGAACCCCATCGTTATTGGTCCGTGGTGGGCGATACACGATTCGAACGTGTGACCTCGTCCTTATCAGGGACGCGCTCTAACCAACTGAGCTAATCGCCCGGAAGAGCTCACTTATACGGCGCTATCCCGATTCGTCCCTCCGGCACTGCGCGCGCCAAGCCCCGTCGCAGGTGAGATTCCCCGTTGCCACCAAGGCGCGGAGGTTCGAACCGAAAGCGGTCGTTCTTTTCGTGGAGGTCGTTTCATCTATGCGTATCGCGCGCGTCATCGGCTGCATCGCATTGCTTGGGATTTCTTTCGCCGCACCCGCGCGCGCGGATTCGCCGACGGTCGCATACGATCTCGCCATGCCGAGACCCGCCAATCACATTTTCAAGATAACGATGACGGTCACGGGACTATCGCGCGACCGCACGACCGTGCAGATGCCGATCTGGATCCCCGGTTACTATTCTGACAACCACTATGGCCGCAACGTCCTCATGTTTTCCGCGACCGATGCCGGCGGCAATGCGCTGCCCTGGCGACAAGACGGCGATACTGCGTGGGCCATCGACACACACGGCGCCGGTACGCTGAGCGTGCGCTACGACTTGTATGCGGATCGCGTCGCGGACGTCGGTACGCAGTTGAGCATGCAACGAGCGCTCTTCAATGGCGCCGAGACGTTTATGTACGTCGAAGGCGACGACGGATATCCAATCGCCGGACCAGAGACCCTCACGATCCACAGACCGGCGGGCTGGGATATCGCGTCCGGATTGCTCGCGATGCAGACAGCGCCGGATACGTACACCGCGCCCTCATACGATGTGCTCGTCGACTGTCCGACCGATATGACCCCGCATCTCATCGAATCACGTTTCTCTATCCAAGGAGTGACGTACCATCTCGTCCTGGACGGCCCGGGCAATTACGACATCCAGAAGATGACCGACGTGGCGCGACGCATCATCGGCAGCGAAGTCAAGATGATGGGTCACGCGGGCTACAAAGAATATTGGGCGATCATGTCGACCGTCGGACCGGGCGGAATGGAACATCTCAACTCGACGATATCGGGCATCAATCAGTACGGCTGGGATCAACAGCGCGATCCCGATGATGCGACGTGGGATACGGGATCGATGGATGGGTTCGCATTCGTGCTCGCGCACGAACATTTCCACTCGTGGAATGTCAAGCGGATCAGGCCGCAGATCCTTGGGCCGTTCCGCTACGATCGCGAGGACCACACGCGCCGGCTCGACGTTGCTGAGGGCTTCACCGAATACTACACGTACATCCACGCCATGCGCTCGGGTTACGCAACCCCCAAGGGGATGTTCGTCAATTTCGCTGACGCGATCGACACCGAAGAGAATTCGCCCGGCCGCAAGATCTTCTCGCTCGGCGATCTTTCATGGAACACGTGGTGGGCGAACGACGCGCCTTGGGTGCCCGGCGGCGATTACTACGACGGTGCCGCCGCGATGGCGCTCATGCTCGACCTGAAGATCAGGCACGACACGAACGATGCACACAGTTTAGACGATGTGCTGCGCTACATGTTCGCCGACTGGGATCGAAAGGCGCTCGATCAGTATCGCTCGCCAGGCGGCACGTATGCCGACGACGACCTGCCGTCGATCATCACGAAGGCGACCGGGGACGCAGAAGCAGGCGCGCTCTTCCATACTTGGTACGACACGACGACCCTGCCGGATTGGAACGCCTATCTCGCGTACGCCGGCTTGCGGCTTGCCAAGACGCTCCCGAAAAGCGGTGCCGCGTCGCTCGGTGCGCAGTGGGATGAAATCGGCGCGCCCGATGGACTCGGCTTCGAAGGACCAGGAACGAAACTCAACGATGGACTGCCAAGTGTGAACCCCGACGTCGTGATGATCACGACGGTCGATCCCGAGGGCGCAGCTGAACGGGCCGGCATCCAGCAGTTCGATGTTCTGCAATCGCTCGATGGGCTCGCCGTGACAAAGGAAAGTCTTCCGGGGCTGCTCGCTACCTATCGCGCCGGCGCACGGATGACAGCGGTGGTGCTTCGCGAGGGACGACAAGTGTCGATGGAACTCACACTGGCGCAGGACACCCATCCCAAGTACGAGATCGTCAGCCGCCCCGATGCGACTGCTAAGGAGCGCGCGCTGATGGCTGACTTCGCGGTGGGAAGGCCGTTCGGCCAGCCGTAGACCTTCGTCGCAGCGTCTTGCATGGCGCGCAACGCGTCCGGTAGAATGTAGCGCTGCCGGGGGATTAGCTCAGTTGGTAGAGCGCGTGCTTTGCAAGCATGAGGTCAGGAGTTCGAATCTCCTATCCTCCAGATTACGAACCGTTATCCCGCAATTCCGCTCGCGGAACAGACTATTGTCGTAACGGATTCGCTCGGTCATACCGCAACGGCTTACGCGCTATAAGAGGGCGACATAGTTAACGCTCGATCCGGCGCGTGCCTATCGGCACCTGCTAGAACGAACGACTAGGGGCTGGCTGGCGCGGACGGGGGCGCGAGTTTTTTCTTGAGCGATGACAGGCGCGCGCCCATCCGGTTCATCTGATAAACCGACTTGAGCACCTCTTTGGCGAACTCGATTGCGATTTCGCTTTCTTCTTGGCCCACGTTGTCAAAGTCTTTCAATACGACGTGAACACCGTCGTTTCCCAAGGCCCGCACACTGTGAAGGTCGTCAACGTATTGTTTGGGTACGTCCGTCTTATTTGCGCGTAGCCATTCAATGCGCGTGTAAAGGTTATCGCCCACAGCGCCTTGAGCGTCCAGCAATATCTCCACGGCCTTGCGCACCATAACTACTGACGCTTTGAAGCAACCCATCGAGTTGCACTTGATGGCTTCCGTGAGGGTGTCTACGATATCACGCGGTATATCGGTCGTATCAAACTCGATGGTAAGCGGCGGATACGATTCTACGATTCTTTCTCCGTCAGCGATGAACACAAGCATCTCATGACAGGTCGAATCCGGGCAACGTCTGACGCCAAGCAGGGTTGCAGCGGCTCGGGAATTTGACGTGATAACAGCATAGTCGGGTTGTCCAGTCTTCTCAAACAAAGCCATGGTCCTGCACTTCGGGCATGCAACGCGCACTTCGAACGAACCACCAATTGCTTGGAGTCCCATCAGTCGAATGTCCATCGCTCATTGTTGGGCGACGGACTCGGTGGACCCTTGCTCATGCTTAGTGTAGGGGCGAGACCAAACGAACCAGAGTTCGGGAAGCGGTGATTGATCTAAACGGCGCACTGCCCTGTGCGAGTCATCGTGTCAACGACGACTTCGACTGCGTTGGTCGCATCGGTGTTCGTAATCAGCGCGTTCGCGCAAACAACTCTGCCAAGTTGCGCAATATCGCCGACGACGCCAGCAACTGAACCATGGGGCTCCTGTGATTAGGTGAACTGCTCGATCCGCAATAGGAAGTTCGTAGCCGGAGTCTGCTGACCCGTATTGGTCACTTCCGAATTTGATGTGGTCCGCAACATCCGACAACAGAAGCGAAGTCTTAGTTGACGAGTTGCTAACGGACGGATTGGGTTAGTGACCCACGGGCAGCCAGTCTGAGTAGGTTGTGCCGCCGTCAATACTGATCGCGCATATGACGTTGCATCCAGACGGGCATTTTGCCGCCATCGTCTGAACCTGCTGAACCTCGACGCCACGGAAGGGAGCCGTGAGTGTAACTGCGCCTGGGGACTGGGTTGAATGCGCGGGGACCGCGCCGTTGTAAATGATTTGAAGTGATATAGTTTAACCTCCGGGAAATTGAGTTTAGGGGACTTGAAATGGGCATAAAGGATTGGTTCAAGAGAAAGCCAGCGCAGCCAGCGGACTCTGATGGACTTGTTAAACAACTAGAGCAACAGGTCTACCGGAGACCACTAGAGCGACTTGAAGCGGAACTAGGTGAACCGCCACAGGGGCTCGTGCGCTGGTACTTGGTTGGTCTCGCCCTTGCAACGAGAGATGCGGCAGTATCCTTACTCATAAGAGATGACGGGGACCAAGTCTTTCAAGAGATTGTTCGCCCGTACGATGAAGCGAAAATCGACAGGCTGTCGACATTCCTCGCGTGGTGGCTTGCTAAACGCACTTTGGAAGACCACCCGGAAATTTACGCAAACGAAGACGGATTGCAGGATGAGACGTCAAGGGCGATCCTCGGCGATCTTACTCGCTGCCGGGAAATAATGTATGCCACTTCGCAACCACAAGTGGCAGATGCCATCGCCTCATATCAGAAAGCCGACCAGGACTTTATCGATGAACACAGCACCTCGTTCGCAACGTTAAGGAGGCACCTTGACGCGATTGATACCATGCTGGGTGCTACTCCAATCGCCTTCGATGCCAGGACGGCTGACGAGATGAAAGCGTCAGTGCAACGATCCATTTCGCTCTCAGCCACCTTCGGGGCGTATCGCTCTAGTGTTAAAGAATATCTCGACCAGATTATGGCGAGCGAATCGCGGACGTAGCATCTTACGCGCGCCGGGTCGCGGTGTCAGTTCATTTACGTGATCTCGATCGGGCCGTGGTACGTGACGCTTTGGCCGCCCTGGGTGGTTGCTGAGATCGTAGCTTCGTATTGCCCTGGCAAAAACTCCGTTGCTCGCTGGACGTACGTATAGCCAAAACGCATCGTTTCGGCGACGGCTTGCGCGGTCGGCAACGTCTCGCGGGCGATCTTCCCTTTTTTGCCGGCGATCTCGACTTTCGACAGTGTTATCGCATCGGCGGCGTGCAACACGAGGACGGCATAGTGGTTTTTGCCCTCGGAATACCGCTTGGCGCTGCGTACAAACATGTCCACCGCGCCCGATCCTCCCGTCGATGGAAGTTTTGTGCCGATCGGCGCTTCGTCCAAGTTTGGATACATCACGATCGCATAGTTCTGACTCTTGAACCATGCGCCATATCCCCACCAGATGCGCCCGTTGTGGCCCGGGTCATCGGATGGCCCCGGGTTCCAACCCGGACCAAAGCTGTTCTGGACGAGGAACGCGCCGCGCGGGCCTTTCGAATCGTCATAGCCGACGATCACTTGACCGTGGCCCGACCCTGATATGAATCCCTGCGGCGCGGTGAATGCTCCGTTTACTAGCGGCGGACTTTCGATGGTATATTCTTTGGCGACCAGACCGCTGAACCCGATCGCTTGCCCATTTTGGATCAGCGCTTTGAACGCGTCGAGGTGCGTTTTCTCCGCGTTCCTGAGCTTCTTGAATACCTTGTACGATCCGACCAATAGGTGTGAGGCATCCGATCCGGCCGCGGTCACATTGAGCGACTCGATATAAGAACAGACTCCCGGTACCGTCGTCGCGTCGTGTGGATTGTACGGATAGTCCGCCACGCTCGGAGAACCAGTCGAGACCAACTTTTTGGCGTACTGGATTGCCGCAGATCCGCTGGGGCATGTCTTCCCCGTTTGCTGGTGAGCCCACTGGTAAAGCCACGCTGCACTAGGCTGGTTCGCGGGATCGTCGGCGCTCCACTTACGGCTGCCGTTGGGGTTGCGCGCGGCTGTATAGGCTCCCAGGCAGTAGCCGAACGACTGGGCTTCGCACGATCCGGGAGCTCCGACTTTGCCCGGGACCCCCTGTGTGGAAACCGTTGGTAGGTTATCAAGCACTACTCGGCTCGAACTGGAAGACGCGGCGTTTTGCACACTCATCAACGTCCCTACGAGTGCACTAGGTAGCAGCGCGCTCCGAACGCCGGTGAGATCGGCGCCGCTCAAGTCCGCCCCAAACTGACCGTTATTCTGGTCGGCGTATTTGGTAACTCCCGCAGCGAGCGAGCGAGCGGACCAGCTAGCTAGTGCCGCTCCGGTACCGAGAATGAAGATCTTCCTGTACATCACGTTTGCGGACCCTCCGTTGTAGAAACGGCCATAGACCCGAAAGCTAAGCTATCGGGCGATCACCCACGCATCGTTTGGAAGTTTATCCTGTCAAACACGAGCCCCTGTCACGATCCAGTATTCAAGCTCGTCCGACGTCGCGCTCTTGTGCTACGAACGGCTGCCGCCGTGATTCAGGGCATCGCCAGCTCCCGGCGCGAGGTCGGCGTCACCGCCAGCTGATGGGCTATGTACATTTGGCTTGCCCATAGGCTGTCAGAGAACGCGGTGAATTCTTGGATGCCGCGCCAACGGTCGATCTTGACGGCGGCAGTTTCAAGGTTGAACTCATCGATCGCCAGTAGCTCGCCTGCGAAGCTGTGGTTGAAGTGCTGGACGATGTCGTCGAAATAGAGCGCGGTCTTCGGCAGCATCTGGGCGTTGGGCAGTGTGAAGAGTTCGAGCGCGGCGCGCGTCGAGGAATACAGATCAAGATCCATCGCCGCAAAACCTACTGGAGCGGTCTGCGCCGCGACGAACTTCGGAACGGTATCGGCGACATCGCCTAGGATGAGCCGCGTGTTCCGATTGAGGCGGTAACGCACGTGCGGGTCCAGCGGATAGTCGCCTGCCCTCCACTTGTCGGGATGATCGCGGGGATCGGAGCTTGGCGGTAGCCCGATGCCCGAGTCAAAGCCGTAGACGAGGATGCGCGTGCCGGTCTCTTCTTCTGCCTGCGCGGACATCACCGCAAGAGCGAGTAGACCTTCGCCGCTCGCAACGCCGAATTCGATCGCGATGATTTCCGGAATCTTGAGTTCTTTCGCGAGTCGCGCAGCAAACAAAACGCCGAGCGCATACTGAGGACGCTCGGCCGCTTCCCAGAGAACCTTACTCGACAAAGAGTGCGCGCCGACGCGAGTCAGCATCTTCGCCAGCAGACGGAATGGAGGCTCGCGCAATAGGCGGTGAAGCATCGTGAGGGACCGTGCCCTTCAACGTCCTTTCCTCAACTTGGTCGGCCTCCGGCGCGTTCCCTAGGATTGTACCGATTAGACCTGTATTCGGTTGGGCACATGAGTCGGGGGTGCCCGTGAAGCCGATCTTCATTCTCGTCGCATTCGCGCTTATCTCGGTGGGGTTGGTCTTCTTCGTCCACTCCGCCGACGCATATGCCACGTGCCACTCCGAGATCGGACGCGTGATCAGGAC
>JABCYQ010000031.1 GCA_013290125.1 Vulcanimicrobiota bacterium
CGCTTCTACAAGTTCCGCACCATGGTCGACGGCGCGCACTTGCTGCACGAATGCGTCGCACACCTGAACGAATGCGACGGCCCCGCGCTCAAGATCGCAAACGATCCGCGCCTCCATGGGCTCGGCCCATTCTTGCGGCGCGCGAGCCTCGATGAGTTGCCGCAGCTGTGGAACGTGTTGCGCGGCGATATGACGCTCGTCGGTCCGCGCCCAGCGTTGCCGAACGAAGTCGCCGACTACGCTCCGCCGTATCTCGAACGCTTGGATGTTACGCCGGGTCTCACGGGGCTTTGGCAAGTCAGCGGCCGGGCCAACGTGCCGTTCAGGCGCTGGATGGCGATGGACGCCTGGTACGTGCGCAACTGGACGCCGCTGGTCGACCTCGCACTTCTCGCACGGACCATCCCCGCGGTGATCTTCCGCGAAGGGGCCTGGTGAAGCGGGCCATCGCGCTCGCGGCCGCACTCGCGGCGATGTCACCGATATCGGCGAGGTCCGACCAAGCACCGCAGGCCATCGGTCATGCACTGCTCCGCGTTCGCGCAGCGCAGGTGCGCTATTTCTCAGATCAAGCGGTGGTCCAAGCGCGCGGCGGCGTGGATGTCCAGCTACCCGACGGCGCCGAAGTGCGCGGCGATCTCGCGACGGTGGACTTGCGGCTACGTCGCGTCGCAGTGGCCGGGCACGTCACGCTGCACACACCGGCAGGCGACTTCGCCGGCGCGGGTTTCGCGGATTTTTTTGCGTTTCGACGCGCGTATTTCTTGCCGCTTGTGCCTTCGGCGGACCGCTGGACATTTCTGAACGGCGATTGGAGCGCGCCCGAGAAAGGTCGCGAGATGCCGGGCGACGCATTCGCCTTGCCGGACTTCCACGAAACCCAACCGTACATCGAAGGCACGACCGCCGCGATCGATTTCACGACGTTCGCCCGCTTCGCACCGGCATCGATCCGCGTGTTCGACGCGGTGCCGACCCCGGCGCTGCCGGTCTATGTCTACAACTTCTCCGCGAATCAGAACTTCGGTGTCAATTCGCTATCCGGAGCGAGCTTCGACGCGCCGTATGCGTTCGCGCGCTCTGCGGATTCGCTCGACGCGCTGCACCTGCGCTACGATCAAACGCTTCCGGTCAAGGAGTTCTGGTCGTTCGAACATCATTCGCTGTTCGGTGACGCGGGGTACGCGGTGTTCAGCCTCAACCCGGCGAGCCAAGCCGCCAAACAGTGGAATCTGCTCGGTTATGATCAAGTGAGCTCGCGTTCCGGCTTCGCCGTGAATGCGCAGTTGTTCACAGTGCAATCCGGACTATCAGAGCCGACGTCGTCGACCGGATTCGCGGACGCGCAGTTCACGCAGGCGCTCGAACAATCGGCGGTTCGCCTCGATGCGACGCAGTCGTACGACACATTTCTTGCGACCGGAGCGCCGGATCATCCGTTCGTGCTGGGATTGCAGTGGACGGGTTACGATCAGCCGCTGTTCCGAAGCGGCTTCACGTATCGTCTGCAATCGGGATTTGCGCATATCCATGATGCGTTTGGGATCGCGGGCCAGACACTTCCCGATGCCTGGTCTCACTATCTCGGTGCGTATCTTGCGACGCCCGCGTATCAAGGCCCCGCGGGAATCGGCTTGGATGCGACCGCGCAGATGCAACGCACCTGGTTGAGCTTTCCGAACACCGTCTCCACGACCACGTTGACCGCGAGCGCGAGCAGACAAGTGACGCCGCACATCTACGTCGTCGCCACGCAACTGACGCAGACGGCGAGCGCGACAACCGCTTCATTGACGTTCGCATCACCGAACACCGCGACCGGACTATCGCCGGCACCGCCATCGCCGAACGGATTGCCGGTATACGGCATCGCCACGGTCGTGCCGGATGCCGTGAGCCGGAACTACATACTAAGCGGATCGTGGCAGCCATCGCCGGCATTTCAGTTCTCCGCTGCGGCGCTGAAGACGGACTATTCACCGATCCAGGTCCCGGGCGTAGCTGGACCGCCGCGCTATCAGATGAGCGGCGACATGCGCTTTCGCATAACGCGCACGCTATTCGCGGACGTCTCGCGCGGCTATTTCTTCAACTGGGGCGGCAGACTGTGGACACCGCAGTTCGGCATCCAGGTGAGCGCGCAATGATCGCGCTCGTGATTATCATATCTCTTGTAGTAGGGCAAGCATCGCATGCTTATGGGCAAACGAATCTTGCTACAAATGGGCAAGCGATGCTTGCCCCAATACAAACGTCAAGTGCGACGCCGATTCCGCAAGCGTCGCAGACTCCGCCGCCGGACGTGGCCGCCACGCCCGCCGCCACATTGCCGCGCTATTCCGGTCAACTGCTCGACATCGAACGCGGCTATGTCGTCTTCAGCACCGGCGACGCGCTGCGGCTCGCATCCGACGTCAGCATTGTGGACGACGATACCGGCGTTGCGCCGACGTATGCGATCGAACCCGGTCTTTATGCGATCGCGATCGTCGCGCCGGATACCGGCCTCGTCACATCGTTGCGGTTCGCGCACTCGCCGCGACCGAATGCCACACCGATCGCCGATGTGCCGCGTGCGCTTGTCTCAGCTGCGTCATCACCGCAGCCCAATCCGGATCTCGCTCCGCCGAAAACGCGCTACACAAGCAAGCTTTCTGCGTCCGTTCAGGTGACGATAACCGTGCTCGTCCCGCCGGATACGCCGTTCGGCGCTGATGTGTACATCGCGACCGACACGAGCGGGTGGAACGCGCAGGCGATCAAGATGCAGCGCGTGGATGGCCGGCATTTCCGCGTCGTGAGTCAGTTGACAGGCGGTACGGATTTCCACTACTTATTCACGCGCGGTTCATGGGCGACCGTCGAACGCGAACGCAGCGGCTTGCAGCGTCAAGCACGTGAACTCGCTATCGAAGGCGGAGACGCGCTCGAAGTCGCCGCGACCATATATCGTTGGGCAGATCTGCCCTAGCCGTTAGCGCTTCGCTACAGAGTTAGTAAGCGCGTCGATCGTCAAGAATTGTGTACCTATTGGTATCGAATTCGCGTCGCTCTGCTGCTCACTGGTCGAGGAAGCGATTTGCAACGCGACGAACATTCGTTCGAGAGCTTTGGACTGCCGCAATTCGCTTGCTGTCCAATTACTCGTATAATGTTGTATGAGAGGTGTGAACTCGATGAGATCAATCATCCGGAGCTACATCGCGAATCACCCATTTGGAGCAGGTGTCGCGGCGACGATCGCGATCTTGCTCGGCGGAACCTCGCTCGCTGCTGCGGCAAAGCATGTAGGTCCGTTCATCAACGGCACAGTTTCGTACGTGGCGACAACAGCCGGCCCCGTGATCTTTGGAGACAATCAGGGATCGGGAATCGGCGTAGAAGGCGTGACTGATACCGGTGCTGCTGCCGGTGCGATCGCGCTCCAGGGCTTCGGTACGAGCAGCAGTCAGCCATCGGTCGGCGTGAACGGCGCGACTCTTGGGCCGGGATCCACAGCACTTATCGGAAACGCGAACGCTGTATCAGGCGCCGCGAGCGTCGGTCTTGAGGGCTTTGCGGCGAATGGCGAGGGCGTCTTTGCCCAAAGCACCAATGCCGGCTTTGTCTCCCTGCGTTCGGTTGACGCTAACGCGTTCTATGACGTGCGTCTGTCGGATTCTGTCACCGGCAACGGCATGACGTCACTGCTCAACACAAGTTCCAGCGGCGCGGCCGTAGCAGGTGAGGACACGGTCTCGTCCAGCTCGTTCAACCTCGGCGTTCTCGGGACATCCGCGTCGGGTGATTTCGGCGTCGAAGGATTGATCGGCGGAAATGGGTTCGCCGGTGTGTACGGTCAAGACAACACTTCGACAAATAACCAAATCGGCGTTGAGGGCTTCTCGGCTAACGGTCGCGGCGTCTTCGGCAATTCGACGAGCGGCCAGGGCACCGACGGTAATTCTACCAACGCCCAAGGCGCGTTCGGCAATTCCACCTTCGGCAACGGCGTCTGGGGCCAATCGACGAACAACGACGGGACCGACGGATTCACCTCGAATCCGAGCCTCACGCAATCGCCGCGCTCGGGAGGTTTCTTTCTCGACAACTCTTCCGACGGCGGCGGCGGTGATTTCGGCGTGACCGGCGCCTCGACGAACGGAGTCGGTGTTCAAGGCGCCACCACGAGTGGCTCATACGGCGGTTTCTTTACCAGCGGTATCAACGGGGTATCTGGCACAGGTGGCAACTTCGGAACGGTCGGCATTTGCTCTGGTGCTGCGAGCGGCGAGTTTGCGGGCAGCCCCGATGGTTCATCCGTTAACTTCACCGTCAACTGCTCGGGAACTCCGAGCGCCATTCTGCAAGGCCACCATCATCTGTATGCAGACACGACCTTTGCACAGACCACGGAGCCTGTGATCGAGGACTTCGGCAATGGACAACTCGTAAACGGCGTCGCTAACGTGAGGCTAGAGGCGTCATTCGCCGATGCGATCACCGATCGCGCGGCCTACATGGTCTTTATCACACCCGACGGCGACAGCCGCGGGTTGTACGTAACGCAAAAGACGATGCAGGGGTTCGTCGTGCGCGAGAGCGGCGGCGGCACCTCGAACATCGCCTTCGACTACAGGATCGTGTCGCGCCCGGCGGCTGCGACCCAGCCGCGCATGTACGCCATCTCGGGTCGGCCGTCACTGCTGCCGCGCGGCATGGTCGCGCCGAGCGCAGCGAATGCCGCGCGCATGATCGCCGAGCACATCGCGGCTTTCCGCGCAGTCAATGCGGCGATTCGCGCAAACGCGGCGCGCAACACCAAGGCCCCACGGGCGCCGCACCTCGCATCGCGCTGGCCGATCTTCGAACCTCGAATGATCAACGGCAAACTCCACGGCTTGCCGTTCAAGCCGACGGTCATCCATTCGACGACGACAAAACCACAAACATAACAAACACGAAATCGAAAACATAGAGGAGCGCGCGAGCGCTCCTCTTCATTTATGCCGGGAGCTTGCGCGCGCGTACGAAGATATGACGATAACGTGGCACGGCAACGCGCCAGGCGCGTGCGCGTCGCAAGATCGCGCTGTCTTGGTAGATAGAACGAGACTTGGCGGCGCTCAGGATTCCGAACCGGACAAGGCCCCGCACGAGCACGTCGCTCATGGCGTAGCGGATCGGCTCGATCTCGTGCTGCTCGACCTTCAAGCCGGCATTTTCGAAAACTGCGATGTATTGCGCGTCGGATTCGTACTCGCGGATGTGCGTCGGGTCGAGGACCCAACGCCCGTTGTAGCGGTAGAAGTACCACGCCCCCGACAAGCGCAACGCGGAACCCACGACAGCTACACCGCCGGGTTTGAGAACGCGCCGGATCTCTCGCGCCATCGCCGCGTCGTCGGGCACATGCTCGATGACCTGCGACGAGAAGACGAAGTCCATGCTGTCGTCATCAAATGGAAGAGCCGACGCATCCGCGACCACGGCTTCGATCTCCGGCATGAGCCGACGGACTTGAAGCACACGCTCCTCGGAGATGTCCGCGGCAACGATGCGAGAAAAATCGTGCAGCAGTCCTTGGTCTGCCGCGCTGCGGATCTGACCGCCGTCGCCCGCACCGACGTCAATGTAGGTCCCGGTCCGGCCTTTTACGGAGTCGACGAAGATCTGTGGATACTCGAAATCGCCCCAGAAAATCGGGCGCTCGCGCGCGTAGCGCTCGTAATCGACGGTCACGGCAGAGGCTTCATGGCAGCGATCGTGATGAAATGGGCGTGCCTAGGCTCGGCGCGGCCGAACGCCGGCGGCAAAGGATGGTAGCCCGCCCCGAGCACAGCGCGAACATCAAACCCGTGGCCTGTGAAAAGCGCGCGAAGAGAGGTCGTCGTGAAAATGCGTCTGTGAACCATTCCGTCGTGCAGCGCCAAGACATCGCCCTGGTGGATCGAGAGCGGGTTGCCCAGCGGGTAGACCGTGTTCGAATAGTTGTTCGCCGAGAACGGCGCAAAGCCGAGCACGAGCGCCGCGATGTTGTGCCACGAGGCCATGTTCTCAGTCGAGACAACGGCGAGCCCACCGGGGACGAGAACGCGATGGATTTCCGCGACAAAGCGATCCGTGTCGGAGAGATGCTCGATGACCTGGTTCGAGACGACGACGTCGAATGAGCCCTCGGAGAGCGGCAACGCCTGATCGAGATCGGCGTCGATCGCGTCTATGCCACGGACTCGCGCGGCAGCGCGGCTGGCGTCGTGCCGCTCGATGCCGGTGATAGACGTAGCGCCGACCGAGCCGGATATCTCGACCGTCGTCGCGCCGTCGCCGCAGCCGAGATCAAGAATGCGTCCTTGTCCGCCATACTCGCGAAGCGCGCGTTTTATATTCTCGACGTTGACTCGTTCCGCACGCGTATAGAGCCTCAGCCCAAACCGCTTGACGAGGTTGCGCATGTGCCGCGACTTAGGCCGTAAGACGGTTTCCCCTTCTGTTTGCACGCGAGAAGGAGGGGTTCAAATTCGAAATCGAAAGCGGCAGACAATGACCGATTCTCCGCTGGTCAGCGTCATCATCCCCACGAAGAACAGTGCGCAGTTCCTCGCGGCGTGCATTCGCAGCGTCAGATCGCAGAGCTACTCGCCGCTTGAGATCATCGTCGTAGACAACCGCTCGGACGATGGCACTTGGGAGATCGCTTCGAGAGACGCCGACGTCGCGCTGTCGGCCGGCCCGGAACGATGTGCGCAATTCAACGCCGGCGCCAAAGCGGCGCACGGCGAATATCTCTATCGGATCGACGCAGATTTCACGCTGGATCGCGACGTCGTCGCAGAAGCCGTTGCCGCATGCAGCGCAGGCGCCGACGCGGTGTGCGTGCCGAACCGCTCCGATCCCACGGTCAGCTTCTGGTCCACGGTGCGCGACTTCGAGCGGCGCATGTACGATGGCGAGCCGGTTCTCGTCGGCGCGCGGTTCTTTCGTAAGCGCGTGTTCGATGCCGTCGGCGGATTCGACGAGTCGCTCGTGGCCGGCGAAGATTACGATCTCAACAATCGACTCGTCGCCGCCGGTTATCGCGTCGTCTGGATAAGCGCCGAAGAGACGCATCTCGGCGAACCGAAGACGCTGCTCGAAGTCGCGCGCAAATCGTACTATTACGGGTACACGTTTGGACCATTTCTGCGCAAAAGCGGCACGCGCGGCATCGGCCAGTTGAGCCCGCTTCGCCCCGCGTACGCGCGCCATTGGCGCGAGTTCTTCCGAAGGCCCGGCTTGGCCGCGGCGTTCGTCGCGATGCAGACGGTGAAGTATAGCTGCGGGGCGGCAGGTCTGGCCGCATCCCTCATCTCCGGAGCGAAACGAGTTCCGCTAGAGTGACCTGGGTCGGACGCACGCTCGCGCAAGCGCGACAAGATTGGCCGATCCTCGTACCGCTGGCTTTTGCGCTCAGCGCGTTTCGCGCATGGTTCGGCCCTGGTCTGATCATCGGCGATGATCAATTCCGCTTTTCGCGCGACGTTCTCGCTTCGTATTTTCCGTGGCGAAGCGCGTGGGATGGCAGCTTCACGTTTGGCATCGCGACCGCCGATTCGTCGCCCACATATCCGCTCTGGTCGCTCGCAGGTTTGTTGGCGCGCATAGGTGCCGATTTCTCGGTGATCGAGCGCCTGATCTGGCTTTGGCCTTTGCTACTCTGCCTCGCCGTGGCCCCGTACGCGCTTGCGGCATACATCGCCCGCGACCGGTGGGCTGCCACGCTCGCGGCTTGTACATTCGCCGTCAACACGTGGACCGTAGGACTCGTCCAGCGCGGGCACATCCCCTCGCTTATCGCCTACGCGATCATTCCATTCACCCTTTTGTCATTTGCTCTGCTGCTGGAACGGCGCAGACCGGCGAATGCGGTCGCGTTTGCTGCGCTCTTTACAATGCAGATCATGTACGACCTACGTTACGCCTATCTCACGGCGATCGTGTGCGCCATATACCTCGCATCGGTCGCGATTCGCTCGGTGCAGTCGCGCGAGACCCCACGAGAGCGTGCGCCGGCTCCGTTTTCCGCTCTCGCATGGGCCATTGCGGCGCTGGCCGCGTTCAATCTATACTGGCTCATCCCTCAGCTGTTAGCGCCCGCGCGGCTGCCCGCGAACTACGATTCGCTGGCGTACTATCTCTCAGCGTCTTCCTACGAGTCGCTGGCGCACGCGCTGACCCTGTTCTATCCTTTCTATCACTACGTGCAGGGCGGCGCGCCGTTTGCCGTGTGGCCCGTGGAGCCGGCCTTCATCATACTGCCCGTTCTCGCGATGCTCGCCGCCATCGTAGCGCGCCGAGATCCGTGGATGATTCCGCTGTTCCTGACGGCGGCGCTCGGCATCGTGGCGACTTCGGGGCCGCAATCGCCGTTCGGAGCCGTCAACGAGTTTGTCTTTCTGCACGTGCCGGGCTGGCAGTTGTTTCGCGATGCCTCGAAGTTCACGTCGCTGGTCGCCTTCGCATACGCCGGCTTGTTCGCGCTCGGCTTTGCCCGCTTGAGCGCGTGGTTCAGCGGCGCGGCCGGCACGCGGGCGACGGCGGCAGTACCCGTCATCGCGTGCTCGCTGATCGCCCTCTACGCCGTGCTCATGCGCGGCGCATATGACCCGCAACGCGGTTCCAATTTCGCGCCCACGGCGCTGACGGCCGACGACCGCGCGATTCAGGCTTATCTCGATCGCGATCCGGAGTACTTCCGGACGCTGCTGTTCCCGACGTGGCGGCCGCACATCGTCGGAAGCGAGCGCCATCCGTTCGTCTCAGCCGATTACCTTCTCGATTACAGCGCCGCGGATGGCGGTCTCGGCGATCTGTTTCCCACGCCCGACACATTGTTCGACCGGCTCGCGTCTCCGGTGATGTCGACGCTGCTTGCGCAAGCGTCCGTTCGCTACGTCGTCGTCGATGCCGATCCCACAAACGCACTATACGAACCGTCGCAATTCGGCATACAGTATGCAGAGACAGTGGCGTTCATGCGTTCGAGGCCTTGGCTTCAGGAAGTCACCCACTTCGGTCAATACGTCGTCTTCCAGGTCCGTGTTCCGCCCGGGCCGCGCGCATTTTTCGCGACACGACCGCTGCGCATCGCAGGCGCGCCGACGGCGTTGTTCGCGTTGGTGGGCACGCCGGCGTGGAGTTCGCAATCTGGCGACATCCTCACGACGCCGCCGGATCGCCTCGCCGACGGCTGGGCGTATGCGATGGATCCATCGCTAACGGCAGATGGGCTTGCCATGACGTACGACGTCGACGCTCCGCGCGCCGTCCGCGCGTGGGTCGGCGCGGGCGCTCAACCGATGTGGGAAGCACCGCAGCGGCGCGCGCGCATGACACATGCGGACGAGCTGAAGCCGTCGACGATACCGGACGTCGCCGGCATTCCTGCGATGCCGATGTCCGTCGAGATCGACGATCCAAGCATCGTTTCGGCGCCATTCGCAGACCCGCGGCCGATCGTGCACTTCGTCGGGATGACCTCGCCGCGCGCGACGATCGGCGTCGTGAACTGGACCGGCTCCAGCCTTGTCGCCGATATAACGATTGCGAATGCATTTTCTCCCGACGCAAATCTCACCGTCACCGCCGGTATCGCAGGAGGCGCCGCGAACACCTATGCGCTATCACCAGGCGGTCCGTCATCAGCGGCGGATCTGACGCTGCGCGACATGCGGCTCGCGCCTGGTCTCAACGACCTCCTCCTCGAGGCGCGACAGGGCGCGCCGGCCGATAACGGCGGATCGAAGCGCTTCGGATTCCACCTCATTTTCGCCGATGACGTCCGCGTCGCGCCCGTCGGCGGTTCCGCCGCAAGCGTGCTGACCTTACCGGGACTCGAATCCAAATCAGGGGCGTCGACAAAAGGCATCGACGCGATCGCGGTCACGCGAGGCGGCGACGGAGAGGGTCTGACGGCGTTCTCGCTGCTGAGTGGCTCCTCGATACCGCTGGTCGCCCATCCAATCATCACGCTGACCTACCAGACGCCGGACGGACGCGCGCGAGCCGCGCTCGACTTCGCGTTACGGCAAATTTCGACGGGCACGCTCCAAGAGCTCGTGCACCCCCTCTCGCCGGCGACCAGCACTGATACTATCGATCTCTTTTCGGAATTCCAAACCGCGCTTTCCGAAAGAGCGGGCGCACAGCCGGAAGCCAGCGACTACGAACTCAGCGCAATACACTTGGCAATCATCGCTCCGCGCTCGCCGCGAACCCGATACGATTTTCGACTCGAGGATGCGCAGATCGGATCGCTCGCACGACGATACGCAGGCGTGGTCGAGCCGTTCGCCGCTCCGACGCACCACGACATCGACCTCAGGGCTGCCCGCGTAGAGCGCGGAAGCGCGCAGTCAAGCAGAGACGATCTTGAAGCCGCTTGCACAACGGGAACGCGGTGCACGATCGACATCCCCGTGGTGGACATGAACCGCGCATCGCGGTTAGTGTTCTGGACGAAGACACAAAGCGTCGGGCCGCTCGGAATCGGTCTTTCATTCGCGCCGCTCGAACATCGGGGCCCTGAATCGACCGTCGAAGCCGGCGGTCGGAGCATCGACGAAAATGCAGGATCGGTGCCGGCTGCATGGCAGGCGGACGTCGTGCATGTCGCACGCAGTGCGGCGACTCGCTGGCGGCGCTATGTTATCGATCTCGATGACGTCAAGTCGTATCGCTTGCCGCCCGGCCGCGACGAATCGCTCGCGGCCATCCACATAGACGCCGATGCGTCCGATCCCGGCGCGCACATCGCGGTCTCGGATGCCGCGTTGCTCGTCGACGCTCCGATGCGAAGTTCGCCAAAGTCAGTCGCTTCGGCATCACAATCGCTTCTGATAGACACACGGGTGATGCCGCTGGCTGCATGGCACGCCGACCCGCTATCGGGAAGGCTGGTCGCCCCGACAGATTCCTTTACCATCGCCAAGCCGGCGGGAGTGGCCGAAGTCGAACCCGTGCTTCCGATCACGGCGTCCACGCTGTACATCGAAAAGTATCCGCCGCGACAGCCAGCTCCGCCGGCGACGACCGGACCTCTGGAAGAATACTCGCCGGCAGAATACGCTGCTGCGGTTCAGGGGAGCGGGTTGCTCGTATTTCCGATGAGCTACGCGCCCGGCTGGAGAGCGTACGCGCTGCACCCGGGCGACTCGAGCCCGACCGGCATCGCGTCGATCGACGCGCTTCGGTACCGCGATCGACAGCTGCGACTGTCCAACCACGTCGCGGTCAACGGGGCCTTCAACGGATGGCAGCTCGGCGCAGGCGCCGATCGTATCGTTCTGCTCTACGAGCCAGAAGCGATATCGGAGTGGAGCGCGCTTCTCTGGCTCGCGTTGTCAGCCTCAGTCGTCGCAAGTTCGATCGCGGCGTCGCGCGCACGGCCGTAAAGCCTGAACGGTCCTGACTCTGCGGGCATAAAGTCGTTGACAGGGCCGGCGAATGCCCGCTCGACGGCCGCCTGTGCCGCGTCGGTCGTGAGATCGTCGCGCATGCAGCGGTAGCCTATGTTCAGCACGCAATCGAACGTGCGCAGCCCTTCGTCGTGACATGGCGGACACGACGTCGGACGCACGACGATGCTCGGACCCAGGGGCTGCAGCCTGCGCGGATCCGTCATGCCGAAGAGCACGACCGTTTTCACGCCGAGACCAGACGCGAGATGCGCGAACCCCGCATCGTTCGCTGCGAACACTTCGCATTCGCTTAGCGCGCGCGCGGCGCCGGCGAGGTCGGTCCTGATGAATTCCACGGTCGGGTTCTCGCGAAACCGCGCGAACACGAGCTCGTCTTCCGCTTCGTGCGGGCCGATGAAGATGCGCACGCTCCGGTTCACCGCGACGTTTCGATCGACGAGCTCAGCGAAGCGCTCGACGGGCCAGCGCCGCACTTCGTTGCCCTTATAGCGCATCGTGCCGGAATGGATGCCGAGCAATCCATTTCGAGGCCGCGAGCGCCAGGAATCCGGCACAAGATAGGCCGTGCTTCCTTCGAGGCCGATCGCTCGCGCGAGCCGCGCGTTCTCCGCGGCTCGATGTCCGCCGCGCAGCTTTACAATCGTGTGGCGGGATAGTCCGTCAAGGAACTGTGCTGTGCCGCCGTACTCGTGCGTGACGAGCCGTTTCGCGCCGATCGCGATTGCGAGCGCGTGATACTCCCAGCGCGTGGCCGGAAATGGCAAGATCGAGACGTCGTAACGCCGCCGTCGTAGCCGCTGCGCGGCGCCGAGCGCGCCTGATCGGCCCGCGTGCAAGTCGAAATGCTCGACGTGATCCACCATCGGCAAGGCTCGCGCGTATTCCGCCACCGCCGCGAGCATGGTGAGGACGTCCACCTTTTCGCCGCGGCGCTGAATTCCGTCCAAGATCGGGCCCGTGGCGAGAGCATCGCCCAAGCCGGGCAGCATCAGAAGGAGCGTTCCCACGTGCGCTGCTAGCGGTCGGTCGGCGCTGCGACTTCGAGAATCGTCTCCGCGGGCGAACGCTGCGCAGCAGGCTGCGAGTCGTAATAGCGGCGGATGTGGATGCGGTAGAAAATGGCGAGCGTGTCGACGAGCACGTTCCAAGAGTCAGTAAAGCGCAGCCGCGGCACATCGCGTCTGAACTGCAGTTGGACCGGGGCCTCGACGATAAGAAATCCCATGCGGTGCGCCACGGCCAGAAGTTCGACATCGAACGCGAAGCGCTTGGACAGGAGGCGCGGCACGACGCGTTCGATCAGGCGCGCCCGAAAAAGTTTCAGTCCGGTCTGCGTGTCGCGCAGCGGCAATCCGAAGAGCAGCCTGACCATGGCGTAGTAACCGCGGCTCAACACGCGCCGCCACGCCGGATATTCGACGCGCGAATCGGGATGCCACTTGCTGCCGATGACTGCGTCTGCGTTTGTGGCGAAGAGGACGTCGAAAAATCCGGGCACTTGATCAGGGTGCAGGTCCAGGTCGGCGTCGAGAAAGACGACGAACTCGCCGGTGGCATGACGCGCGCCGCATGCAAGCGCGTAGCCCTTGCCCTGATTCCGCTCGTAACGCAAAACGCGGACGGTGACGTCACCCTTACACATCGCGCGAGCGGCGTGCTGCCATGTCAGGTCGCGGCTGCCGTCGTCGACGAGGACGATCTCTAGTTTCGCCGTGCGATCGCGCAATGCGTCGACGATCGCGCGAAGATTCGCCTCGATGTCGTGAGATTCGTTGTATGCGGGAACGACGACTGATACTTTGTGGTCGAGCACAGACCTTCACATGCGGAAGCGGAGGACTACTTCTCAGGGCCGTTGTAGCATTTTGTGGTGTCGCTGAAAAGCCTGCCGGCGCGCGTCGTGCTGATCGGCGCACTCATATGCGCAGCGCTCTCGGGCTGCACGTCTGCGCAGACCAAGCTCCACAACGAGATCTGCGATAGCGAACTGCAATCGCCTGCGCACTGCTGGACGCTTGGTGGCACGACGACCGTACGTCACGGCCTAGGGCCTGACGACTCGAATATCATCTATTACGCAGGCACCGGCCGACCATCTGGATTCGTCAACTACGCGTCGTTCCTCGGACGCGTTCAGCCCGGACGGACTTACAGGTTTTCGGCATACGTGGACGGCTCGGGTCAGATCGATGTGCCGCCGTATGTGTTTCTCAGCGCAGCGAATGGGTCGTGGACCGGAACGTCGTTCACGCAAGCGGGGAAGGGGCGTGCCTCCATCACCTTCTCGATACCCGCTGATTCCGAGACGACGATCATCCGCGGAACGTTTGCCACCGAGAACGGAACGTATCCGATCGGGCGCGGTGCGATATTCGCGCAGCCGAATCTCGCGACGTCGACTGGTGAAGAGTATGCGCCGAGCGACGACGATGTGTGGACAACCGGCCCCGACGGCGGCAATCTGATCGCCGGCAGCGAGCCTAGTGCCCGCTCGCATGCGTGGATCATGTATGGACCGGTGCGCGCGATCGCGCGCGCAGGCCCTGATGGAAGCGCGGCTGTCGTCTATGCCGGTACTGGCCTTGCGTCCGGCTTCGGCGTGGGCGCAGCGGTGGATGCGCGCGTGAATCCCGGGGTCACGTACACGTTCTCCGCGTATTTGGACGGTTCCGCACACGAGGGCACGCCGCCGTACGTCATCCTTTCGCCGATCGATGGCAAGTGGCGCGGCGCGTCTATCTACCAGCCCGCTCGCGGCCGCGTCTTCGTGACGTTTACGATCCCTTCGGATTCGGGCACGACGCACGTGCGGATGACCTTCAGTACCGAGAACGGAGCGTATCCGCGGGGATCGAATGCCCTGTTCGCCGAGCCGCAGCTCGAACGCGGCGCATTTCCCCACGCGTATGCGGTCGCTCGCTCGTGATCAGAGCGGGTCGCGTCGACTTCCGTTTTCTGTCCGACGCGGCGCCGTACGCGATCGCGATCGCGTATACCGCGATCGTCGTAGGGCACGGGATTCCGGCGCTGCGCCAAGACTGGGCGTGGCCGACAAGCCCGGCCGCATTCGCATCATCATTCATCACGTCCACGAGCGGGTGGGATCCGCGCGGCATCGGCGGGCCGAACCTGCACCTCAACGACTATCTCGTCGGCAGCGTGCTCGCGTTGCTCGGCCGCGCGATCGGACCGCTTCCGGCGCTCTGCGTGCTGCTGTTCAGCATCGGCGTCGCATGCGCGCTCGGCGCCGGATCGCTCGCGCGTGAGGTCGGTGCGCGGCCGCTCGCGGCGGCGGGAGCGTCGTTGTTCGCCGTCTTCAATCCGTGGTCGTACACCGAGACCGTCGCCGGCCACACCTACATGCTGCTCGCGTTGGGTGCACTCATCGGGTTGTGCGCGGAGCTGCTGCGCGCAAAGCCGCGCGCGCTTGCGGCGTCGTTGCTCGTCGCGCTCACGCTCGTGCAGCTGCAGTTCTTCGTGATCGCGATCGCGATCGCGGCGGTCTACGCGGTGTTCGGCACGACCAGATTGCCGCTTATGACCGGCGCGATCGTCGTGTTGGCGCCGCTTGTAGGCATCGCCGCGGACTTCGGCTCGTACCAAGGCGTGCCGCTCACGCTTGCATGGGAGCGATCGCAATCAACGCCGTTGCTCTCAGGGATCAATCTCGGCGGGTACTTCGCGGGCTACGGACAACAGGTCGACCCGTTCGACCGCGTCGCGATGTATATCATCGTGGTTCTGTGCATCGCGGGCGTCGTCGGCGGATGGAAGACCGCCCTCGCCAAAATCTCGTTGATCGTTCTCGTCCTTTCCGTGAGCATTGCCGCGGGCCTCGATGGTTGGCTCTCCACGCCGATCGCGTGGGCGTTCGTGCATCTGCCCGGAGCCGGCTTGTATCGCGAGCTCTTCGATGTGCTCGGCGTCGCCGTCATCGCCTATATCGCGGGGAGTGCGCTCGCGGCCGCGCGGTGGCCGCTCGCGGGCGCAGCGATCGCGGCGACGGGCGTTGCATTCGCCGTCGCGTGGACCGTGTTCTCGCCGTGGTCGTGGTGGGTGCCCGCGGCGTCGATCCCCTCAATTTCGCCAGCCGGCGCAGCCGAGTACCGCTACGCGCTCTTCCCAGCGTTTCAACCGTTGACTCTTAGCGGGCGCGGCTCCGGACTCGACCCCGACGCGTATCTGCGCGACGGGAACGCGCCGCTCAACGTGCAGGCTCCGCAGTATCCGGTGGACGTCGCGCTTGCGCGCTACGCATTCGACCGAGACGATCGGTCGCTCGCGGCGCTCGGAGTCGCAAGCATTTTCGGGCGGCTGTGGCTTCGCTCAGACGACACGGCCCGCGCTTTTCAGCTCGCGCTCAAGCCCGTCGAGCGCGCGCGGTGGCTACCAAAAGACATTTTCGATTTGCGCTCGCTCGCTGCGAAAGTCGCGAATCCCCAACCGCCGGTCGCGTTGTTTCCTTTACCGGCAGTGGGAACCGTTGTGGACGAACTCGGCGCCGGCGCGGTGCTGTTCTCCGATGCGGCGCAAGCGCGCGGCGCACAGGTGCCGCCATCGTGGTTGGGCTACCGTGCGCTCGTGCCCGTGTCTGCGAGCGGCCGTTACGTGGATGCCGCGCTCGGATGGGTGGATGCTCGACTCGCGTTCGAGAGCGCGCCGCAGCTCGGGCAGGCGCTCGGGGGCGCTGCCACCATGTCGAGCCAAGATTTCTTGCAACTCCGAGCGGGCGTACCGGCGCTCGTCTTTGTGGAAGGCGCACTTCGCGACCAAGACGGCGCGCTGATCAGCTCGTCCACGAGCGGCTATCAATGGATGATTCTCGCCGCGAGTACGAGCGCGGTGCGCTGCGACGGGCTCTGCGCGATCGCGGCTCAGGGATATCCGCCGGCGGGCCTTCCGGCGAACCCGCAAGCGGCGGCTCCGATCGCGGTCACGGCGGCCGAAGTCACTCCGTGGGCTATCCGGGCCACGATTCCCGCCGGTCCTCAAGCTATGTTGAGGTTGAACGACGCGTTCGATCGCGGCTGGGTGGCGCAGTTATCCGGCGGGCGGCTTCCTCACGTGCGGGTCGACACGACCGTTAACGGTTGGCTTTTGCCTTCGAGATCCGCGGCGCAGCAAGTGCTGCTGATCCATTGGCCCGCGGCAGTCGAGGCGGCGCTGGAAATCGTCGGAGTTGCGTGGCTTTTTGCGATCGCAATCCTCGCCGCGCGAAATGCGCGACGCGAAGCGATTCACGGTAGGCCTGCATGACGCCGGCGTCGCGGAGCAAACCGTTCTCACCCGAATTGCTCTACGTCGGGTTGTCGCAGCTTGTGCTTCTGGCCATCGGGTTGCATTGGGCGCAACCTCCGACCGGCATCGCGCAGATCGATCTGCCGCCGCCGTTCGATCCGGCGAATCTTCTGCACAAGACCGCACTCGCGTGGAATCACGTCGTCTCGTATGCGGGTTCTGTGGACGTGCTTTTCTCTCTCGTGCCGTATCTCGTGATCGAAGCCTTGCTCGAAAAGATCGCGGGTCTTAGCGTGGGGCAGGCGCTGCTCTTCGTCCTGCCGGTGATGATCTCGTGGATCGGCGCCTACAAGTGCGGCCGAATCATCGGGCTATCGACATTCGCCGCGTTCGTCGCCGCTTGGGTGTTCGCGTTCATCCCCGTCCGCCAGCAGATGATCGGCGTGTTCCTCAGCGCTGAAGTCTGCACGGCGGCGCTGCCCTGGGTGTTCTATTGGGCGATGTCCGCCGCGCGCGAACCGGCGCGGCGCAAAGCGGCGGCGGTCTGGCTTGCCTCCATCGCGTGCGTCGCGCTTGCCGTTGTGGCGGTCACGCCGCAGTTGATCGTGGCTGTCCTCATCGGACTTGTAGCGTGGCTCTTTTTGTGCGCTCGCTTCTCGCCGGACGCGCGGGCGTATTGGCGCTGGGCAGGCGTGGCCACAACGCTGGCGATCACCACCAGCCTCTGGTGGCTCGTGCCGATCGCGATCTCGTTCCTCGGCGTGAAGATCCTCCACGCCACTGCTCCGACCGACGTCGCGTGGACCTTTGCGCGCGCGAGCTTGTTGAACGAGTTGCGATTCTGCGCTACGTGGGTGTGGCGCTTCCCGGAATACAATCCGTGGGCTGTTGCGTTCGACGGTTCGCCCTTGCTCTATGCGTCGGGATTCCTGGCCGCGGCGGGCGTGGCGCTCTCGCTCATCGTGACGCGCGGCAGCGCAAGAATGGTGGCGCGCTTTTGCGCCATCGTCATGCTCGCAATGCTGTTCATAGCGAAAGGCGTGCACAGCCCGCTCGCGGCCGTCAACGAAGCGCTTTTCAAATTGCCTGGCATGTTCTTGCTCATCGAGCCGTATGGGCTGATCCTTGTGGCCGCTCTGGTCGCCGCGCTTGCCTGCGGACTCGCCGTCGACGCGATTCGAGCGCGCTACGAGAGTAACGGCGGCCGCATCGCAAGTGCGCTGCTCGGCGCCGTGTTCGTCTGCGGAGTGTTGGCGAACAACCTCGCGACCATCACCGGCGCGATCTTCCACGAAGAGACGAACATCTTGCCTGACGTGCACATCGCGCTGCCAGACGACTGGCGATCGCTGTCGGCGCGGCTCGATGCGACCGGCGAGCCGGGCGGCGTGCTCGTGCTCCCGCCGGACGATTTCTATCAAATCGACTACACGTGGGGCTATCATGGAGTCGACTTCATCCCGATCGAAGTGCTGCACAGAGACGTGCTGATGCCGGGCGCGCCGTTCAACTATACCCAGGCCGCCGCGGCTGCATCGATCGACGCGACAGTCGCTTCACTCGCGCGGCAGCGTTCACCGTTGCTGAAGCCGCTGCTGCGCGATCTCGGCGTCCGCTATGTGGTCGCGCGCGATGACGTGCGCTTCATGCATAGCGCGGCGCCCGCTCGCAGCAGCTACAGAGCCGCCTTCGGCGACGCGGTGGGCATGTTCGGAGCGCTCGAGCTTTACGATCTCGGTCCGCCGAACGGCGGAATCGAAGTCCGTAATAGCGCTTTTGAACCACGCGCGGCGATCGAGGAAAGTTCGGATGCGGGCCTGCGCGAGGTCGCGCATGCGCTTCACGCCGCCGGCGTTGCGGTGGACGCGCGACTCAGCGCGGCGCTCATGCGTGTGCTGACGCCGATCCGCGTGCAGCGGACACTCGGCACGCGCGTGCTTTCGCGCGACGAAGCGAGGGCGACCGTTCTAGTCCCGGCCGTCGTGTCACAAGTCTCGACGAGCGGCACGACCGTCGCGTACGGCATCCGCAATGCCGCAGCGCGCATCGTCACCGCCGACATCGAAGTCGGCGCATGGCCGCGCAGCGACACGACGTTTGTTTTGGCGGCGAACGGCGCGCAAGTCGGCTCCGTGAGCGCACTGGGCGGGGGACTGCCGCGATGGATCCGTTTCTACGCCGTGCAACTGCCGCCCGGCATCACGAACTTCACAGTGACGCAGCGACCGGCACGCGGCGGATCGCTGCAGATGTTCTACCCGCCGCGATTCGCGCCGGCCGATGCGTCGCAGCCCAAAGTCAATCAGGTCGTGTTCGCGAACATCGTGGCCGCGCAATCACTGCCAATCTCAACGCAGCCGCGCGGTGTGGATATCGGGCTCATGCTGTCGACAGAACCATCGGTCACCGTCATAACGTCGCAGCCCGAATCCGCCGCATCGAGCGGTTCGCTGATCGCCGTCAAGCTTCGTGACGCTACGTATGGCTGCTACGCGGACATCCCGAACGGCCAGACGTTCGACCTCGGCGATCCGGTGCGGCATTGCCTATCGAGCATCGGCGTCGAACTGACCGATCCCGATGAAGAGGCGACCGAGATCGTCGCGATGACCGAGGCCGGCGCCTCGGTCAGCAGACGCGAGGTGACGATTGCGCATACCGCGGCGGTCGATCCGCGAGATGTCGCGTTGCTCGCGCGTGCGACGATGAATCCGGCGGGCTCAAACGCGTCGGCGCAATCCACGGAAGGCGCAGTCCAATTCGCAGCAAGACCATCTCTTGCCGCAATAGTCCCACTCCCAAACGATACGCAGCACGTCGTAGCGATCTCAGAAGCGTTCAGCTCGACTTGGAGCGCGATCGAATTCGGTCGAGGCGGTCCGTTTCCGCCGCACATCATGGCCGATGGTTGGCGAAATGCGTGGATCTGTACCGGTCCTGGCACATTGCTCGTCTTCAACTGGCTGGACGTCCTCGAAATAGTTTTCGCAGCACTTGCGATCTTCACGATCATCGCTGCAGCGAGATCGTCTCGATGGTGAGCCGGCTGTGCGCGGTCGCGGCGCTGCTCGCCATTGCGGCGGCCATCGCCTTGCACATCGCCGGCGACGGGCCGGCGGCGGAAACCGCGGGGATCGTCGCGTTCGCGGCGCTCTTCGCCGCGGCAGTGATACCCACGCGCGAGACGATCGCCGGTCAGCGCGCCGAAAGGCTTCCGCCGTCAACAGTGTTACGCCGTCTGCTGCGGCCGCTATTCGGACCTGAGGCCCCGGGGGCGCGCGCGATACTCGCCTCGATGCGAATATTCTACGGCAAGACCAAATCGATCGCGGTGCGCGGCCTGCCTTTCTCCATCGACCTCGAGGATACGGGCGTGGGGTTCGAATTGCTATGCACGGGAGGCTTCGAGCCAGGCGAGACAGCGTTTTTCAAGCGATTGCTCCAACCCGGCCAGCGAGTCGCAGACGTCGGCGCGAACATCGGCTATTTCACGACGCTCTTCGCGGAACTCGTCGGCCCACACGGAAAAGTGATCGCTTTCGAGCCGGACCCGCGGACACTTGCGTTGCTGCAAAAAAACGTCGCCGAGCGGGGCGTCGGCGATCGCGTTCAGATCGTGCATGCGGCGGTCGGCTCGGCACCGGGCATCGCGCCGCTGTTCGTGCTCGATAGCGGCAATCGCGGGGACCAGCGGATGTACCTCACCGATCCGGGCGAAGATCGCAAAGCGGCGGCGCGCTCCCGCGTCGACGTTCGTGTCGTGCGATTCGACGACGCGATCGCGGACTGGCCGCAGCTCGATGCCATAAAGATGGATATCCAAGGGTTCGAAGGTCACGCCCTTGCCGGTATGCACGCGTCACGTGCTCGCTGGCCGCACGTGGTCATGCTCGTAGAGTACTGGCCGTGGGGATTGCGCGCCGCAGGTTCGGATCCGCTCGAAGTGCTCGCGGAGCTGCGGCGTGATGCGGCGGTGTTCGAACTCGACGCGCGCGGAGCTCTGCTGCCGCTTGACGACGATTCGATGGTAGACGAACTCCAAAGAAGCAGGCGTCACATCAATGTCGTGGTCGGTCCGCCCGATCGTATTCGCGCTTCCGGGACCTAGGTTCTAAGCGCCGCTCCGACATAGCGCCGGCCGGCGGCGCGGTCCCACGGTCGATCAGCGAGCAGCGCCGAGACGACAGCTCGCGTGGCCGGCGACTTGTTCAGCGTATAGAAATGGATGGCCGGAACGCCGCGTTCCAATAGATCCACGCATTGTAGCGTCGCGTAAGCCACGCCGAGATCGGCCACTGCCTCTGGTTCATCTTTGCGCGCATCGAGCTCGACGCGCAGCCGTTCGGGAATCGTAGCGCCGCAGCGGCTCGTGAATCGCGCGGCCTGATCGGCGTTGGTGATCGGCATGATGCCGGGAATGATCGGAACGTCGATGCCAGCAGCGCGCGCCCGCTCCACGTACGCGAAGTATTTCTCGTTGTCGAAGAAGAGCTGGGTGATGAGAAATTTTGCTCCCGCATCGACTTTCGTTCGAGTCTGGCGGAGATCCGTCGCCGCATCGGCAGATTCCGGATGGTTCTCCGGATAGCACGCGCCGCCGACGCAAAAGTCGTAGTTCTCGCTCACGAGTCGGACGAGATCGGACCCATGCGCGAGCCCGCCCGGCGTTTGTTGGAATGAAGCGTCGCCTCTCGGCGGATCGCCGCGCAGAGCCAGCACATTCTCGATGCCGGCAGCTGCGACATCGTCGAGCACGCCGCGAAGTCCGGATATGTCAGCTCCCACGCACGTGAGATGCGCCATCGTCTCGACGTCGAGATCATTTTTGATCGATCTAGTCAGTTCGAGCGTACGCGAGCGCGTGCTGCCGCCGGCGCCGTAGGTCACGGAGACGAACGCAGGCGAGAGCGGGCGGAGCACTTCGACGGCTTTGAGGAGGTTCGCCACGCCCTCGTCGCTTTGCGGCGGGAAGAACTCGAACGAAAAGCTCGGGCGACGGCTGTGCAGAATGGCGTCGATTTTCACTAGGGCCGTAGGATTACGGGCCCGCCGCAATCGTTCCCCCGCGGTAGGCGTCGCCGCCCGACTTTGAGAAACGCCGTAGACTATGGCAACCGCCAAGCGCCCGGCGCTCGTCGAGCCGCGTCAAGACCGAGCCGGTCTAAGCGTTGCGTCGAGCACGCTCGCGGTCATGTCGGCCACTCTCGTGAGCATGTTGCTCGGCTTCGGCCGCGAGATGGTCAACGCGCGCTACTTCGGCGAGCGCTGGGAACTCGACTCGTTTCTTGTCGCGGCGATCATCCCCACGCTTGTGTTCGGCGTGTTCAACGGCGCGCTCGTCAGCGCGCTGGTCCCCGTCCTCAGCGGCTATTTCGCATCCGACGAGGCAGAAGAAGCGTGGCGCCTTTCAAGCACGGTGATCAACATGCTGCTCATCGTGCTCTCGCTTTGCGCCATCGTTGGTTGGTTCGCCGCTCCCTACATCGTGGCGCTGTTCGGATTTCCGCCCGGACAATCGGGCCAGACGACGCACATGACGCAGATCATGATGCCGACGATCATCGCGACGTCGATCGCAGGCGTCGTGCAGGCGCTGCTCAACGCGCAGCAGCGCTTCAAAGCCGCAGCCTTGCAAGGTATGGCGCTTAACGTCTGCGCGATCGCCGGCGTGCTCTGGCTCTTCCCACGCTTCGGCATATATGCGCTCGTCTTCGGCACAGCGGCGGGTGCAGTCGCGCAACTGCTCGTGCAGTTGCCGAGTTACTTCCGCCGTTGCGCCTACCGGCCGATCATCGACTTCAAGCATCCCGGCTTACGGAGTCTCTTCGTCATCCTGGGACCCATCGTCGTCGGCTCGGCGGTCGGTCAAGCGAATCTGCTCTTCGATAAATATTTCGCGGCAAGTCTGCCCAACGGCGCAATCGCTGCGATGCAGTATGCCACAAAAGTCGTCGGCTTTCCGCAGCAGTTGTTCGCCGCCGCAATCGCAACCGTGATCTTTCCGATCCTCTCGGCGCAATTCGCCAGCAAGGAACTGCCCTCGCTGCGCCTGACCGCATCCACCGGTCTGCGCATGACGGCGCTCATAACGCTGCCGGCTGCGCTCGGATTGATCGTGCTCGCACAGCCGGTCATCAGCGTGCTTTTTGAACGGGGCGAGTTCACGTACGGCGATCTGGTCCGCACGGCCGGCGCGATGCAGTTCTATGCGGTCGGACTCTTGGGGCTCGCCGCCAGCATCGTCCTGACACGCTGCTTCTTCGCGATGCGCGATTCGCGGACGCCGGTGATCGTGGCGAGTTCGGTGATGGTGCTCAACGTCGTCTGCTCAGCGCTCTTGGTGCGGCCGTTCGGCGTCAACGGACTCGCCACGGCCAATTCGCTCTCATCTCTGGCTGAAGCAGCGGTGTTGTACGGGATCTTGCGCGCGCGCATCGGAGCGAGCGACGGCGACGCGATAGGCGCTTCCGTTTGGCGCGTCGTCGTGGCGTCGGGCGCGATGGCGGTCGTCGCATACGCGCTCAACGGCATTCTCTGGCACGATGCGGGCACGATCTGGCAGCACGTCGCAACGCTTGCGGTGGACATCGTCGCGGCGGGTGCGACGTTCCTCGCGGTCGGCACATTGCTGCGCGTGAAAGAACTCGCGCAGCTCTTGGCGATGATGGCGGACTACGTCGGTCGCCGCGCGGCGTCGGCTGCGAGGCAAGGCAAGTCTTGAGTTCGCTCACGCACAACGTCACGCTCAACGTCAACTTCATCAGCAAACACACGCGGCTCAAGCCGAAAGTCGCGGTGATCCTCGGTTCGGGTCTTGGCGCACTCGCCGATTCGCTCTCCGACGCTGTGGCGTTCGGCTACCATGAGTTGCCACATTTCCCCGAGACGACTGTCGCCGGTCATCGCGGCCGGTTGATCGTGGGCCGGCTCGAAGGCAGACCAGTCGCGCTCTTCGACGGGCGGATCCATTTCTACGAAGGCCACCCGATGTGGCAGGTCGCGTTTCCGGTGTACGTCGCGCACAAGATGGGAGCATCCACTCTGATCGTCACCAACGCCGCCGGCGGCATCAACCCGGCGTTCGCGCCAGGTACGATCATGCTCATCCGCGACCACATCAACTTGACGGGGACGAGCCCGCTGATCGGACCGAACGCGCCCGAACTCGGACCGCGGTTTCCGTCGATGCGCGACGCGTACGATCCCGGTCTGCGCGAAAGCGCGCGCCGCGTCGCGGCCGCCGCTGGCATCGCGGTAGCCGAAGGCGTCTACGTCGCGATGATCGGGCCGCAATATGAGACCGACGCCGAGCTTCAGATGCTCTCGCACTTGGGCGCCGATGCCGTCGGAATGTCGACCGTGCCGGAGGTCATCGCCGCTCGACACGCCGGGATGCGATCGCTTGGGATTTCCGTGATCGCGAACGCCGCCGTGCCGAGCGCTTCGGCGGATGGGCTGGTCGAAGAGCCATCGCATGAGTCCGTGCAGGAAGTCGTGCGCGGTGCATCCGGCGACGTGCTCACGCTCGTGCGCGGCGTCGTCGGCATGCTGGAAGGTTGACCGCCTCAGACACGTCGGCGCTTCGCATGGCAGATGCGAAGGCGGCCGGAGGCGAACATACTCCGGCCGATATCTCCGCACTGATCAACTCATATGTCGGCGGCGATGTCAGCGACGACGCCATGACGGCGTGGTTGCGCGCCGTCTGCGCGCGCGGCATGACCCTGCGCGAGACGACGGCGCTCACGCAGGCGATGGCCGATTCTGGCGAACGCATCCAATGGAGCGCTGCCGACGGGCCGGTGGTGGACAAGCATTCGACCGGCGGCGTCGGCGATGCGGTTTCGCTCGTGGCCGTTCCGCTCGCTGCGGCGTGCGGGGTTCGCGTCGCAAAACTTTCCGGCCGCGCGCTCGGCCATACCGGAGGCACGCTCGACAAGCTCGAGTGCGTGCCCGGAACGCGCGTCGCGCTCACGATTCCGGAATTCCGCGACCAAGTGCGGCGCGTCGGTTGCGCGATCGCCGCGGCGAGCGAGACGCTGGCCCCGGCAGACAAGAAGATGTACGCGCTGCGGCATCGCACCGACACAGTCGCGAGCATACCGCTCATCGCCGCGTCCGTGATGTGCAAGAAGATCGCGGCCGGCGCGCCGGCGATCGTGCTCGACGTGAAAGTCGGCAACGGCGCGTTCGTGCGCGACGTGGATGAGGGGAGAGAACTTGCGCGGACCATGGCGCAGGTCGGCGCGGCGATGGGCAGGCGCATGCGCGTGCTTCTCACATCGATGGACGAACCGCTTGCGGATGCAGCCGGCGATGCACTCGAACTCGACGAAGCGCTGCTCGTCTTGGAAGATGGCGGCGGCGCCCGGTTGCGCGAGGCATCGCGTCTGGTCGCTGCAGCGTTGCTCGAAGCTGGCGGCGTGGCCGCGGGCGAGCCGGCCATGGCGCTGGTGGACGAAGCACTTCGAAGTGGCGCCGCAAAGTCGAAGTTTTCAGAGATGGTCGGCGCGCAGGGCGGCAGATTGGACCGGTTTGACCGGACGTTCCCCGAAGGCTTTGCCGTCGGCGCACCGATATCTGGAATCGTGGGGGCGATCGATACGCGAGCTGTCGGGGAGATCATCGCGCGAGCCAAGTCGGGCGCGTATTCCGATACATCGCAGCGCATCGGCGTGCGCTTTTCGCTGCGACCGGGCGACGGCGTTCGCGAAGGCGAGCCGCTCATGCGCTTCATCGCATTGGAACCCAGCGCGGAGATCGTGCGTTTGCTTGAACAGACGTACCAGGTGGGTACGACGCAGCCGAAGAGCCAACCGTTGGTATTGGGAGTCGTGCAAGCCGACGGAACGGCCGAAGTGAAGACAGCAGGGTTCGATACGCAATGATGAACGCGTTGCCTCTCACGTTGCCCATCGCCTTAGTGCTGATCGCGTGCGCCCTTGCGGTGGCGGTCATGGCGTACCGCATGCCGTGGATTTCTGGCGCGGCCATCGCTGCGACAGCGCCGTTTGCCTGGTATCACTCGCTCGGTCCCACGCTCGTCACACTGCCCAAAGCTGTGTTCGTCGGCGCGCTCGCCGGTGTGCTGCTGCGGGCCGCGTTTGATCCTTCGGAGCGCATAGGCATGCGCGACGCGCTCTTCGCGGATCGCGCACCTCTCGCGTTCGTCGCGTTCGCGGCATTCGGTCTGATAAGCATAACATGGGCCGACGGCCGAGCGGATGCAGCGCGCGACGCGCTGCACTGGACGTGGTATGCGGGCGCGTTCTGCCTCACCGCCGCGACGGTGCGCACGTCCGCCGATGCCATGCGCGTCGCCGTCGTCTTCCTCGGCTCAAGCGTCGTCGTGGGACTTGACGGTCTATGGCAGACGTTCGCAGGTGCGCCCGATGTCTTTCGCGCCGCAGACGGATCGCTCGTTCAGCGCGTCACGTCCACGCTTGAAGGCCCGAACCAGTTCGGCGCATACCTCGAGACCGTGATCCCGATCCTGCTGGCGATATTGCTATTCGCTCGCGTGAGCCGGCTTGCGTTCATCGCCGGTACGCTGCTGCTCGGCCTGCTCGCATCGGATCTGCTGCTCACATTCTCGCGAGGCGCGTTCTGGGCGTGCGCTGCCGGCGTCTGCGTCGTGGTCGCGGCGTACATCTGGGCCAAACGCTACGCCGATTCCGTCACCGTCTCGACACTGCCGAAACGCGGCGCTGTGGTCGCAGCATCGGTTGCGCTCTTCGTGATTCCTGTGGCCGGCGCGAATATCTCGCTGGACGGACTCCGGCACGAATTTCTCGCCACTCCGTCAGCGACGTACTCCATGGTCGCGCGCGCGCAGCTCTGGCAGTGCGCGGAATCGTTGATCGCGGCTGCGCCCGTCATCGGCGTCGGCGCCGGAAATTTCGCCGATGCGAACGCGCGATGCGCAAACGCGCCGCCTACTCCATGGCATGGCAGCGCGAACCAGCTCTACCTGGAGACGGCGGTGGATCTCGGCGTGGTCGGACTGGCAATTCTGATCGCGTTCTTGAGCATCATGTTACTGCGCGCGCGGTCCGCCGAACTGTGGGCCAGTCCCGTGGCCGTCGGCGCGTACGGCGCACTGTTCGCGCTCTGTCTGCACGGACTCGTGGATGACGTCTTCACGTTTCCGAAGATGGCGCTGCCATTTTTTGTGGCGATCGCGCTCATCCCGGCGATGCGCCGCTCGGCCGAAGCGCGGCCGCTGCCGTTACCGTTGTGACCGGCGCTGCGCTTTGCGCGTAGCCGTCATCGGCGCAGGCGGCCAAGTAGGCACGGAAGTCGTGCGCGCGGTTCACACCGCCGGCTTCGATGTCTTGCCGCTCTCGCACGAGCAGGTTTCGGTAGAGGATCGCGCCGCGCTGGACCTCGCCTTGTCTTCATTGGCACCCGGCGACGTCGTCGTGAACACCGCCGCGTACCATCGCACCGACGACTGCGAAGATCGCCCGCACGATGCGCTTGCGATCAACGCCATCGGCGCTCGCAACGTGGCGCTCAGCGCACACGCACGCGGCGCGGCGGTCGTCTACTACTCGAGCGATTACGTGTTCGACGGCGCGCAGTCCGAACGGCCGTACGTCGAATCGGATCTCGCTGCGCCGATCAACGTCTACGGCGTGTCGAAGCTCGCGGGCGAGATGTTCGTCAGGCTCGTCAACCCGCAGGCCTATGTGCTGCGGATCGCGTCGGTGTTCGGGGTCGCGGGTTCGCGCGGCAAAGGCGGCAATTTCGTGGAGACGATGCTTGCGAAAGCGCGGCGCGGCGACAAGATCGAAGTGGTGGACGACATCGTGATGACGCCGACATACGCAGCCGACGCCGCCGATTTGACCGTTGCGCTTCTCGCCCGACACGCGCCGCCGGGCACATATCATCTGACGAACGCCGGACCGGTCTCGTGGCACGAGTTCGCGACGGCGATCATCAGAGGGGCCGGCCTTGACGTGCCGGTCGCGGCCGTGGCGAGTGCGTCCATGCCGACGCGCGCGCGCCGCCCCGCGTATTCGGCGCTGGCGAGCGAGCGGCTTGCAGTGCTCGGGCTTTCCGCTCGCCCATGGCGCGAAGCCTTGACAGATTACTTACGCGCGCGCGGCCATGTCTGAACGCGCATGATCTGAAGGGGCTTGTCTGAAGGGGCCGACATAAAGTCGGCCCCTTCAGCGAGTCGGCGAAATCGAATCGGCGAAATCGAGTCGGCGAAATCGAATCGGCGAAATCGAGTCGGCGAAATCGAATCGGCGAAATCGAATCGAGAATTTAGGTAGTTCGGCGCGTGCTTTCCCAGACCGACGTAAACGGGCTGTGCTCTTCCACGATCTCATCGAGCAGCGTCATCCACGCGATGTTGTAGTAGCGCGGGTGCGCGAGCAGCGTCGGCTCAGACACAGGAAGCGACGACAAGAGCTTCTCGATCGATTCCAGCACCGTGACGCTCGGCGTGAAGCCGATACGCTCGGTCAGCTTCCGGTTCGTACAGCGATAGTCGCGATTGATCGCGGGAACGGGCGCCGTCTCGAGACTTGCTTGCCGCCCCATGATCGAAAGCGATCCTGTGACGAGCATGGCAAGCTGCCGGATCTGAAAGTTGTCGTGCACGACATTGAAGATCTGGCCGGCCACGGCGTCGGCCGGCGCCTCAAGACAGCGGACGTGCGCTTCGGCGACGTCGTTGATGTCGACAAGCGGGCGCCACATCCAACCGCCGCCGTGAAGATAAAGCGCGCCGCGCAGCAATGCATCCTTTATAAACGTGTTGACGACCAGATCCAGGCGCAGGCGCGTGCTGAACCCGTACACAGTGCCTTGCCGGAGGATGACCGGCTCGAAGTCGGGTCCGGCGGCGCGCAGCAGACGCGCTTCCGCCTCATGCTTGGAACGCGAGTACGCGCCGCGCGGATCGACCGGCGCATTCTCGTCAAACACGCCCTCACCCAATCCATCGTAGATCGATGCGCTTGAGCCGAATGTGAAGCGCCGGATCCCGCGCCGCTTGCATTCCAGTGCGAGCGATTCAGTGGCGATCGCGTTCATCTCCCAGTTCGCGGTCGGATTGTATTCGGCGGTCGGATCATTGGAGAGCCCGGCGAGATGCGCGACGGCGTCGATGTCTGCAAACGCGGCGTCGGGAACGTCGCGCACGTCGGCTTGCACCAATTCCACTTGGTCCGCGAGGTGCTTGAGCGGCGCTCGGCCCCAATATAGGCGGTCGAGGATGCGCACGTTGTGCCCGCTCTTGAGCAGCCGCTCGCAAAGGACGACGCCGATGTATCCGGCGCCGCCGGTGACGAGGACTTTCATGCTGTCAGATCCGCCTCACGGGAATATCTGCACGCTATACGCGCCGAAGCGCTGGCCTTCAAAGCCGAAACTGTATGACCTGCTGAGCTGCAGCGAGAGCGAGCGCGTCAGCCGGAAGCGCACGAGTGCGCTCACTCCCCACGGCTGCGCGAAAGCACCGTTCGGCGAATCGGAACCGGCTGTCTGATGGACCGCGTTGAGATCGAGCGCAAAGGCGTTCGGATTCGTGTAGAAAATGGCGAATTGCTGATCGTTGAACACCGTGCGATAGCCGACGTTCGGCATGCCGGGAAACGGATTTGGATAGCCGTCGTGAGTCGGCTGCAGGTTTTCCGAAATGCTCGTGCTCACGAAAGAATTCCAGACGTGCGCGAGATTCGCGCTGTACGTCTCCGCGAACTGCGTGTGCGCGAGCGTCTCGTGCAGGTCGCGATAGTCCGCCGAAAGCGTCAGGCTGGAACCTGGACCGACCGCAAACGCCGACGTGGTGGTGTACAGCTCGAGCGCCGTATGCCAGATCGATCTCGGAAGAACGAGCGGTCTCGGAATTCCTGTGCACGGCGGAATGAAACACGGCGGCTGTTCGTACGGATCGAACTCTGATTGCGCGGAAGCATAGCTGACGCCCCACTCGCTGCGCAAATGGAAGTAGAGCAGCGAACCGAGCCCGCGCGGCCCCAACTGTTGATCGTAACTCTGCCAGCCGAGATGAGAACTTCGTTGGCCCGCGCCCGAAAATGTCTGCGCCGACAATTCCAGATACGAACGGTGGATGGAGTCGCGCACATCGTATCCTTGCGCGGTTCCAAAGCCGGTCGATGCATTTGCGGTATACGTCTGCACCGTGTGATCGTTGACGTCGTCGGACCACGTGAGCGCACCGTTGTGGCGCGGTCCGTTGATCGGAGCGAGCGAAGCCAGCACGTACGCGCGCTGCCCGTCCACGATGTTCTCCGAGATGCCGGCGCCGAGTTTGACGAGCGGGTCGTAGAAGAAATGCGCGCTCTGGATCGAGTTGCGCGTGCTCCCGAACGTGATCGGCACGTCTTCGCCGTTCGTGTTGATGTTGCTCGTGTTGTAGCCCGGATCGGAGGCAAACGTGTAGACGTAGGAGGGTAAGCTGACGGGGCGGCCGCCCGGCACGAGCACGGTCGCCCGCTCTAGCCGTACGTCTGCGTCCAAGTGCGCGACCGCGCGCGGCGCAAGCGCAAACGGCAGTTCGCCCGAGACGTCAGGCAGCGCGAGCGGCTGCGCCGGCAGCGCACTGGGATCGAGTTGGGCGTCGACGTTCGAGCCGTCAACGGCCGTGCGCGCAACTGCTGGCGCAAGCGAGACGAACAGTCCGCGATGCGTCGTCAGATCAACGCTCATCGCCGCGCCGGTCACCGGCGGCGACGTGCCGTGCGCTTGGGTCACGACGACATTGCCGGCCGCGACGTATCTGTTCGAACGCAGGTCCACGACGATGCGGTCCGCGCTGACGTGCAGCACGCCGTCGTCAAGCCGCGCCGAACCGCGCGCGTCGAGCACGACGTGCCCGGCAAAGAATTGCACCGTGCCGCCCGTGACCGTGACCGCGGGATGGCTCGTCGCCGCCTGCGCGGGAACGCCGTGTAACGCTAAGAGAGAGACCAGCGCCAGAATCGCCGCCGGCGCCGCCGTCGCTTGTTGAACGCCGAACGACTTACGAGAGTCGGCCACTCAAGGACGCTTTGACGAGCGCGCCGAGGCGGGCTATACCGGTCGCGATCTGTTCGTCCGTTCCGTTGGAGAAATTCAGGCGCATCGTGTTG
>JABCYQ010000032.1 GCA_013290125.1 Vulcanimicrobiota bacterium
GTCTCCAAATTCCAACACGACGACTGAAGCGCCGTCGGCGGCCGACGCCGCGCCGTAGGCAGCGACATCGGCGAAGCCGCTCTCCGCGCCGCCGACCGCCGCGCATGCGCGTAGCATCCCGTCGTCGGGCACGTCTTCCAGACGGACTTTGAGAATCACGGTCGGCGCGCCGAATTCCAACGCGACGCCGCGGCATTCCGAGCCGCCGAACGGCAGTGCCGGCGCCATCTGTCCGACGCTTAGACCTTTCCGGCCCCACGGCATCGGCCGCGAGAACGCCCATGTGGCGGCCGGCACGCTTCTGCGCGCGACATATACAGAAGCGCCGAAATCGCCTTGTGCTTCCACAGCGAGCGAGCGCGCGACTTCATCGTCTGGAAGCTCGTGAGCGTCTGCCGCCATGACTTCGATGCGATACGCTCTGCCGGCGGCGTGTTCGCCCGCTGCTGTCGTCGCGACGGTGTGCACGATCGAGCGCAACGCGGCGCCGCTCGGAACGCAGGTGAACGCTGAGCAATTCAGATCGACGTCATTTCCGTGTTCGATCACCGTCCCGCTGCTAGAAAGCGCGCGGACACATTCGGCGAGCGTATGAGGCGCAAGCGCCGGGTTCACGATGATGCGTACGAAAAGTGCTGGCAAATCGAGGTATCCGCTTCCTCGCTTGAAGGCAAAGTCCCTCACGCGACGCGCGCGCGCATTGCTTCCAATCCTTTAGATGTGGTATCATTTCAGGGATTTTTGCCAATCAGTGATGAGGAGCGGTTCGTGCCCAATATCAAAGCAGCCATCAAGTGGACGCGCGCGTCGGAGAAACGACGGATGCGCAATCTCGCGGTCAAATCGAAGTTGAAGACCCTCGTCAAGAAGGCGTCAGCGCAGGATTCCACCGCGACCTCCGCTTTGGCCGCTTCGTCTGCGCTGGACAAAGCAGCTGCACGCGGCATCATCCATAAGAACAAGGCCGCGCGGCAGAAGTCGCGCATCGCGAAAAAGGCATCCGCGAAGAAGTAAGCGCCATGCGCACGGTCAAACCGCTCGTCCTCGCAGCGCTTTTGATCTGCGGCACGACAGCCGCATTTGGGGCGCCCACACCATCCGTCGCACCCAGCGCAGTTCCAACTGCTTCTCCTTCGCCCGCGCCGACCGCAGCAGCGTCTCCCACTCCATCCAATCCGTTCGCGAGTCCAACGCCCGAAGGCCAAGTCGTGACGGGCGCCAACGGCTACGCGGTACTTTTCGTAGAGTCGGCTTCCGGATCGGGTGGCACATACGTGCCTGCCAACAGCACGGCGGCGCCCGTCGCTTTTCCCGCATCGAGCGGTCGAGGGTTCACGATCGACGTGACCGGTCGTCTCTCGCGAGTATTCGCCGGATCACTGAGAATCCAGGACGATTCGCTGAAGGGCGGCGATAATCCGATCAACACCGTCACGGAAGGCGCCATCCTCTACGGATCGGCGCGCAGCGCCTTTGGCATCGGCGTCATCTCGTTCCAACGATCGTCCGGAATTGCTTCCGCGACTGGCGCGGGGCTCGGCTTCGCTCTCGCTCCCGATGAGTTGCGCAGCGTCAGCCTCTTCGGCAAGATCTTCATCTACCCGTCGCTGCAGTTCCCCGCGATCGGATCGTCGCCGACGGCGCGAGCCTCGCGGTCCAGTCTCTTCACGTATCAAGCGGGTGTCGCGTTCGCGCCGCCCGCGCGCGGCGGTCTCTTCTATTCACTCGGCATCGCAGGTCACTCCGGTGCGCCGAGCGCCTTTTCGCCCCAGAGCCTCACCGCATTTCAACTGGGCGTCGGCACCCGCTTCTAACAAACTGCATCGCCGCCGATCAACACCGCTGATTTCACGCCGTCGATTTCACGCCGCCGATTCCACTGAAAGGGCCGACTTTGTGAAGGGGCCGACTTTATGTCGGCCCAGGCGACGTCACGCGGGCCGATATAAAATCGGCCCCTTCTAGCGGCTCAACGATCGTCACGTGGGCCGATATGAAATCGGCCCCTTCAGGCCTGCCAACCGTCGCGAGTTCCCTTAGCGCGGGTCCACAGTAACCGTGACTCGCACATCGTCGCTCAATCGCGCCGCGCGCGCCGCCTCAGCCGCGTCGAGCAACGCGCCCTCGTCCTGTGTCTTCAACGCGATGCGAAGACGGTACTCGCCGCGAGCCTTGGGCATTGGATCTGGCGCCGGACCGAGCACCGCGACCGCCGGCGAAAAGGATTGCAGCAAGGCCGCCATGGTTGCAGCCCCCCGTTCGGCAGCGGGCCGCAGCAGCGCGGAGATGCCGACATAAGCGATTCGCCCGAATGGCGGATACGAGAGCTCCCGCCGCATCGCGAGCTCCGCTTTCGCAAATGATTCGTAGTCGTGTGCTGCGGCGTGCCGGATCGCGAAATGATCCGGCGCAAAAGTCTGTACGACGACCGAGCTTCCCGGCGCGGCGCGCCCGGCCCGGCCAGCCACCTGCGTCAATAGCTGGAAGGTGCGCTCGGCAGCCCGAAAATCGGGCCGGTGCAGATCCACGTCGGCGGATACCACGCCGACCAAGGTGACGGTTGGAAAATCCAAGCCTTTCGCGATCATCTGCGTTCCGATCAATACGTCGCCGGCGCCGCCGAAGCTTTCTAAAAGTCTGCCGTGCGCCCCGCGAGTCGACGTGGTGTCGGCGTCCATGCGCACGATGCCGACAGTGGGGAAGAACGCCTGCACCTCTTCTTCCACGCGCTGCGTGCCGAACCCGAACGGCCGCAGTTCGTGCGCGTGGCACTTCGGGCACGTCTCCGGTATCTTAAACGCAGCTCCGCAGACGTGACAGCGCAGCGAATGATCGTCCGCATGCACGACGAGTGACACGGCGCAACGCTTGCAGCGCGGCGCAAAGCCGCACGCGCGGCAGAGCAGCAGGCCGGCGTAACCTCGTCTGTTGACGAATAGCAGCGACTTCTCGCCGCGCGCGAGCGTCGCGTGCATCGCCGCGATCATCGTCGGGCCCAGCGGCCGCCGCTTGCGCTCCTGCGTCTCGGCGGTCATGTCGACGATCTGCACCGGCGGAAGCGGCGCTTTCGTCGCGCGCTCGCTCAATCGGACGTATGCGATCGAGCCGGTCATTGCCGCCTGGTACGACTCGAGACTCGGCGTCGCGCTTCCGAGGATCAAAAAGCCGTTCAACTGCTCCATGCGTCGCCGCGCGACCGCTTGCGCGTCGTAGCGAGGCGCGACGTCTTGCTTGTACGACGGCTCGTGTTCTTCGTCGACGATGATCAGCTTCAGATCGGGAAGCGGCGCGAAGACCGCGGAGCGCGGCCCGACGACCACATCGAACGCCCCGGCGCTAGCCGCGTGCCAGATGCGGTCGCGCTCGCCTTGCGTAAGACCGCTATGAAGCACGCCAACTCGAGCGCCGAAAGCCGCGGCGATTCGGCCCGATGTCTGCGGCGTCAGGGCGATCTCCGGCACGAGCACGATCGAACGGCCGCCTCTTGTCCGCACGCGGTCGATGAGCCGCGCATAGATGTGCGTCTTGCCTGACCCTGTCACACCATGCAGCAGCGCCACGCCGAATCCGCCTCGTGCAAGTGCATCGAGCGACTCGATCGCTTCCGCTTGCGCGGGAGTGCTCGACTCGACGCGCGCTTCACGCTCGGATGCCGCCGCCAAGTCCAGCACTGCGGCATCAAGTCTCAAAACGCCCGAACGCTGCGCTCGCCGCAGCGCGCTGCTGTCGGAGCCGGCGCGAAGCCGCAGATCGGAAGCGGGTAGGGTTCCGCCGGCCTCCGCAAGCACGCGCGCGATTCGCGTCTGCACGCTGCCTCGCGCCGCTTCTGCACTGATGAGCACTGCGTTCCAGCGGTCGCGGGGTGTTCGCGGCACACGTTCGGCGGGCGCCAGCGTCTGTACCATGCCGGACCGTGTAAGACGGGCGATGCTTTTACGAACGGCCGCGAGCGAGTATCGATGCCCCTTCTTCTTCAGCGCGCGCACCGCCGAGACAAGCGAGAACGGATTTTCGCCGACCGCGCTCGCCAACTCGCCATCCAAACCTTCGCTGACGATCTGCGATCCGCTCAAAACGTACTTCGTGCGTGTGGTTGCCGCGGCGATGCGGGGCTGCACCGCGAGCAGCGCCTCCCGCATCGTGCAGGCGTAGCGTCGTCGCATCCAGGTGGCCAAGTCGATCGCGCTTTCGTCCAGCGGCAGCGTGTCTAGGTCAATGGATTCGATCGGCTTCGCTTGGCCGCGCTCGCCCGCTTCGGATGACCCCACAACCCAGCCCGAGACCACGCGGCGTCCGAGCGGCACTCGCACGTGCGCGCCGCGCACGACTCCATCGTCTGGCGCGAGATAAGTGAACGTATCCGCGAAGCGCGCGTTCTGCACGTCGAGCACGACTTCGATCGAACGGCGCAGGATCACGCCTCCAGCTCGTCGCCTCGAGGAGGCCGCGAGCAGCGAAGCATGACTCGGCGGACGTCGACGTCCGGAACCTCGATGCCGTACAACACGGCACCGATCGCGGTCGGCAACACGAACCGGCTCGTTCCGGCCACCCGCTTCTTGTCCGAACCGAGCGCCGCAAATGCGGCGCTCGACGACGCGATCGGCGCGTGGAGCGCTAGGGCAGCGTGGCGGAGTGCACGCAGCATTCGCGCGTGCTCGTGCGGCCGCCACAGTCCCCGCTCGATCGACAAGAGTCCCGCGGCCCTAAGACCGACGGCGACGGCGGCGCCGTGGCTCATGCGCAGGCCGCTCGCACTTTCGAGCGCGTGACCGACCGTGTGGCCGAGGTTGAGCTTGGCGCGTTCGCCTCGTTCGTTTGGATCGCGCGCCACGAACCGCACCTTTACCGCTGCGCTGCGTGCGATGAGAGCGCGCCACGCCAAAGAGGTCGAAGCGACGTCGAACGTCGCGCACATCGTGAGCAGGCGCGCGTCGCCGATCACCGCGGCTTTGATGATCTCGGCCATGCCGGTCCGCCGTTGGACGGGTGGCAGCGTCGCCAGCGCGCGCAAATCCGCGATCGATGCGAGCGGCGGCCAAAATGCGCCGACGAGGTTCTTGCGCCCCCCTAAGTCTACGCCGGTCTTGCCGCCGATGGCCGCGTCCGCCATTCCGAGCACGGTCGTGGCGACCGCCACCCAGGGGATGCCGCGCATGTATGTGGCCGCGGCAAATCCTACGGTATCCGTCAACGTACCGCCGCCGATCGCTATGATGACAGTCGCCTTGTCTGCTCCCGCGCTCGCGAGAATCTGCAGCAAGCGATTGATGAAACTCAGTCGTTTGATGCCTTCGCCAGCCGTGACGCCATGCGTGCCGACGACTTGATCGCCGGCCGTCGAGAGCCGTTCGGATATCTCCATCGCGCGCGCTTCGACGCGCTTGTCAAAAACGACGAAGATCCGGCTGCACTTCGCTCTGCGGACGATGCGTACGACCTCGGCGGCAGCATCACTTGAGATAACATAGCGCGCGCCCCCCGTCGTCATGCTTTCCCCTTCGAGCGTACGTTGGCCAGATGCCGCCTATACCACCGCGCGATGATGTGGGCCACCGCCGCCGGTGCCTTGCCTTCGACGCCGACGCGCAAGTCGTGGTCGGAGTACGCAGCCGTCCGGCTTGCGAATAGTTCCGAGATCACCTGCAGATCGGGCGCTGGTCCGAGGATCGGGCGATGGTCGCGATGCGCGACGCGGGCGAGCGCGCCCGCGGGGCTTATGGCGAGGTAGACGATGACGCCGGCGCTGCGCATGAGGAGCCGATTGGCCGGATCGAGCACGGCGCCCCCGCCCGCTGCGACGACGGCATCCGACGTGCCCGCAATCTCCGCGATTTTCGCGGACTCGAGCTCGCGAAAGCGATTTTCGCCGAGCTCTTTGAATATCGCCGCGATCGGGCCGTGCTCGCGTTCGAGTTCCGCATCACAATCAAGAAATGGATAGTTCAGAATCCGAGCGACTTTACGGCCCGCGGTCGTCTTACCCGCGCCCATGAAGCCTGTGAGCCACAACTGCATCGCGCGAACATTTCGCCCCGCATGCCTCACCGGCCCTCAGGCTATCAGAACGGTTTGGTCAGCGGCTGCGTCTCTTCGACGCCGTAGAAACTTGCGACGAGCCGGTACTCGCCGGCGGGCACCAGTGCGCCGGCTGGATCGATCGTCCAACTCGCGACGTAAACTTCGGTTTGGCCGGGATCAAGGCGAAGAATCGTGGGTGTGCGTCGGATATTATGGAAGTACGACGAGCGCCAGACCTCGAGCGGCAGAACCAGCAACCCGCCGAGATACGTGTGCACGCGCCGCGCGACGAATTCGCATTGCAGCTCGGACGGAAAGTCGAGTTTCATCGGCAGCGCCGAATCGTTGGTGACGGCAAAACGGAATTCGACTGAGCCGCTCGCCGGGAGGATCGGCAACGGATGTTGCGTCTCAGGATCGAGAATCTCGAAATCGTAGGTCATGCCTTCCGGCAACGTCGGATCCGGCCGATGCAGGAGCTGGGCAAGTCGCGCCGGGACCATTGGCTCGCCAGCCGCCTCGTGCGAGACGAAGCTCACGCCGAAGAGGATGAGCAGCACAAGGATGATCACGGTTATCGTGATCTGGCCTGGCGTGCTTGTCCGGGACCGGTACGGCTTCACGCGCGCGCCTCAACGCAAGCGGACCGATGCGCGGACGCGCATCCGGCTGCTAGAGGTATCACATATGAATTGTCGGCTGTGTCCCGTTCCGGCTTTAGGCTGTGTCGCGTAGAAGCCGGTTTCAGCATGTCCCTTAAGCGTCGTATCGAGCGTTTTGACGGGCGTTACGGGTCCACCGGCATGAGGATCACGTGCAGCTGGCTCGCGAGGCCAGGATCAGCCTGCTCGAGGCCGCGCCAGGCCTCTTCATCGTGCGGGTCGCCGTCCAGAATCCTCGTATAAGCTCCCGCCAGTTTCTGCCGGACATCCGCTCTTTCCGGAGACAGGTCTGCTAGCTCACGCCACGCGTCAGCCTCCTGCCCCATTTTGCCCTCACCGTGGCACAAGACCGCGTATCGCTCGAGCGCGGCCGGCAGGCTGCTGCGGTCGCCCTCACGGGCGAGGCGCACGACGCGCGCGGCGTCGTCGATCGATGCGGGAGAAAGCGCCGCGATGCATCGCGCGGCCCCACAAGCGGCCTCGACGTGACGATCGTTCAAGAGTGCGTCGAGCGCTCTGCCGTAGCGATCCAATGCTTCTTCCCGCCGTCCGAGTAGTGCATAATCGGCCGCCAAGGACGCGAGCGCCGATCCGTCCGTCGGATTCGCGCGGATCCAGTCTTCATACTCGCCGACCGCTTCGACGCGTTTTCCGTTCGACGCAAGCGACGCTGCATATCCGCAGCGGATCGTCGCATCCGCAGGATACTCTGACGCAAGCGCTGCCAGCAAATCGATGTCGCCCGCTCCAGGCGAAGCCGATGCGATGGCGGCAAAGCGACGCGCGGCGTCGACGTGGCCGGCACCGCGCGCGACTTTTTTCGGCCGGCCGAATAGTCCGCGCTTTCCGCCGCCGGTCAAAGCGCCTGCCAACACGGCTTTTGCATCGTTGCGTCTGCCGAGTCGCTCGAGCGCGCCCGCTTCTTGCACCGCTTTCGAAAGCGGATCGGAACCTTTCATCAATTGCTCGATTCAGCGCTTCTGTGGGGCAGCCGCTTCACTTTCGGTCCGTCCACAGCGCCGATCTTGCTCTTCACTGATCTGATCTTGTCCGCGACGTCTCGATACGTGCAATCGCGCGCGTATAGCTCCTCGAACGACGACAGCGCAAGTGCGAGCGATTCGGGGTCGGTCTTGCTTTCGTACAGATCGCCGAGGTTGTAGAGCGCGTCGTTGTACTGCTGTTCTGGGAAGCCCGGAGTCTCGATAGCCTTTTGGAAGCGCTTGGCGGCGGCGGTATCTAGACCCTGACGCCGCAGACACAAGCCGATCGCGTTGAGACAGCGCACGACGAAATCCGGTTCGCGCTGGATGGATTGCAAGATGACGAGCGCCTCTTCGACCCGCCCGAGTTCCCGATATGCGATGCCCAACGTGTACTTGGCTGAAGCAGCGCCGCCGTCAGCGTCGCGCTCCAGACGAGCGACGAATTGTTCGATGAGATCCGCGTTCGCTTCGTCGAACCGCGCGAGGGCGACGAGCAGCTCGATCGCTTGTCCTATCTCGCCGCGCGCCGCTTTCACCACCGCCAGCCGGTAGCGTGTCGCCGTGTGACCAGGCCGCAGACTCGCGGACGTCTCGAGCAAGGACTCCGCCGTCTCCAAGTCCGGGAACTGGTCGGTCAGGATGCACGCCAGCTGATACGCTGCGCCTGCGTGATACGGATTCTCGGCAAGCGCGCGACGATAGGCATCGGCCGCCTTCTCGAACTCACCCTTGCTCAGGAGCAGATCGCCGCGGCTCGCGTCGTCGACCGCTTTCGCGGCTTCAGCCGCTTTGCTCTTCGCGGCGGTGATGCGCTCGACAAGCAACGGATCTTCGAGTGCGAGCGCTTCAGCTTCTTTGATCGTCGATAGCGCTTCGCGTCCCTGCGACCAGCGGATCTGCGTGTCTGCGGCTTCGAGCAGCTGCTCGACTGCGCCGGATGCGTCGCCCACGCCCGCGAGCAGCGCGGCAAGCTCTTTGCGGTACGGTACCGGATTCTCAACACTTTCGGCCAGCCGCCGGCAGACGCGCTCGACATCCGATGCGCGATGCTGCTCTCGATAGCAGGCAAGAGCAAGATCGAGAGCGTGTGCGGCGTCGGCCGCGTGACCGCTGCGTTCTTGCGCGCGGGCAGCGAGTTCGAGCACTCCGCCGTCTTGTGGACAGACCGCGAGGAGCCGCGGCGTGAGTTCGCTCGCGCGCGCATAGTCGTCGCTGCCCAAGTACAGCGTCATCGCCGTCCGGTACGCGACGCCGGCCGCTATGGTGTTGCCAAGTTTTTCGTGCAGCGCGCCGAGCTCCTCACGGAACTGCGGATCGTCTGGGAATCGCGCGACGAGATCGGCGTAGGTGTCGAGCGCCTTTGCCGGTTCCTTCTCCGAAGCGAAGTGCGCGTCGTCGCGCTGCAGCGCCGCTGCCGTGCTCTGATCAGCGAAAGTGAGGAACAGCTCACCGAGTCGAGCGTGGGCCACAGCGGCCTTGCGCTCGTCCACGCCGGCGAGCGTGCGATAGGCGTCGCGCGCGCGCTCGACGTCGCCGAGATCGCGCGAGAGATCGCCGACGACCAAGAGGAACGCGGCCGGCATGGCCGCCACATTTGCCCGCGCTCTTGCGACTCGCAGCGCCTCGATGGCTCGTCCTTCGTGGATGAGTCCGGCGAGTTCGGCTGCGATATCGAACGGGATCTCGCCATCGGCCGCCAGACCTTCGATCGTGCGCAACGCGTCGCCGCACGCTTCGGGAGGCACCGTCCCGACGACCGCTTCGGCGTATCCGCCTTGCTGCGCCGGCTCACGGCGCATTTCGGAGTCCACGGACGCGCGGAGGCTTGCGAGTTGCCGCTCGGCATTTTCGATCTCGATACGTAGAACGGCCAACGCGGCTTCTGCCTCAGCCCGGGCCGCTTGCACTTCCAAAAGCGCCGCGCGCTGCGCCACGACTTTCGCGGACAGTTCCTCGAGTACCGCGGCCTCGCCGGCGATCAGTTTGGTCTTCGCATCAGCGTCTTTGAGCGCCGCTTCCAGCGCGATCAGTTTGAATCCGAGCGCCTCGGCGTCGGCCTCGCGCTTGGCGCGAAGCGCTTCTGCCTGCTCGGCAGCCGCGATGGCCTCGAGACGTTTCTGTTCCGCTGCGGCCGCGATCGACTTCGACTTCGCATAGGCCTCGTCGAGTTCGCGTTTCTTGGCCTCGGTCGCAGCAAGCTCGGCTTTCGCCGACTGAAGCTCTTCCTTGAGCGCCGCTTCCTTCGCGACTTTCTGCCGGACGCTTTTGTCTTCCTCAGCGCGCAATTCCAGCAGCGCCTTCTCGGCCGCGTCGCGCTCGGCGCGGAGTGTCTCGACCTCGTGCGCCAGCTTATCTCGCTCGGTGACGAGCTTCTTGACGGACTGTTCGTGGCCGGCACTAGTCTTCGCAACCTTGGCCTCGACCGCTGCTTTCTCGGCGACCGCTCTTTCTGCCGCCGCTTTCTTTTCCAGCAGGGTGTCGAGTTCGGCCTGTGCGCGCGCGTGGCGCGCTTCGAGTCCGGCAAGCGCCAGCTCTTCAGCAGCCTTTGCTTTGGCGGCGGCTTCCTGCTGAGCGCTTAGGTCGGCGATCGTCGCTTCGACCTCGGCCTTTGCTTTGACGACCTGGCCGCTCTTCTCATGGACTTTTGCGATCGCGGCCTCAGCCGCCGCTTTCTGCGTTAGGAGCGTCTCCATCTCCGACTTGACGGCCGCGCGCTTCGCGTCGATCTCCGCCAACGCCGCTTCCTGTTCGGCACGCGCACGCGCGGCTTCGTCGCGGCGTGCGACGAGCGATTCCACCTCAGCCTTCGCCCGAGTGCGTTCAGCTTCGAATGCAAGGACTGCCGCTTCTTGCGCGGCCTTCGCTGAACTCGCCGCATCCGACTGTCCGCGCAGAGCGGCGACTTCCGTCTCCGCCTTCTCGCGCTCGGCATGCAGCGCCTCGATCGAAGATTTCACCGACTCGAGTTCGAGTTCGGTCGTCAGGCGCTGCCCGGCTAGCTCGGCGAGTTCGGTCTTCAGTTCGGCGCGCTCTTTGTCGGCCGACAGGACGAGGTCCGAATCGCGGAGCTTGGCGTTGTCGACCTCGCTCTGCATGCGACGTAGCTCGGACTCGAGGTTCTGCCTCGCGGCGGCGAGCGAGTCGATCTCTTCCTTTAAGTTATCGCGCCGCACGGCCGCAGCTGTGTCTTCCGCCTGCGTCTCAGCCGGCGCTCTATATGCGGCGGCCGGAGTGACCGGCGCTTTCTCGGATTCCGCAGGCGAAGCCGAGCTGGCGGGTTGCACCTGCCGAGCGGGCGCGGGCGCCGGCCTCGCGGATTTGGAGATCGGTGTGGGAGCGGCGTCTTCTGCTGTTCCGTCTTCGCCCTCTTCGGCGTTGTGATCGTCGAGATCGTCGAGCATGAAGCGCGCTTTTTGGTTGCCGCTGTCGAGAGCGAGCACCATATTCAGCATCTGCCGAGCGGTGCCGACCTGTCCGTGTTCGCGCGCGATATCTGCCGCTTGCACGTAGTAGCCGAGCGCTTCCGGCACCATGCCCTTCGTCTGATGCAGTTGGCCCATGTGCACGAGGGCTTGCACGTGACCCTTTTCTTTGTCGAGAACTTTCTTGAAAGCTAGGATCGCCTGATCGTGTTGACCGTTGGCCTGATAGATGCAACCCGCTTCGAACAACGCGGGCAAATGCTTCAGATTCGACCTCCGCAGGACGTCGATGAATTTGGCCAGGGCGTCTTGCGTGCGGCCTTCCACGACGTCGGCTTGACCGAGCTGGAAGAGCACGTCGACGCTCGTCGGTTCGAGCTCGTATGCCGCGGCGAACGCTTGGCGTGCACGCGTCATGTCGGCATCGTCGTAGAGGAATCCGCTTCCGGCGCCCAGGTACGCGGCGACGGCCGCTTCTTTGGCGCCCACGGACGCGTACAGGCCGGCGGCTTCGAGCTTCGCTTCAGACGAGGCGTCGGTCATCGCCGACAATTCGCCCAGGACGGCTATCGCACCGGCGTTATCCTTAGCTTCGATCTTGGCTTTGGCGCGCGCAAGTACGTCCGTTGCCGGATCTGCGGCCTTCTTGGAATTATCTGCGCTAGACTTAGCCACCGCTCACAGTTTCTTTACTCGACCGTCCCATGCAATGCGCGCAGTGTTGATCGCCTAGCCAACCGGTTCTCGTCCGGGCGGCAGGCGTTTCTACACTCCTTTCCATTGTATCGGGCGGCGCTCACGCTGGCCCGGTCGTGGGTTCATCATGGCGGCAGCCAGCGCCCAGCATGTGACGCAGCGCACAGCGCCGTCGTCGTCAGGCGTTCCCGTCGGGCGGATGCAGCACCGAGAAAAGCGCTTTCGCGCCGCGTTCGGACGCGGCGAAATGCGCCGTGAGTTCCTCGACTGAATCTCCGCCGTATTTCTCGGAGACGGCTTCCGCCAGTGCGATGCAAAGCATGGCCTCACCGATGACCGATGCGGCCGGCACCGCGCACACGTCGCTGCGCACGATTGTGGCGGGCGCCCGCGACCCAGTGGCGAGATCGACCGAGGCGAGCGGACGCATCAACGTGGCGATCGGCTTCACGCGCACATACGCCACGACGTCTTGGCCGTTGGACATGCCGCCTTCGATGCCGCCCGCCCGATTTGAACCCCGCGACGGGCCATTCTGACCGGGCTCAAACGTGTCGTGCGCCGTGCTTCCCACAAACGCTCCGCCGAAGCTTCCGCTGCCGATTTCCACCGCTTTGACCGTTTGAATGCTCATCAGCGCGCCGGCGATCCGCGCGTCCAACCTATCCCCAGGTTGACGATTGCCGCCGATTCCCACCGGCGTTCCGGCAGCTCGTACCTCGAAGGCCCCACCGAGCGTGTCGCCTGCCGCCTTCGCCTTGTCGATGGCCTCCACCATCGCCGCACTCGCCGCCTCATCGTCGCAACGCACCGGGGATTCTTCCACTTCCGGCCCGGGGGCCTGATCGAATTGCCGAGCCGCGACGTCGCCGATGCGGACGACTCGTCCGGAGACGCGAATGCCGACGAGGGCGAGATACTGCCGGCACAAAGCGCCCACTGCCACACGCATCGCCGTCTCGCGCGCGCTCGCGCGCTCCAGCACATTTCGCAGATCTCGATGACGGTACTTCAATGCCCCCGCAAAATCGGCATGGCCAGGGCGCGGCCGCGTGATCGCAGGGCCGGATCCGGTCATTGGGTCCATGAGGCTGCGCACGTTTTCGAAATCGCGATTGCGCAAGTACAGCGCGACCGGGGAGCCAAGTGTGGATCCGCCGCGCACGCCGCTCAAGAACTCTACCTCGTCCGACTCGATCTGCATGCGGCGCCCGCGTCCATGACCGCCCTGGCGCCGTTTCAACTCCATCTGGATCGCAGGGACGTCCACGCGCATGCCGGCCGGAAGCCCGTCGAGTATGCCGACGAGCGCCGGTCCATGCGATTCTCCCGCGGTCAGGTAACGGATCATCCAAGTCGCCTAAAGCCGGTAGACCGAGTACGAAAATGCCCGCGAGCGACGAGCGCCTGCGGGCATCCTAGTTCACCGGCGGAGATTCGTTTCTTGCTTACTTCTCCGCGACGATGTGAGGCGTGATGAGGAAGACGACCTCGTTGTGCAGCTTGCTCGTCTGGATGTTGCGGAACAAGGCGCCGAATATCGGGATGTCGCCAAGCACCGGGATCTTCTCGAGCGATTTCGTCGTCTCGTCGTCGAGCATGCCGCCCAGGACGATCGTGTCTCCGTCTTTCACGCGCAGCGTGGAATCCGCTTCGCGCTGATCGAGGATCGGGAACGTCTGCACGAGGCCCGTGATCGTGCTGCGCTCGGCGTGCAGCTGCGTGGTGATGTAGCCGTCAGAGTTGATGACCGGCGTGATGTTGATCTTCACGCCGATATCGACGTAGTTGACCTGGAAATTGCCCGCCTTCGGGTCGAAGTACACGATCGGGTACTGTGTGCCGACCAGCAAGCTTGCCGGTTGGTTGTCCAGAGCCGAGATACGCGGATTGGCGAGCAGCTGCGCTTCGTTGCGCGTGATCAGGTAGTTCAGCTTGCCCTGCAAGAAGATCGCGTTCCGGGTGAACGGTTGCGGGTTGATCGGGTTGCCGCTGTAGACGGTCTGTCCGAAGATCGAGCCCGGCGGGCAACCGATGCAGTTCTCGAACAGGTCGAAGGGGGACGTGCCCGTCCATTGGACGCCTGAATTGTTGGTGTCGTTGTTGGACGTGATGTCGACGACTTTGACTTCGAAGACCACCTGCGGCGCCGGGATGTCGGCGAGCGCGAGGTAGTTTCGAGCGGACTGGATGATGTCTGGCGTGCCGCTCACGAGCAGCGTGTCCGTGCGGGCATCAATCGTGAAGCTGGTCGCTGGGATCACCGTGGCGAGCTGCTTCGCGAGGTCTGCCGGCGTTGCGTACTTGATCGGAAACGCGACTTGCTGCGACGCGACTTGGCCAGCCTGTCCGAATTCGGCGGCGAGGTCGGACGGCGTTCCGACGACGTAGACGTTGCCGACCTGACGGTAGTCGAGTCCGCTCGAGCGGACGATCAAGTCGAGCGCAGTCTTCAGCGGCACGTCGGACAGATCCACCGTGACCGTGCCATGGACGTTCTGCGTCGCGACGATGTTCTGACCGCTTTCATTCGCGAGCAGTTTAAGGACATCGAGGATGTCGGCGTTCTTCACCGAGATGCTGATCGTGCGAGCGCTGCCATATTGCGTGGGCATCGATGGCGCGGACTCGTTCGACGCGGCGGCTGCACGCGCAGGCGTGCTGGCTGTCGCATGCGTGCGGCCTGGTACCTTGCAGTAGAACTTGCCACCCGGCAGCCACGGATTCTGCGTCGCGGCTGGATGCGGCGCGGGAGCAGCGACCGCCACTATCCGCGGTGCGAGAGCAGGCTTTGCGACCGGCTTGGAAACGGCTGGTTTCTGCGCTGCGGGCTTGGCGGCGCCGGATACGCTCGCCACTACTTTGGCGGGCATGCCCTTCGCCGTCGTAGGCTTGGCCACGGCGGGTTTCTGAGCCGCGGGTTGCGCTTGCGCTTGCGACGCAGGCACATTGTACGCGACTTGGTCGGTGCGAAGAGCGAGCGTCACGGTTTTCGCGCCGGCCGCGCCCTGAAGATCGTAGCGAGCGTCGCCGCGGGATTCCACGACGATGCGCATCACCGCGGGCGAGGTCGAGAACTGACCGACGCGGACCTGTCGGATCGCACCGCCGGAGAATCCGACGACTCTTGTCTGGCCCCCGTACGACGCGGGCGAGAGATCCACGACGAGATCCTCGAGTCCGGCTTTCGTGTCGACCGAGAATCGCTGGACGTGGGCGGTCACGTTCTTCGCCGCCGAAACGACGACGGTGAACGAACCGGCCTGCTTTCCGTAAGCGACGTCGGTAACCGGGTTTGATCCTGCGCTCGCGGCCGGCGTGGCCGCGATTCCCGCGCTCAAGCCGAAGACGCTTGCGAGTAACCCCGCGACCGCCGACCGAAGATGCCGATGCATTGTCCTTAACCCCCTAGCGAGAAGTGACGCTCTTCTTTGTCTGTTGCGAGCGTTACCGAGTCGGAATCGATGGCGACGACGCGAAATCTGTTCGCGACGTAGTCACCGGCGTGAACGATGTACGACGATCCACCCGCCTGCACGATAGCGGTATAACCGCCATCGCGCACGATGCCCGTCACTTGGATGCCATCCCAGATCGAAGTCTTCGGGGCGCCTTCAAAACCGGGCAATGTTGGGATGTGCGGGAACGCGCTCACGGCGACGGCCTTCGACGGGGCGCCTGAGCTAGGTCCATACAGCGCGACGAATGGATCCGCGCGGCCCGTTCCGGGCAGAGGTTTCGCATACAGCACCGGCACCGGCGTTGACTTCGCCGGAGGCGGCGTCTGCGAGAGTTCCGCCTGCGAAACGGCGGGCGTCACCGGACCTTGGTCGGTCGCCGGACCGCTCGAACAAGCTGCGGCGATCGCGCCGAGGACCAAGACCGACATCACGCGAGCGAACGAATTCACGGCGCTATCCTCCGTTGCCCGGAGCCGCCGCGGCGTTCGACTGCGGAACCACCGGCTGGCCAGCGGTCAGGCGATACGCTTTGATCGGCAGTACGATGTGGAGATCAGGTGTCTCGCCCACGATGGCTTGCACCGACGGCGTGAGAGTCACGTCGCCTACCTCGATGAGCTTGGGAAACTTGTTCAGATCGCGCAAAAACGTCTGCAGGTCCGCGAAGGTGCCCGACAACTCCATGTTCACCGGCACCACCTGGAACGACTGATTGACGTACACGATGGCGTTCTGCCGCGCGCTTGGCGTTGCGGCGGGACCAGGTTTCGCGCCGGCAGGGAGCGTCGTCGAAGCGACGCCTGTCGTCGTCGTCGCACCGACGGTTGTGGGCGCAGGCGTGCCGTTTTGCACCTGACCCTGCGGACCGGGCTCGCCCGTTTGTGCTGCCGTGGCGTTGATCTGTTGCGTCTCACCGTTCGAGGCGCCGGCGGCGTGCGCCGCTGAGTTCAGCGCGGGGATCGCATTCGCAACGGCTTGCGGCCCGCCCGCTGCAGCCGCAGGAGCAGGCGCCGCGCTGCCCGTGGGAGTCGGCAGCGGCTGCGGCACGACTGCCGTGACGATGAGGCCATCGCGGATCGCGAGCGCTTCGATCTGCTTCAGATACGAAGGGATGTACGCGCGCGTGTCCGCGGTCAGCTCGACGCCGCTCAAACGCGATTGGATCTGGTGCTCAAGCGCCAGATACTCGGGCTTCTGGTCGGCTACGCGTTTGAGATCGTCATAGTTCTGCGTCAGCTGCGCGAGATGCGTGCGGTCGGCCGTCAGTTCGTTGTTCTTTGGCTGGTACGTCGAGAAGAACGCGATGAACGCGATGACGACGATGATCGCGGCTAGGATTATGTTCCGATTTAACGGAGTGAGTTGGAAGTTCATTGTCCGATCACCGCCGGCGAGAGCTGGCCGGTCATCGTGAACGTCACGTTGCCGCCCGCGCTCAGATTTCTACCGAGCTCAGTGGAGCTGTTCGAAAGGGTCGCGTCGCCGAACATGTCCGACGCGTCGAGATTCAGCATGAGATCCGCCACCTCTCGGTATGTCGTCGTCTTGCCGGTGAGCGCCACCGAGCCGCCGTCGCCCTCGTGCGTCACGCCGACGTTTGTATACCAGACGCCGCCGGGCGTCGCTTGGCCAAGCGCTTTGAGCACTTCGGCGAGCTGGATCGGACTCTGCTTGATGCGCTCGAGCAGCTCGGCCTTGGCCTGCAGCTGCGTGACCTCATCGCGCAGGTCGTCGACTTCTTTGACTTGTGCCTGCTCGACCGCCACCTTCTGCGTCTCGGTGTCGATCTGAGCGTTGATCGCCGCGATCTGGTTGTTCATCCACCACGAAAAGCCGATGATCGCTAGTATTTCGGCGACGATGATGATCAGTCCGACCGCCATACCGCGATCGAAGACGACGATCGGCTTGCGCTGTGCGCTCGGAAGCAGGTTGATATTGATCATGCGCGTGCCCTCGCGTCCGTCATCGCATTGCTCATGCCGTCACCGCCACGCGGCCTGCCTCGGGGACGAGATCGCGGCGGCCGAGCCCGGCTGCGACGATGAGCGACGGCCCGATCTCCTTGAGATAGTCGGCGGGAAAATCGGCCGGATTGTATCCGCTGATCTCGAGCGGGTTGGCCACCGAGACCGGAAGTCCGAGCTCGTGGCTCAAGTACGCATCGAGGTTTGTGAGCCGCGCCGTTCCGCCGCCCAGCAGCACCGCTTCGATCGTCTCGCCGCGGAAGCGCGTCCGGAAGTAGTCAAGAGATTTATGGATTTCGGTGACGAGCTCGGTCAGCGGCGGTGTGATCACGTTGAAGATCCTGGTGACTGTGGGTGCGACCGGCTGGTCGTCTCGTTGTGAAAGGATTGCGGCCTTCTCGCGCTTCATCTTCTCCGCTTCGTCCACAGAGACGTTGAGGCCGGTGGCGATCGCTTTGGTCATCCCGTTGCCGCCGATCGGCACGTTTCGCGTGAACGGCACGAAGCCGCCTTTGGTGACATTGATGCTCGTCGACGCGGCGCCGATGTTGATGATCGCGATGTTCTGCTCGTACTGCGGGCTGTCCGGAGTCAGCATTGCGCGCACCATCGAGAACGGCTCGACTTCGATGACGGCGGGAGTGAGGCCGGCGAACTGAAGCGCGCTCACTTGCGACATCACGAGATCCTTTTGCGCCGCGACGATCAGGACGTCCATGCTCTGGCCGTCTTCTGCAGTGCCGAGGATCTTCGCGTCGATCTGGGCTTCGTCGACCGAATATGGCAGAAAGCGTTCGGCTTCGTACTTCGTCGACTCGCGCAACTCGCGCTCGTTCATGTGCGGCATGCTCACTTGGCGCACGACGACGGACGGACCGGCAACAGCGCTCACCGTTCGGCGCGCGCTGATCGCGCCTTCGGCGATGAGTTGGCGGAGCGCTTCGCCGACGAGCGGCGGGTCGACGACCACTCCATCTTTCAGCGCGTTCGCCGGAGTGGCGATCTTATACACGTGTTCGAGCTGCGGGCCGCGCGGCGTCATCGTGAACTGAACCGCCTTCAGTTCGTACGAACCGAAATCGATGCCGACGAACGATTGCGAACCGCGCGAGAAAAATCTATTCAGAAACGCCATTGGTCGGCCTGTACTCTTTCGTGAGCTCCGAGGGCAAAACAAAAAGCCGAGCGGGGGTCACTCATCATGCTATGTATCGGCAACGGCGGGACGGACCTTAGAACGCACATTCGGTCGCATATGACTGTGTGCAGACTTGGTTCCACCCGAAGGGACGCCCCATGTAGTAGGGCGACCATCGGTCGCCCGTTCTGTGCTTTCATCGCGGGAGAGCTCAGTTGAGTATCGCCTGGAGGCGATCGTGATCGACTATGACGATGTTGGCCGTGCGCATGTCGATGAGTTTCTCATCCCAAAACCGATTGAGCATGCGGTTGACGGTTTCGCGTGTCGTGCCGATCATATTCGCCATCTCTTGGTTCGTCAGGCGAAGAGTCAGCCGAACGCCGCCATCAGATGCCTCGCCGAAGTTCTTCTCGAGATTGATGAGCAGCGATGCGAGCCGCGTGCGGATGTCCTGATACGCGGCGGCTTGGATGGCTTGGTTCGTCGCGCGCAAACGCGATGAGAGCGCGAGCACGAGGCTCAAGCTCATGTGCGGGCTCTTGACGAGCAGGTCGAGAAATTCTTTACGCGCGAGAATCGCGACTTCGACGTCGCGCAGCGCTTTGATGGTGGCGGACCGCGGCGACGCGTCGAGCACGCCCATCTCGCCGAAGAAGTCGCCCTCTTTGAGGATCGATAGGATCGTCTCTTTGCCGTCGTTGCTGACGCGCGTGACCGCCACGTTGCCCGCGATCACGATGAAGAGCGCATCGCCCGGGTCGCCTTCGTACACAAGCACGGCGTGCTTGGCGTAGCGTCTCGTCTGCGCAAGCGAAGCCACCGCACCGAGATCCGCGTCGCTGAATTCAGCGAAGAGCGGAACCTTTTTCAAGAGCACGGCGTCGATGTGACGTTCAGGAATGTGTTGCACGGCCTGTGTCAGTCCTTTTGGGGCTAGCGAACAGCGCGAGCAACGTCAATATCGCTCACACTACCATGTATCGGCAGTCGGCGGCGTGTTGTAAAGACCAGACCGGCCCTCGGCCGGCCCGGTCTTTACTGAAGGGGCCGACGCTAGTCGGCCCTGGGTGACTTCATGTGGGCCGACATAAAGTCGGCCCCTTCGGATAGAGGGGTCTATGTCCCGAAGGGAAGGCGGCCAAGATGAAACGGCCACGAGATGACATCTGGAACGTACAGCGCGGCTAGCGCCGCTACCACGAGGAACGGCCCGAAGGGGACTGCATCGCGCCTGCGGCGTCCGCCGACGATCAGTGCGGGAACGAGAAGAATACTGCCGACGACGAAGGCGGCAAGCGAAGCGGCCAAGCCGAGCTCCACGCCGAGATACAAACCGAGGACGGCCGCGAGCTTCACATCGCCCAACCCCATGCCTGCGCCACGCGTTGCGAGATAGAGCACGCCGAAGATCGCCGCACAGACGACGCAGCCTAAAAGCGCCTCGCCGATACGCGGACCATGCGTCGCGGCAGATGCAAGTGCACTCGCGATCCCGACGAGCGCCGCCGGGATGAGCACGACGTCGAGGATCAAGAGATGGTCAAGGTCGATGAACACGACGGCGACGAGCGTTGCCGCGAGCACCGCGACCGCCGCGCCTTCCCACGTCACGCCGTAGACGAGCGCGGTCAGCGCGAACAGCGCCGCGGTCATCGCTTCCACGATCGGATAGCGTGAAGATATCGGCGCCGCGCAGTGCGAGCAGCGCCCGCGCAAAGCCAGCCAGGACAAGAGCGGAACGTTTTCCCAGACGCGTAGCGCGTGGTCGCACGAGGGGCAATGCGACGCGGGAAACGCGACGGATTCGCCGCGCGGCGCGCGATAGATGACGACGTTGAGGAACGAGCCGAAGAACAGTCCGTATATCGCCGCGACGATCGCGGGCAACGCGCTCACGCTTTTCCGGTCGCGCGGGCCGGCACTAGTAGCCGGTCAGACCGCGGTTTTGGAACCACTCGACGCCCGTACACGCCGTGCACTTGACGCCGCTTGAATTCGTGAGATTGCCCATCGTCGTCACGTCGTGGCCGCCGGCGTCGACGATCTCGTACGACCCGTACGTGCCGGACGACGCCGTGATCGTATAGACCTGATTGTTCGCAGGATCCATGGGCATGTATTTCAAGTACGTCACGGGCAAGGCCGCGGTGTACTGGCCGGCGTTATCAACCGCATATTCTTCCATCGCCGTGGAGAGCGATTTCAAGTTGTCCTCGCACGCCGCGGTGACTGACTCCGCACGAGCGTGCACAAAATTGGGGATCAATATCGCCGCCAAGATCGCGATGATCGCGACGACGATCATCAGCTCGATCAAGGTGAAGCCGCGCGGTAGCCGGCCTGCAGGTAGGTATTCGTTCGATTTAGCCATGGTTGTCTATTCCAATGCCCCGGGCCGGGCTTGTTTAGTTCGCGCGCCGCGAAGTGCGACGCGCGTCACGTTAGTTGCCGTTTAGACCCGAATTCTGGAAGTATTGTACCGTCGTACAGGTCGTGCACTTCACGCCCGCTTTGTTCAGGTTGCCCATCGTGGTCCTGTCGTGCCCGCCGGTGTCCTGGATCTCGTACGATCCGTACGTGCCTGATGTGGCTGTGATCGTGTAGGCGGTGTTGTTGACGGGGTCTTTCGGCGTCACGGCAAGGTAGAGCACCGGCAGCGTGGCCGTGTACGTGCCGTTGTTGTCGACGGCGTACTCTTCCATCGCCGTGGCGATCTGCTTCTCGTTGCCTTCGCACGCCGCGGTCTGCGATTCGGCGCGCGCATGGATGAAGTTAGGAATGAGGATTGCTGCCAAGATCGCGATGATCGCGATGACGATCATCAGCTCGATCAAGGTAAAGGCGCGTTGGGGGCGGTGCATCCGTGACTCCTTGCGTCGCCGCGCGCGCTTGCAAGCCGCTGCGACTTAGTTTCCTTAAGAGTAGTATCGGCAAGTCTCGCGTCGTGGACAAGCCTGCGGTAGCCGTCTAGAAACGAACGGACCTACCTTTCGGCAGGTCCGTCGATCCCGTTGCCGCGGTGTTAGTTACCGTTGAGGCCCGAGTTCTGGAAATACTGGACAGTCGTGCAGGTCGTACACTTCACGCCAGCCTTGTTCAGGTTGCCCATCGTCGTTGCATCGTGTCCGCCGGTGTCTTGGATCTCGTACGATCCATACGTGCCGGCCGTGGCCGTGATCGTGTAGGCGACGTTGTTGACAGGGTCTTTCGGCGTCACTGCGAGGTACAGCACCGGAAGCGTGGCCGTGTACGTGCCGTTATTGTCGACGGCGTACTCTTCCATCGCTGTGGCGATCTGTTTCTCGTTGCCTTCGCACGCCGCGGTCTGCGATTCGGCGCGCGCATGGATGAAGTTCGGGATCAAGATAGCTGCCAAGATCGCGATGATCGCGATAACGATCATCAACTCGATCAGGGTGAAGCCTTTTTGGAGTCTTTTCACGTGAGAGAATCCTTTCGATTTTCCAATGATGATGAGTCTGTCGCGCCCGATGTCGAAAGGCGCATTACGGTACCATTTTGGATATCGGCGTCCGTGCCAGAGAACCTTATGGTAACGAGCCCGCCGTACCGCCGGCGGACTCCCATCCACACTCCTAATGCCCAGGTACCGATGGGCCTAGACTAGAGTCGGCCGTGACCTCGCTCACGATTGCGTTGCGGTTCGCGGGGCGAGACAACATCGAACAGGATGACCGTGACCGCGTCCGCTGCATCGGCGCGCGGCTCTGCCCACCGATCGAGCACTCGCCGTTCGCCTGCTAACTCGCGCAAAAGGACTCGATTCGGATCCGCGTACCAGTACTGGTTCTCGATATACCATATGCGATCGCGCGCGCGTGCGGCGATCCAAGCGCGCGCTTCCGGCAGCATGCCCGCAGATGCTGGCGCGACCTGATCGTGCGCCGCGAACGCTGGATACGTGCCGACGACGAGCACGGGGAAACCTTGCACGAATACCATCGCGTCGGATGACCGTTCGAGCGATGCGATGTGATTATTGACGAGGTACCAGTCCGTCCGCTGATAGAGAGGATCGAAGATCATGTCGGCGTCGCAGATCGCGAAAGTCGTCAAGAGACTCAAAGCGAGTGCGACAGCTGCGACGCGGACGCGCGTCGCGCTAAGCGCCGCGATCAGCGCGGCGGCGCAGACGGCGAAGGCGGGGACGTATTGGTGCAGGTAGCGCGGGAACAACAGCGGCTTGTGCAGAGCGAACGTCAGGATTATCTGCAGTACCGCGGCTACGAGCATGAATGGGAGCGCGGTGCGCCGCGCCAGCCACGCGCCGCTTATGACCACTGCGATGATCACAGCGTCCGCGCCGTCGACGAAGAACGCTCGATCCATCCAAGCAGCCGGAATGCCTGCGAGCAGCGCCTGCAGAGGCGCGAGTCGAAGATCGAAGTCCGCGCCCGCGGCAAATCCGCCGTTCGCGTATTGCACGGTCAAGGCGCCGATCCACGGGATGAATGCTGCTACCGCGAGTCCGGCCGCCGCGAAAACAGGCCAACGCCTACGCGCATCGACGGCGGCGAAAAGACACTGCGCGGCAATCGTCAGCCCGCCGAGATAGTGGATGTACGGCAGCGCGATCGCGCACGCCGCATATGCCGACCACGCGAGGGTGAGGCGGGCTCGATCTTGGTCCAGCGCGCGAAGAAGGCACCACCACGAGACCGCGGTCAGCATCGCGAGCGGCGCGTACATCCGATACACTCGGTCGGCGTCCAAAAGGCCGGGCGCGAGAGCCGTCACGAGAGCCGCAACCGCCGCGCCGGCGTCGCCGAACAGCCGGCGCGCGATCGCCCAGGTCGCGATTATCGTGATAAGTCCGCACGGCGCCGTGAAGAGACGATATCGTTCCGCGGGCACGTGGACAAGCTCGATCAAGTAGTGCGACAGCACGTAGAACAGCGGCGGATGGGCATCGTTGTGCACGATGAGCTGCAGCATCGTCGACAAAGGATATGCCGCGATGTGGAGGCTGAACGCTTCGTCGAGATAGAGGCTGGTCTTCGTAAGATTCCAGACGAGCGCGACCGCGCCGAGTGCAAGCGCGGCGAGCAGTCCGCCGATCGCGATCGGGCCGCTCGAGGCACGCCCTTGGATCATCGCGCCGCTCCATACAGCTCGATGGTCACGCTGTTAGCGGCATACGCTTTGGGCTCGAGCCAAGCGCCGACCAGAGGCCGCTGCTGCCGCAGTACCCGTCGCACCGCAAAGTCGGGATCCGCGAAATCGGGCTGGTTCTCCACATACCAGACCCTGCGAAGCCGCTGCTCCCCGATCCATCGCAGTGTAGCCGGCACATCGCCCGGCACATTCGGTCCCGCGAGCGCGTGACCCGAAAACGCGGAGAACGATCGTACGACGACGATCGGATATGCTTGCACGAACACGAATGCATCGCCCGGCGCCACGTGTGCTCGTATCGTCGCGTTGACGCTGAACCAGTCCGTGAACTGGTAGTACGGATCCAGCACGACGTTCTGCGCGCCGACGCACTCCACCGTCACGAGAATCGCCGCACCCGCGACGGCGAACACCGCCGCGCGCCGCGCGAAGCAGGCTTGGATGCACGCCCCGATCGCGATCGCCATGGCCGGTGCTAGCGCGAAGAGATAGCGCGCGACCAGCAGATCTTTGTGCGTGAGCGCGCTCGCGATCGCCTGCAGCACGATGCCGCCCAACCAATAGACGACCGCCGTCTGCCGCACTGCGAACGCGCCGAAAGCGATGGCTGCCAAGAATGCGAGCGCGATGAGTTCGGGCACGACGGCCGATGTCGTCCACGCGATCGGCGTGCCGAGCGCGAAGAGTTCGAATGGAGTATCCCACCATGGCGGCAGCGCGAAACCGGTGGCGCCGGCGGCGAATTGCTCGCGCGCGATCGGGAACCACGGCGCGAACGCCACGGCGGCGGCGGCGCACGCCGCGAAGACAGGCCAGCGCGAAGCCGGCCTCGCAGCAGCAAAAACCGCTTGCGAGACGAGCGGTATCGCACCGAGGTAGTGGACATATGGCAGCGCGATCGCCGTCAGCGCGTAGGCAGCGTAGCGCCAAAACGCAGGCCGCACGGCGCTTGCTTCGTCTGCTTTGATCAGGAGCCACCATGAAACCGCGGTCAAAGCCGTCCAGAGCGAATACATGCGGAAAAGTCGATCCCAGATGACCATCCCGGGCAAGACGGCGATGACCAGGGCGGCGACGACAGCCGTTGCAGGGCCGAACCTTCGCCCGATGGCCCACGTGGCCGCGATCGTCACGATGCCGAGCGGTGCTGTAAGGAGCCGGTACTGCCATAGCGGCCAATGCGCGACGGCGAAGATGGCGTGCGCCAACAGGTAAAAACCTGGCGGCTGGACATCGAGCGCCGCGGTGTCGTGCAGCAGTTGGCCGATCGGTTCGGCGCCGATGCGCAATGAGAACGCTTCATCCAGGAAGGGGCTCTGATCGGTCACGTGCCAGAACCGGACGAGCGCACCGATCGCGAGCGCGATTCCAAGCCACGCATACTCTGCGTAGCGCGACTTGATCGTCATCGCTTTGGTCAGGTGATCTCGTGCCGCAGCTTTTTCAACACATTGCCGATCGTGCGCGAGATGTGTTTCTGCGAGAAGCCGAGCCTGCGTGCGATCTCCGTCTGCGTCAGGTCTTGGAAGAAGAAAAGCTGCACGACGCGCTGCTCGAATTCCGCGAGCCGCTCCAAGGCGCGATCGAGGATGATCCTGTCCTCGACCGGGAGCGAAAACGTCGTATACCGCTGGCTGCGGATGCGTTCGATCTGCGGCGACTGGTCGGCCGGCGTATCGGAGAGCGAGAGCAGATTGTACGTATCGCGCAGCTTCAGGATCTCGTTCACACCCTCCGGCGTGACGTTCATATCCGTCGCGAGTTCGAAAACCGTCGGTTCGCGCATCAGCCGCGCCGTCAGACGGCCGTGGGATTCATGTAGGCGACGGTTCAACGTGCCATACCAGCGCGGTACGCGCATGCGCGGCACCACGTCGCGCACGTAGTGCGAGATCTCGCCGCCGATGACCATGCGCGCGTAGGCTTCGAACGGCACGCCGAGCGAGGCGTCGAACCGTTCGACGGCTTTGATCAGCCCGACGTAGCCGACTTGTTCGAGGTCGTCACGGTCAACGAGGCCGCGGCTGTAGTGCGACGCGATCGACGTGACCAGCGGCGCATGAAGCAGGACGAGGGCGTCGCGGCTTTCGATCGACCGGGTTTGCCGGTACGTCTCGAACTCCGCCGCCCCCGCCTCGCTTGACCGCGCAGGCCTCATGGCGACCGACACCCCTAGTGGATGTTTCCGATGATCTGGTACAGGGGCAGGAAGATCGAGATGACGATGAAGCCGACGACAAAGCCCATGCCCAAGATCATCAACGGCTCGAGCAGCTGCGTCAGCGCGGCGAGCATGTAGTCCACTTCGGTGTCGTAGAAGTCCGCGATCTTCGCGAGCATGCCGTCGAGATTACCCGTCTCCTCGCCGACCGAGACCATCTGCGTGACGAGCGGCGGGAAGAGCCCCGAGAGCTGCAGCGGGACGGCGATCGACTCGCCTTCACGCACGGAGTCGCGCACTTTCGAGACCGTCTCTGCGACGACTTCGTTGCCGGACGCCTTACCCACGATCTCAAGGGCCTGCATGATCGGCACGCCGGATTGCAGCAGCGTGCCGAGCGTGCGGCAAAAGCGCGAGATCGCGACTTTGCGGATCAGCATGCCGAAGACCGGCAGCTTGAGCTTGAACGCGTCGAATTGGCGCCGGCCGACCGGCGTTGCTACGTAGCGATTGAAGAGGATGAAGCCTACTATCAACACGGTGATCGCGACGACGTCCACCAACGGATTGCGCACGGCTTTGGTGAACGAGATGAGGATCTGCGTCGGCAGCGGCAATTTCATCTGCATCGACTCGAACATCTGCACGAACGTCGGCAAGATGAACGTGACGAGGAAGAGCACGATCAGCACCGCCATCACCAGGATGACGATGGGGTACGTCATGGCTGACTTCACCTTCTTCTTCAGGTTGAAGTCCTTCTCCAAGAAACCGGCGAGACGGTTCAGCACGTCGTCGAGGATACCGCCGAGCTCGCCCGCCCGCACCATGTTGACGAAGAGCGGCGAGAACGTGCGCGGATATTTCCCGAGCGCGTTCGCAAGAGTCGCGCCGCCTTCCACGTCGCGACGGATCGCGATGAGGATCGGTTTGAGCTGCGAGTCTTCGGTCTGCACGCTGAGCACGTCGAGACAGCGCACCATGGCGAGACCGGCGTTGATCATCGTGGCGAATTGACGCGAGAACACGACGAGCGACTGCTCACCAACGCCCTTGAAGCGGCCGAAGATCGCGCTGAGGTCGGAGTTGAGAACTCCGCCGCCCTTCTGCGTGATCCCGGTCACGTAGTAATTCATCTCGCGGAGCTTCGTCCGAAGAACGCGCTCGTTCTCGGCTTCGATGACGCCGTTGACGGTCTTGCCGGATGCGTCTTTCGCCTGATATGCGAAACTAGGCATGAATGCTATTTCTCCAGGATTAGAGTTGCGTGTGCTCGCCCACGACGAGGATCAACACGAGGATCAGCAGCCAAAGCAGTGACAGTTGCATGAAGTGTCTCCTTACACTCCCTCGATGAGCTTGCGCAGCTCCTCGGGGTGCATTGAGGCGTTCAGCGCCTCTTCCGATGTGATCATATGTTTGCGCACGAGGTCGCGCAGCGACATGTCGAAGGTCTGCATGTGCATGATGCGGCTCGTGACGATGGCGTTGTGGATCTGGTGCGTCTTGTTCTCGCGGATCAGATTTCGTATGGCCGGGGTCGCGATCATGACTTCGGCGGCAGGCACGCGCCCGACACCCGAGGCATGAGGCAGCAAACGTAAGCAGATGACAGCTTCGATGACCGACGCCAGCTGCACGCGGATCTGCTGCTGTTGGTGGGCGGGGAAGACGTCGACGATGCGATCGATCGTCTGTGCGGCGTCGGACGTGTGCAGGGTCGCGAAGACGAGGTGACCCGTCTCTGCGATGGTGAGCGTTGTGGCGATCGTGTCCATGTCTCGCATTTCGCCGACCAGCACCACATCGGGGTCTTCGCGAAGCGCCGCCCGTAAGGCGTTCCCGAAGCTGTAGGAGTCGTGTCCGATCTCGCGCTGGTTGACCATGGACATCTTATGGTAGTGCAGGTATTCGATCGGGTCTTCCATGGTCAGGATGTGACGGGCCATGGTCTGATTGATCACGTCGACCATGGATGCCAATGCGGTTGACTTGCCTGATCCGGTCGGACCGGTGACGAGTATCAAGCCGTGCGGTCGTGCGACAAGGTCGGCCATCACCGGCGGCAGATTGAGGCTCGCTAGCGGCGGGACCGTGGACGGGATCGCGCGCAGCACCGAACCGATGACGCCGCGCTGCTTGAACGCGTTGATACGGAAGCGGCCAAAACCTTTGAGGCCATGCGAAAAATCGAGTTCGAGATTTTTCTCGAATCGTTCTTTCTGGTTGTCCGTCAGGATGCTGTAGATGAGCTTCTTCATCTCATCCGGCGTGAGTTTTGGGAACTCCGTCGGAGTCAGCCTGCCGTCGATGCGCAGCATCGGGGGAAGGCCGACGCACATGTGGAGATCCGACGCGCCGCGTTCAATCGTCACGCGCATCAGTTCGTCCATGCGAAGACCTAAGAGATCGGTGACATTCGTGGCCATCGTATCAACTCGCTCCGAGATGTCGTCCCGCGGAATAAGTACCAGACCGGGGTCGCCGCTCTAGTAGTCTATCGGCACTTCACGCCCGGGCCGTTACGTCGGCAACCCGGGGCCTTGTCCACCGGGCCGCCGCGATCGGTCCCGCCACCATGGCGAGCGCCGCGGCCACGAAGAACACCTCGTTGACCGGCGACGGAACGACGCCTTCGTGCGCGTAGCCGAGCAATGCCAGCGACCCGAACCACGACGCGTAGACGGCCCAAGCGCCGCGCGCGGCGCAGATCGGCGCGAGCCAGATGACGTACCACGGATGGAGCGCCGGCATCGCAAGCACCAGCGCCGCGATCGGTCGTGCCGCGTCCGCGACGCTTCGCCGCTTCGCGTAGCGGAGGATCGAGATGACGAGCGTGATCGCTACGACTGCGAAAAGCGCCAATTGGATTGCGCGCGGCCACGTCACGTCGCCGACGAACGGCAACGGTCCCACGCCGCTCGCGATCGGCACGCTCCCCAATCCTCCGCGCAGGAACGGCAGAGCTAGGAGCCAGTTCAACGACATCAGCAGCGAGCTTCCGATGGCAGCATCGCTCGCCGCGGCCGACCGGCCTAAATGGAATGCCTGCGCGCACAGAGCCGGGATGGCGACTGCGACGCAGCCGAGCAAGATTGCGCCGGACACGTTCTTCTTCCCCGCGCGGATGATCAGAAACGGCAGTGCGATGGCAGCGACGTATTTCAGCGCGATCGATGCGCCGATCAGAACGCCGGCGATCAGTGGTAGTTCATCGACGAGTGCGAACGCCCAGACCGCCGGTGCGATCATCATCACGTCGTTGTGCGCACCGACCGCGCTTTCATACAAGACGACCGGATTGAACGCGAAGGCGGCGACGCGTCGCGCTCTCTCCTCCTCGGGCACGCGCTGCAGCAGGCGCCGCAGCGCGAAGATCGTGGCCAGCGCGGAGAGCACGCCGACGAGCCGCCAGCTCCACAGTTGGAATGCGAGATCGGTGTTTGATTCTGCCCGGGCGAGCAGCCCCGCGAACAGCGTGAAGCCCGGACCGTACGGATCGCCGAACGGCGGGTTGTGGAGGACGACGTAAAGCTGAGAGAGCGTCGCATCTTTGACATGGATCGCCGATGTCAGCGCGTATGGATCGATGCCGAACACGCCGTACAGCCTGCCGTACGCGACGTAGTAGTACGCGTCGAACGCCTGCAGGATCGAGAACGCCGACAGCGCGAGCGCTGCACAGGCGAAGCCTGCGATCACCATTGTGGTTCGATCGCTTCTGCTTCGAACGGATCTGCCGGCTAGCGCGAGTCCAGCGGCGGATACGATCGCGATCGTACACCAGACGGCGAGCAACACGTACCACGACGCCGCGAACTGCACGACGGGGATCGGCTGAGCAAGCCCGCGCATATAGTACGCGGCGAAACCGCTATCCGGCGCCGGCACCGCCAGCCCAGCGAGGCGCAAGACGAGCGCCGACCCGCCGAACGCGACCCCTACCATCAGCGCGATCAACAAGAGCGTGCGCGCGTTCGTCATCCGACGACGCCAGGCGGAATCGCGCGCGGCGACCTCGCGACGATCACGGGTACGATCAGAAATGCGAGACACAGCGTGACGGGCACCCACGGCGCAGAGGCCGTCGCCGCGATGCCATCAAGCGCGTAGATGCCGAGAAGCAGTGCGCCGTACCACCACGCATACGTCGCCCAGCGGCCACCGACCGCGATGGCTGGCAAAAGCCACTGACCGTACCACGGATGCATCGACGAGAGCGACCACAGGAACGCTGTGACCGTACGCCAGATCTCGCCCTGCCGCGGCCGCACGAGGTAACGGATCAAGCCGACGCACGCGATGACTGCAAACGATGCAAGGACGCAGACCTGGATCAGCCTCGGCCACGAAGCGGTGCCGAAAAACGGAAGCCTCTGCAGCCACGGAAACGCGGGGCCCGCTCCCATTCCGGAGGTGAAGATCGGGATGTTCGCAAGCCAATCGACTGACATCGAAAACGCGCTGCCCAGCAGCGCGGCGTTGCCCGCCGTCGCCGACGGGAACGCACGGCCGCAAAGCAGCGGCACGGCGCCGGCGATGAACAGCGCGGCCAGCCACGCCCAGCCGTGGGCCCGAGCGATGCGGCGGAGCAGAAACGGGAGGCCGATGAGCGCTGGCAGCTTGATCGCGATCGACGCGCCGGCGAGAAGTGCGGCCGCGAACGGCAGGCTGTCGGCGATCGCAAACGCCCAGAGCGCCGGCGCTAGCATCAGCATATCGTTGTGCGCGCCGACGACGGATTCGTAGAGCGCGAGCGGATGCAGACCAAATGTCGCCGCGCGCGTC
>JABCYQ010000033.1 GCA_013290125.1 Vulcanimicrobiota bacterium
CCCTCGAGGACCTCAGGACGCAATGCGCCGACGATCCGTATGTGGCGAACGATGCGAGCAATCCGTACGGAGGTGCAGGCAATCGCGCGCCGGCCGGACACGGAACCCTCGGCGCGATCGTCCTCAACGGTTCGACCGTCACGGCCGATGGCACGTTTGCCGTGTTCACCGTCTACGGGAGCAGTGAAGCGAACTATTCCGCACAAGCCGTCGAATGCAGCTCGGGCTCTGCGCCATTCCTGTCGACGGTCTGGTCGGACAATATCTCAAACGGCAACAAGACGACCGCGCTTTCGTTTTTCCCGATCGCGCTTGCCGGCACGCTGATCGCCGCTCACTCGGCTGCGAAAGAGGCATCGCTTCCCGCGCCGAATCCGTCTTCTTCTCCCAGCGTGCTGAGCACGTACATCAACTACCAGACCGACGTCGCACTCGGAACGTTTGCGGCCAACACGAGTTCGTTGGCGCTCGGCAATCCATCGTCCGGGCTGACCTTCCGACATACGTTCGAAGCGTGGTCGAATTCGCTTGCGAACGGACTTAACGCGTTCTGCAAACTGAACTCATCGCAGAATATCTGCAAGGCGTTGAAGCTGCCGACGTCGCCCTAGGTGCGCATCGAACGAGTCGCGCGTCGCCCTAGCGCGCGGCTCGGGCGGCTTGGGCAGCTCGGGCGACCGAGGGCTGCGTGCTGACGGAAAAGACGCCGCCGGAGGGATCGACCAAGACCGCGTCTCTCGATACGTGCGAATCGAAGGGCGCAACCAAGATCTTTCCGCCGAGCGTCTCGGCTTTGGCGGCCACCGCGTCGGCATCGTCGACCCAGAAATTCACGCTCCAATGCGAGGAGTTCTCCCGCGCGGAATCGCTCCCACTCGAGGACATCATCACGGCGACGACGTCGCGCGGAACGGGCTGACGCGGTTCGCCGCCGATGTATCCAGGTAAACGAAAGAGCGCGATGCCGTTTTCGATCGGACCCAGCGCTTCCGCTTCCCATCCGAACATCGCGGCGTAGAAGTCCTTGACGCTCGTGGGATTGGCCGTAGTCAGAATACTCATCGCCCACGCGCCGGCCTCATTGACGAGTTGAGCCCCTTTGCGCGAACTTGGCTCCCACACGCCGAACCGTGCTCCGCCCGGATCCGCGAGAACAGCGAGACGCCCCGCGGGGAGAACGTCGACCGGCTCGACGACGACTGCACCGCCTGCGCTTTTCGCGCCCTGCGCCGCCCCGTCGGCGCTGTCGACCAAGATGTAGGTGTTCCAAGCGGGCTCTATCGCCGCACCGTTGTAGGGCTGTCCGATTCCGGCGACGTCGCGGCCGCGAACTCGTGCGACGAAATAGTTTCCGGGTCCGGGTCCCTCAAAGCCCCAGCCGAACAACCCGCCGTAGAATCGTGCGCTGGCGGTCGGATCGGGTTGAATCGCGTCGACCCAGCATGGAACACCGTGTTGATAGCCCTCGCGTTCGCTCATCCTCGTTCCCTTCGTGCGGTAGCGGTCACCGATCGTTTACGGCATTATAACCCGCATACTTGTCAAAAGCAAGCACTTTTCTTGAAAGCAAGAATGCAGTATACTGGCCCTGTATGAGTACTCGAACCTACGGCCAGTACTGCGGCCTCGCGCGCGCGATGGAGATGGTCGGCGAACGATGGGCGCTGCTCATCGTCAGAGACCTGCTTGTCGGTTCCAAGCGGTTCACAGACTTGCATCGCGGACTCGCCGGCATCCCGACCAATGTGCTGACCGACCGGCTCAAAGAACTCGAGCAGGTCGGCGTGGTCCGGCGCAGGCTTCTGCCCCGGCCGGCCGGCTCGATCGTCTACGAACTCACGGAGTACGGCGGCGAGCTGGAGGACGTCCTACATCGCTTTGGGTTGTGGGGAGCGAAATCGCTCGGCGACCCGCGGCCGGGCGAAATCATCACCGCAGATTCGATGGTCATGGCGATGCGCTCAACATTCCGGCCCGAGGCGGCGCGCGGAACGCGGGCGAGCTACGAACTCCACTTCGGAGAGATCGTCATCAACGTTCGCGTGCGCGGTGCAAAGCTGGTCGTGGAGAAAGGGCCGCTGCCGGGCGCGGATCTCGTGGTCCAGGCGGGGATCCGGATAAAATCGATGATGACCGGCGAGATGACGCCGGCCGAAGCGCTCCGCAGCGGCGCCATTCACATCATAGGGGACCCGGCGCTGCTGACCCGCTTCGCAGAGATGTTTCGGATCGATCCGCTGCCGCAGGCCGCGGCCGTCTGATCGGCGCTGCGTTAGGTTCGGCTGGCGCCTGCGTCGTCCCGACGCCGTCTGAAGAGAAGCGCATCGAGACTTAGATATGCGCCCGTCCGCGTGGCGATCAAGAGTGCGCAACAAACGAACAAGAGCGCCTCAAGGGACTCGACACCGAGGTAGACCTGATATTTCCCCTGCGCAAAAAAGTAGTTGGCGGAGAGGAACATCCCGCCGATGGCGCCGGCGCGCGTGAACAAGCCGAGGATGAGCGATATACCGACCAATGTCTCGCCGTATGCGATGAGCAGCCCGAAGATCTGCTGGTGCGGCAGAACGACGGTCATGATGAAATCGTGCATCGGGCCATGGATCGAGTCAGCTCCGAACTTGGTGGCCTGGTAGAATTCGCCGTTGGGCGCGGCCCAATTCGACTCGAACTTCGACGCTCCGTACGCAAGCCACAGCGCGCCCACATAGATCCGCAGAAATGTGAGCCATCGCCCCGTCCGATTTTCGATCATAACCTCCTCCGACCGGACTTCCCGTTCGCAACCCTTCGACGCGGACCTATTTTTGTTAGATATTGACTAATCACGCGCGGTCTCCGTGCGCTGTGCAGAGACGGACACTTCAAATGGTAGGTAATAGCTGACAACTTTGACGCGCGGCGGCGCAAGCACGGGTGCGCAGCGCGCATGCAACGAAGGATAGGAGATGGCAAAGAATCAGACCAGTTCCGGAAAGAGCACGAACGGCAAGATACATCCGAGCAGGATCCGTTCTATCGCAGTGCCGGTTAACGGCGCAAAACGATCTGTCACGGCGTTTATCCGCTCGTCGCATTCGTTGAGCACTCGACTTGCAGACAGGCTTCGCACGCTCGCCTACGATCAGCGGACCAGCGAAAGCTCGATCATAGAATGCGCGCTTTGGCTGTTCTTCGAAAAGGGATCCGACACGAACGTTTTGAGATTGATGCGCAACGCCGGAATCGAACCACGCCGCCGGAGGCCGTAGCCTACCCGCAGGCGTAACACGTAATATCAAGCGGCCTATTTTCCGTGCCTTGGAACACTTTACCGTAGGGGACGCCCGGAGCGCGCCGAACTAGTAAGGGGAAAGGGCCAAGCGACAAGTCACATGCAGCAAGAGGAAGGTCGGTCGGCAAAGGAATCGACCACGGCTGAGCCCATCGAGGAGTCACACGGCGCCGAGGCGACCGAGTATGATTTCCATGGCGCAAAGGCAGGCGGCCAGCGAAGCAAACTATCGTTGAACGTCAGCCACGAGATCTCGGAACGGCTGCGCAGTCTGGCGTATTCCCACCGACTTAGCGAGAGTTCTATCGTCGAGGTCGCGCTGACCATGTTTTTCGCGCGCGGCGACGATGCACTACTCGGCGCGATTCTCAAAGAACTCGGAGCGTCGCTGCGACGGAAGTGATCGCCCGTGGCGATCACTTCGTGGCGCGATTCGGCGTCGTCCTACGGATGGGGCGTGGCCTGTTTGTTCTGGATATTGTTCACGACGAGATGCGCAAGCGACTCCGATGCGTTGAGCATGTCGGATTGTTTGCCGCTTAGCTGCAGCTTGAATATCACCTGGTCTTGCAGAACCGCCAAGATGCCGTTTGCCCAAGCAGCCCGCTGGCCGATGCCTTCCACCATCGTCGCCGTTCCGCCGATCTGATTGAGCGTGCTGTTGAATGAAGACATGCCGGGGATCATCTCCGTGACGGACTGCACGATCGAGAGGCAGCCAAAGCCGTGGCAACCGTGTTTTGCCTGTTGCGCGGCGTCGGCTGTGAAGAGCACTTGGCTCACCGGGCCGGTGGTGTTGGTGGCCACGGCCGCCGACCACAGGCACTCGTTGGCCGAAGGCCGCTGCGGTGTGGGATTGACGGCGCCCACGACGCTCGATGCGTCGCGCGCTGTCAGCAGGGCGCACGGATCGATTGCCGGGTGACTTCCCGAGCTCGGGACTGAACTCGGACTAGCGCTCGGCGACGGGCTAGCGGAAGCCGACGGCGCAGGATTGGGAGCCGCGAGGCCGGCGCTGCCGCCTGCGATGGCGACCGAAAGCACGGCGGCAAGGGCGAACTTCATCATGATGGCAGCTCACTTTCTTTCGCTGCTACAATCTACTACATAAAGCAGCGCCCGCTGTCAAGTAGAGATGTCTCCTCGCGTTGACGACTGCAGGCCCGCGACGCATCGTGCAGTAACTCACGCGCTGACACGCGGTCCCTTCGGCTCGCTCCTTTGGAGGTGCGGTCATTGAAGTCCGTGATCGTGGTGCTTGGGCTGGCACTCGTTTTCGCCGCTTCCGGCTGCGCGAAAAACGCTCAAGCGCCGGCCGGATCGACGGGGCAGCCGTCGGCTGGAGGCACAGCCGAGCAAAGTGCCGCCCAGTCCTCGCTGTCGCCGGAGTCAGCCCAGCCATCGGAATCAGGGCAGCCTTCGGAATCCACCGAGCCGCTGGCGGCTGAGACTTCGACCGGTCCGTTCGACTTGCTGACTGCGCGACAGGGCACGCTCCTGCGAGAGTGGCCGGCGACATCGCAGGACAGCAAACCCGAAAATCTGCTTCTCGATTCCCCGGGCTGGACTGCGAAGGAAGGGTCGAGCGGCCCGTACGTGTTCGTCTACGAATTGTCCGGTCCGGCGACGGTTCAACAATTCCAGGTGCCGGATAGTGGAGACGCGGCCGCTCTCCCGCCCGCGATCCATTTCGCCGTATCCACGACAGGCGCCGACTCCGGCTACAGTGACCTCGGATCGATCCAACCCGACGCGACGACCGAGAAAGATCTTGCGCTCCCGACTCCCGTCAAAGCGAGGTGGATCAAAGTCACGGTCGACCAGCGCGGTTCGTCGACGCAGCTCTATGGCTTTTCGGCGATGGGAACGCTCGATCCGAGGCCGGATGCTGCGCCACTCGCCGGCGTTTGGAAATACTATGACGACGATCCTTACCGGAATCTCGGTCAGCCGGCAGATGCCGCGGGCGTATTTCCAAGCTCGCCCGACTCGACGCTACGCGGCTCGAACGACGGTTTCATGGAGATCCATCAGACAGGCGATGATATAAGCGCCGGAATCTGCTCGCGAGATCTCGCCATGGCGATTCGCGGCACAGAAGCGGGTCACGTTTTCACCGCAATCACCGGGTCGGGCTCGATCAGCCCAGCCGTTATAAATAGCGAAGGCACCGTCATGGTCGCCGTCGGCGGGGAGCATGACTGGTTCGCGACGCGCGTCACCGGCGGCGCATCGTGCAACACCGTATTTTCAGGCGGCGCGCCGCGTGGATCGGGCGTGCCGGTCCTCCTCATCTTCGATGGCAACGCCGGCCGATATCCGCCGTACGACAATGCATCGCCGTACCCGGGTTATCGGTTCATACCAGAGCTTTCGACCTTATTCGATCCGAAGACGCTTGGCGGCTATCAGATCGCAGTGCTGACGAATGACTGCAACGCCGCATCGCTTCTGAATAAGACGCAAGGTCAAGCGCTTGCAGACTGGGTGTATAGCGGAAACAAACTCATTATCCACGATGCCGACGACTGTACGCAGACCGACTACAGCTTTCTGCCATACTCGTTCGCATCCTCAAATCCCGGCAAGAACGCCGCGCGCGGAACCAATCTCGTCCTCGTTGAATCGAACACGCTCGGCAGCGACGCCGGCGATCGCGCGCACTTTGTCGATGTGAAGGGCTATCTCGCCGCCGAAGGTCAACAGCTCGGCGATTCTAACGTGGTCACGACGCAAGACAAACACTGGTGCGGCCATCTGTTCGGCACAAACGTCTTGAACCAAAATGGATTCATCCAGATGTTCGCGCCGTTCGGCCAGGGCATGATCATCTACGACGGCCTCGACAGTGACGATTCCGATATCGCGCAATACCAGAAGATCACTCTGTTGGAGCTGCGCCAGCCGCCCAACGCCAGTCTCGCGTGCAGCCAGCTCGTCGCGGCGCCGTTCACCATCGCGCCCTCGAGTGACGAGATCTTCACGCCCGGCCAGTCGAAGGCGGTGAGCTTCCCGCTGTCGGTCTTCGCAAGTCACGGGTTTGCCGGCACCGTGACGCTTGCGGTCGCTCCGCCGGCGAACGCACCCTGGGCGACGTCGCTATCGATCACGCAGGTATCGTTGAACGGCGGCACCGCGCCGTTCAACGTCACGATCGACGTTCCTCAAAGCGCTCCGGCCGGAGCATATCCGTTCGTCGTCAACGGAACCGATGCGCAGGGTGACCAGTCGAGTGCCGTCGTGACGATAGCGTCGTCGGCTGCTTCGCAAGCTCCGGCGCCCTCGGGCCGTGCGGCATCGATTCCATTGGCGGTGAAAATCGCGAAGACGCTCGCGGTCGCGAAGCGCGTGGCCGTGTACGGCATCTATTTCGACTTCGCCAGTGCGAAGCTCAAAGCGCAATCGGCGCCGGTTCTCAAAGAGATCGCAGACGCGCTCGTCGCCAATCCTTCGTGGAAATTGACGATCGAGGGTCACACCGATAACGTCGGCGGCGCCGCCTACAATCTGACGCTTTCCCAAGACCGCGCGGCGGCGGTGAAGACCGCTCTCGTGAACCAATATCAAATCAACGCCAGCCGCTTGAGCACCGTGGGTTTTGGATTCTCTCGACCCGTGGCGTCGAACGACACGTCGCAAGGCCGGGCGCTGAACCGGCGCGTCGAACTCGTCCGCCACTGACCGTGAAAGGGAGAGGCATGCAGAAGTCGGTCGTCGCGTTTTGCGCAGTTCTCATTTCGATGCAGACATCCATCGCCAGCGCGGCCTCGGCCACCGGTTACTCAGACGCAGAAGTGCGTGAAGCCGACCGTGCCGTCTTGAGCATACCGACTTCGCCCACGTTCAATCTAGCGCTCGATCCCACACCGGCGTCAGACATGCCGGCTTGGGATCCGATCGCCCACTATGTGGGTCGCCAAAGTTTGCCGGAGGGGATCGTCGTCTACGCTGTCCTCGTCGACGAACGATATCGCGACGCCATCACGGACCTGCCGCACGCCGCGCGGGCCGTACAGATCGCGATCGCTTCGGCCGCTTTCTTAGCGGTGATGGATTCAGGGCAAGCCGGCTCCGCGTGGATGGCGCGCTACTCGCAAGCTGCCGACGCAGATTCACAGTTAGCGGCCTCGGTGAGCGATCGTTATGCGAACCGGCACGCGCTGGTTAGAACGCTGGCTGAGACGCAGACGAACGTCTACTCGAGCATCGGAGGGGCAGGTTCACCGTCCATGGACGATTTTGGCAACCCGCTCACCGAACCTATAGATTATGGGAATGGATTGCTGCGATTCGCTCGGCTGGGTGCGGCGGGATCACGGCTCGTCGAGTTGCTCGAATATGCACCCGCCTTGCAAGAACCGTTCTCGCAGACTTTTGTCGACAAGTGGTTCTCGGAATTCTCGGATGTGTTGCCGAGCGACAGGCGAGCCCAGTTGGCGCAGCTCCGGCCGCTCTTCGTCAACCCTTCGACCGACAATATCCACGCGCGCGAAGTCCAGTTCAATAGTGCCATCTTATCGCTATTGGGCAGCCTTCCGAGCGATGAGAGTTCAGCCTGGGGGATCGGGTACGACGCGAACGAGATTCGGTACAACGCGGACCGTTTTAAGAGCGCTGATGAAGATTATAAGCTGCGCACGCTCTTAAGCCGATATTCCGACCTCGACGCCGATGTGCCGCATCTTGCCGCATTGCGCCAACAGATCGGGGCTTTACAGCCCGGTGACTGGACGACGATCGCAAAAGTAGCCGGACAGATCGTTGATTTGATCGTCAAAGGACACTGACGTATCGCGAACTTCCGTTTGTGGCGGCTACGGTAGGGGGACGACAAGCTCTCCGGTATCGCTTGAAGTTTTAGCGGTAAGCGATACGCTCCCGTCCGGCCCACGAGTCATGTCGATCCGTATCGGTGTGGTGACCGGCGACTTGCTGAAGTACGCATAATACTGGATTCGCAACGCCGGAAATTCTTGATGTCTGACGACGACGGTTCGCTCTTCGTCAAATTCTTGCCCCGGAAGCATGAGGAACTGTGACGCTTGGCTTGCAAGCGCTGCGCCGCGAAATCGACTCACCCACGCTTGGATCAGCGATGCATCACGAAGTCGAAGACCGGGTTCATAGAGATAGCCGGTCGGCGTTGAGGATTGCGCGCCTCGGCGATCGCGTTGAACGCTTTCGCCGTAAACGTCGATGCCCTCGGCTACCACGGCCATGTTCCAGGTTCCGGAGTCTTTATATTTGAGATGGATCGTGACGAAATCGAAGCCCGACGACGTCCGCGTTGTATCTGCCGCCACGCTGACGTCGAGAATCGGCTCTTGTCCGAGCGGTTTTATGCGTTCGACATAGATGAACGTATAGAACGCCCAAATGCCCGCACCGAGAATCGCCACGATCTCGGCGCCATGGCGTAGATCTTTGAGACGAAACCGTCGCTCTTTTGCCGCCTTGTCTATCATCTCGGTTTCGGTCTGCTCGCTCAAATGAGGTCGCGGAGCTCAAACGCCGCGCGAACGATTCTGCCTTTTCGACTGAGGCGCATCGCGACTCGATCGCCCACCCGCCCGTACCAGATATCGTGCAGCGCCGCCATGTCCAGCCGGGAGGCGGGGCGACCGTTCACCGATACTAGCGCGTCGCCTACCGCGATACCAGCTTGGGCCGCTGGACTTCCGGAGATGATGCTCGTGACATGCAACCCGGATGCGTCCTTGAAAACGCTAAGGCCCGCGCGATTGAACAAGAACGGCTGCGCATAGTTCCTATTCGGACGCAGGTACAGGAGGTCCGCGGGGACGTCGAGCGTTATCGTGAAGCGTCGCAAAATCTCGGCGCCGATGTTTCCTGCAAATCCTGAGTCTGCAAAAATGCCTGTCGCCGAGATCTCGACGATCGGGTTCAAGAGCGTAAAGGTCGCTATCGACAACATGCGAGCGCGCGACACCGTTCCAGACAATGCGCCGCCCACGCCCCGGCCGATCTCAGCATTGACGGACTTCCCAAATTCTCTTTCCAATCCGCTCGATTCGGCAAATTGTTGGGTCAACGTGACCGCTTGCCCCGAGCCGGCGTCGATGTCGAAGTCTCCGGCTTTGCCGTCGACGGTCGCCTTGACGCTCGGTATCGCGCCGCGGCGCATAGTGACTGGGAGGGCCACAGAGCGGGGATCGATGGTGAAAGCCGCCGGCTGTATGAATGAGAGCTGCTCATGCTGATAGTCGATCTTCACGACAAGTTTCTCGAAAAGTTCGCGGCCGAGTATTCCGCCGAATCGCACGCCTCCGAACGGGCTTTCAAGCGGCAAGCCTGGCAACACGAGATAACTTCCGTCGCGATAGCGCAGTCCGCCGACGTCGATTTCGGGAACGCGCACGATCTGGACCGTTGAGCTACCGTCTCCGACGCCGCGAACCGCCACGGAACCGGTTGTTGCGAGATGTAGCGAAGCCGCGAGCTCCGGGGTGAGCGACGCGACCCCGCCTGTGTCGAGGACGAAGGCGTATGGTTGTCCGTCTATCGAGGCGCGCACGTAGATATGGTTGCCGTGCAGGTCGAACGGCACCGTCGTCTGCGAGGCAAGGTCTATCGTTCCCGGCGTCAGCGGCGAGCATGCCGACGCCGCAAGAAGGCCCGCCGACAATACGACCACATGCCACACGCGCTGGCACCGGATGTTCACTTCACGACATCGCTGCATGCACGCCTCCGATCGCCGGATGTCTCTTCGACTCGACGTCCGCCGACCTTCACGGTGGCGTTACTGTGGCACTAGTGCGGTTCGCTTCGTTCTTTGATAGCGCGCGCAAGGCCCTCGTTCATGCCGATCGCCGCCATTCCCACGAGCAGATGCAGCACTTGTATGACCCAGTGCGATGAGCCAGGCAACAACCGCGCCTGCGACATGCCTAAGCCGATCACGACAAATCCCCAAACGATCGCGACAAGAGATTGTCCGATAGGAACGCGGGCGGCGAAACCTATGATCGCGGTGATCCACAACGCGACGACGAGCGCGATGCCAAGGGTCATGTGAACGGGGATGAGGTCAAACGCGTGTCCCGTCCAGAACATGATGCCCAAGATCAAGAGCCCGGCAAAGCACAACCTGACGATCCATTGCAGAACGATGACGGCAGTTCTCATAGTATTGTCCTCACTGCTTCAACCCGATGACATCGTGGAATGCACCGGCATGCGTTACGCTGCCATGACGCGCGGACCTCTAGCGACGGATTGGCGCCTGCGCTCGGATTAGCGACTTGTATCGATGACGCGGAACTAGCGCGACCGTAAGAGCGGCTTATCTTGCTCGTAGTCGAAACCGAGGCGCAACGCGGTCTCGGCCTTCTCCAACTCGGCGCCAAGATACGCCGCGTGCGTGAGTTGTGTGACAAGTCCCTCGCGTACGAGCGCGAGCACAATACCCTCCGCCGATCGACCACGCATGATGTTCTCGGGTGCTCCATCGGGCAAGTAGTGCCGCGCGACGATCCGTCCGCCTTCGCGCTCGACGTCGATGACGATGAAGCCCTTCGGATCGTACGCGAGCGGCTCGCGCCGGCCGCCGGGGAGCAGCGTCTTGAACTGCGCATCTTCAGCGCGCTGTTGCACGGGTTTTGATCGAGCGATCGTCGCCGGTCCGGCCACACGTGGATCGGGCGGAAACTCGGCGACGAGCCGTTCTACTTCCGCTTCGATGGCGCGCATCTCGGTCTCCCCGATCCGATCGATCAGCGTGACCTGGCCTCGGAAGCGCTCGATCGTTTCCGCGTCAACCCCGCTGAGGACCGGAAGATATCCTGCGGCGCCGTTTATGCGCCGATCCGCGTCGACGCCGTTTTCGATGAGCGCTCGCAGCGCTTGCGCCGGCTGGAATAACGGCGATTCCTTGCCGCAGGCGAGGAGCGCGCGGATGCGCTGGTTGGCGACGACGTTCGTCACGAGCTTCTCAATGCCGAGGTTGCACGTGTACAGGCGGCCCGCGATCGCGACCCCCGGAAGAGCGGCGATACGTGGGGCAAGCGCGGAGCTCGTCAACGTGCAGACCGCGACCGAACCGCTCCGGTCGCCGACGGTGTACGCGCCGGGAACGGCCGGCCAATCCGCCTCTCGCGAAGCTCGCGCGGGGCGCAATCGCCACGCGCGAGTATACACCGCATCGACGCGCCGGAACATCGCGGCTCCGAATCGTTCAAGCTGCGCGTACCAACGGCGATAGGTCTCCATCAGCGGCGTTTGTCCGGCGAAGCGGTTTCAATTTGCAGCGTTGCGATCGCGCGCTTGATCCAGCCGATCTCCGCGTCCACGAGCGTGAGCATGTGATCGGCGGCGATCCGCGCGTGAGGGCCGCGCTTACCCACATCGCCAAACGCCGCGGCGACCCGCTTGCGATGAAGTTCGACGATCTGCAGTCGCTTCTGCAGCAGCGAGATGCCGGCCGACGGGGTGAGCTGTGCGAGGAAGATCACGGCTACTTCGATACCCGTATGCACGGTGCCGAAACGCGTCACTTCCGAATCGAGTAGTTCGCGAAAGCGCCGCTTGCCGGCAGCGGTCAACACGTAGAGCAGACGTTCACCACGCCGACCGCGAGCCCCGGATTCCGCGCGCACGCGAAGGTATTTTTCGGCGGCGAGCCGCTCGAGCAAGTAATACATGTTCGGCCGCTTGAGGTCGGCGAACAGTTCGCCGTGCGCTCGCACGATGCGGTGGATGTCGTAGCCGCTTATGGGACCGCTATCCCCGACGAAACCCAGGATCAGCAACTCCTTGTGCATGATAGTCAGTATTGACTTTAGGGTGCCGATTCCTCTATACTGGCTGGCAGAAAGTCAGTGCTGACTAAACGGCCTTAGGCGCGCCGTTCACCACGCGTCACGTAAAAGGTATCGCCGGATGATCAATATGCCGAAATGGATCGCCATCATCGTGCAGCTTGGGCTCGCGGGAGCTTGGATGATGTCGGGCATCGTCTATGTCGCAACGCCGCAAGCCATGGAACGCGTGCTCGGCATGTCCGACGATGTTCGCATCGCGCTCGGCGTGGCTATGGTTCTCTTAGCGATTCTCCTGATCGCCGGTATCTTCGCCCGACCATATGGAGCGCTTGCGAAAGGCGCGCTCATCGCCGCTTCGATCGCCGCCCTGCTCTGGGTTGTGTACGACGTCGCTCGCGCGTGGGAGATGTTCGCGCTTTTTCACGGAGTGCTCGCGGTGTTCGCCGCGGGGCTCGCGTGGATCCGCGCGCGATCGGGCTGACACCCGATGGGATTATTGGCGCTCACAAAGCCCGCCAAGCTGTACCGTCTACTCGCTAGCGCCGGACTTGCCATCCTCGTCGTCCTTCCGCTCACGGCGACGCAATGGCCGCAGGTCATTTTCGCGTTCTTCGGCGGCATCGCCGCAGCCGGCGCAGGCAATGCTCTGAATATGTATTTCGAGCGCGAATTGGACGCTACGTGCGTGTCGACCAGCTCGCGACCAATCGTGACCGGCGCGGTAAAGCCCACGTCGGCTCTCGCTTTTGCGATTGCCCTTCTTGCGGTTGCTTCCGTGTTGCTTTTCGTCTTCGCCGGCAGTGCCGTCACAATCGTGACGATCCTCGGCGTCGCGGTTTACGCGCTCGTCTACACGCGGCTGCTCAAGCCAGCAACGCCATACCATACCTTCGCAGCCGGCGCCGTGTGGGGCACGCCAATTCTTGCGATCTGGGCCGCTTCCGGCAAGCCGCTTTCAACTTGGCCGATCGTCGTCTTTCTCGCGGTTGCGTGTTGGACCACGCTTCACACGTGGGCCGTCGCTCTCACCGAACCAGATCTGCGATATCCGGCTACGGTTCCGACCTTAATCCGCACGCGCGGACCGATGTTCACGCGGGTGTGGTTGCTCGTCATCGTGCTGGTCATAGCCACGCTCACCGCCCTCCTGCGTCAGTGGCCAGCGCTCTTCGTCGCTGCCGCGCTCATCGCGACCACTGCTATCGCGTGTGCCGCTCGCGCCCGGTGGTCCGACCTCTTGCTCTCGCGAACTTCGATCGTCTACATCGGCACTTTTGTCTTCTTTGTGGGGGTGCATGCGCTCAGGTCGTGAGAAGCTTAATCCGGCGCTTCTTTGATTCTTACCCTGCTCTCATCTAGCGCACAGTGCGCGCGTCGATAAGAATAGTATAAGTCGATCAGGGGCGTTAGGCCTCAAAAAGGAGCCTAGAAACCATGACGAAGATTTTGACGACATATGGCGGTGCGATCGCCGGTCTGGCGTGCGCCGCGGTCCTCGCGATGCCGATGACCCCGTCGCTTGCCGCGTCGCCGACGACCTACTCGACGACGATCACTCAGGTTCAGCCGGGTCCGACCGCGGGCGAATACGACGGCAAGCTGCAGCTCACCATCTCGCCGGACGGGATCATCAGCGGCTACTATATCCCGGAATACGACGGCAATTTCGTGCCGGTCTCAGGCGGAGAAGAAAACGGTTCGTATTGGATCGACATCGCCGGCCCGACCGATCTGCACATCTCCGGCCGCGTCGCGGCTGACGGATCGCTCATCGGCACAGCAACGACGATGCCGGACGAAACTATGGATGGCGTAACGCCTTTCACCGACACGTTCTCGTTCGTCGCAAAGCCGCAGGCGACCGGGTACTAAACCATCGCCCGGCCGTCTGAAGTGGCCGACTCGTCTGAAGGGGCCGACTCGTCTGAAGGGGCCGACTTTATGTCGGCCCACTTTTTTTTCGGCCGAACGCGCCTGTCTGAAGGGGCCGACGCAAGTCGGCCCGAGCAAACGAGACGCGGGCCGACATAAAGTCGGCCCCTTCAGTGGATCGTCCTTCGGTGGATCGTCCTTCGGTGGATCGTCCTTCGGTGGATCGCCCGAGCGGCGTGGAGTAACACGCGCCGGGCCGCACGAACAACCCACGGGTATGCCAGAGCGCGCGAGCCGAAAGCGACGAACTGAAGCGGCGCCGCGCCCATCGGGCACGATAGCGTTTCTCTTCTCCGACATCGAAGGCAGCACGAAGCGCTGGGAAACGCATCCCGAAGCGATGCAGATCGCGCTGCGCCGCCATGACGACATCATGGAGGCGGCGATCGCGGCCCACGACGGCCACATCTTCAAGACGATCGGCGATGCGTATTGCGCGTCGTTCCATCGCGCGCCGGAAGCGGTCGCGGCCGCGACGGCCGCGCAGCGCGCCGTGAATTCCTTGGATTGGAGCGACGTCGGCGGACTATCCGTGCGGATGGCCGTTCACGCCGGGCTCGCGGACGAGCGCGACGGCGACTATTTCGGCCCCACAGTCAATCGCGTGGCGCGCCTGCTGTCGATCGCGCACGGCGGCCAGATCATACTTTCGAGCTCTGCGGCGGCATTGATCAAGAGCGCGCCGTCGGCTCGTGTACAGCTGCGCGATCTCGGTCCGCACAGGCTGCGCGACCTAGCCAACCCGGAGCAGGTCTTCCAAGTGCTCGCAGACGATCTGCGCGACCAATTCCCCGCGCTGCGTTCGGTCGATTCCCTGCCGAACAATCTTCCGCTTCAACTGTCGAGCTTCGTGAGCCGCGATGCCGAGATCGCGGAAATCAAAAAGCTGGTTGAAACGACTAGGATCGCCACCGTCGTCGGTACGGGCGGAATCGGCAAGACGCGCACGACGCTCGAAGTGGCGGCCGATATTCTCGACGGAATGCCGGACGGCGCATGGTTCGCTGACCTAGCCCCTATCAACGATTCGACACTTGTTGCGAGCGTGCTGGCAAGCGCCCTCGGCGTCCGCGAGAGTGAAAGCCGCAGCACGCTCGACGAAGTCATCGACCACCTTCGCCAACGAAAAATGCTTCTCGTCCTCGACAATTGCGAACATGTCGTGGCCGAGGCTGCACGCGTGGCAGACGCGATATTGCGCCAGTGTCCGAACGTCAAGATTCTCGCTACCAGCCGCGAAGCGCTTGGCATCGGCGGCGAACACGTGTATCGCATGCCGGCGCTCTCCGTGCCGCGCTCCGACGAGAAGCTCTCGCTGGAGAGCGCTCTGACCTACGGCGCGATCGCTCTCTTCGCGGAGCGGGCGCGCGCATCCGATCCGCGCTTTCACCTCGACGGGGAGAATGCGCCGATCGTAGCGGAGATTTGCCGCAGCCTTGACGGCATCGCGCTCGCGATCGAGCTCGCCGCCCCTCGCGTAAAGATCTTCAGCCCGCGGCAACTCGCCGATCGGCTCGACGAGCGCTTCCGCCTTTTGACGGGGGGCAGCCGTGCCGCGCTGCCCAGGCAGCAGACGATGCGCGCGTTGATCGATTGGAGCTACGATCTGCTGGCGGACAGCGAGCGCGCGCTCTTCCGCAAACTCGGCGTCTTCTGCGGCGGTTGGAGCCTCGAAGCTGCGACGGCGGTGTGGGGCGAGGATCCCTCAGCCGACTGGGAAGTTCTCGACCTGATGTCTGCGCTGGTAGACAAATCGTTGGTCCATGCCGAGATCGGCGGCGACGCGCAACGCTACCGGCTATTGGAGTCGACGAGAGCCTATGCCATAGAAGAATTGCGGCGGACCGAGGAATTCGAAGCGGCGTCGGCTGCCCACGCCCGGCACTATCTCGATGTCGCGCGGCGCATCGACCATCTGTTCATGCAGGAGGGGAACGCTGACGAAGCGTTTGGGATCGCGAACGCCGAGATCGGCAATCTCCGCGCCGCACTGCAATGGTCTCTGGGAGACGCGAACGACGCACGCCTCGGGTGCGAACTCGCCGCACGGCTCTCAATCCTTTGGTGGCGGTCGCTTAGCGTCGAAGGCACGCGTTGGCTGCAGACAGCAAGGCTTTCGCAACTCGATACGCCCGCGATCGATGCGCGCATCTCGCTCGGGCTCTCCCACGCGCTACCGTACAGCGCCGAACGGGCCGCAAACGCAGCCGCTGCAGCCGCTGCCTATCGCACACTCGACGACCCTCTGGCGCTTGCATGCGCGCTGCACAGCGAGGCGGAAGCGCGACGGTCGATGGGCGAGTACGCGGCAGCCAGCCGCGCGCAGACCGAAGCGGTAGCGCTCTACCGATCTCACGGCACGCCGGGTCAGGTGGCGGCAGCCCTTCTCACGCTCGGCAGCATCGAGACGATTGTCGGCAATCGGCAAACTGCTCGCGAGCTCCTCGAAGAGGGTCGCTCGCTGAACCCCCACATAGGAAGCATCACGACGAATCTCGCCGAGTTAGAATTCGCCGATGGGAACTTCGAAGCAGCGGCCACGCTCGGGCGCGAAGCCCTCGAGTACTTCAGGACCCGGCATCGTTCCAACGAATGCATCGCCCTGTGCAACCTTGCGGCGTACAATCTCGCCCTCGAACGGGCGGCGGACGCTCGCGAATCCGCGCGCGAGGGCCTCGAGATCGCGCTCGCTATGAGAATCCCCGATCTCGTGGCGCTTGCCATTCAGCATTTGGCGTCCGTCGCCGTCGTGTCCGGCTCGCCGGAGCGAGCCGCGCGACTGCTCGGCTACGTCGAGGCACGCTATGCCGCACTCGGCTTGCATCGAGATACGAGCGAACAGATGACGTACGAACGACTCCGGGCCAAGCTCGCCGAAGTCTATTCTGACTCAGACGTGCTGGCCCGGTTTGCGAGCGGCGCGACGATGACCGAAGAGCAGGCCGTATCCGAGGCGTTGTTGGCCTGAACGTTCAGTCGTTGTTGGCCTAACGTTTAGTTTTGGACGAGCGGCAAGCGCGGTTCGTCCTTCCCGAACGGTTTGGCCACGATGCGATAGCTGAATTGCACATTCGAACGGCCGCCCTGGCTCTCGCGGACTACAAAGCCGCGGGGCGAGCGCTGCGCGACGTATAGTCCTTTCGTGTCACCGTCGGGCGTCAAGAACACGAGGTAGTCCTTGCTCTGGTCGATCGAATTCGCGAACGCGGGGTCGATCCGCACCGCGACGGTTCCGTTGACCAGTTGTCCTTCGCCGAAGTCTTCCATCGTCGGCGAGCTCTCGCGCGGCATGTAGGAGACGAGATGCGCACCGTGTCCGTTGCGCGACTGCCAGCAGCCTGCGTTGCATCCGCCGCCGCTCGTGATGGTGCCCGCGACCGTGAGGTTACCGGCCTGATCGAGTGAGAGCGCTTGGCCGCCGTTTGCATTCGTGGCGATCATCAGCGGACCGGTACCCGTCGCTTGAAGGCCGAGAGCCGGCATCGTCGCGCTTGCGCTACGGCCAAAAATTCCCGTTCCGCTCTTTGATTCGCCGAAGAGCCCGGCTGCGGATCCCGATGAGCCGAACACGCCGGTTCCGTGGTATGACCGGCCCGAAACGCCGAAGTTCAGGACGCCGCCGTCGCTCGAAAGGTCCAACCCGAGAATGCCGGATGCGCAGTGCTTCGTGGTCGCGCTGAGATTGTTGGTCTCACCGTATACGGCGTTACCGCTCTTCGAGTGGCCTTCGACGGAGTTCCCGAGAAGCGACATCGAAACGATGCCCTCGCCGGAACCGAGCTGATCCACGCTGAAACACGACGATCCGTTAGAGCAAGCTTTGTCCGGCGATATCTGTGAGCGTGCCGCATGCGCACGACTGATGCCCGCAACCGTCAGCCCTATTGCCAAGACGGCGATGGCGCCGGCCGAGATCACTCGATCTCGCGAATTTGTCGATAAAAACATTTCGTACCCCTTACTATGAGATGACTATAAACCGATCGGATAGGCCTCTTCGCCGTGGAGCTCGATGTCGAGTCCGCGCTCTTCGGCTTCCGGATTGACTTTTGTCTGCGTGACGCGGCTGATCAGCCAGAGCATCCCGTAGGTGAATAAGAACGCCCACAAGCTGCAGACCGTCGCGGAGACGAGCTGCTTGCCGAAGAACGCTGCGCCCCCGAAAAGCAGGCCGTCGGCGCCGTTCGGATTCCACGCTTTCGATGCGAAGACGCCGAGAAGCACGATGCCTAAGAATCCGCCGACGCCGTGAACGCCCCAGACGTCGAGCGCGTCGTCCCAACCGGCTTTATTCTTCACCGCCACCGCGAAATAACAGACGAGCCCAGAAAGCAATCCGTAGATAACGGCCGTCGTCGGCGATACGTAGCCGGCTGCCGGGGTGATCGTCGCGAGTCCCGCGACCGCTCCAGTCAGCAGACCCACGAACTTCGGTTGGCGTCCGTATGCCCATTCCACGAGCAGCCAAGTGACCGCGGCAAACGATGCGGCGATGTCGGTATTGAGAAACGCCGAAGCGGTGACGGAGTCGACTTGCAATTCCGAACCGGCGTTGAAGCCGTACCATCCGAACCAGAGCAAGCCGGTGCCCAGCGCGATCAACGGCACATTGTGCGGTTTATTCTCGACGACGTGGCGGCGGCCGATGAAGATCACCGACGCGAGCGCCGCGAATCCCGCCGACGCGTGCACGACGATGCCGCCGGCGAAGTCGAGCGCGCCCCACTTCGCGAGCAAACCATCCGGGCTCCAGAGCATATGCACGAACGGGAAGTAGACGAAGATCAGCCAGCCGGTCAGGAAGAGGAAGTACGCCTTGAACGTGACCCGGTTTGCAAAAGCGCCCGTGATCAGCGCCGGCGTGATGATCGCGAACATCATCTGATACGCGATGTGCACGACGAGCGGAATACCGGCGTTGTTTCCGGTGAACATCGTCTGCAGCGTCACGTTGTGCAGAAAGGCGTAGTAGCGCGGGTCGCCGATGATGCCATGCCAGTCCGGGCCGAAGCATAGCGAATACCCGAACGCGTACCAGATCACGGTCGTCCAGCCGAGCGACATGAAGCTCTGGATCATGATCGTCAGGACGTTTTTCCGACCGACCAGGCCGCCATAGAAAAAAGCGAGTCCCGGGGTCATGAGCATGACCAGACTCGCGCAGATGAGCATGAATGCCGTGTTGCCGATATTGACGGAGACGAGCGGGGTTGTCACGATCGTTCCTCAGCCTTCGCAGCGGACAAGAACTAGGCGCTCGAGAGACAATCTCTCGAACGCAGACGGTGCGGCAAGCGTAGGTTCCGGCGGAGCGTTTAGAGGTCGGCGGGCGAATTCCCCGTCGGGGTCAGGGCAACGCGAGAAACGTGTTGTACATGATGTCCGCGTTCGGCACACCCAAACCGGTCACGTCGCTATACGGCGCGTGTACGAGGTAGAAGCCGTTCGTCCCGACCGTCATGTCGAGAAAAAGTCCGGTCGTCTTCCGATGGTTGTAAAGTTGTCTCGCGATATTCGTGAGCGTCGTCTTGTGCGCGGCGATCCGGCCGCTGTCCACAAGCGCGATCATCCCGGCCCATGTCGGGCCCGCGAAGCTCGTTCCGCAAAACCAGAAGTTGCCTTGAGAGCCGCCCGGCGGGGTCCACACGGCAGCGTAGCCGGTGCCGCAGTCCGCATCGAGTGCGACGTCGGGCGCATTGCGCATCGTGGTGCTCGCGGCCCCCGGAGTACCCTTCTGCCATTTCGGAATAGCGAACTTGCCGCTCACGCCGCCGCCGCTGATCCCCCACGCGATCTCTTTGACGCGCGTCGGATTCGTCGGCGAAACGGACGTGGCCGTTGTGCCGCCGACCGAGATCACGCCGGCATCGGATGATGGATACCAGGGGTCGACCTCACCGACATTCAGCTGCTGGCTGAACGGCTCGTAGGCGCCCCAATCGCCGGATACGGCGAACACCGTGGAACCCTGCTTGCCTAGACTCGCGATATCGGCGCTCTCGGCTGTGAGATCGGCATCGGCATTGTAGAAATCGTAGTCGTCTTCCGTCGCCCCGTACGAGTGGCTCACCACCGCGTAGTGCGCCGTCGCATCGTCGGCGGCTATCTTCGCAAAACCGTCGGCGAGATGCCCGAAACTGCAATCGTTGGGCACTACGTACAACGTGACGCTCGCCTTCGGGGCTGTGCCGATCAAGCGCTCGACGTCGCCGGTCGGCTCGAGATCGGTCATGGTCGTGCCACCGTCCACCATGACGATCGTCGGGTTGTTCGTGCCCAGGTGGAAGTCGGATTCGAATTTTGTTATATCCGCGGGCGTGATGGTCGCGCATGCGAGGATGGCCGCGTTCACGCCGGCGCCGAAGACGTTGAGATTGTAGATCGGTTGGATGTTGTAGTAAGTGGCGATCTGCGCGGGCGAGTAGCCGCCCGGCGGAGCGACTCCGCCGCCGCGCGCGATGCCCGCGGACATCGCTCCGGGGCCTTCGTTCATCGTCGTTGCGAGGATAAACGCGGCGACGGTAGCCGGATACCGTTCGGGCGCGGCGAGGCCGACGAAGCGGCGATTTTGTGATTCGAATGTCGCAAAGGACGTCTGTCCGGCGGCCGCCGCCTGTCCGTACGTGCCGTGCACGAAGAGTATCGAGCCATCCGGTGACGTGCGCACCGAAAGTCCGAAGCGCTCGAAGTAGCTCGTCGCGGCGCGCGCGCCTGCGCTGCCGGCGCTTGGCCGCAAGTTCACGGTGAAGTATTTTTCTGCACCGGCCGCTATGCCGCCGACGCGGTCGATATGTGCATTCAAAGGCCGTGCGCCCGCGGGCACAGCGCTCAAGACCCACGCCGCCGCGAGGATTGCGGCGGCCGCAACGGCGATCGATCGCATCGCGTCACCCTTCATCTTCTGCGCACGCATCATGGCAGTCCCACGAGAGTCGAATACAGTATGCTCGCGTCGGGCACGCCGAGCCCGGTCACGTTGTCGTAGCCCGGCGCTGCGCAAAATATGCCGTTGCATCCCACCGTGACGTCCGTGAACAAGCCGGTGACTTTGCGTTCACCGTACAATTTCGCAGGCACTTTGGGGAGCGGTGATTTCAGCGCGCTTGCCCGACCCGCGTCGACGAGCGCGAGCAGACCCGCCCATGTGGACGCGCCGAACACCGATCCGCACGCGAGATAGCGGCTGCCAGCGTAGAGCACGTAATACTGGAACTGACAGTCGCCGTTGAGCGAGACGTCTGGAACATTGCGCATGGTGGCGCTCGCGATGCCCCCAATGCCCTTTTGCCACTTCGGGATTGCGAACTTCGCGCTCACGCCGCCGCCGCTGATATATGAGGCCGGCTCGAAGCTGCGCTTCGGAGGCGACGAGGATGACGCGACGGCCATCGTCACGCCGACGGACACGACATTCGGATCCGACCCCGGAAAAAATACGCCGACGTCACCGGCCGTCAGATAGCTGAACGCACCGGCGTCGCCGTTGCTCGCAAACGTCGTCGTGCCTTTTGCGGCGAGCATGGCGAAATCCGCGTCTTCCGCCGTGACGAGGTTGTCGCCGCCGAACGCATGATACGCGTCTTCGAAATCTCCGTACCCGATCACGAGCGCTTGGTAGTTTATCGTACTATCATCTGCCAGCACCTGTGCCACGCCGTCCGCGATGTCGCCGTACGTGCACGCAGTCGGTACGACGTACGCGGTCACCGTGGCGGAATTCGCGGTCGCGATTATCAGCTCGATCTGCCCGGTCGTGTTGAAAAAGGTCCCGGTTGATCCACCGTCGACCGGCACGATTTTCGGCACGTTCGAGGGCAGGCCGAAAAAATTCTCGTAGCTCTGGACGTCCGGCGCGAAGATGCCGCCGCACATCACGACGGCGATATTCATCCCGCTTCCGCCGTGGCCGAGCGATTCGATCGAGCCGTAGTCGTAATACGAGGCGATGTCGGCCGGACCGTAACCGGACGATGGCCCGACCTCTATCCCGTTTGGATTGGCGAATGACGCAATCCGCGCGGCTGGCCCATCGGCAAGGGTCGTGGCCAAGATGTGCGTCGCGATGTCGGGCGGATACGACTCGCGACCCGCGATCGTGACAAAGCGGCGCCCGAGGTATGCCGCGCGTAGAAACGCGACGTGCGCAGCCGCACCCGCTTGCGCATAGGTGCCGCGCGCGAACAGAATTCCATCTTCAGCATCGGTCTGGATCGTCAATCCGTGGCCGCGAAAGTATGCTGCGATGTGCTCGGTTTGTTTCGCGGAGGTACCCGGCGTGAGGTGCACCGTGAAATATTTCTGATCGGCGCCGTTCACTTCGCCAACCGCGTATGATCGAAAATCGATCTGACCGCCTGCTGCACCGGCGTGTGCGATCGACGTACTCGCGAGCAGCGACAAAAGGAGCAACCCGGCAAACGCTGCTGAATGGCGGATTAATCGGGTGCTAAGCATCAGGTATTCTTCTCCCACGATTCCCCGTTCACTTCATTGTATGCAGCGGCTGAAGCGTTGACTATGAGGCTTAATGCCCAAACGGCGTGGGCGGCGGCTTGCGGGGCCTAGTCGGACGCGACTTCCAGCGGGCCGCGATAGAAGTCGGGCTTGTATTTCACCCTGTACGCCACGAGCGGCGCGATTCCGAGCAACAACAGTCCGACCGTCACGGAATTCGCTTACCAACTTGCTCCGGTCATCTGGACGATGCTGACGACCCACAAGAAAATCGCCGCCGAAACCGGCCAGACGCCGCGCAGCCAGAACGCGGCGCGATCGGCGACGCACGTCTTGCGGTAGTACCACGCGCACGCGAATCCCGATAAGCCATAATACATCGCGATCTGGATGCCGATCGCGTTCACCGAAGCGATGAGCAGCGCGTTGACGCTCGGACTGACGGCGGCGATCGCGAAAAGCGCGAGGGCGATGGCGGCGAAAGCGATGCTGCCGAACCACGGCGTCGCAAAGCGCGGGTGCAGTTCGGCAAATCGCGTGCTGATCACGCGATCGCGGCCCATGGACATCATCGTCCTGCTGACCGCAAGAAGGCATGTCTCAAGCGTGCCTATCGTGCTGACGATGACGATGAGCACCGCGATGTCTCCCCATGGCCGCGGGAGGATGACGTCGGCGACTCGTTCGAGGATGTTGGTGTTCGCCGCTGCGATGTCTGCGGTCGAAAGCGAGAGCTGAATACTGACTTGTGTCAAGATGAACAGCGCGAGGATGATGCCCATGCCGACCAGACCGCCGACTCCAGGCGTCCGGTTTCTGTCTTTCGTCTCCTCGGCGAGATTCGCGCTGACATCCCAGCCCCAGAAGTAGAACAGCGTGATGATCATGCCGGCGACGAACGACGACACCGATCCATTGCCGAACGGCGAGAACCACGCGATCGAGAAGTGCACGGCGTGCGTTATAGCGCTGTGTACGATGCCTACGATAGCGATGAACGCCACGCCCAAGACCTCGATGCTCGTGACGATCTTCTGGAACTGCGCAGTCGTGCGTATCCCGACCAAGACGACGATGGCGATGAGGACGAACCACACCGCGCCAAGGGCCGTAACGGCCACGACGTTATCGGCGAGCCGCGGCGCGAACAGATACAGCGTCGCAGACGCCGCGGGCAGCGAACCCGCGACCATGAACAGCAGATTTGCGATCAGCACCGACCACCCGGCCATGAATCCGAGCACCGGACTCAGACTTCGGCCGACCCAAGAGTAGCTCGCGCCGGCATCCGAGCGCCAGGCGTTGAGATAGAAAAACGCGATGGCGATTCCGAACATGGCGACGGCGCCGAACAGAATCGAACCGGGCCCGTACACACCGACCGCAACCGCGAGCGCAGCGGTGCTGACCGCTATGGCATTCGCGGGCGCCGTGCCGGCGATCGCCACGAGCACGGAATCAAATCGGCTGAGCGCGTCGTGACGCAGCGTGCTCGGAGCCGCGGCTTCGTTCAAATCTGTGGCGCCTTCACCGATCAATGTGCCGGAGCACCGCACGATGGACCGGCGGGGCCCACATACCCGTTGCTGGAGAGAAAAGCGGCGAGCCGCTCGGCATAGTCATCCGCGATATCTCTATAGCCGGTCTTCATGATATTCTTGATCGCCAACTGGCCGACGCCGAGCATGTACTGATCTGCGGCGTACGCGGCCAGCACGCCGGTGAGGGGTTGATCGGATTTCGCGTTTTCGATGGCCGCCGTCCAGTCTCTCTTCGCGTCAGCCGCTACAAGATTTGGGTAACAGCGCGTCACTTCGATGAGGTCGCCGGCGGAATAGCGCCAGATCTGGATCGGAAACGCGGACGATGCGAAATTCGTGAACACATAGGCGAAGCGGGCGTCGGCGCTCAGGAATTGCGGATACGGCAGTCCGCCTATCTGCGTCAGCTTGTAGCCGGCGTCGCTGAAGTCGCGCGCGACGACGCGATACGAAGCCGATTGACGATCGTAACCGTAGATCACCACACCGAAACAGCAGTGTGCGCCGCCGGTGAAAGTCGAGAGTACCACTTCCGGCTCGCCTTCGTCGTCCAGCTCACGGACCGCCAGCAGCGGCTGGCCGGGAAGGGCGTCGAGATATGCCTGCGTGAATCCACTCGGCGGTGCGCCCTCGAACGCGACGTTGCCGTTGCGCATGATGCGGATGCGTTGCAGGTCTAATATCCCTGATTGTGCTGCGCGCGAATACTGGGCTACGGCGCGGACGCTTCCGGATTGGGCTGTGATCTGGTCGGAGAATGCCGGCGCGGCGCATGCGACAAACGAAGCGCACAACATGATGAATATGCGTCTCATGGGCGCTCCGTTCGCCTTCGATGCATCCAAACCCGCACCCGATTCGTATATTTGATGTTGATGTGTTTCGAAGGGGTCACGAGGATATGATGACGAGATCTTCCTTTCTAATCGCCGCGGCCGGCTTCTTGGCGGTCGGCGCAGCCGCTCCCGACCCTAACTCCGTGGTCACGCACAGCGATGCGGAGTGGCGCAAGATCCTCACGCCCGAGCAGTACGAGATATTGCGGCAGCAAGGCACGGAGACGGCGTTCTCAAGCCCACTCGACCAAGAGCATCGCAAGGGGATCTACGATTGTGCCGGCTGCGATTTGCCGCTCTTCTCTTCCGCGACGAAATTCGACAGCGGCACGGGCTGGCCGAGCTTTTATCGCCCGCTGCCCAACGCCGTCCGGACGCGCGAAGACAGTTCGTTTCTCATGGACCGCACGGAAGTTCACTGCCGTCGCTGCTCCAGTCATCTCGGACATGTCTTCGATGATGGTCCGCCGCCGACCGGCCTGCGCTACTGCATGAACGGTCTGGCGCTGAAGTTCATCCCCGCGTGACATCGTTTGTTTGATATCGTTATTTGATATCTTTGTCTGAAGGGGCCGACTTTATGTCGGCCCACGTTTTGTTCGCCGGGCCGACATAAAGTCGGCCCCTTCAGTTCGGTCGGCCCATTCAGTTCCGTCGGCCCATTCGGTTCGGTCGGCCCATTCAGTTCGGTCGGCCCTTCAGGGATCTCGCAGCGCTATAACAGCGTCCGCGAAGCGCTGCGGCGCGCCATCCGCGAGCGACAAGAACAACGTCGGCTCGATGAGTTCGAACTCCATCACGATCGGATTTCCGGAATCGTCACGTACGACGTCGACGCGCGCGAAGAGCCAGCGCGAGTCAAGCGTCGCGATCGCTTTATCGGCCACGGCCCGCTCTTGCGGCGTAGCGACGACTGCGGCTTCGCCCGCTCCGCCGACAACGGCAAGGCGTTGGAACGCTTCTTTGCTCGCCGCATGTGAATATTTGCCGCCGAGGTAGACGAGGGCGCGTTCGCCGTAGGTATGCACGGACTCGAGAAAGGGCTGGACCATCGCGGCGCCGGTCTGAAGCAGCGACTCGAGATGAGCCTGAGCGCCGCGGTCTCCGGCTTCCACGACGCGCACGCCGGCTGTCGCAAGACCGACGACGGGCTTGATGACCGCTTTAAGCCAGCGACGCCGCGCCATGATCTCGGCCACCTCGGATCTCGTTGCCGGTTCAACCCACTCCGTCGGCACGACCGGGACGCCACGCGCTTCGAGGTCGCGCAAATACGTCTTCACGGCATTGTGCTTTATGATCTTTGGCGGATTCCATATCTGCGTGACTGCGCCGACGCGATCGAGCCAACGCATGAATTCATCGAAGCGCTGATGATAGTCCCACGTCGACCGTATGATCACGGCGCCGGCGCTGAACCAGTCGACGTTCTCATCGGTCCACACAGCCGTGGCGACCGAGTATCCGCGGCGCTCGAGTTCGTCGGCGCCCAATCGGTCGTCAGGGTCGAGGTCCGGCAGATCAGCATACGTCGCAAAGGTGTAGTCAGGCATCTTAGTTCACTAAATGCGCGCGTCGCATCGCTCCGACCTCTAGGTGCGTTGCGTCTTTTCCACCTCGCGGCCGAAGTTCACGCTCGCGAGAACGGCAGGCGGTGCATCTTGCGCGAGTTGCCGGTCCGGCAGTGTTCCGAGCGCGTCGTTCACCGTGCAAAACGCGAGCCGGAACGCCACAAACACCGTCGCGTCGAAGATCTCTTGTTCGGATAAGCCGGCAACCCGCAGTGCCTCGACGTCAGTCCTGGTGGTCCCGTTCGGATCCGCGATCACCGACGCGGCCCACTTGCTCAAGGCGCGCTCGCGCTCGGTGAGTGCCGGAGCATCTTCTCCCCGCAACAATGCCGCAGCGGTCGAATCATCGCAGAGGACGGCCAGTTTCGAACCCCAGGCGATCGAGCAAGACAAGTCGCCCAAGCGCGATGCCGTGGTCGTGTTGAGAGTCGCGACTTCACGCGCGGAAAGCCGCGTGTTCGATGCGAGAAGCTGCCGTGCATTTGAGAACGCGCTGTGGACATCTGGCTGCCACGCCCACAACCGCACGTAGTTCATCACGTAGCCGTCATCGGATATCGC
>JABCYQ010000034.1 GCA_013290125.1 Vulcanimicrobiota bacterium
GTCCAGTTCGTGCCGAGCGTCATGTCGTGCGCCGTGACGAATCCAGAGGCGAGGTATGGCAACACCGTTGTCATCGCGACGCTGTAAGTTCCAGACACGATGCTCAGCGTGCCGTCCGGCGCGACGTAGCCGACTGCTGAGTACGGCTTGCCCCCGAGGGAATTCCACGCCTCAAATGCTCGCACGACCAGGGTGTCGCCACTCAACACCTGCAAGACGTCGATCGTTAGCTTCCCCTGATCCCAACCGCTGCTCGATCCGGTGTCGGTGCCGCCGTAGTCACTCGCCGTGCCGCTTGCTGCATCCGACTCGCCGACCTTGAACACGATCTCTCGCAGCGGTCCGGCGGCAGGCGTCGCCGCAGCGGCGGGCGCCGCCGCAGAGGCCGCCGCAGTCGTTGCAGGCGCGGGGGTCGCGTCGGAACTCGACATCGCCGAGGCGTTTCCGAGAGCGAAGAGCACCGCGAGCGCGACGCAAACCATGAAGGCAATCCTTTCGTCAGAACGGACCGGATCGTCCGACGAAATTATTTGCCGGTCGGGGTGCGGTTACCGCTTCTCGAACGGGACCGCGAACAGGAGCTGCGCGGACTCGACCGAGATCGCCCCGGGGCGGTCGATGAAACGCACCAGTTCGATGACCACCCGAGAGTGTTCGGTCGGCGCGGCAGCGCCATAGAAATCTAACTGTCGAGCGGCGTACGGATTCGCGGCCGCGTCGTAGCGCACGGCGAGGTACGAGTGCTGGGTCGGCCGATATTTCAAATCGAGGAAACCGCCGCTAAAACCCGTGACCGAGCCGAGGCCGTCGGAATTGGCGTCCCGGCCCCAGAGCTGTTGACCGGTGAGGTCCCAGCGATCGGATGTCCAGTCCGCCTGGAGACCTTCCCGGCCGTAGCCGTCCTGAAACGTGCTGCCGGTACTTCGCGATGTGAAGTCGCGGTCGCCAAGCATGCCGAGCACGCCCATCCGTAAGGCCGGATTGAGCTGGAACGTGGCGGTGCCGAACAGCTCAGGTTTCGCAAACGACTGCGCAAGATCCGACGGCGGCGCGGGAGCGCCGTACGCCGCACCGTGATACTCGTCGAATGAAATGGAAAGCTCGACGTCTTCCTTCTGGTTGAGCTCGCCGAACATCGCGCCGAGCCGCGGCGTGGTGAAGTTGGCCGCGCTGTGACCGACCGTCTCCGTGTACGCGAGCGGAGCGGTGATCGTGTCGTTGCGCTGCGTCGCTTGCACGATCGTTCCGAGATCGTATAGTCCTAAGCGTACCGTCCGGCCTCGGTCATCGACGTGCTGGCCGAAAGCGAAGAACAGACTGCCAGCCGCGCCCTGGCTTCCGAAGAGATAGCGCGCGAAATACGAGTACTCGTCGCTGTGACCGAAATTAGCAGTGCTGATCAACGCCGCGAGATTGTTGAAGCGCCGCGACTGCGACGGAAGAAGATCCTTCGTCCATGTGTTCTGAAAACGCAACGCGAACGGAAACTCGTGATGCGTCTCGACCTTCGGCAGCCGAAAGCCCGCCTTTCGGAACGCATTCCCGAATACGTTGAGATCCGGCACTGCCGTGTGGCACTGTGCGCACGAGAAGCCGTAGCGCTCCGCGAAGATTGGCACGGCCGATGCAGGCACATGACAAGCCGCGGTGACGGCCGCCGCAAAAGCGGTCGCGCTGAGAAATACGCGTGCGTTCATTGCACGACGATGACGCCGCGCATGGGCGTCGGGTAATGGAAGAAGCAACCGAAGTAGTACGTTCCCGGCACGCTAGCCGTGAAGACTTGCGAAGGGGTTCCGCCGGAGAGCGCGCCCGACGTCCACTTCGTCTGCGCGAGATCCGTGCCGCTCTGATGCAGCGCAGCTTGACCGAGCGGATTGCCGGGAGGGAAGCCGGTCTGCCCAACGCTCGATGCTGTATGCGTGAAGTTGTCGTCGTTGACGAACTGCACCGTCGAACCGACCGAGACGATGAGCGGATTGGGGCTGTATCCGGCGACGATGCCGAACTGCGATCCATGCGGAGCGAAGTTCAACAAGCTGACGTGCACGATCACCGCACCGAGTGCGACGCTGCCCCCGGACCCGCCGGTGGCCGAGCCCGGCGTGCAACCCGCTGCCGCGATCACCGCAAGAAGAGCTGCGGCAAATCTTGCTTTGTACATGGTGCGATGGTACGGTCGCGTACTGAATTCATTGTGAAAAGTCCCCCTCGCGTCGCGCTTGAAGGGTCGCACTGGGCGCGCCAGCCAAGACGTCCGCGATGGCCAAGCAAGCATATCCGTTCACGAAACACGACCATGGCAACGCGCTGCTCGAACGAAGCGGGACCGCCCTATTGATCGGTCTCTGCCTCGAGCAACAAGTCCATTCCGCAAAAGCCATGATCGGGCCGTATGAGTTGCAGCAGCGGATCGGCCACCTCGATGCCCGCAAGATCGCGAAGATGAAGCCCGCCGCGCTCGACAAAGTTTTTCGCGAAGAGCCCGCGCTCCATAGATTTCCCGGCATGATGGCCAAGCGCGTGCAGAAATTGTGCGGAGTGATTGCAGACGAGTACGCCAATCACGGCGAGCGTGTGTGGACCGGCGTTTCAAAAGCCGCGGAACTCTACGACCGGTTTCTGGCACTGCCCGGCTTCGGCGACGGCAAAGCCGCCGCGGCCGTTCGCATTCTCGCGACGTTTGGCGGGCATAAAACGACCGGATGGCAGAAGTACTCGTCGCCCGAGGACATGCCGTGGACGTATAAAGACGGCGTTATCGAGAGACCTGCCGACTAAGACTGTGCGCTGAGAGCGAACAGAATGGCCGTCACCTCGTCCGGCCGTTCGAATGTCGGGATGTGGCCGGCGCCATCCAGTTCGACAAACGTCGCCCCCGAGATGGCAGCCGCCAATCCGACTGCTTCGTCATGCACGACGATCGTATCGTTCGCCCCTCGGATGACTACCGTCGGCACGGTGATAGAGGCGAGCTGAGGGGTTGAGTCGGGTCGCGACGCGAGCACGACAAGCGCATCCGAGAGTCCGCGGCCGGATGCGTCGGCCAACATAGCCTCCGCTAGCGTATGCGCCGCGGGATACGCGGAAAATTCTTCATCGAGCGCGCGGAGCGTGCGCTCGATGAAGAACTCACGTCCCTCACGCACGATACGCTCGGCATCCGCAAGCCGCGCCGCCCGCCTGTCTTGCGTGTCTGCTACCGCGCGTGTATCCACGAGGGCCAAGCCCTGCACGAACTCCGGCGCGGCGCGCATCAGCGCAAAGGCGAGGTAGCCGCCCATCGAGCAGCCGGCTACGATCGCCTTCGTCACACCCATCTGCTTCAAGGCGTCGAGGAGATCGAGCGCCCACGCGTCGACGTGCGGTGACTTTGGCCACGCCATGGCGCCGCCGAAGCCGGGCATGTCGGGGACGAGGACGCGGTGTGACGCAGCTAACATGTCGGCCTGGCCGTCCCACATGCGGCCGTCGTATGGAAACGCATGTAAGAGGAGTACGTCGGGTCCGGCGCCCTTGGTTCGGATTTGCCAATCATAGGCGGTTGATTGCATCAATCGATCCTGTCGAAGGCGATATTGCCGCAATCACAGGCTTCGATCTCGAACGAAAGAGCGAACTCTTCGCGCTCGCGGCCGCAGACAGTGCAGCGGTACGTTCCCGGACCGGCTAGTTGGCCCACCACGTAGCGCCGTTCGTCACTCATCGCGCGTGTTTTTCCGAAGCGTCACAAAAACACTTCCGCGGCAGTCGTAATGATATGCAAGACGCAGTAGACAAGCTCATAGATTCGCTCTTGAACGACCGGTCAAAACCGACGTCCGATGCATGGAATCGCTTCGGCGATCACGGCGAGTCGGAGATGCGGTGCCCGCTGTTCAAGACCGATTCGATGTGCTCGGCCTGCTGCGAACATTTCACCCGCGATCTCTTCGACGGCGAAAGCGGCGGGACTGAAGCCGCGTTCGATGACGCGTACACGCGCTTCCGTCTCACAGCCCGCCGCGAAGTGAGCCGCCCGGTCTTCCGTCACCTCGCAGCGTACGCATGCCGCCGCTGCCCCAACAACCCGATGCGCGGCGTGCCCGCGAACGAAGTCATCTCCGAGGACGAAGACTAGACCGCCGCTTCATCATCCATTACTCCATGGAACCCGCGTTCGCGCGGGTTTCATGCGTTACGGCGACGAACGCCGCCGCATGAAAAATGCAAACGGTTCTAACGGCCTATGAAGGTCTCGTGGTGCGGCAGCGTACTGTTGACTGGCGTCATCATTCTCAGCGCGTACATCCCGGCTCAGGCTTGGGGATTGAAGGGTCACACGATGATCGGGCAGGCCGCGATGGCCCACCTGCCGGCGGACGTGCCTTCATTTCTGCGCAGCGATGACGCGAAGAACGAGATCATCTATCTTCAGGCTGAAGAGGATCGGTTGAAGATCGGATCGGGCGTGGATCGTGCATGGTCACGCGAGTGGAGCACGGATCACTATCTCGATGTCGACGACAACAGCATGGTCGGCGGCGCGCTCTCGCTCACTGCGCTGCCCGAGACCCGAGACTCCTTCATAAAAGCGTTGTGGTCTGCTGCGAAGCCGACCGACGCATATTCCGTCGGCTTCCTCCCGTACGCGATCCTCGAAGGTTACGAGCAGGTGCGCGCCGATTTCGCTCTCTGGCGGTTCGCGCCGGCGGCGGAGCGTGGACGCCGCGCTGCCCTCACGATCCACGATATCGGGATCTTCTCGCACTTCGTCGGAGATGGAAGCCAACCGCTGCACGTCTCCGTCCACTTCAACGGCTGGGGCGACTACCCGAATCCGCAGAACTACACGGACAGCCACACGTTTCACGAGGACTACGAAACCCGCTTCGTCGACGAAAACGTCACGGTGGACAACGTCTCGCCGCTCGTAGGCGCGGCGCAGGTCTTGCCCGACGTGCCGCTCGGAGCCATCGAGCACTATATCCTCGAGTCCAACGCGCGCGTCGTGCCGCTCTACGATCTTGCGAAGCGGGGCGCCATGGATGCGACCGGTGCGCCGGCCACCCGCGCCGAGCTCGTCTCGCTGACGTCCGATCAGTTGGCGGCCGCGGCGACGATGCTCGATTGCCTGATCGAAACTGCGTGGCGTTCGAGCGCCTCACTGCAGCCGGATTCGTAGCCGACTGAAGGGGCCGACTTCATGTCGGCCCACTTTTTGTCAGGCCTCTTCCGGCGATGTCGATAGCCGGGGCGTCTGAGGCGGCGAAAGCCGCCGAAGTCGAGCGGCGGAGGTAGACTATCCCGCTGTTCCGCCGCGTCCCCGGCGCAGACATCGCCGAAAGAGACCGTGATCGCAAGAACGGAGGGCCGACATGAAGTCGGCCCCTTCAGACGACCGATTAGAGCGGTTGCGCGGTCGCGCTCGTGTTCGGATGCGCGCTGTCGTACTGTTCGGCTTCGAGAAGCTGTTCGCGCGCTTGCTGGAGCAAGGTCATCGCTTGCGCGCGGTGTCCGTTGTAGTCGTTCTGATCGTGCTGCAGTTCATCGATCACTTTCTCGAGGTGGCGACGAACCCGTCGGATGTTGCGCTCGCTGTTACCCTCGTTGCGCCTCCACAGTCCGGGGCTTGTGCTGGGCCGCGGCGCCGGCCCAGGTGGCATGGGTGTGGATATGGGCCCTGCCGGTCCCGCGATCGGCGCGCCTGCTTCGGCGAGGGCGGTCGTTCCGAGCAATGCTGCCGCTGCTCCCATTGCGGCAGCCAGAAAGTTCCTACGCTCCATAGGTATATTTATTTCCTTTCGGTTTGATTGGAGGGATGGTCAGACGAAGTTCAGAGTGGAGAACCCGCCGCCCAAGACAGGCGCCGACGGCACCGCGAGCCAGCGCTCGAGTATCGTCGCGTACACCGAACGGAAATCGGTGTGCCACTTCAGGTTGCCGAAGTCGAGGTCGGTCAGGCTCGGATGATCGCCGTAGATGCCGCCCTTGACTCCGCCGCCGACGATGAACATCGGCGCGGCCGTGCCGTGATCGGTGCCGCGATTCGCGTTTTCCGAGACGCGCCGCCCGAACTCGGAGAAAGTCATTGTGATCACGCGATCGTCGGATCCGTGCGCGGCTAGATCAGCGTAGAAAGCTTTCATTCCACCGGCGAATTGCGCTAGCAGCGTGTCCTGACGCTGCCGCTGATTGACGTGCGTGTCGAATGATCCGAGACTTACGTAGAAGACCTTTGTGCCGAGGCCTGCATTGACGATCGCTGAGATCAAGTTCAGGCCCTGGCTGAACGGCGTCTTCGGATATTCGACCGCAGGTTTGTAGCCTGCGATCAGTTGCGGCAGTTGGATCGATGCGGCGTGCGCATCGTGCTCCACACCTTGCACCAGCGCGAGATATGGGCTCTGGAACGCGTATGACTCGCTCGCACCATTGAGGATATTGTCAGCCTGGCGCTGTTCGTCGCGCCTGCCGCGGAACGAGAACCCGCGCAGGTCCGAGATGGCCGGCACATCGGTTTTTGCGGCGATCAGCAATTGCGGCAATATCGGCCCAATCGCGACGCCCTTGAATAGATTGTTGGCGGGAAGGCCGGCTTCGTCAAGATAGCGACCGGCCCAGCCGTCGGGAACGTACTTATCCGGCGCGGCGGTCTGCCATATCTCAGTGGAGCGGAAGTGCGACAGAATAGGGTTCGGATAGTGAACGCCTTGCAGAATCGCGACACGCTGCGCGTCGTAGAGATCCTTGAGATCGGCGAGTTTTGGGTTGAGGCCCAGATCGGCATTGAGCTTGACGATCTCTTCTTGCGCGACGTTGATAGTGGGGCGGACCTTGTAATAGTTCGGGTCGGAGAACGGTATGATCGTGTTGAGGCCATCGTTGCCGCCTTGCAAGTTGACGACCACGAGGCTGCGCCCGGCCGCAGACCCGGTGACAGCAGCGGTTCCGGCCGCGCGCGCGGCGCGGGCGAATATCGAGTCGATCGCGAGGTATCCCGCGAACGCACCGACGCTCTGGACGATGAATTGTCGACGCGATGCCATGTCCGCTAGTCCTCGCTAAGCCAGCTGGTAGGGAGCGGTCGCCATTGCAAGACTCATCGCGCCGCGAACTTTTTCGTCAAGGTTCTCGCCGTTGAGGGTAACGAGATTGCCGACACCGTCGGTCTGCAGAAAGCTGAGTATGCTGCTGCGCTGTGACTCATTTGCGTCGTCCTGCAGAGCTATCCAAATTATCCGCTCGGCGATCGCGCCGGGGTCGGCTGTGTTTGCACCGCCGATCCATTCCATCGGCGTTGACATGGCGGGCATTGCCGGCGGGCCGCTCGGGGGCGACGTGGCCATCGCCGGGGCCATCGACGCGGCCGTCGCCTGCACGTTGGCGACAGGCGTTGCATAGACCAATTGATTGGCGAAATTGAGCCGCGCTAGTTCCGTGCTCTGATTCATCCACTGCGCGCCGCCCGGCCAGCCTGCGACGTTGGGCGGGCGCATCGGGATCTGCCCCATGCCCACGATGCCGCCGGCGAGACGCGGTGTGAATTCGGTCGCGCCGACGAGCTTCATCGACCCAACGGCGAGTTCGAGCGGGCTCTTGATGAGCGCGCGATAGGCGCGCGGCGAATAGAAGACATTCGACCGAAGCAATCCGTTCATGAGCACGCGCACGTTGTAGCCGCTCGAACGCAAGATGTCGGCGGCGGCGGCGACGAGCTCGGGCTCCGGATCGTCGTAGACGAAATGACGAAGGAATTTGTGCGCGACGAACTGCGCCGCGACCGGTTGGCGCAAGAGGATGTCGACGATGTCGTCACCGTTGAAGTTGCCTGTCTGACCAAGGAACGTCTTCTGGCCGTCGTCGTGCAGGCGCGGCACGAATTGCGCCGTGTAGTCTTGGCGGTTGACGGTCCAGCCCGTGAACGAGCGCGCGCTTTCGCGGACGTCATCTTCGGTGTAATTGCCGACGCCGAGCGTGAAGAGCTCCATCAGTTCGCGCGCGTAGTTCTCGTTGGGGTGGCGCTTGTTGTTCTGCGCGCCATTGAGATAGAAGAGCATCGCCGGGTCTTGCGATACCTGGTGCGTCAGGTCGCTGAAGTTTCCGAGCGCGTTGCGGCGGAAGAGCGCGTACTGGTTGACGAGCATCTGGGGCGTGACGCCACCGTCGACCGAACTGGTGAAGTGGTTGGACCAGAAATACGTCATGCGCTCGAGCAGCGGATTGGGCGAAAGGAGCACGCGGTTCAAAAACCACATCGTCATCGCGATGTTCGCCTGTCGCTTTTGTTCCGGCGTCGTGAGCCGTCCGTAGGAGAGATCGGCGTCCGGCGCTTGCGGCATCGAGTCGTGGCTGAAGTTGATCAACGCGTCGACCGCTGCATTCATGCCGGCGGCGGCTGCGTTGTCGATCTCCGTGGGAGAGCCCCCGAAGCCTGCGCGCCGGAGGAGGTGGGCGGCGAGCTTCGGGGTCCACGGGCCCGTATAGGGCAAGAGCGCCGTGGCCGCATCCAAAGATCCGGCGGGCCGGTATTGAGTAGTGGCCGCTTGTACAGCGCTCATATATGTATTGTATCGATGAGCGGTGAGGAACTCTTGAGGCTGCAGTGAGAGTTGAGTGAGAATGGCAGCCAACGGACCTGCGCGAAGGTCGCGCGCATGCCGTATGACGCGATCGTGATCGGTTCAGGCCACAATGGACTAGTGGCCGCGGCGTATCTCGCGCGTGCCGGCCGCAGCGTCTGCGTGCTAGAACGCAGCGATGTTATCGGCGGCGCCACGATCAGCGAGCATCCGTGGCCCGGCTGGACCGTCTCCACCGCATCGTATGTCTGCAGCCTTTTGCATCCGAAAATCATCGCCGATCTCGACCTCACATCACACGGTTACGACGCATACCGGAAACCCGCGGCCGCTTTCACTCCTTTGCTCGACGGCCGCTCGCTGCTTCTGACGCGTGACGCCGCCGCCAACGCCGCGGAAATCGCGATATTCTCTCAACGCGACGTCGCGGGATTCCGTTCCCTCGAAACCGAGCGCGAGCGATTAGGTGCGTTGATTTTTGAGGCGCTCGACGATGACGAGCCGTCATTTGAGTCTTTCGACCGCTCGGCCCAGGACACCATGCTCGGTTCGGCGGCCGATTTCGTGCGGCGCTACGTCCAAACGCCTGTGCTGCAGGCCGAATCCGTTAACGACGGGCTGATCGGCACGTATGCGGGCCCTGAGTCGCCGGGCACGGCGTATGTGTTGGCGCATCACAACGCCGGACGCGCCTTTGGAGTCCAGGGCGCCTGGGGGTTTGTCCGCGGCGGCATGGGGGCGGTTTCGGCCGCGATCGCCAGCGCGGCGCGGGCCGCCGGCGCGGAGATCCGCTGCGGTGCGGGTGTGAGCCGCGTGCTCGTGCGCTCCGGTCGCGTCGTCGGCGTTGCGCTAGAAGACGGCGCTGAAGTCAGCGCGCCGATCGTGCTTTCGAATGCAGATCCGAAGACGACGTTCCTGCGATTGACGCCGCGCGCCGAATTGGACGAAGCGTTTGTTCGACGAGTTGAGGACTGGTCGTGTACGGGTGCGGCGCTCAAGATAAACCTTGCGCTCGGCGAGCTTCCGAATTTCACATGCCGGCCTGGCTTGAACGCGCAGCCTCACCACAGCGCCACGCTTCACGTCGCAGACTCAATCGAGTACTTGCAAACGGCGTACGAGGACGCGCGCGCGGGAAGCGTTTCACGCGCTCCATTGATCGAAGGCTACATGCAGTCGCCGACGGACGCGAGCATCGCACCGCACGGCAAGCAATTGCTCTCGATCTTCGCGCAGTACTTTCCGTACGACCGGGACGATGGGCCATGGACGACGGCACAGGCTGAGGGCGCCGCCGACGTCATCGTAGCGTCGCTTGCGAGATTCGCGCCGAACTTGCCCAACGCGATCGAGGCGCGGCAGATACTCACTCCACTGGACCTCGAGCGTCGCTTCGGACTTTCTGGCGGACACATATTCCACGGCGAACTGTTGCCGGGCCAGATCTTCGAGCATCGATTTTCGACGCGCACGCCGTTGCGCGGATTGTATCTCTGCGGCTCTGGTACGCATCCGGGCGGCTGCGTCACCGGCGCGCCGGGTCTACGCGCCTCGCGCGCCGTGCTTGCTGATCTGGCGGTTCGTTCGTGACCGAAACCGCCCCCAGCGACGACGTGGCGCGATTCGTCAAAGCGCTCGCCAACGAGACTCGTTTACGTATCGTCGGGGTTCTATCGCTCGGCGCGCGCACGCGCGCTCAGCTTGCTGAAGTACTAGGATTGAGACCGGATGCTTTGACCCGTCATGTCTATTTGTTGAGAGACGCCGGCTTGATCGTCGATGACGAGAGCAGCGGTTCTGGCAGGCTGCGGCTTGAGACCGCGTGGCTTCGATCTGGTAACGCGTTGAGCAACTCGGTCAAGCGACAGCTGGCATCTATCACATCGTCGAGCTTGTCGTCTCTTGAAGCGGCCACGTTGACTCCATTCGTCCGCGATGGTCACATTTTTAAGATCCCCGTCGCCGCAGAGAAGCAGAAGATGCTGATGCGATGGCTGGTCGAGCGTTTTGAAACAGATCGAAGTTATCCCGAACGCGAGGTCAATGCGATCTTGAAGGAAGTGCACCCGGATTTTGCCGCTCTCCGCCGTATGCTCATCGACTATCGCATCATGGAGCGCGATCACGGCGTATATCGCCGGATTTAAAGGGGCCGACTTCATATCGGCCCACGTTCGCGACTTCGCACGATTCGGATAGCCCGCGATCCGCGTCGTTGGTATGCTGGTCGCATGATACAGACCATGTCGACCAAACTGCGGATCGTCGCCATGCCCACCGAAGTGGTGGAGCATGTTCGAGAGTCGTTGCGTGACGAATTCGGCAACATACTTGCGGCCGGCGTCGAACACGGAGGTGGGCCGTGCCGGCATTGCCTTCGATATTCGGAGCCGAGAGAGCCGCTGTTGCTCTTCTCATATAGACCATTCGGCGAGCCGCGACCGTATCAAGAAGTCGGTCCGGTGTTCGTGCATGCCCGTTCGTGCGAAAGGCACGCCTCGAAGGATTCAATCCCCGGCGATTTCGCGATACGGCCGCTCGTTCTGCGGCCGTACGATAAGGAAGACAATATCGCGGACTCGCAGCGATACGCGGAAGCGGGAGAAGCGGCGACTATCGCGCGCGAGCTACTAGCGGACGAGAATGTCGCGTACGTTCATGCGCGCAGCCGTTCGCACGGCTGTTATCTATTCCGCATCGAACGCGAAAACTAGACAATCAAATGTAGTAGGGCATGTAACTCATGCCCTCGGCGGATCGTAAAAGGTCCGCCCTACACTCTGTTAGCCGCGGAGCATCTCGCGGGCCGCGTTCCAGCCCGAAGCGCCCATCACGCCGCCTCCCGGGTGCGCGGCAGCGCCGCACAAGAATAGCCCTTTGATCGGCGTCCTGTAACCGGCGAAACCCGGCACCGGCCGGAACATGAACAATTGGTTCAAGCCCATCGAGCCTTGGAAAATGTTGCCGCCCGTCAGATTGAATTTCTCCTCTAGATCCAGCGGCGTCAGGATCTGGCGGTCGAGCACGGATGCCTTAAATCCCGGCGCGTGGCGTTCCACGATTTCGAAACAACGGTCGGCGAACTCGGCCCGCCGCTCCGCCGTCCAAGGCCCTTCTTTGAGCGCATACGGTGCGTACTGGCAGAACATCGACATCAGATGCCGGCCTGGCGGAGCGACGGTGGGATCAACGGCAGACGGAATCGTGCACTCCACGATCGGCTGCTGCGACATCTTGCCGTACTTCGCGTCGTCGTATGCGCGCTCGATGAAGTCTTGGTCCGGGCAGAGGTGAATCGTGCCGCGATGCTGCGGTCCCGGGGCGGACCCCGGACACGCGGTGAAGTCGGGCAGGGACTCGAGCGCCACGTTGATTTTCACTGACGCGCTGCTGTAATCGATGCGATCGATCGCGGCCGCGAATTCCGCCGGCAGCAGAGTCGGATCCAGAAGCTGCGTGAACGTCACGCGGCAATCGACGTTGCTCGCCACGCGGCGCGCGTGGAACTCATCGCCGTTGGCGAGCGCGACGCCAGTGGCGGCGCCCGCAGTCGTTAGTATCTTGGCGACATCGGCCTCAGTGCGGATCTCTACGGCGAGGTCCTTGGCCGCGCGCGCGAGCGCCTGGGTCAGGCCGCCCATCCCGCCTTTGACGTAGCTCCAGACTCCGCGCTTTCCGTTCGTCTCGCCCATCACGTGATGAAAGAGCACGTACGCGGTTCCCGGCATAGACGGCGATGCGAACGCGCCGATGATTGCATCGGTAGCGAGGGTCGCTTTGAGCTGCTCCGATTCGAACCAACGGTCGAGGATCGGCCGAGCCGGACCGGTCAGAACCTCAATCGCTTCGCTCATCGCTGGGCCAAGCTTCTGCATCGCGCGGCCCATCGGCGCCATGCGCAAGAGGTCGGAAAGCCCGGGATGCGCGAGATTCGGCGGTTTGAGGATCAGCGTGGGTTCTACGACCGACGCGACGCGTTCGAGCATCGCTTCGTATTTCGGGAAATTCTCGGCATCTTTCGCGCTGAACTTCGCGATCTCGCGCACGTTCATCGCGTGATCGGGCCCGAGGAAGAGATGTCGGCCGTCTTCAAACGGCGAGAACGACGACGGGTCGCGCTCCACGACATCAAATCCGTAGTCCTTCAAACGCAGATCGCGGATGATCTCGGGCCGGAAGAGGCTGTTGACGTACGCGGCAGTTGAAACTTTGAATCCCGGGAAGATGTTCTCTTCGGTGACGCACGCGCCGCCGACGACGTAGCGCCGTTCAAGTACTAGCACCTTCCATTTCGCGCGTGCGAGATAGCAAGCGGTGACAAGCCCGTTGTGACCGCCGCCGATGATGATCGCGTCGTACGTCGAAGCCATCGTCTCTCCAATGGCACGAGAATGCGGGGCGGACCTTTATGGTCCGCCTAGCCGATCGTAAGGTCGGCCCACATTGGTGCGCCTCGGACTTGACGGAGCGATTGGGCGACTCCTCGTAAACGCAACCCGTAGCGCGGAGCAGTGAGCGAGTGGCGACCCGCGATAGATTCGGCGATATCGCGGGGAGGGCTCATCGACACCACCGCCCCTGTCGTCGAGGGCCCCGCCATTCCGCTCCGGCGTTAGGCGAAAACCTCGTAGCGACAATCGTCGAATCGCGGACGCCGGTTCCGGTCTCCGGCCCGCGAAACTCTTTGGGCTCGATGTGGGTATATGAGGCGTATGATGTTGATGACGTTTTTCAATCGCGCGCGCAACCTGCTAGATATTCCGCGCACATGGCGGCTGCTCACCCGGCTGTTTGTGGACGGGCGAGTTCCCAGCTGGCTTAAGCTCTCGACGCTCGCGGCCGCAATCCTGATCATCTCGCCGCTGGATGTCTTTAGCGATATTCCGTTCCTAGGGCCGCTCGATGATGTCGCGCTATTGATGTTGCTCGCCCAGCTCTTCGTCTCGATGTGCCCGCAGGACGCCGTGGCGGAAGCCAATGGCTTTGCGCGCACGGTGACAGAGATCAAGAACGTAACCCCTCAGGGATAACCTCTGAAGGGGCCGACGGATCAGGTCCGCTCGAAGAGGAACACCCGCTTGAGCGGGCTGCGGCTCTTGTACGATTCCACGAAACGGAAACCGTTCTCGTGGGCGAGGTTCAGCGCCGCCTCGACTTTGGCCGCGCTCGACGTGAAGATCTCCAAGGTCATGTAGCGCGGCGCATTGTGCGGCGAACTCTGCACGCCCGCGGTCGCGCGCTCGATCAATCGTCCGATGGCTGCGATCAGTGCGGACGATACGGGTTCCCCGGCGATGAACAGCTTTGACCCGATGCGCTCGATCGGCAGTCGTCCGGCGGACGGATCGATGAGCGCTAATTCGCGCCGATCTTTCGAGCGCACGATAGAAAACTTGAGATCGCGATACGAAACATCGATAGCCTGACTGCCGTCCGGCAGCGCAAGTCGGTCCTGCTCATGCAGTTGCGCGTCGTCGGACAGACCGCTGTTGAGTTCGGAAAGTTCTTCGGCTAAAACATTCTGCACGATGCGCCACGCGTAGTCTGCGCTTTCACGCGGGCTGCGAGCCTGCGCGCCGTCATCCGAAAATTCTCTCATACGGTCGCGAATATTCTGTCGCGTGTCAGACAATGAGAGTTCGGCGCGCAATTCTTGAAGCACCGTTCAGCCTCCAGAGAAAAAAGAAACGTATTGCTCGACCAGAATCGAGAGGGCGAGGTTCTGCCACGGCCAGTCTCTTTTCCTCGCGCCGACGAAACACAATCTTCGAAAAATGTCAGAGCCGCGTTCGGCTTGAAGCACGCCAATCATGCCATCGCCTGGGACGTATCAAGAAATATTCCGCTACATCGCGTCCGGTCTCAGCGCCGCATGGTCGGCGATTGGAATCGCTACCGCCATCGGCGCAGGCTTAGGCGAAGGTCCGACCGTTAGCGTCGTATCGGGCATAGTCGTCAATGTGATGCTGTTCGCAGCTGCCGCGTTAGCGTTCACCGGCGCGCGGCGATGGCGCTTCGCAATTCTAGCAACCGCAGGACTTGTGACCGTGCAGCGCATCAGCGTCGTGGTCGGTTATGGGGGAGCGACCTTCACTGTCGTTGCGGCGCTGCTTGCTCTAATCGCGATCGCTGGCCCTACGCTCGTAGGGATCGCGCCAGCGCGTCGCTGAGATCGGACTCAGACGTGACGCGGGCGAAGCACGATGTGCCGCGGCACAGATACGCCACGGCAGACGCATCCGCAGGTTGCGCATGGCCGAGGCGCTCGAGGCGTTCCACTTCGGTGTTCGGATCCACAGGAATCACGTCGATCGCGGGCGATGCAGCCGACAGCGCGGTGCTACGCAGGCTTGCCGCTGCGTGAGGCGACCCGACGATTACCGCGCTGACCGGCGGCTCTATCGCATCCATCACGGCCGAGGCGTAGGCCGCGGCGAAGATGCCGTAGCGGCGGTAGTCCGGCTCGAAACGACCGAGGATTCCACGAGCCCGATCGGCTATGGCCGGCTGAGCCGTCGCGGCCGAGTATGCCAGCAACGACCGTGCCATGATCGCGTTTTCGTTGAACGGCACCGCGCGGTCACTCAATCGCCCCGGTCCGCCTTCGGACGCGAGCCGATCCGCGTATCCGCCGCTGCCGTCGTACAATGCGTCAGTTGCCGTGATGAGGTCGCCCGCTCGGGTTAGCCAAAGGCCGTCGCCTGTCGAGGCGTGTGCCGCGAGCGCCGCCGAGATAGACCAGACCTGATCGCCGAGAAGGCCGCGGACGTGCGGGGCGCCATCGAAGTAACGGCACATCAGGCCGTCGCGCAGCAGGCGCGACCAAAGCGTCTCCAAGATCGCCAAGCCGCGAATCGTCCACTCTTCGAGCTCACCGGTCGCGCCGCCGAGCAAAGGCTGCGCGAGAAGAAGCGACCGTGCGGTCTCGGCGTTCCAGGACGTGTATGTTGTCGGATCTACATAAGGCGTCTTCCGCAGCATCCTCGCGGTAGCATCGAGACTGAAGTATGCCTCGTCAGCGTCTTGGCTGCCCCCGTAGGCTCCACGTTCCGGTTGCCAGAGCGTCGCGTCTAGGTAACGTTTGACATCGCGCGCGACGAGGCCGAGGTCCTTGGCCGCGAATGCCGCATCGGCGCGCGCGCACGCGAGCAGCAAGCCTCCGAGATCTTCCAACATTTTTTCGAAATGAGGCACGCTGTAGTCCCGCGTGGTCGAGTAGCGGAAGAAGCCGCCCTCGACGCGGTCGTACATGCCGCCGCCCGCCATGCCTCGAAGAGTGGCAAGCGTCATCTTTTCATCACGCGGGTCGCACGTGCGGGCCCAATGATCGAGCATGAAATGCAGCGTGCTGGTCTGCGGGAACTTCTGCTCGTCCCCGAACCCGCCGTACTCTTGGTCGAACTGCTCCTCGAGTTGGCCGAGGACGGCGTCGGCGGTCCGGGCGTCAAGTGCGCGCGTGGATCCGTCGGCACGAAGCAACCCACCGCGCGTTCGCTCTTCTTTGACGCGCCGGACCTGTGCTGCCAATTCCAGGCGGTTATCCGGGTCGGCAAAGAAGCGCTCGATTTGACCGAGCAACCGTAGCATCGGGTCCGGTGGAATGTACGTGCCGCCGTGGACGATCTCGCCGTCGGGCGTCAAAACGGCGGTTGTCGGCCAACCGCCCATGTTGTAGCGCGCATTGACGTCCGGGCGGCGGTCGTTGTCGACCCGCACGGGGATGAACCGCTCGTTCAACAGCCGGATGACGGCGTCGGTGGAGTACGTCGTTTCGTCCATGACATGGCACCAATGGCACCACACCGCGGAAATCGCAAGGACGACCGGCTTGGCGGTCTCTTCCGATTCGCGAAACGCGCCGTCGCCCCAGTCGCGCCACTGAATTTCAGACGCTCGATTGGGGCGCGGGGAGAAATGAAGGTCGCTCACCAGCTGGGCGCTTACACGCGGCCCGAGGGGGAGCCTTCGCTTTAGGGCGACCCGTACGAGGCGCACAGCGCAGGCGAGGTTCGGCGGTTAGGAACACCAAGTCCGCTGGGCGAACGGGCTGCCCGCTATGCAATCGTTCGCGTGTCGGCCGTTTGGCGATGCCGCAGTACTCGTGGAACTCGGCACCACGCGCGACCCCGAACTTGCGTTGCAAGCCTCGAGCTTGGCAGATTCGCTTTCGACCTGGCTGGCATCGCGGTCGCTCGATGTGGTTTCCGGGTATTGCTCCGTTCTAGTCCGTTTCGATCCTCTTACGATCTCGCCCGAAGAGCAGTTGCGAGCGGTCACCGACGCATTGGCTGCGTACACGCCTCATCTGGACGCCGAGGCCGCGGTCGGGGGCGAGCACCGGTCCTCGCGCGAGCACCGGCCCTCGCGCGAGCACAACGTCCGCGTCTGTTTTGGAGGCGAGCACGGCGTCGACTTCGAGCGCACGGCGCACGACCTGGGCATGCGCGAGTCGCGCCTGCGCGACATGCTGTGCGGTGGCGAATTCCGCGTCGCCTTCCTCGGTTTTTTGGCGGGCTTTCCATATCTGCTCGGCCTGCCGCCCGCGCTGAACGGCGTCGACCGGCTGACGCGCCCAAGGCCGCGCGTTCCGGCCGGGAGCATGGCGATCGCCGCGGGCCAGTGCGGCATCTATCCGCGCGCGTCGGCCGGCGGCTGGCGGCTGCTCGGCCGAACCAACGCCGTGCTTTTCGACCCGTCGCACAAACCGGCTACGCTCTTTGCGCCGTTCGATCGCATCCGCTTCGAGCCGGTGTCCGATCTGCGGGATGCGAGCGTGACGACCACATGAGCACTCTGCACAAGCGGGCGGTCCGCGTCGTCGATCCCGGCGTTTTAAGCACGGTTCAGGACTTGGGGCGTCACGGCTCCGGGCGGCTCGGCGTTTCGCCTAGCGGCGTCGCCGACTGGTATTCCGGTCGCGCCGCGAATAGGCTTGTCGGCAATCCCGACTCCGCCACTCTGATCGAGACGACGCTCACCGGTGCGACGTTCGCGCTCGGCCACGACGCCTGGGTCGCAGTCACCGGCGCGGCAGCGCCGTTTGCGGTCGGCGAGCGCGTTTGCGAACAGTGGCGAGCGCAGCGCGGGCGCGCCGGCGATCGCGTGGTCGTCGGTGCCGCGCGCCGCGGCCTGCGCTCGTACGTCGCGTTCGACGGCGGCGTGATCGTGCCGGCGCTCTTCGACAGCGCGAGCACCGACGTCACCTCGGGGTTCGGCGGTCGGATTCTTGCTCGTGGAGACGAACTCTCGCTGGGCGCGACGATCGACGAAACATCAGACGTGCGAATCGATCCGATCGCTTGGATTCCGGAGACGGTGCTGCGCACGGTTCGGCTCGCTTCGTCGCCGGCTGTGGAGACGCTCTTCGGCAGTTCGTACGTTGTCAGTGATCGGTCGTCGCGCCAGGCGCTGGCGCTCGACGGCGAGGGATCGCTTGTTGGAATGCGCGCCGATCTGCCGTCGGCCGGCGTGAGCGCCGGCTGCGTCCAGATCACGGGCGACGGCATGCCGATCGTGCTCCTGTGCGAGCATCAGACGACAGGCGGCTACGAGGTCGCCGCGGTCGTCGCCTACGCCGATATTCCGCTTGCCGCGCAGCTGCGACCGGGCGAGCGTGTGAGTTTTGCGGCGGTCGACGTTGACGAAGCGGGCCGAGCGCTTGCGCAACGTCGAAGCGCGCTCGACGCGGCGTGCCGATCAGTTGACGGCCGAAGAGACGGCAGTGCTGTCCTCGCGGCGGGTTTCTTCGAAGGCGCAGAATCGTGACGGCCGCTCGCGCGATAGATATTAACTGCGACGTGGGCGAATTGCCCGGACCGCAGGGACGCAGCGCCGATCGCGAACTCATCGGCTTCGTCAGTTCAGTGAACATCGCGTGCGGGGGTCACGCCGGTGATGACGAGACTATGGCGGCAACTGTCCGCGCGGCGCTTTCCAGCGGGGCCGCCATCGGTGCCCACCCATCGTACGTGGATCGCGAGGGATTCGGCCGGCGGCCGCGAGCGCAAGACGCGCGCGACGCTGCTCGGGCGCTGCGGACACAGCTCGACGCGCTGCGCGCGATCGCCACGTCACTCGGCGCGGAGGTCGCGCACGTCAAACCGCACGGCGCGCTCTACAACGATGCAGCCGTTGACCCAGAACTTGCCGACGCGCTCGCGCTTGCTATCCGGGAGGCCGACAAATCGCTCGTGCTCGTGGGCTTGGCCGGAAGCGAGTTGTTGCGCGCAGGTCGTTCGGCCGGACTGCGCGTCGCCGCCGAAGGATTCTGCGACCGGGCGTACGAGCCGGATGGCTCACTTCGGTCCCGCGCGTTGCCCGGCTCGGTCTTTGCAGCGCCTGACGCGGCTGCGCGTCAGGCGGTGACGCTCGCACAGCGCGGCGACATCGCGACACTGTGCATTCACGGCGACGAGCCGACGGCCGTCGCGGTTGCGCGCGCCGTCCGTGCTGCGCTTCTTCGCTCGGGCGTCTCGGTCGCGTGTCCATGGGCGCGCGAGACGATCATATGATCGGCGGGAACGAAATTCGGAGCGACCTAGCCGCACACGTCGACGCTATCGCGCGATTGTTCCCCGACGTGGAAATCGTGAAATCTACGGTGGTTCGAGAACACGGATCCTGGGTCGTTCGTGTCGTTGTGGACCGCGAAGGCGGCGTGTCAATCGATCTCTGCGAAGACATCAACCGGCGATTGGCCCAACGGATCGACGAGATGGGGCAGAATGCGCCCGACTATCAGATCGAAGTGGAGTCGGCCGGGCTCGAGCGTCAGCTTTACACGCCCGCGAACTATCGCCGCTTCGCGGGGAAACAGGCAAAGGTCGTGACGTCGCAGCAGCTGGCCAATCGCGTGGAATTCACAGGGCCGATAGTCGCCGCAGACGATGTCGCGGTAGTCATCGACGATCCGCACGCAGGCGCGACCGCGGTGCCCTATGCGATCATCAAACACGCGCGACTCGTCTACGACCCGCGCTCCGACTTGAAAAAACCTCGCTTTCCCTAGAGCCCTCGTAGTAGGGCAAGCATCGCTTGCCCCTTCGTCGAAATCGCGAACATGACTCGAACCGATCGGCTAAGCCCCAAAGACGAGCGTCATCCGCGCGTCGTGTTGATCGCACACGACGCACGCAAAGAGGAGATGGCCGAATGGAGCGCGTTCAATCGGGGAACGCTCGCCAAGTGCGTGATCTACGCGACGGCCACGACCGGACGCTCTGTCGCGGAGAAACTCGACCTGCCTATCACGATGCTGCTCTCTGGACCGCTCGGCGGGGACGCACAAGTGGGCGCGATGATCGCCGAGCGCAAGGTCGACGTGGTCATCTTCTTTTGGGATCCGTTATCACCCCAGCCGCACGACGTCGACGTGAAGGCGTTGCTCCGATTGGCGGTGCTCTACGACGTGCCGATCGCATGCAACCGCCGATCTGCGGACATGCTGATCTCGTCGCCGCTTTTTATGGATCAGGAGTATCATCAGGCGAATCGGGCATCTCGGTAGATTTTGCCCCTGCAGACGAAGTGGGCCGACATAAAGTCGGCCCCTTCAAAAAGCGGCGAGGGCTACGTCCAGTATGCGAGCAGAGCGGATTGAAACGCGCGCTGGTCGGTCCACGCCGACGCGACGAGCCGCTCCGCGGTGCCGCTCGGCGCACTCGTACGAACGCGGATGAATGCAGCGGTCAGCAGCGGTGCAACGGACTTCACGATGATCGGCAATTTGGAATGATCAGCGCTCGCGAGCTGCCCGTCCACTAACCGCGCCGCGCCTGCAGCGGCGGAGGCGACGTCGGCCGAGCGGTCGTAGGCAGCGCGCCGAAGTCCGGCGATGATCTTCTCCAAGTCGGCGATAGGCGGAAGCGTGACTTCCGCGGCGCGCGATCGAAGCGGCCGGCCAGCGCTCATGGCCGAGATGGGCGTCTCGTCTGTATCTAACACGGCCGGCGTGAGAATTCGCGGGGCGGGACCGCGACCGCGCGTCCGATTGCGCCACGTGGCGTGGAGAAACATCATGCAGCACGTCGTCATCAGCCACTCGATGTTATTCGAGGGCTGTCGGGCGCGCGTGGTTTGCGAACCTAAGAGCGCGCATGCGAGCCGGAAGCTGAGCACGCGCTGTCCTTCGACGCCAAGACGGTCGGGAAGTGCGGTCACCGCGCGCAGCGCGTCCGTGGCCGCCGCGAAAAACGATGAGATGCCGGACTCGACGAACGAGACGACACGTGTCGTGGGCACGTCGCTTACGTTAGCCGCGCAGGCGTAAAAACATAGCTCGTCGATCGACGCGCGGCTTCCGACCCGCAGGCGCACGTCGAGCAATTGGCGGAAGCGCTTGAAGTCCTGATTCGAGACTTCGGTGAGCTTCGCGGATGCAGCTTTGCTGTGGCGCAAGAGGCCGCCGTCAACGAACTGTTCCCACGTGTGCGCATCGGCTTCGTATCCGGCGGTCGTGAGCCGCTCCAACGCCTCGGCGAGTGTCAGCGCCCGACTTGGCTGATGACCTACGGTTGGACGGAGTTCAATGACGTGGGCCATGCGGATCAGTACTCGTTGTACGCCGAGTACGTCAAGGTTCCGGTAGTCATGGTGGTCTGCGATTGCACCGAGTCGTATTTGAACGTTGACGATGGCCCGCCGCCGATCAAGACGTTGGCACCATCGGCAGCGCCCGTGAGCGTGGTCGAGCCGCCCAAGAACACCGACCCCGCCGAAGCGTACACGGTGCCGATCTGACTCGGCGTTCCGGTAGGTTCGAGATCGAGCGCGAACGGACCGCCGCCGCACGGATTAAAGGACGTTGGATCGGAGCCGAGGACGAGCAGCAGCGAGTTAGCGCCTGGCGCAGCGTTGAAGTTGCCCGAGCCGGTCACCGCCATAACGCCGCTCACAACGAAGACATTTTGGCCCTGATTGGCGTTGGCGAGCACGCCGGAGCCCGAGACGCAGACGTTGCCGTTGACGTAGACATTGGATCCGCTGCTAAACGTGAGCGTGCCCTTGTTCAACTGGATGTCGCCGTTGACATAGACGTTGCCGCTCAACGCGCCGCCCGACCCGCTGCTCAGCGACGATCCGCTGACCTGCGTGCCGGATTTCCCGAGCGACTGCGCATTTTGTGCCGCCTGTTGGACCTCTACTAGACTGGGAAACATCACAGCCGCGCCGTTGGAATGTCCGCCCGGAATTTGGTTCGAGCCGACGGCAGTCGTGGATCCCTGCACTGTGCTCGCCGCCGCTCCCGTGACGTTGATGTTGCCGTTTGCGTTGACGTTGGCATCGCCCGGATGAAGCGGATCTTGCGAAATCGGTTCGGGGGCGATATCGTTCACGTCGTTCTGCGAGTTGATCACGCCGCCGGGTAGCGTGAGCGGAGGCGATGGATCGGCGATAGCTTCGATGTACACTTTGCGACCGCCCTGAAAAGACGATTCGCCGTAGATGTATGCAGAGTTGGCCGGCACTTTGACCTGGGCGCCGGTCTCCGGATCAGTTGCGTACGCCCACGAGTTTTGGAGGCGATTGAGTTCCACGCAGCCGGTGTAGGGCTTAGCGTTCAGCGTGCCGCTAACGCATTGACCGGAGGGGTAGGTAGGATCTTCGGCGAGTTCGTTCAGCGCGAGATTCGCGCCGGCCTCAGCGCTATTGAGCACTCGGTACTTGACACCTAACGCCTGAGCGCTGGTCTGCGCGTTGAAAGCGCCGTACGCCACGATGAGCGCGACGATGATAAGCAACGCCACCAAGATGACGACGATGAGCATGACGACGCCGCGTTGCGGCGTTCGAACGGCGTCAGTTGCGCGCATAGGTGTTTCCATAGAGCGTCAGTTCGGTCTGGTCGCCGCGGTTCACGCCGGCACTCATCCGCAGCGCGATGATGCCATTGGCCGGCGTGACGCCGACCTGGAGTTTACGAACGTCGCCTGCGGCGACATCTGGAGATGCGAGCAAGAGCGCAAGGGTCAGCGCGGTCTGCGCCTGAGTCGTTGTAAACTGCGGCACACCTAAATTCAGCGGAATAACTTGGGGCTCGTATGCTCGCATCAAGTCCATACCGATCCCGGATGCACTCGGCGCTAACCAATAGAGGGTGTAGCCTTGCCAGTTCGCCTCACCCGAGGTCTGGCTGAAGAACTGAGAAGAATCGTTGCCGGCAATCGCGATCGCTTGTGTCGGTACCGGCGGGCCGATCTGTTGGCTGCAGAGAGGGACGGGCAGAGTTGTGCAGTTGAAAACACCACCGACATCGCTCTGGCGCGCATCGCGCTGTACTTTGTACAAAGCGAGCGCTGCCGCGTTGACCTCATCCACTTGCGACTGCATTTGCGCCGGTGCGCGCATGACCGCTGGGATGACCGCGGCGATCGTGCTCAGCAACATCCCGAAGAGCACCGCCACCGTAAGGATCTCGGCGAGCGTGAATCCGCGCTCGTGACGCGTGCTACGATACTTGCTTGGTCGCATACGACTCCACCTGATACGAGCGATTCGCGCTGCCCTCATTCCATGTCACGAGGACTGTGCAGTCTTCCAGCCGTGTAAATCCGGGAACGGGCAGGCAGTTTCCGGTGATTATGAAGTTTCCCGGCGACGCGTTCTGCATGCCGTTGCCGGTTACCGAAACGCCGCCGTCGATCGGGATGACGGGAGGCTGCGGCACGGGCGTTCCTTGTTCAACCGAGCTCCGCAACGCATCCATATATTGCTGTCCGGCACTCACCGCTTGGACGAACTGGTCATCGTGGCTCGTCGTCTGGAACGAGCCGGGAATGATGGAGTAGAAGGCAGCTAGCGCGATCGCGAAGATCGTAATACCGAGAAGCGCCTCAAGGATCGTGAATCCGCGAGCGCTAGATGATCGATTGCTTACCATTTAAAAAACCCAGAAAAGTGCATTTGTACCGACAGCAAAGTACAGAAAAGCGCCGCCTTACTGAACTAATACCCAAGTTGTAGTGACGCGGGTCACGCGCTCCCTGCGAACGAGCGTTCGATTTGGCCAGAACCGTCCAATATGACTATCTATGCGGTGGTCGGCGCCTCGTCGAAGTC
>JABCYQ010000035.1 GCA_013290125.1 Vulcanimicrobiota bacterium
CCCGAAGTGATGATCGGCGTCGCGGAGATCCTTCGCGTCATCACTAAGCCGGGCGACGGCATCGTCATCAACCCACCAGTCTATCCGCCGTTCTTTGCGACGGTCGCCGAAGTAGGCCGCGCGATCGTCGAGGTCGCCCTCGACACCGAAGAGTCCGTGCCCCAGTTGGACTTCGCCGGCCTCGAGCGGGCGTTTGCGGACGGCGCACGCGTCTATCTTTTCTGCAATCCGCACAACCCGTTGGGCCGCGTGTTTTCGCGCGATGATGTCGAACACGTCGCGGCCTTGGCGGCACGCTACGATGTCGCGGTACTTGCCGACGAGATCCACGCTCCGTTGGTGCTGCCCGGCGCCGAGCATATCGCGTTCGAATCCGTGGCGGCGCAAGCGGGCGCGCATTCGATCACCTTTACCTCAGCATCGAAGGGGTGGAACATCCCAGGGCTCAAGTGCGCGCTCGCCGTCAGCGGCTCGGCATGGGGACGGGACGCGCTCGAGCGCCTTCCCAAGGCGATGGTCGAGCGCACTGGTCATCTGGGCGTTCACGCGACGATCGCCGCGTTCACTTCCGAAGTCGGCTTCCTGGATCGCGTCGTCGCTCACCTCGACACGCAGCGCAGCACGCTTGGTCGATTGCTGTCGGACAATGGGCTTGGATCGATTCGCTACGCGCCGCCTCAAGCTGGTTTCCTCGCCTGGCTCGACTGTCGCGCTCTCGAACTAGGCCCCGATCCGGCCACGGCATTTCTCGAGCGAGGCAAAGTCGCGTTGGTTCGTGGTCTTGATTTCGGCCGCGAAGGCTCAGGGTTTGCGCGTCTCAATTTCGCGACGTCGACGAACGTGCTGACCGAAATCGTTCGGCGCCTGGCGCGAGGCGCGTCACACGACTAATCGAGCCTCTTTCGAAATTTGACGATACGGTCGACTTCTTCGAAGCCGCAGTGCTTGTGCGCGCTTTGCGCGCTGGCGTTGTCCAGTTCGGAATCTGACGCCAGTTCCGTGAATCCGCGAGCGCGCGCCCAATCTTCAGCGGCGCGCATCAGCGACCGTCCGACGCCCCGGCCGCGCGCGGCCTCTTCGACGTACCAGCCCTCGACGTGCGGCACCGGCATCGAGTCGCAGCCGTCGGAAAATGCACGGATCGTGATCTCTATGAAGCCAATCGGCCTCGACTCTTCTTCTTGCGCAATCATAACGGCGTCCAAGAACGTCTCGGAGCCTTCGAGAAATGCGCGCGTCTCTCGCGCGAGGTCGCCTCTGTCCGCATCGGGCCATAGCCGAGAGCGCATCGCGGCCCAATCGTCCGCGTAGTGTACTTCAATCGGACGGATCTTCACGCTAGGTTATCGGACGGCAGGTGCGCGACCGGCGCCCGCGACGCAAGCCGCCGGTTTAGATAACGGATATTTGTTCATGACAACGTCATACTGATCGCGGATTTCTGCGGCTTCGCGCAGATGCGCTGCGGACGGCGGCCCTTGCGAGAGTCCCAATGAGCTCTGCAGGATCGTGATCCGCTCGCGGAGCCGATCGGGGAACCATAGATCATCCTCGGAATTTATCGGATGTGACGTCAAGAATTTGTACGTGGCGGTATTCTGAAGACCGCGAGCATCGAGGTCGTTGAGCACCGTGTCAACCGCCGAGAGCTCGTCATCCAGTTCCGACTCGACGCAGTACCTCGCGAGATAGTCGGATGGGGACCACGCCGCGCGCGGATCCGGGCTGACATTGACGACCACTCCAGTCGACGCATGATCGGACTTTACGTCCACATCATACGTACCAGGGATCACCGGAGGGCCGTTTGCCGGTCCTTTGTTCCAGTCTCGTGCCGATTTCCAGGAGACGGGCGGATCTTCGGCGAGAGCCCAGTACGTACGATTGACTCCGGTGACGTTTGTGCCTGCGAATTGGGCAACGATGCGTCTGCCGGCATCTGATATTTCGACCATGGGCGCACGGGCTTGAGGCATTGGAAGATAGTACGAGATGATCAAACCGGGCGGCGGATTCTCGCCTGCAAATTCGCCGGGCGGTGCGCAGCACTCGCCCGCCTGCACGCCGTATTGTGCGGTCCACCAACGCCAGTATTGGTAGGCAGTTGATTGCGTCCAAATGGCCGGACTGGCTGCGGTCACGGCGCTTGCCAATCCCTGCAGTGGCGATAGATCATCCAAAATCCAGAACCCGCGGCCATGTGTCGCCGCGACCAGCGCGTTCGCATCCGGTTGGATGCGGATATCGCGCACCGCGACGGTTGGCATGCCCAGTTGCAGCGAGCGCCAATGCGAGCCCCGATCGAATGAGATCCAGATACCTTGTTCGAGGCCGAGGTACAGAACGTCCGGCTGTTTCGGGTCTTGGCGTACGACGTGCGCGTATTGGAGCGGCGGCAAGCCAGTCGAGATCGAGTGCCACGTCGCGCCGAAATCGGTGGTGGCGAAGACATACGGCTTCGGATCGCCCATCTGATGGCGATCGATCACTACAAAGGCAGAGCCGGCGTCGAACGGCGAGGCTTCGACGCAGTTCACGTGGCCGTAGAGCCCGACGCCGCTCACACTCACGTCGTGCCAGGTCGCGCCGCCATCGCGCGTCAACTGGACGAGCCCGTCGTCTGTGCCGACCCAGATGACCTTCGCATCCTTCGGCGAAGGTGCGATATCGAGGATGGTATCGTAGAACTCAGCCCCTGACATATCGAGATTCACCGGCCCGCCGGCAGGCTGCTGATGCGCTTTCTCGTTGCGCGTCAGGTCCGGGCTGATCACCGTCCACATGCGGCCGTGATCGATCGATTTGAAGACGACGTTGCCGCCGAAAAACGCCGCGTCGGGTTCGAGCGCTGAGAACGCGATCGGCGCCTCCCAATTGAACCGATATGGAAAACGCGCCAAGGCCATGCCGTTGGTATCGCCGACGTACGGCGTCACGTCGAAGTTCTGGCGCGACGCCGTGTCATAGATGCCAAGCTGGCCGTTGAGCGCATTCACGCCGACGTTCCATATCTTCGACGGATCGCTCGGATCGGGCCACACCCACGAACCGTCGCCGTCATTGCCCACGTCGCGCCAATCGGAATTGAGAATCCCGATCTGGCTCAGACTATCCGACGGACCGCAAAACGCGTCGTTGTCCTGCATGCCGCCGCAAACATCGTACGGCATACGATGGTCGAAGCCGACATGGTAGATCTGCGCGATCGCGATATTGAAGCGCTGATCCCACGTGCTGCCGCCGTCGAGCGAGATGGGTGACCCTCCATCGTTGGCCTCGATCATGCGCCGGCCGTCCTGCGCGATCCAAAGGTCATGGTGGTCCTGGTGGATCGCCCCTGTGAGTTCGTGAAAGCGGTAACCCCCATCATCGCTCTCCAACAGATTTTCCGACGATGAGATGACGCGATCGCGATTGCTCGGATCCACGGCGACGCGGCTCATGTAGAAGGGCCGCTGGTTGACGTCGGTGTCGGCGATCGTCTTTCGCCAGATGGTGCCGCCGTCGTCCGATCGCCATAAAGTTCCGGCGCGCGATTGCACGACCGCATACACGCGCAGCGGATCGGATGGCGCGACCGCCACGCCGATGCGCCCGGGCGTGCCGCTCGGAAAGCCGCGTCCCACGACCTTGGTCCACGTCTGGCCGCCGTCGCGCGATCGATACAATCCGTCGTCGGCGCCGCCGCTCACGAAGTTCCACGGCCTCCGTCGGAATTGCCATATCGCCGCGAATACGACAGACGGGCGGCGCGCGCTCCATGCCAGGTCAATCGCGCCGCTCTCGGGCCCGACGTAGAGCGTTCTGCGCCACGTCGCACCGCCGTCGGTCGTGCGGTAGACGCCGCGGTCAGGCGAGTCGTTGAACGAGTCGCCGAGCGCGCCGACGAGCACAGTGCGCGGATTCCGCGGATCGATCAAAATTCTCGAGACGATGAACGAACGCTCGAGGCCGGCATGGCGCCAATGCGCGCCGTCGTCATGTGAAACCCAGACGCCGTCTCCGTAGGACGCATCGTTGCGCGGATTCGGTTCGCCCGTGCCCGCCCACACGATCCGGGGATCCGACGCCGCGATCGCGACCGCGCCAACGGACGCGACAGGGTGGCTGGACCAGACATCGTCCCACGTCAAACCGCCGTTGCGCGTGCGGAAAAGTCCGCCGCCCGCGACGCCAGCGAAATACAACCTATCGTCTCGATCGCTGCCGGCAACTGCGGCCATCCGTCCGCCTGCGCCGGCGGGCCCAATCGAGCGCCAATGGAGCCCGGAAAGCGGTGTCGCCGCGAGCGAAAGCGCCGCGGCCACGAGGATCGCGATCAGAGCGGACAAGCGATTACCTGGGCCGACTAGCGTCGGCCCCTTCAATAAACCTGCTAGCGTCGTCCCCTTCAGACAAGTTATCGAGCTTCATGGCGGCGAGATAGTTGCGGTCGAAGGACTCGAGCAAGCCTTCTTGATCGCCATACGGCCCGGGCGTGTAGGCTCGCGAGCGGATGCCCGACTGAGAAAGTTCGCACACGCGCCAGTCCTGCCGATTGGTCATATCCCAGAACTCGACAGCGTCGCTTGGATCGAAATCGCGTGCGGCCATCGCATTTTTGTCGAAGAGAAACTCGCACGTGACGAGCGTGCGCTCATGTGAGATCGGCGTGACGTAGTGCACCATGACGTAGTCCGGGTGCAAGCTGAGCAGCATCGTGGGGAAGATCGTGTAGTAGTACACGCGCTCGATCTCGTCGCGATCGAGTCCGGGCAGCGGAGCGCGCGTTGTGTGGCCCGAGAGCGTCATGCTTCCGCGGGCGCCGGCCTCGCGGAACGTCATGAAGCCGCCTTGGAAATCGCCGTCTTGCAGATCGTTGCGACCGCTGTCGGACGGCGACAGCTTATCGAGCGCAGGGTGTATGAGCGGACAGTGATAGCACTCGGAATAGTTGAGGAAGATCAGCTTCCAATTGCACGCCAAATCGTAGTCGATGCGCTTTGCGGCTCGCAACTCCCCGATGCCCCAAGGCTTCCAGCGATCGAGCAATTGTGCATATGCCCGCTCGAACGGCTCGGGCCGCTCGGCGAGGCTGACAAAGATAAAACCCTCCCAGAGATGCACGGCCGCTTGATGCAGCGGATAGAGCGATTTGTCGAATCCTTCGACGGTCTGCATGTTCCGCGCGGCGAGCAGCGATCCGTCGAGCCCGTAGGTCCACGCGTGATACGGACACATGATCGACCCGGTGAAGGTACCGCTCTTCTCCTCGCACATGCGCGTGCCACGATGGCGGCACACGTTATAGTGCGCGCGGATATCGCCGTCGTTTCCTCGCACGACGATGAGGCTTTCGCCGAAGAAGTCCGCCAAGAAATAGTCACCCGGCTTTGCGAGTTGATCGGCGCGGCCGACGCAGAGCCAACGCCGCGAAAAAATCGTCTCGATCTCGGCTGAGAATACATCGAGTGACGTGTAGTATCGCTGGGGCAACGTCATGGCGCCCGAACGGACAGCGGCTTTCTTGAAGACGGCCATTTTCGATTCTTCTATTCCTTAGGTATCTTGGTCCTTTCGTCTAATGTTTCTTAGTCAGGTCTGCGCCGTAGTACTTCTTTGATAGGCGAGTGATGGTTCCGTCACGCAACATGCCGGATAACGCATCATCCACTGCGGCGAGCAACGGTTCCGGCGCGGCCCCGGAGTGCTTGTCGAGCGCCACGGCATCGTCTTCGTAAAAAATCGGACTCGGCAAGATCCGCAGCGGGAGACCGGCTCGAATCGCGGCGGCGGCAGTCGGCTCTGCCGTGAGCACAGCGTCAATGCGCTTTCCGCCGCCGATCGCGAGTTCTTGGAGCGCGAGGGCATCCGTTTCGAAGGCCACCGCGCTCGCGCGCGGCGGCGCGTCGACCAGAATCGGTTCGATATCGCCGGCAAGTTCGCGGTTGAGATAAGCCTGATATGTGGTCGCGGTACCGACACCGACGCGCGCGCCGGCCAGCTGCGACGGCGCGGCGACGCGGCTGTCTCGTCGTACCACGAACGTGGCCGGTACGAAATAGTACGGCGCGGTGAACAAGAGGTCGTGTTTTCGGGCCGTCGTCACGCTCATGGAGTCGACGTTGACGTCCCAACGGCCGTTCCAATTGCCGGCCGTGACCGCGTCGAAGTTGCTGTCCACGAATTCCGCTTTAACACCGAGCCTGCGACCCAATTCGCGAGCCACGTCGACATCAAAGCCAACCCACGTGCCGTCGGCGCGCAGGAACGACTGCGGTGAATAGTTCCCGTCGGTCGAGACGACGAGCGTGCCGCGCTGTTTGACGTCGGCGAGAAGGTCGGGCGCCGGCGGTTGCCCCGAGCCGATCTTGGCTGCGCAGCCAGCGAGCGCGAGGCACAGGCTGAGACGCAAGGTAAGGATGAGAATTCCTCGGGCCATGTCCGGAAGTACGCGCCCCTCGCGGCGCGGACCTCGTGCGCCGCCGCTAGTAGAGCAGCGCTTTGGCCCGGGCGTCGAAGAAGTCGGGGTCCGGTTCCCACAGATCGTCTAGCTCGCGGGCGCCGTCCTCGATCGCTTCGAGTAGATCCGGCCGGGCGAGCAGTGCGCCGAGCCCGCGATATTCCCATTCGCGCGGATGAAGGGCACGGAGATCCTTGATCAACGCGAGCGCGAGGTGTGCCGTCGGGATCGCTTGCATGTCCGAGACATTGAAACGGATTCCGCGGCAGAGATCGCCGGAGTGCGGATGCGCGCGGTCGTCGGGCGTGAATTCGACTACCTCATACGTCACGCCGGGAAGTTCATGTCGTGCAAGTGCGGCTGCCAGACGCGTTCCATCCATCCATGGCGCACCGATGACGTGGAACGGGCTTTCGGTTCCGCGCCCGACGGAGACGTTGGTCCCTTCAAGCAATCCGACGCCCGGATAGAGTGCGGCCGCCGCGAGATCGCGGATATTAGGCGAAGGGTTCGTCCAAGGCTGACCGCAGTTGTCGAACCAGAACGAGCGCTGCCAGCCGGCCATCGTCACCACGCGCAGATCCGCGCCGATCTCGCGTTCCACATTGAACAGCCGCGCGAGTTCGCCGATGGTCATGCCATGCCGAAGCGGCATCGGGTGATAGGCGACGAACGATTCGCATTCCTGGTCGCTCGACGGTCCATCCACATCGTAGCCGCCGATCGGATTCGGCCGATCCAAGACGTAGACCGCCACGCGATGCTCCGCGCACGCCTCGAGCACATAACCGAGCGTCGAGATGTATGTGTAGAATCGAGCGCCCACGTCTTGGACATCGAAGAGGACGATGTCGATGCCGTCCAACTGTTCGGGCGTCGGCCGTACGCGCTCGCCATGTAAGCTGAAGACGTCGAGTCCGGTGACTTCGTCGCGCGAGTCGCCGAAGCGATCGTCGCGGTCTCCATAGATTCCGTGTTCCGGAGTGAAGATGCGCCGCAACGTCACGTCCGGATTTGCGAAGAGCGCGTCGATCGTGCGCGTGCCGTCGAGGAGTAAGCCGGTGTGATTCGTCACGACGGCGAGGCGGCAGTCGTGGATCGCCTTGAAATCATCAGCGGCGAGCACATCGACGCCATTTCTGACCGGGCGAAGTTCTTCAAGATCTTCGATCACGGCTGCTACGTTGCGCGGCCCGCGCTGGACCGACCTTTACCGCGCTCGGCGGCGGAGGTCGCCGTTGCCGGCGGAGGTCGCCGTTACGGATCGCCGAAACCATCGCATATGGAAGTCGGCGAGCGCGTTCGCACGAAACGGGCATTGGATCTTGGCGTTGACGGTAAGGTCGACGCCGGCGCAGTCGGTGTGCTGGAAAGCATTAGCAACAGCGCGTATATGCCATTCCTCGTCCGATTCGCACAGGGTACCTTTGCATTTCAGGACGGCGAGCTTGAAGAAGTCGACGGCGCGGCGCCTTCGGCATGAAAAACGGCTGAAACACACGCGCGACCAGCGCAGGCAGCGGGTTTCCGGCATGGCGAAGTACGGAGCATGCGCCTCCTGCTAGTGGAAGACGACCCCAGCCTCGCCTCATCGCTGCGCCGCGCGCTCGAAGCGCAGAAATTCGCCGTGACGATGGCGGGCGACGGCGACCGTGGCTTGGACGAGTTGTGCGGCAACGATTATCAGCTGGCCATCCTCGATGTGCTGCTGCCGAAGCGCGACGGGTTCTCGGTCTGCCAAGAAGCTCGCAAGCAAGGCATCACCACGCCGATCCTCATGCTAACCGCGCGCGATGCAGTGACCGACCGCGTGGCCGGGCTCAACAGCGGCGCCGACGACTATCTGGCCAAGCCGTTTGCATTCCCCGAATTGCTGGCGCGGGTGCATGCGCTCTTGCGCCGGCCGCACCAGGACCTCAAGCCGCGCAGCGTCTCAGTCGGCGATCTTTCCGTCGACGTTCTCCGCCACCAAGCGCTCAAGCGCGGCAAGACGATGCAGTTGACGAAGACAGAATATCGCCTTCTGCTATACTTGCTCGAAAATGCCGGCATCGTGCTCACGAAGGACGCCATCCTCGACCGGCTGTGGGGTGCGGAGCATGGCGGCAACAGCAATATCCTCGAAGTCTACGTCAAGATGCTGCGGCGCAAGCTCGATGAACCGGGCGCGCCGTCGTTTGTGCGCACGGTTCGGGGTGTCGGCTACACGGTCGATAAGCCGTGAAAGAAGCGACGTCGCCCGTCGCTGACGTCCAACGCGTCCGGCTGCGCCTCACGCTCGCATACGCGGGCATCTTGGCCTTGCTTCAGCTCGCGTTTTCCGTCGTCGTCTATCTATTGATCTCGCTCGTCGTCTGGCAAGACGTGCAGCCGATCAGCGACTGGCCAGGCATGCCCGAAGTCGCGCGCGCGATGATGTTCAAGGACGCGATGTTCTTGCTCGTCGCGAACATCGTGGGACTGGCGCTCGTGGCCGGCGCAGCGTTCTTGCTCGCCAAGACCGCGCTTCGCCCGCTGGAGCAGGCGATCGCGCTGCAGCGGCAGTTCACGAACGACGCTTCGCACGATCTCCGCACGCCGCTCGCCGTTATCCGCACCGAGACGTCCGCGGCGCTCCACAATGCCGGCCTGACGGAGGAGGCGAGCGAACGGCTAGTCATCATCGACGAACAGGCGCAGCGCATGGAGCGACTCATCGATCAGCTCCTCACCCTCTCGCACGTGGACGCCGACAGCGCGCTCGAACGCGAACCCACGGATCTCGTCGTCGTCGTCAACGGCGTGGTGCGCGACCTGCAACCGCTCGCGCAAGCGCGCAGTATCGATCTCAGCGTGAATCGCAGCGAGAGCGCTCTCGTCATGGGCGACGAACTCAAACTCTCCCAATTGGTCGCGAATCTCGTGGATAACGCGATCAAATACAGTCCGGAACGCACGCGCGTGGAGGTCGGCGTTTGGCAGGCGCGCGACGCGGCCTTCGTCGCGGTGGCGGACAGGGGCGCCGGCATACCCGCCGAAGAGCAGGAACGTATCTTCCTCAGATTTCACCGGCTGGATCAGGCGCGCAACGGTGCAACCACCGGTCCGGCCGGACATGGACTAGGCTTACCGCTCTGCCGCTGGATCGCCCGCGCGCATGGCGGCGACATCGCGGTCGACAGCCGCGAGGGCAAGGGCAGCATATTCACCGTCCGGCTTCCGGCGTTGGATTCGTAAGTGAAAGAGGTGCGTGCGATGTCTCGTCGCTTCAGCATCATCCTCCAAGCGTCGGTCGCAGCGGTTGCGATCGCCGGCTTGGTTTTCATCGTCGCGCCATCCGCGACACCGAAAGCCGCGTCCGCGTCGCCATCGCAAGCCGTGAACGATTTGATCGACCGCGCGTTGAACGGCCCGGCCGGCCCCGAAGATGAAGGCACCTACAATCTTATCGATCCCATCGGACCAGGCGCGAACACCGAGATCTCAGCCGCCGATGAAGTGTTCGCGAGCACGCTGACTATCGCGAAGTACACACCGTGGAAGTCATACTCCGATCCATTCGCGGCAGCGCCCGGCACGACGCCTCCGCCTGGCCCTTACTCGCCATCGGGCCCACCGCTCCGGCAGCATCGCGGCACGAGGTATGGGTCATGAAGCGCATTGTGTGGCTCGCACTTGCCTGCGGGATCGTCTTGACCTCCACCGGAGTCGCAAGCGCGCAGAACTTCTTCCGTCAGATGCGGGTCGATTCGTTCGAGGGTTCCGGCATCGACCTTTATCACCACGGAGACTTTACGGGCGCACTTTCGAAATTTGAAGATGCGCTTCGGCTGTCGCCTGATGACTTGCAGGTGCGCTATAACCATGGTCTCGACTTGTATGCGCTCGGGCGGTTCAGCGACGCAGCCGCCGACTTCCGAACGTGCCTCGCGCAGCAGCCCGATTTCGTGCCCGCGCTCTTCAATCTCGGCGTGACCGATATCGCGCTCAACGACTACGACGGCGCGAAATCGATCTTCCAGCAGATCCTCTCCGATCATCCCACATCCATGCGCGCGCATTTCGACCTCGGATTGTCGCAGTATCTATCGGGTCATCCGGATCAGGCTGAGAAGGACTTCGCTGTCGCTACGCTGCTGCATCCGCAGTACGTCCAAGCACACTACGACCGAGCGCTTGCGATGTACAAGACCGACAATCTGGTCGGCGCCGACGCAGAACTTGCGGCTGCTCTGAAGCTTAATCCATCGTTCGCGAAGGGCTACTTCCTGCGGGGCGCTATCCGCTTGCGCGAAGGCGACGATTCGGGGGCTCGCGGCCAGTTCGAGTCGGCGGCGAAAACCGCGTCGGATCCCGTGCTGAAGTCGCTCTGCTCGCAGATCATCGCGCAGATCGGCGTCTAGCCATCTGAAGGGGCCGACTTTACGTCGGCCCCTTCTTTTGTAGTCGGGATATAGGGCGGACCTTTATGGTCCGCCGCGCAACCATCACCTCGGCCGACCGGATCGGTCGCCTAACGTCATGGCCGAGGTGCTAGCACTTGACAGTATTTGCGCGTATTTCTCTCCGCTTGGCACTCGCGCTGTCGATCGCATGTATCGCCGCGAGAGCGCTCCCTGTCCAAGCTTCGAGCCACCCGCTCGATGGGTTGACCGCGCAGGAATACTGGACCGTGCTCGACACCCTTCAAGCGTCAGGGCACATGGACAGCGACACGCGCTTTCCGTTCGTCACGCTCCAGGAGCCGCCGAAATCTGACGTTCTCGCGTGGAAGCCGGGCACGCACATCGATCGGAAAGCGTTGGTCGTCGTGTACCAACAGTCGAGAACATTCGAAGCAATCGTCGATATCGACTTGAAGAAGGTCGTCAGCTGGACCGAAAAAGTCGGCGTGCAACCAAACGTCACGATCGAAGATCTCGGCAACGCGAGTGCGGGAATTCGCAATGACCCGCAGTGGCAATCCGCGATGCACCGCCGCGGCATCCAAGACTTGAACGAGATCCAATGCTCCGGCGCGCCGCCGGGATACTTCGGCACGGCTGAAGAGCAGCATCATCGACTGCTGCGCATGCAATGCTACGGCCGCCACGGCGTTTATGAGCCCGACAGCCGATTCCTGAACGGGATCATCATCGTGTGGGATCTCGATGCGCAAAAGATTATCCGCATCTCAGACGCCGGCGTAGCCCCGGTGCCGACGGTCCAGGCGGACTACGATCCTGCTGCGATCGGATCGCCGCGCAAGATTCCGACGCCGATCTCGATGTCGCAGCCGCTCGGACCGAGTTTCCGCCTGGGCGGCAACGATGTCGAATGGCAGAACTGGCACTTCCATTTCCGGATCGATCGCCGAGTCGGACTAGTGGTGACAAACGTCGGCTACCAAGACGGCGCCAAACTACGCTCGATCCTCTACGAAGGATCGCTTTCGGAGATATTCGTCCCCTACATGGATCCGTCCGAGGACTACTACTGGGCCACGTACTTCGACCTCGGCGAGTTTGCGGACGGATTTTCGGCTCCGCTCGATCCGGGCAACGATTGCCCCGACAACGCCGTCTACTTCGACCAAGTCTACGCGGACGACACCGGCATGCCGGCGCTCACGCCGCGTGCCGCATGTCTATTCGAACGTTATAGCGGCGATGTCGCTTGGCGGCACGCCGGTGCTGTCGATACGTTGGAGAGCAGAAAAGGCCGCGACCTCGTTTTGCGGACGATAGGCTCATTTTCGAACTACGACTACATCTTCGACTGGGTGTTCCGGCAGGACGGCACGATTCAAGTCGCGGTCGGGCTGACCGGCATCGACGAGTTCTCGAGCACAGCCGCGCGCGCCGGTTCTGCGGGCTCCGGAGACCCGCCGGTCGCCAATGGCCTGCTCGTGGCCGACAACGTCGCGGCGCCGTTCCACGACCACTTCTTCAACTTCCGGTTGAACTTCGCGGTCGATGGTGCGGCGAACAGCTTTGTGCGCGATCGCCTCGTGACCGAACGACTCGCCGGATCGAAGCCCCGCAAGAGTGTCTGGGTCGACAAACCGGTGATCCTCAAGGTTGAGAACGACGCAAAATTGCGAGTCGATCCCGCTCATCCGGAGATGTGGCGCGTCATCAATCCATCGGTGCGTAATTCGGTCGGATATCCCGTCGGGTACGAAATCGTGCCGGGCGACTACGCCGCTTCGCTTCTCTCCCCAGACGACTACCCGCAACAACGAGCGGGTTTCACCGACTATACGCTTTGGGTGACGCCTTATCGAAGCGATGAGCGGTATGCGGCGGGCGATTACCCCACGCAGAGCAGAGGCGGCGATGGACTGCCTTCATGGACGAAAGCGAACCGCCCGATCGAGAATACCGACCTCGTCGTCTGGTATACGATGGGGTACCATCACCTGCCGAGCGCGGAAGATTTTCCGGTGATGCCGACGCAGTGGCTTCAGTTCGAGTTGCGGCCGTTCAACTTCTTCTCGCACAATCCGGCAATCGATCTCCCGCGGTGATGAGCGCGAGCCCGAAGGGGCCGACTAGCGTCGGCCCATTCAGTACGTGAACCCTTCAGTACGTGACGGAACGTTTTACGATGCTTTGAGTTCCGAGTCGCTCACGAATAGGCGGCGCGAAGTGATCAGCGCGATGTAGTACGCGTGCAGCTCCTGCGCGCTCAATGTTGTTTTTGCTCGGTCCGGTTTCGGACCGCGGCGTCTATCTGACGGTCCTGTCTGTCTCATACCGGCTCCCCTTATGATGCCACGGACCGGCGCTTCTAGTGGTGCGCAAAGGTGCTAGGATCGAAGTACCAGTCTGGTATTGTATTCGGAAAACCGAAGCCGGAAAAGTAGTATTCGTAGTGCCCGCTGTCAGAAATGAATGCCAACCGCACCTCGCCGTCGCCCTGCGCGTGAGTTATCAGCCAATAATCACCCACCTGGCCGAACCAGACGTCTGCGTCGATGCTTCCGGTGGCCGGACCCTTGCTGCCCGACCCAGCCGCGTGGGCCTTCCACACCTCGAATGTCGTGGTGTCCACCCACATGTCTTTCCATGGATGGTCGCGATCGGTGGGATCGTGCGATGACATGCCGAGATGGTAGGTCAGATGACCGTCCAGGTCTTCGACGCCGATGAACCGGACGTCGTAGAATCGGTCCTTCGTAACGCTTTCGACGGCGAGGACCGGCGGCGTTGGCTGGCCGGACGGGACGGGTGAGCCACCGAGGGGCGGAGGGACTGTGGCGCGCGGAGCGGGTGTGGCGTACAAGAGGATGTTGTCATCCGGCGCCACCGGAAATGGGTAGCCGAAGCGCGGCTCGTGTCCGCCACGCCGGTCGGCGGCGAGGTCCTGCATCAATCCCTTGCCGTCGGAGCGATACCAGACGCGATAGTCGAACGTGAACGGCTTGCCGTGATGCACGAATATCTCGTGCATCTGATATGACATGTACGGCGGATCCGGATTGTTGCGAGCCACGCTCTGCGCCGCCTCGAAGATAGTGAGCGCCGACGGAACGGCCGGGCTCGGTGACGGCGAAGGCTGCGGCGCCGCCGCCGCGATCGCGACGACGGCGCTTGCCGCTAGGAGCACGTGCTTCATCATTATGGCAACGATTGGACCGCCGGCGTCATTTCACCGCAGGATCGAGATCCGCGAACGCGCCGTTTGGATTCGGCACGAGCCAAAATCCAAGATCCCAGCATGCCGGGTGGAAATGCGCCCACACGAGTTTGGCGCCTTTCGGCAGCAAACCGTCGGCAATCAGTTCTTGCGCCGTGATGACATCGCCGCGCAGATTCGGCAGCGCTTTCCATCCGTGCGTTTGCACTGGGCCGGACCCCACGGTATATGCGAAGTGCACGTGCTGGGGGATCGTGACCCAGCGCGACGCCATCACCGGATACACCGACATGCCGGGGAATTGAGGTGATGAAGATTTCGCGTACTCATAGTCGAGGCCGACAAGTTTGCCGTTGCGATCGTACCACAAGAAGTTCGGGTGAAGGCGGTCGATCTTCGAGTAGGTCATCGTCGAATAGACGTATGTGTTGTCGCTCTCGAGCTTCGTCATGCGGATATAGCCCGCTGCCGTCGCCTTCGTCACCGTGGGGTACGCGGCGAAGAGGCCCGTAGTCACGCTTTGGATGAATGCCGTTTCGGACGCGTTCGGCTTGGGTTGCGGTGCCGGTGTGGCCATCGATGAATGCGACATCGGCGCCATCGTTGTGGCGGCTGCCACGACGACTGCCGCGAACAATTGTGTCATGAAATAGTGCCCTCCCTTACCCCACCGTTCGTACGCTCGCCCGATCCTCACCTGCGCGATCCGCTCGCGCGTCCGCCGGATTCGACACCTGCTGCGCGCCGGCCGCCTCGGCGTATCGGCACAATAGGTTGACGAGCGAGATCTGTTCGGTGTGGCCGCAGCGCACGTCGAGAAGCTTCGGAGAACAGACCACCACGCTCATGCACTGAGCGCGCGAAACCGCCACGTTGAAGCGGTTCTTCTCGAATAGGAATTCCATGGTGCGAGGAATGTCGTCGCCGCTCGAAGTGGCCATCGAGTAGAACACGACTGGCGCCTCCTGGCCCTGGAACTTATCAACCGTGCCGACCCGGACACCATCGACGCCGGCCGCCTTCAAAAGTCCGAGGATCCTTTTGCGTTGTGCGTTGTAGGGCGTGACCACGAGGATGTCATCTTTGACGATGCGCCGTGGCGGCTCGTTCTTGCGCGTGAGCGTGCCGTTAAGCAGAAGGCCGACCTCGTGGACGATGCGTTCGGCCTCCTCGATCGAGTCGCGCGTGTTACCTGCGTGCTCGACCGGGATAAAGCGAAGGCCGGCGCCGCTGAGGCCATGGGAATCGATGCAGTTGTTCGCAGTCGGCGGATCCGGCTTAAGCCGGCTATCATAAAACGCCGATGAGATGAAGCTGCATATCTGCGGATGCATGCGATAAGATGTGTCGAGCAAGATGCCTCGATTCACAGCCACTGTCGCGGCCTCGCCCAGCAGATGTTCCAATGCCGAGCTGGCGGCGCTCTCCGGATGTGAGCCTTGACTGACCTGTGCGAGTTGCATCGGGTCGCCGAGGAAAACGACGTTGCGTGCGCTCGGGGAGACGGCGATCGCGTCCGCGAGTGACGTCTGGCCTGCCTCGTCTATGAACAAATAGTCGACGCGATCCGCCATCTCTTCGCGCGCGAAGAGCCACGAATTGCCTGACACCAGGTTGTGGTTGCCGCTTTGGCTCGCACTGTTGTAGTCGTCGCTCACGATGAGCGGCTGGGCGAGACGAGACGCGTACTGCGAACCTGCATTCTGAGTGCTGTGTTTGTGGAGCCCGTACAATGCGATTTTCTCTGCATGCGCGACGGTTTCAATCTCGTGCAGCAGATGGTGGATCGCTTTGTGACTGTTCGCCATCACACCTATTTTTCGGCCATCGGCGATCAACTTCGCGATCACACGCGCGCCAGTATACGTCTTGCCGGTGCCGGGCGGACCCTGCACGAAGAGATAGCTGTTCTCCAGCGACCTGACGACATCGTAGAGGCTCTCGACCGATACGACCGCCGGTTGTATCTTCTCGCCTGCGCGTCGGCCGGACAAATGCGGGTACGACTTGCGCAGGATATCAAGCGTGACCGGATGTCGTCTTGCCAGCGTTTCGTCGAGATACGCTGCGGCGATGCGCCCGAGCGACTCTTTCTGTTTGTCCGCCGTGATCGGACCGCTCGGAATCAGTGCAGTCACGGCCGTGGCTTCTTCGAGCGTTCCCCCGCGCTTGAGCTCGAGGACGTTCTTCTCTTCGTCGATGCTGACTATCTGGCCGGCAGACTTTCTCGTGAAGGGATCGTAGGGATTTTCCCCCACGTGATGGAGCTGTTCGGGAAACGAATACGTATACACCCGATTGCGCGCGCTCGGTTCCTTATACGGTGCGACATTCACGCTTAGCTCGAGCCCGCCGATCGCTTCTTTGTCGAACTCGAGGAGCTCGTCGGTGTTTTCGCAGCGATGGTAGTAAGCCCACCAGGCCGGCTTCTCTTCGCGACGATGATACGAGAGCAGGTGTCCGAGCAGAACGGCCGTTTCGTCATGTTCCCGCGCGAGGAGGTCGCGCTGATCTCGGCTGACTTTTAGTTCCTCGCGTTCTTCACGAACGCGTTTGGCGCAGGTCTTGCAGCCCTCGGCTGGCTTCGCGTGGCATGGCTCTTTGTCGCCCCGAAGGGGCCTGAACGCAAGTTCGATGCCCTGGCGCGTCTGATACTCCGCGCGAAGTTTCAGCAGCCATTCCCGCAGCAAGTACGTCGATCTGCAATCCTGTTCGTTATAGCGCTCGATGTCCGTCAAAATCTCCGATTTCGATTGATCGTTCAGCCACGTCTCGAACATGACGACGGACTCGCTGCCTTTCCGCACACCGGTCGTCCGAATCATGTCGTAGAAAGGCTCGAGGTCTTTGATCGAATAGCTCGACTGCGAGATCAATATCGACTGGCGCACGACGGCGTAGAGATCGATGAGCACGTCGCGCCGCAACAGTTGGTCCACTTCTTCTTCGCGCGTGGCGTGCCGCTGCGCGAGCGACTGGAGCGCGGTCTTCTCGTAGGGTGCATAGTGGTAGACGTGCATCGTCGGGTATTGCGTGCGCCTTTCTACGAGAAAGTCCACGCAGCGCTCGAAGGCCGACTTTTCGTCCGCGCGGCTGACTCCCCAAAACGCTTTGAACGGATTTTCGTCGTCCGGGCAGTAGCAGCCGAACAGATACTCGAGGCCGACGCCGATCTCATAAAGCGGGTCGCCTTCCATATCGAAGAAGACGTCGCCCTTCGCGGGCGTCGGCATAAGACCGAAGCCTTCGACTGGCCGATGGTCGAGAAACTCGTAGTGATATTCGCCGGTCTCTCGCCCACGCACTTGCAGGGCCGCCTGTCGGCGCAGGCGATCGAAAGTGATTTCGTTCAGTCCTAACGGACGCGCCGACGTCGCGGATGCAAGAGCGGCGACTTTACCGATGCCGGCCGCTTCGAACTTCTTGATCTGGTCACGCCGCATGCGAGCGACTATGCTCAAATGGTCATCGTCCGCTCGTTGCTGCTCGCAGCGAGGCGACCAGTCGCAGATGGCGCAGTGCTCGCATTTAAAAGGATAGACGTCCGAGCTCGCAGCGTTGCGCAGAAACGATGCTTTCAAATGGCGATAGTATGCTGCGAAGTCGTCGATGCGGAAGTGCTTCTGCTTCAGGTCGCCCAGCACGATGTGCATGCGTTCGGGCGCGCTCTCCTGCACGCGCGCGACATGTTCGCTGTAGTGGCAGAGCTGGATTATGAAGTACGGTTTGTCGTGAAGCGACAGTTTCGTATCTGCGACCTCGTAGCTCCACGGCCACTGCCCGCTCGGCGTCTCCACGCGCAGCAGAAAGTCGGTGCGCCCCAGGAAGGCGCCGTCGAAAAACGTGCCCTGGTAGATGACCTGAGCACCGCGCGCCATCGCTGCGATCGTGTCCGTCGCGGCGCGCTCGATGGATTCGCGCGAACTTTCCGCTTGTTCGATCTCGACGACTTCGAACTCGGCGCGTAGCGACTCTAAGTAGCGCCGCTCGTGCTGCAGACCTTTATCCGCGACCAGAGCCGACTGAGGATCTCGTTCTGGGCGGCCAAGTTTGCCGAGCGCGACTTGCCGCTCGAGCGCTACGAGATGGCCGCACTCCAGGTAGTTGTAGAGATCAGTCGCCGAGTAGACGACGCGCCCGTCGAGATATTGCATCGCCTCTCAATCCGACCTAGCCTCGGTGCGGACCTTTACGCCCTCCTGGCTCAATTCTTGGCTGCTGATGAACGGCCGACTGGTCTGAAGGGTCTGCTTCCTTTGGCGAAGACACCTTCAAGCGTACAGCGCCCCCTTCCAAGTCGGCCCTTCAGCGAATGAACAGAAACACGATACCGAGCAATGCGATGATCGAGCCGCTGATCACTTCGCCATACTGCTCGATCGGTCCGAAACTCATCCGCTGCATGCCGCGCACAGACGTGACGCACAGTACTACGTACGTCGCGATCGTCGAAATGGCGAACACGATCGACATCGTCGCGATCACACCGATCCCATATCGGGAAGCGGCGAAAAACGCCGGAATGCCTTCCACCATCGGAGACGACCCTAAGATGAGCAGCATCGCCATGCGCGACGAGGTGGAATGCTCGTGGACGTGCGGCGGCGGATCCAGCGCGGGATCCAATGCGATGTCGTGCGCGTCGGCACCGTGGGTGTGGAAGTGCGCGTGAGTGAGTTCGCCATGCGTATGGAGGTGTGTGTGTTTTTGAACCACGCCTTCGTGAGTGCTAAGGTGGCTGTGCTCGTGTGATCCGTTCTGCTCTTCTCGCACTTCGCGCAACGCCCCGATAGCGACCCAACCTCCAAATGCGATAAGCGCGACGCTGGTCAAGATGTCGATGAGATTTCCGAACCGCTGCGCAAATGCGACGCCCGCCACCCAGACGATGAGCGCGATGATCAGCGTCGATACGACATGTCCGACTCCCGCCCCGGCGGCCGCTTGGGCGGTCTGTCTTATCGTCCAGCCTCGCTGTCGTGCGATGAGCGAGATCGGCGCCCAATGGTCGGGCACGAGCGTATGCAGCACGCCGACTGCGAAGACGGTGAGGATAAGCACGGTAGGTGTGTACATCGCTTGCGACCAGTCAGATCTTCAGGCGTTCTTCGACCAATATAGTCGTCGCGTCAAATGTCGGCGATCCATAGCGCAATGCATGCAGCGCGCCGAAGTAGGGCGACCCGCGCATGTCGGACCTGCGCAAGGTCAGCATCAGCGCGTCTCCGCCGTGCTCGGCGAATTGCGCGCCGGCATAGTAGACGTGCATCCCGTAGTCGACATTCGTCTCGGCACCATCGGCCCACGACCCGCGCATGCCGAAGTAGCCGGCGCCGGCGGCGAGCAGAGCGCGATCGCCGATCGGACGAGACCAGCTCAGGACTGCCTGAGGAGCGTCGTACGATACGGCGTCGAACGGCTCGCGTGGATTTGCGTCGCGATGAAGACCGTCGTCGACGAAGTCAAGACCGATCGTTCCAAACTTGAACGTCTTCCCGATGTACGCCGCGGAGCGTTTGAAGCTGCCAAGAGTCGCGTCTGCTGGATTGCGCTGTATAAGGAAGAATCCCTCGACGAATCCGAGCTGGGTTAGATTGGCGGGCGTGATCGGCGCGATCTGTTTGAAACTCGAGTACGAGGCGACTGCCTGGACCGACTTCGAAGCGAACGAATAGGCGATCTCCGGACCTTGGCGATTCACACCCAGCGCGGTCGTATCGACGAGTTGGTAGTTGGACTTCAACCATGGACCGGGCCAAGAGTACGCGACGCTCCAGACATTTTCCGGAACTCCGTACGGTAAGATGATCGTGGCATACGTCGGTTCGAATCGATAGTAGTGCACGGTGAGCATGGCCGGCCCGATGCCATGCGCAAGCGAGGCGTGCGTCCAAGAGCCGCCGGCGGTCTGTGGTTTTCCGATGCCGTCGGCCTGATAGGTGGAATGCGCGTATTCCACCGTCGCGTCTAGACCGAGACCCATCGGCTCAGCGACGCGCACGCCCGTGATTTTTTCGCGCTGACCGTAGAGCGTGCTCACAGCGAATTGCCCTTGATCGGTCGGAATGATCTGCAACGGCGCGCCAAAGCCGGTCGTCGTACTGATCGGAGCGCCGCCGGTTCGCACATCGAGGGTCTGAAGCATGGCGCCGTGACCCGCGTCGTCGAAACCGCCGATCGAAAGGCCAGTGAGGCGAGCCGATGTTCCCGGCAGCGCGGGCAACGCGGCATCGGTCGCCTCGATGCTGACCGCACGGCTGCTGAACGTCAGATCGAATCCGCGCATCGGCAACGTCGAAGGCGGAGCGGCCCACGCGTCCAGCGAGGGCGAGTTCGGATTGAGGCTCTCGGGAGTCTTCAACAGCAATCCGGCCAGTGAATTGGCCGTCGGCGGCTGCGTGAAAACGAATCCAAGGCTTTGATTGAGGTTCAACCACCCGCCGCGCAGTGATAGCTTGCCGCCGTCGAATGTCGCTCGCGCCTGGGTGATTCCCGCACGCGTGCCGATGTAGTCATCGGTTCCGGGATGGGTTGGAAAGACGATGGTGAGTCCCAAAGCTTGAGATCCGAGATGCGGATTGTCTTCCGGAAACAGCGGTTCGGCCCAGTACGCTTCGTTCGTTCGATCGCCGACCAGAGATTCGGCGCCGAACGTGATTCCGAAATCGACGCCCTGCGCGCGGTAATCCGCATCCAGCGTCAGTTGGTTCTGACCCACGATTCCGGGAACCATCGGCGCGCCGGAAAAAACATCGTAGGGTGAGACCGGCGCCGCAGGCGCCCCGTTTGCAAATCCTTGGCCCTCGACCGGCTGCAAGCCGGGGCCCGACGCACCCTGCGTCAGAAAGAGCGTCGCCATCGTCGACTGCACGACGATCGCGTGGCTCGCGGGCGTCGCCGTCGGCGTCGGTGAGGGCGTAGCGTCAGCCAGCGCGGCGAATGCGGAACCGGCCGTGAACACTGCCGCAAAGATCGCGCATGCGGACACCGATGACGAGTAACTGCGAAGCCAGCCGCTCACAACGTGCTCTTGGCAACGCGCGGGACGAAGTCCTGATGGGGCGGGCGCTTATGGGCGAGCGATGCTCGCACTACTACTTGTCTGACCCGACCTCGCACGACTCGAACGCGAAGTCGTAGATCCCCACGCCGAAATGTTGCGGCGCTAACCGCAACTCGTGTTGGCCGAAGTGCACGTTGTCCAACAATTCGTAGGCGCGCGCCGCGTCGACCGTGACATACGACGTGCCATCGGCATCGAACCGGATATCCGGACCAGCATCCGCGTGAGCAACGGGTTTACCATCCTGCGTGACGACCACGCGCCCGGACCCGCCGCTCTCAGGTTTCATGATGGTCAAGACTTGGATCGCTTTGTAATGCAGCTGCAAGTATCCGTCGCTTCCGCCCGATACCATGCCTTCGAGATCCTGGGTTGCATGCCAGTAGCCCTGGAGATAGAGTGCCCCTTCCGTATGCGAGCCCGGATCCTGATAGATCGTGTCCTTGGCAGGGTCGTTGAACGCGCCGGCATTTGCGATCATCTGTCCGTGCCACGGCCCGACGAACATCTCCGGCGTTTGCGGATAGCAGACCGCTCCCGGTTTGTCGTAACTATCCTGCGGCAACAGCGCCATCACCGCCGGTAGTTGCAGCGACGAGTTTTTGGCTTTCAGCAGGGCCTGGATCTTTGCTTCGGTCTGCTGATAGTTGCCTTCGCCCTGTTGGAGCTCGACGAGTTTGCCGTTCTGATCGAAGAGATCTTCGGTCGGCCAGGCCTGGACGTTGAAGCGCGTCCAAATCGTGTGATCGTCATCGAGCACGACCGGCCACGTCACGCCGAGGCGCTGCGCTGCCGTTACGACATTCTGGCGATCACCCGAGAAGCCGAACTCCGGCGAGTGCACGCCGATGATCTCCAAACCGTCGGCGTGATAGCGCGAGTACCACGCCTTCAGATACGGCAGCGTGCGTAGACAATTGACGCATGTGTATTCCCAGAAATCTACCAGAACGACTTTGCCGCGAAGATCGGCCGGCGTGATCGGCGGGCCATTGAGCCAACCCGCGCCGCCGGTGAAGTTCTGTATCGAATCGACGCCGGCTGCCCGCGCGGGCGCGCTGATTCCCGTCGATTCGAGAAGCAGACAGGCCGCGAAAACGGCAGCGATGGTCGAACCTGTTTTCATCCTTATGAGTAACGCCCGATCACGTTTGAAGGCGTCATGCCGATTACCCGGCGCATGCAGCGCGCCATGTGACTTTGGTCGGCGAATCCTGCCTGCAACGCGACCTCACTCAGCCTGCGTTTTCCGCCGGACAGCAATTCTACCGCATAGTCGACGCGGCGTTTCACGATATATTGATGCACCGGCAGCCCGGTGCTTTCCTTGAACTTCGCCTTGAGATGCGATGCGCTGACGCCGATCATATCTGAAAGTTCGGCGAGTGTGAGATCCGAACTTAAGTTGCCTTGGATGAACTCGATGATGCGGTTGAGCTGCCGCCTCGAAAGGCCGCGGTCGACGGGCATCGCAGTCTGTGGCGCGTAACGGCGAAGCAGATGGACGGCGAGCGCCGTGCCGAGACTCTCCGCGTATTGCGGTCCGCAAGGATCGATCGCTTCCAGTTCGGCTTTGACCGCCCAACCGAGATGTTGAAGCCGCGGATCTTTGAGTTGTAACTCCGGCTCGATGCGCAGTTGATCGAGATTCAGCGCCATCGATTCGGCGACCGAGCGCATGAACACCGGCGAAAGATTCATACTGAGGATCGTGGTCGCTCTGTCATGTTCCCACGCGGCCGAACTGCCGAAGGGCAGGACGTTGATGTCGCCGGCCGTCTGGAACCGTTTGCGGACCGATCCGTCAGAGCGGGTCGACATGAACACCGGTGCGCCGACATGCATGCTGACGGTGTACGACAACGCCATTGGAACTTCGACAAGACCGCGTGAAGTGTCGTAGATGGCGCACTCGAAACCAGTCCACGAACGCCCCTTGCTTGAGGCGCGCTCATAGAATAACATCTCGCCTGTGTCCGCCGCGCGGAAACAATGCGGCTCTTTCATGTGTTCCGACGCGATTCTGTGCGCACGCTGTGATTCTTACAGCGCTCATAATGTTCTCACCAACGCCTAATGTTCCCAGACGCCCGTCCGTCCAATCGGACTTGCCGACGCCTGAATGTGCGCGACGACCCTGCGCGTGAGTTGTTAGGCTTCAATGTGGCGGAGATCATCGGCGTCACACCCGAGCGATCATCCGTTAGCATAGCTATGTAAGGAGAAAACGGAATGTCAATCAAGCGATTCCGTGATCTCGCTCTTGCAGCGTTGCTGGTCATCGCCTTCCAGGGAACGTGGGCACTGGCAGGCACAACCGGCGCGCTCAACGGCACCGTCGTCTTGAATGACGGCACGCCACTCGCGGGAGCGAAGGTCACCGCTTCATCGCCGTCTGAGTCGGTTTCGGCAACCACCGACAATGGCGGCCACTTCTCGTTCGTTTCGCTCCAGCCGGACACGTACGATGTCACGGCGAGCAAAGACGGCTACG
>JABCYQ010000036.1 GCA_013290125.1 Vulcanimicrobiota bacterium
GGTATGCGCCGAAGCCCACAATGCCGCCGAAGACGACGAGATAGGCGAATGCCCACCACGCCTGAGGACTAACGGCCAACCCCGTAATTCCTACAAGTTCGCCGGTGAGCGCGGCACCGATGCAGAGCAGAGCTCCGCCCGCGATCATCTCCATGCCGACCGCAAGAAGCGAATCCGCCGGCAGATCTGCATCGCGCACGTATAACGAGCCGGCCGCCCAAGAAATACATGCAGCGCAGAGGATGAGCGAGCCGGCAGTCGGGGTGCCGAGCCCGCCTAGACCCGCGATGAGGGCAGCGACTCCGCCGAAGCCGATCAAGAGACCGGCAATGGCCTTCGGTGGAAGCCGCCGTCTGAAGAACAGCCAATCGAGAAACGCGATCCACAGCGGCACGGTCGCTGCGATGAGCGCCGTGATGCCCGAAGGCACCGTCAGCTCGCCGAGCGCCACTCCGCCGTTGCCGCCGAACATCAATAGTGCGCCGACGATCGCTGCAGAGCGCCAATGCACAGCGGTCGGGCGAGCGCTCGATCGCGGCGCCACCGCCGTGCGCCACAGATACAGCACGGCGCCTGCGATGAGAAATCGAGTTCCGGCCATGAGCAACGGCGGCATCGTCGCGACGGCGATACGGATCGCGAGATAGGTCGACCCCCACAAAAGGTAGACCGTGATGAGGGCCAGCCAGATGCGGCCCTGCGTGACCTGCGAAACGTCAGGCTCCTTCAGCGGGAAATCGAAGAGCGTTTGGCGCCGAGCATACGATAGGCCCGCAGCGCTTCCGCCACGGACCACGCCTGGGCGATGCAGCCGCGCGGCGAATTCGGCGCGTCACCGTCGAATATCTCGCTCACCGAGCCGATGCCGGCAGTACGCAGATGCGCTTCGAGCGGTGCAAGCATGCCAAGCGCCTTCTCCGGATCGCCATATGCGCGGAAGTGCGCGGTCGCGAGTGCTCCCAACAACCACGCCCATGCCGTGCCCTGATGGTATGCGGCGTCGCGCTGCGCTTGCGGACCTTCGTACGTTCCGGTATAGCCCGGGCCCGATGGGTCGAGCGTCCGCACTCCGCACGGTACGAGCAATCTCGTGCAAGCGTCCACTATCGCGCGCACTTGCGCCTTGCCGAATGGGATCTCCGGCAGCGAGGCGGCGAGAAGTTGATTGGGCCGCAGACTTGGATCGTCGCCGCCCGGGCCATCGATCACGTCGAAGCAGTAGCCTTTCGCGCCGTTCCAAAAACGGCTGAAACCGCGGCGCGCCGCAGCCGCCCACGCAGCATATGATGAAGCATCTTCACCGATCACCGCCGCCAGACGAGACGCGGTCACAAGCGCGTTATGCCAGAGTGCGTTGACTTCTACCGGCTTGCCGATGCGCGGCGTGACGACCCAGTCACCGACCTTTGCATCCATCCAGGTCAGTTGTACGCCATCGACCCCCGCGTAGAGCAAACCGTCCGACGTATCGGCGTGGATATCGTAGCGAGTCCCGCGCCGATAGCTCGTCAAGATATCGCGCACTGCTGGAAAAACGAAGCGCAACGTCTCGTCGTCGCCGGTTTCCTCGTGATATTCGCGCAACGCCTGGATGAACCAGAGCGCGGAATCGACGGAGTTGTACGACGGAGTCGAACCTTCGCCAGAAAAATCATTGGGCAGCATGCCTTCATCCACGAACGCAGCCCACGTCCGAAGAATCGAGCGCGCTTCGCTCGCGCGGCCGGTCGCGAGCAACAGGCCGGGCAGCGCGATCATCGTATCGCGCCCCCATTCGCCGAACCAGTGGTACCCCGCGATGATCGCGGCCGGAGAATCCGCCGACGCGCCACGCCGGACGACGAACTGATCGGCCGCCAGCGCGAGGCGTTCGGCGAAAGCGGGTGGAGAGTACGACGCGGAAGCCTCACGGTATGCGCCGATGACGCCGTTATCGTGAGCGCGGAGTCGCGCGAGCGCGGCAGAGGCGTCGACATCGGCTGCAGGCTCGCCCGCCGCCGCCGTCACCGCCGCCGTTTCACCTGGTGCCAGGACAAAAGCGAGCTCGCCGGCGCAGAAGTGATCCTCCCGGTCGTCGAGACCGCGCGCACGCTCTTCCGTCAACCCGAAGTTCAAATACCAGATCCCAATGCGTGCGCACGAGCCGCGATCCGCGGCGATCACAAACGGAACCGCTCCAGGAAATGCAGTTACTCGCAGACCGCGTGGCACCTCTTCCATCGCCATCGGCATGGACTCGGCGCGTGTCGATCCGTGAAAGCCGCGATAATCGACCAGCGCCTTGATCGAGAACTCGACAGGCTGCGGCGAATCGGCGACTCGGTACGTCACATAGGTGACGTTGGCACCGGACTCCATAAAGATTCGTTTCTCGACGCGCGCTTGACCCAAAGCAAACGTCCACACCGGAACGCTTCCTTCAAGCGCGAATGATTCGATGTTCTCGTAGCCGCGCGGGTCTACGGTTCCGTCGGCCCAGCGTAACGTGCTCAGCCGGTACTCGCTCGCGCCGACGCGCAGGACTTCGTCGAGCGCGGCGAGCATCAGCGTGCGCCCCGCCGGCGGACCGAGCGCCGCGAACAAAAGCCCGTGGTAGCGGCGTGTCAAGGATCCCGCGATCGTCTGCGAAGCGAAGCCGCCAAGGCCGTTGGTCACGAGCCATTCCCGGTGTTCGGCGTCTACAAACTCGCCTATGTCTTGACGGCCGAACTCAAGGTTCAACGGATGTAGCGGTAGCCTAGCGCCGCGATCTCACCGCAAGCTTGACCGGCGAAGGTCGACGCGTCGGCATCGGTCGTCAGCTCGAGATTGTTGAAATAGACGGCGAAGGCGACATGTCGGCCCGACGCGCTCGTGAAGTAACCGGCAAGCCCTTTGCTCACGATCTGCTTGCCGTTCAAGTAGTCCGTATTCGACCACGTGCCGGTCTTCGCGGCCACGTGGCCTGCCGCCGGAGATCGGGTTTGAATCTCCGCGAGCGTACCGTCTCGGCCCAAGATCGGCAGACCGGCGTGGAGCGCCCAGAATTCAGGCTGTCCGCGCTCCATCGCGAGGTATCGGACCATGAAATCCGGCGAGAAATGCGCATCCCCGCCTTCGCCGTCAGCGGCCGACGCGCCGCGCAGATCGAGTCCCTGCGCCGCAAGCCAGTCGCGCTCGACGCCGAAGCCGGCTTTCAGCGGATCAGTCGAATCGTGTGCGACGAGTGCGCCGAGAAGATACGGCATCATCGCGGCGTGAAGGTTCTGGCTCACTTTGAGCGTGAGCCGCACGTCTTGCGCGAACGGCAGCGAAACGTGGTCCGCGACTATCTCGCTCGGATCGAAGACGGTGGCGGCGGAAAAAACCGCGTACGAGCTGCCGCCGGTCGCCGGGTCCGCGCCCTCGAGAACCGCGATTCCCTTTGCGCGAAGCGCGTCGGTGAGTGCTGCATCCAAGAAACGGATCGGATCGGCGACCGCGTAGGTGTTCCACTGCGGCTTTGATGACAACGGCGCCGATCCCACGATCGTGAGCGTGTGCGTGCCGTCGGCGTCGGCCGCATCGCCACTCGTATCGATCGTGTTCGCCGAGTTGGCCGGCCCAGTCACAGCCCTGTCGACGATCTTCAAGTATGACGTCGCCGGCCAGGCCACCACTGTTGCCGCAGCGCCGATGGAAGCGCCTGGTCCGATCAAAAGATCGACGATGTTGTCGTTCAGCGCGACCGGAGAGATCGATGTACCGGTGCCGGTCTCCGTATCGCCTTCTTTGAAAAGCATGGGTTGCACGATCACGGTGCCTGTGATGCTCTTGATCCCGTGAGCCGCGATCTGCGTGGCGAGGTCGTCGACGGCAGTCATCGGATCGCCGGCTACAGGATCACCGCCGTAACTGTGATCCTCGTTTTCAAATGCATACGTTCCATTGGGCAGCGCGCGACCGGAAAGATCGGGATCGCCGGACGGTTCCACCACAAGGCTGCCCGCAAGCGTGCCCGCGGCGTCTATTTCGCCAGTGCGGTAGACGCGAGTGTGAAAGCGGTATGCGGGCCCCAGCGCGTGCAGCGCCGCGCCTTCGGTGACGAGCTTCGTCGTCGACGCCGCGGTGAAAAGCGCCTTCGGATTGAGCGAGAATATGGGCCGGCGAGCGTCGAGATCGTAAAATTCGACGCCCACCACCGCATGCGCGAATTCGGCTCGGGCCACGACCCCGGCGACGCTGCTCGAGAGCGTCGGCGTCGGCGTCGACTTTCGCGCTACCCGCACGAGCGGCCGAGTGTGGCTCTTGGGCGCAGCCCAAGCAGTCGCGGGCGCGTGCACTGCCGCAACGGCGCACGCGAGCGCAAGCAAAAGCGCGCGCACTCTCATGCCGCGCGACTTCACATGCCCGACGACGAAACCCTACGGGCTTAGGGAGCTGATTCCAGCAGTCGCGCGAGGCTCGGCAACGCCTCACCGTACGTCGGATGGATGTGGACGGAACGATCGAGCACGCGCCATGATGACCCTGCCTCCATGTGCGCGACGATCGCATGCACGACTTCACCGGCCTCGTAGCCGACGAGCGTCGCGCCGAGGATCTTCTCGCTCTCCTCATCCACGACAAGGCGATAGAAGCCAAGTTCGTGGCCCCACTCGATCGCGCGCGCAATCGAATCCATGTGCAGCGTCACTGCTCGCGCCGGCAGACCGCGCGACTCGGCCTCCGAAAGCGTGAGGCCGGCACGCGCGACTTGCGGTTCCGTGAACGTCGTGTAGGCGAGCACGCGATCGTCGCGGGTCCGCTCACCGCCGTGCAAGAGCGACCACAGGCGACGGTAGTCTTCCCAAGACACATGCGTGAACGCGGGCTGACCGGCCACGTCGCCGATCGCATAGACTCCCGGTACCGAGGTCTGGAAGCGCGCGTCGATCGTGACGTAGCCGCGCGGGTCCAACACAACGCCGGCTGCGTCGCACGCAAGGTCTCGCGTGTTCGGTGTTCGACCGACGGCCACGAGTAGTGCATCGGCACGCAATCGGTCGCCGTTGTCGAGAACTAACGAGAAGCCGTCGGCGCCATAGGCGACGGCTTTCGCGCGCCGGCCGAGGAGCAGCGTCATGCCGTCCGCCTTCAGCCCCTTTTCGAGTTCGGCTGACGCATCCGGCTCTTCGCGCGCGAGCACGCGCGGATTCCCGTCGATGATATGCACCGAGGCGCCGCAGCGCGCGAGCCCCTGACCGAGTTCCAAGCCGATGTAGCCGCCGCCCATGACGGCGACGCTGCTCGGCAAAGCTGTGAGATCGAAGAAATCGGCATTGGTGAGAAACGGCGTGCCCGAGAGACCGGGCGTTTCCGGGATGAAAGCCGACGTGCCGGTGTTGATCACGATGATCGGCGCTTGGACCTTGACGCCGCCGCCTTCGATCTGATGAGGACCCGTGAATGCGGCGCTCGCCTTCACGATTTGGACGCCGGCATCGTCGAGCCGCTTCTTCAAGTCACCTGAGAATTGGTCGCGGATGCGCCGTGCGCGCTGCATGACCGCGGGAAAATCCACGTCGACGGTCGCTCGCACGCCGAGCGCCGCGGCGAGGCGCGCACGACCGGCGCCGTGCGCGGCGGCCAGGAACGCCTTCGAAGGCGTGCACCCATAATTGATGCAGGAGCCACCGAGGCGGCCGCGCTCGAAGAGCACGACACGCTTGCCTTCGCGCGCGAGCTCCACCGCGAGCGGCACGCCGCCTTGACCGCTTCCGACGACGACGGCATCCGCGTTCGTGACGGCGTCGCTCACGGAGCCCTGCGAGCGGCGTGTTCTGCTCGTTGCTGCACGAGTTTTGCGACGAGCGCCGTCCAGCCGGTCTGATGACTCGCGCCGAGTCCCCTGCCCGAATCGCCGTCGTAGTATTCGTAGAACGACGGGCGATCGTGCGCGCCATCGGACGCGCGTTCGCAGAGCGATATCAAACGGTGCGAGATCTCGTCGGCTACCTGCCAAAGATTCAGCATGCGGCCCGAACCAGTCGGACATTCCACGCGGAAATCGTCGCCGTAGTAATGATGGAAGCGTTGCAGCGATTCGACGATCAGATAGTTGACGGGAAACCAGACAGGCCCGCGCCAGTTCGAATTCCCGCCGAACAGGCCGCTTCGCGATTCGGCGGGCTCGTACGCGACCCGATGCTCCATGTCGTCGACGTTCAGCACATACGGGTGATCGAGATGATACCTGGATAGCGATCGAATGCCCCCTGGACTCAAGAATTCCGTCTCATCGAGCATGCGGCTCAATATCCGCCGGAGGCGGTCCTCTCCGCAAACAGCGAAAAGACGCCGGCCGTGCATGCCCTCAGCCTCGAGGTCGGCGATATTCTCGTGCAGGTCCGGCCGATGCGAGATGAACCACTGGAAGCGGCGGGTGAAATCGTCCGTGGCGTGCTGCACGACGGTCGGCTCGAGGATGTAGACGGCGAACAAGGGGATGAGTCCCACCATCGACCGCAGCGCCATGCGCTCGAATCTGCCATCGGGCAGGTGCAGCACGTCGTAGAAAAATCCGTCCTCGTCATCCCAGAGGCCGATCTCTTCCTCGCTCACGTGATTCATGGCTTCGGCGATGCGCAAGAAGTGCTGGAAGAACTTGCTCGCGATATCTTGATACGCCGGATTGTCTTGCATGAGCTCGATCGCGATCGCGAGCATGTTCAACGAGTACATGGCCATCCAGCTCGTGCCATCGGCTTGATCGATGTGGCCGCCCGTGGGGAGCGCCGCCGACCGGTCGAACACGCCGATATTGTCGAGCCCCAAGAACCCGCCCTGGAAGACGTCGTTCTCGTCTGCGTCTTTACGGTTGAGCCACCACGTGAAGTTCATCAGCAATTTCTGAAAGACGCGCTCCAAGAATTGGCGGTCACCTGCGCCGTAGATCTTGCGCTCGATCTGGTAGACGCGCATCGCAGCCCAGGCGTGGACCGGCGGATTGACGTCGCCGAACGCCCATTCATACGCGGGCAGTTGCCCGCTCGGATGCATGTACCACTCACGCGTCAACAGCAACAGTTGTTTCTTCGCGAATTCGGGATCGATCATCGCCAGCGGCACGACGTGAAAAGCGAGGTCCCATGCGGCGAACCACGGGTATTCCCATGCGTCCGGCATCGCGAGGATGTCGTCGTTGTAGACGTGCTGCCAGTCGTGATTGCGCCCATGCTTGCGGCTTTCGGGCGGCGGCGGCTCGTTCGGATCGCCGTCGAGCCAGGTCTTCACGACGTAGTGGTAATGCTGTTTCGTCCAAAGCAGTCCGGCAAATGCCCGGCGCTGTAGCGTGCGACGCTCCGGTGATGCCTCGTACGGATCGATCCGCGCGTAGAATTCATCCGCTTCGCGCAGCCGCAGCGCGAACGTCTCGCCGAATTCGGCGCCGAAGGGGTCGCTGATGTCCGGGGAATCCGTCAGGCGCAGTCTGATCGTCCGGCTCTCACCTGGTCCGAGGTCGAGCGCGTAATGCGCGGCGCACTTCGTGCCGGTCTGCTGTGGATTGACCGCATCTGCGCGGCCTTCGACCACATACGCGTGAAAGGCGTCCTTGACGAACGGCGTCTTGTTGGCCACGCCGAACAGCCGTTGCGCGTTCGTCTCGTTCTCCGTGAAGAGGAGCCCGTCGGGCCGCTCGCAGTGGAGGTAACGCCTGCCGAGCGATTCGTGCGTGGTCTCTACCACGCCGGACCCGATCGCGCCTAAGAGCGGCTTGGGTGAATCCGGTCTCCACGACCACGTGTTGCGGAACCAGAGCGTGGGCAGGACGTGAAGCCGTGCCGGCTGCGCGCCGCGATTGACAACGCGGATCTCGATGAGAATGTCTTCGGGCGACGCCTTTGCGTAGAGCGTGTAGATCTGGAAGTAGCGATCGTCCGCGAACGCGTCGGTGTCGTCGATCTCGAATTCCGGCGCCGCTTTTCCGCGCTTCTGATTCTCTTCGAGTAGTTTCTCGTATGGGAACGCGCGCTGCGGGTACTCGTAGAGATACGCCATGTACGCGTGCGAAGGCGTGTTGTCTAAGTGGAAATACCGCTCCTTGACATCTTCGCCGTGGTTGCCTTCGGGGCCCGACAGTCCGAAGAGCCTTTCCTTGAGTATCGGATCCGCGCCGTTCCAGAGCGCCACCGAGAAGCAGAGCCGTTGATGGTTGTCGCATAAGCCGGCGATGCCGTCTTCGCCCCAGCGATACGCTCGCGACCTGGCTTGGTCGTGCGGCAGATATTCCCACGCGTCGCCATCGGCGCTGTAGTCCTCGCGAACGGTACCCCATTGCCGCTCGCTCAAGTACGATCCCCAGCGGTACCAATGTTCCCGTCTGCCACGCGCCTGTGAAAGCCTACGCTCTTCCGCGGTCATCTCACATCCTACGTACAGACGAAGGCGTTATCCGAGGCGTGTTATCGCCGCGTACCTCTTCTCCTTTCGCGCGCAACGCGAGCAGTGGAAGCCGTCTCTCCTTTAGAATGCGTTCAACGTGACGACTGCCAAACCGCGCCTCGGCTCCGCGTTGCCATCCCTCGCGTGCGAAGCGCCGTGGTTTCCAAACGCGCCGCCGGACACGGATTCGATGCGCGGGCATCCCGTGCTCGTCCACTTCTTCTCATCGGATTGTCCGCTTTGCGACGAAGGCGGGCGTCGGATCGCCGGACTGATCAAAGAGCTCGAGCCCGCCGGGCTTATCGCGGTGGGCGCGTTCCAGCCGCGGCGCGATATCGCGTCAAGTCTAGAGGACGCGATCGCCGAAAGCAAGCGCCAATGCCGGATCGCGGATCATCCGTGCGTGGCGGACGCGGCGGGCGAATTGTCGCAGCGTTTCGACAACGAGTGGTGGCCGGCATATTTCATCTTCGACGTGGCGCACCGACTGCGCCATTATCAGATGGGCAACGGGGCCATGGAGCAACTCGACAGCGTGCTGCGCGAGTGCACGCTCAGCGCCGCTCCTCGCGAATCGCTCGATTGAATGCCATGTAGAAAGCGATCAAGATAAATCCGATCTCGGAGATGATGATCGAGATGCGCGGATCGTAGTTCTGCGCGACCAGACCGCCGATGTATGCGCCGGGTCCGATGCCGCTCAGCACGACCAAACGCGCCGCACCGAAGACGGAACCGAGTTTGTCGCTCGGCGTGATGCGCATCCGCCAGCCCACGATCTGCGCGACCTGAAAAGAACCCGACGCGCTTGCGAGCGCCGAGAATAGCACGAAAACCGGCACGCTGTGCGCGAACATGACCGGGATGTAGAGAATGGCGTCCAAGGCGTACGCGATCTGGAGCGCGATGCCGAGCGGCCAATGCGAGGCATAGCGCCCCGCGATCAACGCACCGAGTATCGACCCAATGGAGATCCCGCCAAACGCAAAACCGAGCACGACATCGCTCGCGGCCAAGTCGTTCTTGACGAACGGGATCAGCACGGCGACCGCCATCATGCCGAAGAGATTCAGGCCGAAGCTGGTCAGCGTGACCGCGGTCAACGCGCGATCCCCCATGAGATGGCGGAAACCGCGGGCGATATCCGCGGCGATGACGCGCATGCTCGGAATCGGACCCGGCGCATCTGGTCCGAGCGTGGGCACGAGCGCGAGCGTGAATTGCGAGATGAGATAGGTGCAGGCGTTCGCGATGAGCGCCGGCAGCGGGCCGGCCACGGAGAATATCGCTCCGCCGATAGGCGGCGTGACGAGATTCGACGTCTGCTCGGCTGCGATGAGCGCAGCCGTCGCCTTTGTCGATCGGGCAGTGCCGACGAGATGCGGAATGCTCGATTGCTGGCCGCCGAGGAATATCGCCGCTGCGGACGCGAGCAACACGATTCCGACGTACAGCATCGGCAGCGTCAGCCAACCGCGGTAATACGCCGTCGCGAACGCCGCCATGATCAGAAAGCGCGCGAGATCGCACGCGATCATCATGCGTCTACGGTCGATGCGGTCGGCGAGCGATCCGCCGACGAGCCCGACGAGCGCGAACGGCACTATCTCCAAAGCATATGTTATGCCCGTCGACAGCGCGGAGTGGGTGAGATGAAAGACGAGCAGCGGCAGAGCGAACGTCCGTAGACCGTCGCCCACATAGCTGAGCGCTTGCCCGCCGAAGTAATACGCGAAGCCTCGCTCCGCGAAGATCGAGCGTTCTGCTGCCATCGGCGCGCTACGTGGAGATCTTCTCGGCGGCTTTGTACTCGTCGAGCATCTCGAGTTCGCCCGCGTTCGTCAGCGTCTCGACATGATGGCGCACCCAATCGCGCTTCAAGCTTCCGAACACCGGACGGTTCTTGCGCCGCCGATAGATCGCGTACCCGATTAGGCCCGACGCGAGCCAGAGCGGACCTGCGATCCGTCCGATCGGATGCGTGATGATGATGAAGACGAGGATGGCGCCGATGCCCATGAGGCCGAGCAGTGATACGATCGAGACCGTGCCTTGCAGCCCGCCTATCTTCAGTGGAACGTTCAGCGGCATCCGGAACGGCCGCGGCGCCTTCGCATCCTTGAACCGCAGTGTGATCAGCGCGACGAAGACCAGCGTGTACGAGAGCGCGGCGCCGAACGCGTAGAGATCAGCGAGAAAGTTGAGCGCTTGATCGCCTTGGAAATAGGCGGCGAACAATTCGACGACCGCCACGCTGGAGAACACGATGATCGAGACGACGGGCGTCTTCGTCTTCGGGTTGGTGCGTTTGAACGCAGACGGCAAAAGGCCGCTGTTGCCCATTGCATACGCGATGCGCGACGCGCCGAACACGCCGGAGTTGCTCGAGATCATGACGAGAAACGCGCCGAGCAGCGGCACGTACAGCTTGAACAGCGCGCCCAAGTACGGAATGAAGCCGACGAGCACGGCGACTGCTTTGTCATTGTTCGCCGAATTGCCGAGGAATTGGTACATCGGTACGCTCGAGCCGCCCGAGAGCACGTCGGGCAGGCCGAGGACGAGATTGGAATATCCGATCGCGAATATCAATATGGTCAGGATCAGCGCGAGCGACGTGCGCGGCAAAACCGTCGACGGCCGGTACGTCTCTTCAGCCGCTTGCGAAATGCTCTCGAGACCCACGAACGAGATGATGGCGAGCGAGATTCCGAGCAAGAGATTGTCCGTCGACGGCCAGTGCACGCGCATCGTCCGCTCGAGAATCTCCGGATGCCACGCCAGCACAAAGCCGGCGACGAGTATAAGCGTCTCGTTCACGACGTCGATGCCCGACACGATCTCGTTGATCCGCGACGAGTGGCGTACGCCGATGACGTTGATCGTCGTGAGAAACGCCGTGACTCCCAGCACGGCGGCGAAATACCAGACGTGATGCTGGCTGAGCCACGGAACGGTGACGCTCAGATATCCGATCGTGAACCACGCGAAGAGGCTGATGTCGATCGTGAAGTCGAGCAGAACCGCCCAGCCGGCGACAAATCCGAGGAAATCGCCCAGGGCCCGCGTGACGAAGAACTGTCCGCCGCCTGCGACCGGATAGGCCGCGGCGAGTTCGGTGTACGCAAGTCCGATGCAGACGTAGACAAGTCCGGCGAAGGCGAACGCGACGTTGGCGGCGCCCATCGCGGCACCCACCACGAGTCCAAGCGCGACGTAGATGTCCGCGCCAACGTCGGCGTAACCCCATGCGTACGATCCCCAGACGGAGACCGCACGGCGCAGACTTTCTTCGGGCACAGAGCCGCGCGCGGGCGTCGAGGGCACCATAGACGAGAGAAGTCTCCTCGGTAGGGGACTGATTTGGTGGGAACGGTCGCGCCCGACCGATTGCCTCGGCTGTGGTCCGACACCTCTCAGCGCTCCGGGGCGAGGCGGGCGGGCCGAATCGTCCCACATAGCGTACCGCGAGAATTTTTCTCGCGACCTGTGTCACACGCGGGCAGTGACGAGGGTCACACGGACAGATCGCGGGCCGCGTTTGGCCCGCTTCGCAACGATGGCAGGGGAGCCGGAATCGATGCGACCGCGCAAATTCGTCTCATCAAGAGCACTTTCACTGCCGGAGGTGCTGTTCGTCGTTGCGATCATCATGATCTTAGCGGCGATCCTGCTCGCCGCTTTCTTCCACATCCGCGATCAGGCGCTTACCGCCGCGTGTGAAGTGAACGAACAGAATCTCGCGGCTGCGATCGAAGCATACGCAGCCGATCACGGCGGACAATATCCGACGGCAAACGGTCCGATCACGCTTGCGATGTTCGGTGGGCCGGGCAATCCGTACGTCGATCCGTCATCGCTCGTCGACCCGGCCGATGGCTCGCCCTATCAATATGTCTTTGGCAACGGCGACTGCGAAAGCAGCGTAGCATCGTTTCAGATCTACGATCTTGGCGGGCACAACGACCTCACGCTGCGACCGCTGCCGCACATCGTGCAGAACGCGGATTCGGTCGCGTATTGCGCCGGGATCGGACTCGTGGCGGATAACGGGATGTCGGCGTCGGTGAACAACGGCGGTCCGGCGCCGTAAAACGCTCGTGTCGCTCCCGCGCTATGTCATCACTGCAGGACGATGAATACGCGTTCAAGCAATAAGCCGCATGCGTTGGACTCAAGCAATAGCCCCTTTCGCCGCGATCATAGCGTGCGCGATCGTGCGATATCCGGCAGCAGCTGCCGCCGGCCCCACTTTCTTCCGTCATTCATGTCCGCAGACGCTCATAACCACAGCCACGTTGCGGTGCGGCACGGTCGTCGTCTTCGAGAATCGCAACACTCCGGGCGCACGGGCGATCGGGCTCAACGTCGTCGTCATCTTGGCGGCGAAAAGGCCGGCGGCAAAGGACGCGATCTTCGGCATCTCAGGCGGCCCCGGCCAGGCTAGCGCGGGCCAGGCCGGACTTGGATTCGCGATGATCGCCGGTGACGCTGGATTGACGCGCGATGTCGTCCTCGTCGATCAGCGAGGAACCGGCGATTCTCATCCTCTTCAATGCGGCTTGTTTCCGGGATCCGACGTCACACGCTATTTCGGCTCGGACTGGCCCGTCGAGGTCTTCAACGAGTGCGCGCAGCGGTTGACGGCGATAGCCGATCTCACGCAGTACAACACGGACAACTCGGCCGATGACCTCGACGACGTGCGGGCGGCGCTGGGCTACGATCAGATAGACCTTCTCGGCGTGTCGTATGGCACGACGGTCGCATTGGACTACATGCGCCGTCATCCGCAACACGTGCGCGTCGCCGTCCTCGACGGCGCGGTCGCGACCGATTCAAAAGGTCCGCTGCCGTATGCCAAAGCTGCGCAAGACTCCATCGACGCGTTGTTCGCAGACTGCGCGGCAGATGCGGGCTGTCACGCTGCGATCCCCGATCCCCGCGCCGATCTCGCGTCGGTGATCTCCACTCTTGCGAAGGGCGCGGTTCACGCGACCGCGACGGATCCCGCGACAAAGGTCAAGCTTCCGGTACAGATCGATACCGAGACTTGGGTATCCACCGTGCGCTACGGACTATACGATGAGAATTCCGGCGCGCAACTCCTTCAACTGATCCACGCCGCCGCGCACGGCGACTTCGATCCATCCGCCGACATGACCGTGGCCGTCCGCACGACGTTGGCGACAGATGTCTTCTGGGGAATGGCGATGTCCGTGGCTTGTCCGGAGGAAGCGAACACGATCGACCCAGCCGAGATCGCCGGCGCGACGCGCGGCTCGTTCTTCGGTGACTCTCGTGTGCAGGCAGAGATCACCGCGTGCGCCGCGTGGCCACACGCGAGCGTCGATCCAACATTTTTCCATCCGGTCCGATCGAATGCTCCGGTGCTGATGCTGACCGGCGGCGTCGACCCAGCCACGCCCGCTGATCAGGCGGTGCGCATCCAACGCTATCTGCCGCATGCGCTCAATGTATTGTTTCCCAAGAGCGCCCGCGCGGCCGAAACGGCTTGCGGTACGAAGCTGGTCGCCGCGTTCATCATCGCCGGGGGTGGCACAGGATTGGACACGTCGTGCGCCGGCGCGACAAAACGCCCACCCTTCACCTTCTAATCTCGACCAACCGGATTCCGCTCGAAATTCCCGCTCGGACTCTCGCTCGGACTCTGAAGGGGCCGACGCCAGTCGGCCCACTTCTTTCTCACGGCATCATCCCGCGATGTCTTCGCCGGGGACGCGGCGGATCATCGGGGATGATCAACCTCCGCCGCTCGACTTCGGCGGCTTTCACCGCCTCAGACGCCCCGGCTTTCGACATCGCCGCTGATGCCGTGGCGATGCGGCGACAACGGCCGGCGCGGCATGCCCAAGCGAGGCGTTGAACGAGGAGCGAAGCCATGGATGGCGAGAGCGACGAAGTGAACCGAGCGACAGAGCGAGTCGGATGCGAGCGAAGGAGCGTCCTCGCGGGGTATGGCGCGCCGGCCGTTGGGGTCGCGTCCCCGGCGCGGACATTGATCGGTGGTGCCGGAGCGAATTGTACTGAGGGCCGACGTAAAGCCGGCCCCTTCAGACAATATCTAGTCCATCTTGTACAGCCACCAACGTTTCGCGCGCGCTGATTTGTTCGTCGGGTTGCGCTCGAAATAGACGGTCATGCGCTTGCCGCAGCGCGTCTGAATATCATACCAATATTTGCGGACGTAGTTGTCACCGCGATCCGTTCCTTTGGTCTTGCGCGTCGCGATCACGTCCGCGATCTCGTATCGATCGCCGCGCCACGTAAACGCGCGCGGGAGGCCCGGCTCTGCTCGCGCCATCGCCTCGACGTCGCCGCTCCCTACTTCAGGCACTATCGGCTCGCCGATGAACGTCATCGGCCGATATGCAGCGCTGTCACGCTCTCATGCCAGGTCGCATACGCCGCTGCAGCCGCATCCATCGCGGCACTAAGACGATCCTTGAGGTCGAGCGCCGGCGCGAGCGGCGCGCTCCCGCCTAGCGGATTGAACAGGTCATAGAGCTTTTCGCGAAGCCCGGGCGCTTGGATGAAAAGGTCTTCATCGTTTTTCGGATCCGTGGACAGCATCGTTTCGAGGCTTTCACCGCTCGCCAACACCGCGCGCGCGGCGGCCGCATCCTCCGGTCGCGTCGTAGGCGAAGCGATCACATGGGTAAGTCGTGCGCGCGTCGCGTCGATGTCGTTGAGCCAGCGATCGATCTTGTCGATCTGGTCAAAGGCGAAGACCGCATAGTCGTACTGTTTCACGTAGTCGTCCTGCGTCCACGGGGCGCGCGGATCGGCTTTGACGGTTAGCGGTGCGGTGAGGACTCGCTGCCCGAGATGCAGGCGCAAAGTATACGCCCCGGGGACGACCGTCGCGCCTTCGTCCGGACCTTGATACGTCGGCGTAGCGCTTGTCCACTTCGCCGGCCCGTTCTCGGTGAAGTCCCACACGATGCGGACCATGCCGGCAGTGTTCGGGATCCACGGAGTCTTCTTCCCCGCGACCAGATGCGAGCCCGCGATCGTGCGGACGATCCGGCCGCCGGCGTCGATGATCTCTATGCGCGGACCGCCGCCGGGCGACTTCTTGCTTTGGAAAAACGTGATATTCGCTCCGGCCGGTGGGTTGTCTGCCGCCGGCTCGGCGTAGAGATGGTTCTGATGTTCGAGATACGAGTACTCATACGCGGTTTGCGGCGCGAAGAGATAATAGCCGGCCGCGCGTGCTTGTGGCCACTCTTGCAGCGGTCGCAAATCGTCGAATGACCACAGCGCGCGGCCGTGCGTCGCGACGATCAGGTCGTCGGCGTCCGTCTGCACGCGGATGTCGCGAACGGACGACGATGGAAGATTCAATTGCAGCGACCGCCAGCTGGCGCCGCCATCGAACGACACCCAGAATGACCGCTCCATGCCGGCATAGACGATATGCGGATTGACGGGATCCGGCAGCACCGTCTTCACCCACTGCGTGCGCGGCAACCCGTTTGCGATCGACGTCCACGTTGCGCCGTAGTCGGTGGTCTTGAATAGGTACGGCGACGTGTCCCCGGAGAGGTGTCGGTCGATCACCGCGTATGCCGTTCCTGCCGCGAACGGCGACGGCGCAACACACGTGACGTAACCCCAGGGCTGCACGCCGTGCGGCGTCACGTTCGTCCAACTTTGGCCACCGTCGCGCGTCAGCTGCACGAGGCCGTCGTCGGTGCCGGCCCAGATCTCGCCGGTAGCGACGGGCGAGCCCGCGATCCAAATGACGGTGTCGGCGTATTCGGCGCCAGTGACGTCCGGCGTAATCGGTCCGCCGGGGACCTGCTGGTGCGACTTGACGTTTCGCGTCAGGTCGGGGCTGATGATTTGCCACGTAAATCCGCGGTCGCGGGTCTGCCAGATGATGTTGCCGCCGAACCACGCCGTGTGCGGATCCCATGGGGCAAACGCGATCGGCGAAAACCAATTGAAGCGATACTTGCGCTGCGCCAAATCAAAGGCGTAGAGGTCGCCCTCGTACGGCGACGCGTCGTACGACGCTTCGGTACGCCGGTTCATCACTTGGAGGGCGCCGTTCTGGTAATCGCTCCAGATGAAGTCCGGGTCGGCGGGGTCCGGTACGGACCACATCCCGTCGCCGCCGAGTTCGAAGGTCCATTTGCCGTTGAGGATGCCGTCGGGGTCCAAACTGTTCGACGGTCCGCACAGTGCGCCGTTGTCTTGAAACCCCGCGCAAATGTTATAGGGGGTCTGATCGTCGACTGCCACGTGGTACGCTTGCCCGATTGCGAGGCTTCGCGAGAACGCCCAGTTCGCGCCGCCGTCCAAGGTGAGGATGTATCCGCCGTCGTCACCGATGATGACGCGCTTGGGGTCGTTGGGCGCGATCCAAATCGCGTGGTTGTCCGGATGCAAGCCATCCGACGCTGGAATCTTCTTGAACGTCTTGCCGCCGTCGGTGCTGACCGAGATATCCTCCGAGACCGACCAGATCTTCGATGAGTTGGCCGGATCCACGGCGATATGACTGAAGTAAAAAGGCCGCTGATCGATGAGCGTCGTCGAACTCACCTTGAGCCAATTCGTGCCGCCGTCGTCCGACCGCCACAGAAAACCGTTCTTCGTCTGGACGAGCGCATAGATGCGGCGCGCATCGCTCGGTGCGATCGCAAGCCCGATCCGCCCGAGTGTGCCGGACGGAAAACCGTGTCCTTCGACTTGGCTCCACGTCGCGCCGCCGTCTCGCGAGCGATATAGCCCGTCTTGCGAGCCGCCGCTGTCAAACGTCCACGGATCGCGGTGGAACTGCCAGATGCCGGCATAGATGACTCGCGGATCGTGCGGATCCATGGCCATGTCGGAAACGCCGCTGCGCGGTCCGACATAGAGCGTCTTGCTCCACGTCTTTCCGTCATCGATCGTCACGTAAACGCCACGGCTAGCGGAATCGCTGAATGGATCGCCGAGCGCGCCCACGATCACGTGTTTGGGATTTGCGGGATCGATCAGGATGCTCGCGATATATCCGGTCGCACCGAGTCCGACGTTCTTCCACGTCTGGCCGCCGTCGCGGGTCACGAACACGCCGTCGCCTGCCATGACGTCGTTGCGCGGGTTAGCCTCGCCGGTCCCCACCCAGACCACGCGGGGGTCGTGCGCGGCGATGGCGCCTATCGCCTGGACGGGTTGGGAATTCCACAGCGGCGTCCAGGTCGCGCCGCCGTTCGAAGTTTTCCAAACGCCGCCGCCCGCGGCGCCCAAGTAGTACGTCTTCGGATCATCCGCGACGCCGGCGACTGCCGTGACGCGCCCGCCGGCAGCTGCCGGACCGATGGAGCGAAAAGCAAGCCCGGCAAATGGGTCTGGCGACGGCGCCGACGTTGCCCGCGCAGCAACTCCACACATCGTTAAGCAGGCGAAAACCAAAACGCCGAATGATCGCATGTCTCTTCCTCCGAGCACGCGACTTAAATACGAGGGCCGACTTGCGTCGGCCCCCTTCAGCGGTTCGAGGTAGGGCAAGCATCGCTTGCCGCGCTCGGCTAGCGCGCTCGAAGCGAGTAGATGAACTCGATCGTGCGGTACGGGAGATTGAATCGCTCGGTCGACGCCGTGCCGAAGAACGGCTGGTAGTCGCCGTTCGCGGCACTCGCGAAATGATTGAGCGCGAGGGGATATCCCAGCCCGACCTGATTCTGGTAATTGGCGTGGCTCTGGAACAGGTTGTCGATATTCATACTGAACAAATTCTGGCCGCCTGACGGCACCGTCAGTGAGAAGTCCGAGTAGCCGTATGCCGGCAAGTTGTTCTGGTTGTTTTCGGACAAATGGTACGTCGACAGTCTAGCTTCGACGCCGCGGCCGAACTTGTAATCAAACGCGTACGAATACTTGTGGAGTGGAATATTGGGCAGCTGTGATTGAGGTATGAATGACGAGCTGCCGCCTGCCGCAGGGTTGATCAGCGCCGGATCGTTCGAGTCCAGTATTGCGCTCTGCGTATCGTAGGTGTAGTCCAGACTAAGCGGACCGACCAGCTCTTGCGTCCCTGAAAGCTCTAACCCGCGTGCAAGGGTGTGGCCGATGTTCGCATTTCCGCTCAGGCCGAGCAATGCCAGAGCCTGTTGGGGTGACAGCCCAGGACACTGATTTTGTATGACGTTTGCATACGGCAAAGGATTGAATCCGCCGGTCGAGACCGTCGTCAGCGGAACAGTCACTCCGTAGATCTGGTCAAAAACGTTTGTGTTATACAGTGTGAGCTGTGTCGTCGAAACTTCGTTGAATCTGTGCCCGTAACTGAACTCCATGTCAGATGCCCGTTCTGGCTTGAGGGCTGTTGACGGAACGTTGCCGATCGAGTTGAGCGATGTGCACGAAACGCCGCCGCCCTCGAACGCCGCGAGCGCGCTTGCCGAGATCGGCTGATCCAGCTGCGCAGGCGTGGGTTGCGTCGAAGTACCGCCGGCCGCGACGCGCCAAACGTCGTTTTGGCCCGACCATACGAACGCTATTCGCGGGTCCACGTATGACGTATTCGTGATCGTCGAGTGTTTGAACCACGTGTTGAGGTACGTTGTCATTTGTGAATTGGGCGCGTGGTATGAATCTCGGAAAAAGTAAGCAGTATCATGGGTGACGGGCGAGGTGATCACCGGCGGTGACTGAGCGGGATTGTATTGGGCGTAGTGCGAGGCGGTGTTTTCGTAGAAGAAACCAAGTCCGAAGTCATTGCGTTCACCGGCGAAATCATCGGATACCGTCGCGCCCGTGTTCGTATCGTTGTCCGCGTGCCACGACGGGTTCGGCTGATTGGGAATCGGCGAACTGGACGGATCTGGTGCGGGTATGAACTGATTGGGTCGTTGAAACGTCCGATCGTACGTATGATGATAGAAGTTGCTGAACGTATCGACCACGACATCGCCCTTGCCCAACTGCGAGTCAAGGCGAATATGATAGTCGTTGCTGTGGTAGGACTGCCAAGCCGGTCCGCCGCCTTCATAGCCAAAATTGGCAAGGGCGTACGATTGAGGAGTCTGGCAGGCCGACCCGCCATCCGGCTGATTGTTCGGGCCGAAACCAGGGGTATTGCCGCTGTTACTCGTGGCAACCGTGAACGTCGTAGGATTGTTAGCGAAGCAGGCGTCGCCGCTCCCTGGCGCGGCGGCTGCGGCCAGGTTTGCTTTTCCGGCCGCTAACGCCACTTGGAACGGAAGATAGTCGTTGTCTCCGTTACCTGTCTTGTCATCCCACTCCGAACTACCAAGATACGCCGCCGTCACATGGGTCTTGGTGCTGATATTCCAAACGAATTTGCCGAGACCGCTCTTGTTCACGAATGAGGTGTCGTCTTGGTAGACGCCCAAGGCGCGCACCGCTGGGTCGGTCGCATATTGATCATACGCGGCCGAAGCTTGATAGAACACATCGCGACGGAACGGGCCGTCCAACCCTTGTGTGCCGTACGCAAACGCATAGCCGAGTTTTCCGGCGTTCAACGAACCGGTGTCTTGAAATGCTGTCGAGAGCTTATTGAACGTCCCGTAGCTCTGTGAAAAAGAAGCTTGCGGAGTGGTGGTCGGCGAGAGCGTCTCCATGTTGACGACGCCGCCGATCGCATTGACGCCGAATAGATCTGAGCCGCCCGATCCGTAGAACACGTTGACGGCGCTCAGTCCGAAGACGGGAGACAACTCATAGTTGTAGTCGCCGCGCGGCCCGATCGGGTGCCCGTCGATCAGGGTCAATGTTTCAAGCGTACCTATGCCTCGGATGTCCAGCGATACATCATCGCCGGGCTGCGAGGGATTACCGCCGACGAGTCCGGGCAACTGTTGTAGATAGTCGGCCGTGCGGAAGTAACCTTGCTGCGCGAGTGACTGCGCCGACACGGTCTTGGAGATCGTCGCCGCCTTCTGCAGGGACTGCGATGCCCGTACGGTCGTGCGGCCGAGGACGCGCACGCCCGTGTTCGCGCCTTGCGTGCGCGCGATGGCGAGCGTGAGACCGTTGAGGTCTTCATTCCCGACGATGAAGAGCTCGGAGGCTGTCGTCTCGTAGCCCGAGCGTGTCGCGATCAGCGAATATTCGCCGGATGCCAGCCCCGAGATCTTGAACGTTCCGTCGAGTTGCGTCGTCGCTGTTGTGACGGTCGGGCCTTCTGTCTCGAGTTTCACTCCCGCCAATGGTAAGCCAGAGTTGGCGTCGACCACTTTGCCGGATGCGCTATGCAGCGCTGCAGCCGCGGTGTCAGCGAACGCAGGAGCGAGACACGCGGTGGACGCTAGGAGAATAGCCGCAGCGAATTGCGCAATGCCGAGGGGACGGATGGACATATAAAGCCTCCACACGACGAATGTGTTACTCGTCAAGTATGGGGGCTCTTGATTAACTCGCCATAATCTTGCGGTTAATCCGCCTTAAGGTTGCGGCCCTACTTGCTCAGCTGAAAAGCCTGAACGAAGTCGCCGTCTTTTCCGGCCCAGACGGTCCACATGTAGCCCGTCTGCGTGTCAAAAGCGACGGTGTGCGCCCCCTTGTCCGTTTTCAGTCTTCCGGCGATCGACACGCCGCTGCTGCCGCCGGCATCGTGAAAGACGGTGATCTCGCCGTCGCCCGCGCACGCGATGTTGTGCCGAACGGGATCGGCGCTGCACTGATCTATGCGATGGCCGAACGGCACGCTCGACAGGTGAGTGCCGTCCAGTCCGTAGACCGACAGAACGCCGTTATGCCCTGCGATGTATATGTGGCCAAGAACGCCGTCCAGCGCGAGGCCATGGTTGCTGACGACTTCCGGCGTCTTGACCGTCTTGATCACGGTGAGCGTGATGGGATCGATCACGACGAATTCCGAGAGGTTGGCGATGTTCTGATAGATTTTGCGGCTCGTTGGGTCGATCGCCAGATACTCCGGCTTGTGCCCCGGCAGTGGAACGGTTTTCACGAGTTTCATCGTGCGCGAATCGATGACGAAGAGACGCGTGCCATCATCTTCATCCGCGTAGATGTGGTGGAAACGCGGATCGTAGGCGGTAGCGTCAAGCAGCCCGGGGACCGGAACGCTCGGGCCCGCGGTCATGGCGGACGACGTGTCCACGTCGATGACTTGGCGGATCTCGCTGTCGCCTGTGTAGACGTGGCCGTTGTCGGGGTCTATCGCGACGCCGTGGAGCAGCCCGACATCGATCTGTCCGATGACTTTGCTGGTGTCGGCGTTCACGACGAGCAGCGTGCCGCTGCCTGAGTGCGCGGCATACACGCGACGGCGCTGCGCATCGACGCCGACGTAGTCGAATCCGCTCGAGATCATCACGGGTTGTGGCGGAAATGCAGGAACGATTGGCACTTCATGCTCCTTTGCAAGCAATGGCAGGCCGTCAAAAGGCTAAGCGTAGCAGTTTCTTGTTAACTTCATGTTAATGGCGCGTTTCTGCGGGCGGGGGCGAGCCGAGCGGCAGCTCCAGCTCGTCGGATGGGCGGAATCCGAGTCCCCAGTAGACCGGCCTACCAACCTGCGAGGTCCGAAGGCGCGCCACAACGCAGCCGTGCTCCCGGGCCCACGCGACGCACGCTTGCGTCAAACGGCTCGCAAAACCCCGCCTGCGAAGCTCGGGAACGACGTAGACGTTGCTGATATATGCCGACGGCTGGGCGAATATCTCGCTGCGGTGGTTGACGAGGCGGTAGACGGACGCCATCGCGACGAGCCGGTCGCCGTCGTCGATCACGAATGTCGCCGCCGTTCCCGCCGCGATCCGAGTCGAATAATATCGCTCGAACGCAATCCGCCAGCCGGGGTTCTCGGGCGGAGAGCCGGTGGCCGAGAGCTCGCGGGTCATGGCTTCGCGAAGGTCCGCT
>JABCYQ010000037.1 GCA_013290125.1 Vulcanimicrobiota bacterium
AACTTCATCCGCATATTGCCGGGCGACCGCGTGCTCGTCGAGCTCTCCCCGTACGACCTCAGCCAAGGCCGTATCACCTACAGGTATAAATGATGAAAGTCAGACCATCGGTCAAGAAGATCTGTGATAAATGCAAGATCATCAAGCGGGCGGGGCGCACGCGCGTGATCTGCGAGAACCCTAAGCACAAACAGGCGCAAGGATAGGATCATGGCAAGAATCGCGGGCATCGACCTGCCGCGTGAGAAACGCATCGAGATCGCACTGACGTATATCTTCGGCATCGGCCGGCCCACCGCAGTACGGCTGCTGGGGGTCACCGGTGTCGATCCGGATATCCGCGTCAAGGATCTCAAAGACGAAGACATCCAAAAGCTTCGCGAGCAGATCGAGAAGAATCTCAAAGTCGAAGGCGACCTTCGCCGCGAGGTCGGCGGCGCGATCAAGCGGTTGATGGACATCGGCTGCTATCGCGGCCTGCGCCATCGGCGCGGCCTGCCCGTTCGCGGCCAGCGCACGAAGACGAACGCCCGCACGCGCAAAGGTCCGAAGAAGACCGTCGCCGGCAAGAAGAAAGCCAAAGGACCCGGAGGTAAATAAGTAGATGCCCGCAGCACCGAAAAAAGAGCGGACTCGCAAGAAGCGCGTCATCAAGAACGTCTCGCAGGGCGTCGCGCACATCCGGTCGAGTTTCAACAACACGATCGTCACGATCACGGACGCGCAAGGCGGCTCCGTGGCTTGGGCGAGTTCCGGCAACATGGGCTTCAAGGGTTCGAAGAAGTCAACGCCGTTCGCCGCTCAGATGGCGGCGGAGAGCGCGGCGCGCAAGTCGATGGAGCACGGCATGCGTCAAGTCGAGGTCTACGTCAAGGGACCGGGCGCCGGACGCGAAGCTGCGATCCGCGCGCTGCAGGCCGCCGGCCTCGAAGTCGTTTTGATCAAAGACGTGACGCCCATCCCCCACAACGGATGCCGGCCGCCCAAACGGCGCCGGGTCTAAGAGGCGTAAGGAGAACGCATGGCACGCTATACCGGGCCTGTCTGCCGGCTTTGCCGGCGCGAAAGCGCAAGCGGGTCCAAACCAGGCGAGAAGGTCAAACTGTTCCTCAAGGGCGAGCGCTGCTTGAGCAAAAAGTGCGCGGTCGAACGCCGCACCGCTGCGCCGGGTCAGAAAGCCAATACGAAAAACCGGCCAAAGGTGTCCGAATTCGGCAAACAGCTGCGAGAAAAGCAGAAAATGCGCCGGATCTACGGGGTTTTGGAGAAGCAGTTCGAGAACTACTTCGATAAGGCGAGCCGTTCAAAAGGCCAGACCGGAGCTTCGCTGCTCGCGCTGCTAGAGACCCGGCTCGACAACGTGGTGTACAGGCTGAACCTAGCCACGTCGCGCGCCCAGGCCCGCCAGCTCGTCCGGCACCGCCACTTCATCGTCAACGGAAAACGCGTCAACATCCCGTCCATGCAGGTCCGGCCGGGTGACGGCATCGCCGTCGTCGAGTCCAGCACCAAGTCGCCACTTTTCGGCGCTCTGACCGAGTACGCCAAGGGGCGCCGCGTGCCCGGCTGGCTCGAGTTCAACGAGCAAGAGCTCAAGGCGAAGGTGTTGGCCAAACCGGCGCGCGCGGACATCGACACGAACGTCGAAGAACAATTGATCGTCGAATACTACTCACGATAGCATCGTAGGCATCGGAAGGAAACCATGGCAGTTTTGGAATTTCAACGGGCATCGATCGAGGTGCGGGAGCGCCGCGACAACTATGCCAAATTCGCGATCGAGCCGCTGGAGCGCGGGTTTGGGATAACGCTGGGCAACAGCTTGCGACGTATCTTGCTGTCGTCGTTGCCGGGCGCTGCGGTCACGTACGTCAAGATCGACGGCGTGCTGCACGAATTCTCGACCATTCCGGGGGTCGTGGAAGACACGACGAACATCATCCTCAATCTCAAAGGTCTGCCGCTGAAGCTCAGCGTCGACGAGCCGAAAGTGCTGCGCATCGAGGCTACGGGCGAACGCGAAGTCACCGCATCTGACATCGTACCGGATGCCGACGTCGAGCTCTTGGAGCCCGACTATCACATCGCCACGCTGTCGGACAAAAAGGCGCGCCTGTTCATGGAGATAGGCGTCGAGAAGTGGCGTGGCTACGTCACGGCCGACAAGCAGCGCAACGTGGAACACGTGATCGGACTGATCCCGGTGGATTCGATCTTCACGCCGATCCGCAAGATCGCATATCAGATCGAAGACACGCGCGTCGGCCAGGTCACCGACTTCGACCGCCTGATAATGGAGATAGAGACAAACGGCAGTCTGACTCCCGACGAGGCGCTCAGCACTGCTGCCGGCATTCTGCAAGAACAGCTGGGCATGTTCGTCACGTTCAGCGGCCGGCCGGAGATCGAAGCGCCGGTGGAAGAAGCCAAACCGTTCGCAGGCTGGGATATCCCGGTCGACGAGTTGGACCTCTCCGTGCGTTCGTACAACTGCCTGAAGCGGGCCGGAATCACGAAGATCTCCGAACTGTTGCAGAAGACAGAAGAAGAGATCATGAACATGCGCAACCTCGGCAAGAAATCGGTAGACGAAATCAAGGAGAAGCTGCAAGAGCGCAACCTCTCCCTGAAAGCGCAATAGGAGCGGCGATGCGTCACAAACTTGCCACGAAACGGCTGGGGCGAAACGACGATCATCGCCGTTCGATGCTGCGCAACCTGGCGACGTCGCTCTTCACGCACGGTAAGATCGAGACCACGATCGTGCGCGCCAAAGAGGTCTCACGCGTGGCGTCGCGGCTGATCACGCGCGCGAAGAAGGGCGACTTGCAAAGCCGCCGTTTGATCGCAGCGTATCTCACGTCGGAAGAAGTCGCGAAGAAAGTCGTCGACGTGATCGCGCCGAGTTTGGCCGGTCGCAAAGGCGGCTACACGAGGGTCATCCGCACGCGCATCCGCAAAGGCGACGCGGCTGAGATGGCGCAGCTAGAACTGCTTCAATCATAGCTTAGTGTAGGGCGGCCCCTTCATTTGTTCGTTCGTTACGCGGTCGCTTTCGACGGCGCAGCGGCAGTGAAGCCGGCGATCGCCAAGATCGCTCCAGTCGTGAGGTGGATCCAGATGTCGTCGCCGCCGATGGGCAAGATGCCGAGCAGGTTCGGAGTTATGAAGCCGACGACGCCTATGAGGAGCAGAATGATGCCGAACGTCTTGCAGAACGAGATGCCGCCGGATTCTGTGCGCCCGCCCGCCAGGCCGGCTAGGCCGATGATGACATGGACGATATTGTGAAGCACGTTGACATCTGCGATGCCGAATAGCATGCCGGGCGTCATGCTCATAGAGCCGCCGAACGCCGGAATGAAGCCTGCGATGCCGACGATGAGATAGATAGCGCCGAAGAGAGTTGCGAGGGTTTTTGCCATTGTCTGATCGCCTCCCGAGCGGAGCAATGAAAGCAGCCGCCGGCACAATAGAGCCGACCGCTTGCGCCTGACGTACCGTCGGTTCGCAGCTGAATCCTTTCAGTTTCGGAATCGCAGAAGGGTTATGATCCGCCGCCGGCGCATTTGTGCGGCCACGTCATGAGCATAATATCTCGCACGACAGGTTCAACGGCGCGCTTCGCCAGCGCAGCTCTATCAAGCATGTGCGGCTGGTGGTGGGCATCGCCCGCCAACACCGGCAAGGATGTGTACAGCTAAGGCTGACCGCACCTAGCGGGTAGAACGTCACTCGCGACCACGTTCAGGCGGGCTCTCGAAATCGAATCGAGGGCCCGCTTCATTTTTGTCTCGATGGAAAGACCCAACACAGTGCAAAAACGCCACGTCATCCACAGCCCGGTGCCGGCCTGCGCCCTCACGCCGCTCGCGGCATACGGACGCCTTAAGGGCGTTCGCCCGGGTCCGGCGATGCTCTTTGAAAGCGCACGTTCGGAAGGTTCGGGCGCGGGTCGGTCGTTCATCTGCCTGGGCGCGCTCGCGGACTTGCGCGCGGTGGACGGCGACGTCAGCCTTTCGTTAGACGGTACGCCGGGGCGTCGAACACACGCGGCGCCGTTCGACGCCGCAAGAGAATTGCTGGCGCAGTACCGGCCTTCGGACGAAGATGTCGCGCACGCCCCTTATCTCGGACTTTTGGCGCGGCCGCATACGAATTCGCGAGCTACCTCGAGCGGGTCCCGACGATACCGCGCCGCGACGACCCGATACCGGACCTGCACCTCATCATCCCCGAGACGGTCGTCGCGTTCGATCACTCATCGCGCCGCGTGATGGTATCGACGTTAGGCAGATCAGACCGATCCGTGCGCGCTGACGCCGATGTGGTGTCCGCGTTAGTGGGTGCACCTGTCGCGGCGGATTCGCCGGCGATGCGAGACGAGATGGACGTGGACGTGCACACGTCCGGTGCCGCGAGTTTCCTCGCCGCGATCGGTCGAGCCATCAGCGCCATTAACGCAGGCGAAGCGCTCCAAGTGGTTCTGTCGCGCCCGCTGGCGATCGAGAGTGACGCCGAACCGATCGAAGTCTACCGAACGCTTTGCGCGATCAATCCGTCGCCGTATATGTTCATCCTCGAATTGGGATGGGGTGCGCTGCTCGGGTCGTCGCCGGAAATGCTCGTGCGGCTAGAGGGTCGGCGCGCGATCGTGCGCCCGCTTGCGGGGACTGCGATGCGCGCCGGAACGGACGCAGAAGACGCGCGTTTCGCAACAAGACTGCGCCGCGACCCAAAAGAGCGGGCGGAACATATCATGCTCGTAGACCTGGGTCGGAACGACCTCGCTCGGGTCTGCGAACCAGGCAGCGTGCGCGTGGCACCGTTCATGGACGTGGAGCGCTACAGTCACGTCATGCATCTGGTATCTCAAGTTGAGGGCAAGCTCGCGCCGGTCCATGACGCATTCGATCTGTTCGGGGCCGCCTTTCCCGCGGGCACGGTGAGCGGCGCGCCCAAGGTGCGGGCGCTCGAGCTGATTGCCGAAGCGGAACAAGAGCGACGCGGCTTTTACGCGGGAGCAGTTCTTCGGGCCGGCTTCGATGGCGACATAGACTCGTGCATAACGTTGCGCAGCATGCACGCGTACAAAGGCGCATATCATCTGCGGGCAGGCGCAGGGGTGGTCGCAGCGTCCGATCCGCATGCAGAAGACGCGGAGTGCGGCCATAAACTCGGCGCGTGCGTCGCGGCCCTCAGACTTGCCCGCGTCGGAGTTCCGGCATGAACGCGGACGTCTTGCTCTTGGACAACTTCGATTCGTTCACGTTCAATCTCGCGCACGCGCTTGCGGTGCTCGGCGCATCCGTCACGGTCGCGCGGCCGGATTCTCCGCAGATCGCCGCGCTCTTGGCCGGACCACCCCGAGCACTCGTGATCTCGCCGGGTCCGAGCCGGCCGGAAACCGCAAAAGTCGCCGTTGCGGCAGTTCGCGCCCTCCACGGTCGCGCGCCGATCTTGGGTGTCTGCCTCGGTCATCAGGCGATCGCGGTGGCACTCGGTGGCAGCGTCGTGCGCGCACCAAAGGCGGTCCACGGATGTGCGGCGCGCGTTGCCCACGACGGCGGCGCGGAGTTTGCGGGAGTGCCGAGACTCTTTCGTGCCGGCCGATACCATTCGCTCGTTGTCGACCCCGAAGCGTTGCCCGCCGGATTCGTCGTCAGCGCTCGGTCGAGCGACGGACTGGTCATGGCGATGCGGCATCGCGAATACCCGACGTTCGGCGTACAGTTCCATCCTGAATCGATACTCACGAAAGAAGGCCCAGCCATGCTTCGTAATTTCCTCGCTCTTGCGGGCGCGCCGATATGAGCGCCGTCGCAACCGCCGCGTTGCCGTGCGAAGGTGACGATCTGCGCGAACTCATCAAGATCGCGTTGCGCGGCGGCGATCTCGAGTTTGATCAAATGCACTCGGCGGTCGACGCGATCGTGGATGGCGTGGCATCGCCGGCGCAGATCGGCGCTTTGCTTGCGGCGCTGGCGGCAAAAGGCGAAACCCCGGCCGAGCTCGCCGGTACCGCAGCTGCGCTGCGGGCCCGCGCGGTGCCGGTGGTCTCGGCGCGACGGCCGCTGCTCGACGTCTGCGGCACCGGCGGTGACGGCTCCGGGTCGTTCAATATCTCCACCGCGGCCGCGTTCGTCGCCGCGGGCGCGGGAGCGCTCGTCGCCAAACACGGCAATCGCGCGATGACCAGTCGCTGCGGCAGCGCGGATGTGTTGGTCGCGCTCGGCGTGCGGATCGACATACCGCCAGAAACGGCGGTTCGCGCTCTGGATGAAATCGGTCTCGTCTTCCTTTTCGCGCAAGCCCATCATCCGGCGATGCGCGCGGTCGCGCCTGCGCGCCGCGAAGTTGGCTTCCGGTCGATATTCAATCTCGCCGGTCCGCTCGCAAATCCCGCGGGCGCGCAGCGCCAGCTCATCGGTGTCGCCGACGAGGTGCATCTTCGCACCGTCGCCGGCGCGTTGCAGCGACTCGGTTCAGAGCGCGCTGCGGTCGTGCATGGCGGCGACGGGTTGGATGAGATCAGTCTGACGACGACACGGGTCGTGGAATGGACCGGAGAATCGATCGTCGAGTTCGAGATAGAGCCGACGGCGTACGGGATCGCACCGGCACCGCCGTCGGCCCTACTCGGCGGCGAGCCGGGCCAGAACGCGCGCATCATCCTCGAGTTGCTCGAGGGCCGACCCGGTCCGCAACGCGACGTTGTCGTGCTCAATGCCGGGCTTGCACTCGTGGTGGCCGGCATAGCGCAGGACCTTACGGAGGGCGTCGAACGAGCTCGCGCGAGCATCGACAGCGGCGCGGCGGCGGATAAGCTCGGCCGCCTCGTCACGGTTAGCAACGCATGAGCCACCTCGAAGCGATCGTCGCCGCGCGCCGCGCGGCCGTCGCCGCGGTAAAGCGCGATATTCCGGCGCGCGAGCTCGCGCGTCTAGTCGAAAAGCGCGCGGGACGCCGCGATTTTCTCGACTCGCTCAGGCGCGGGCGCCGGCCGCTTGCGCCGGCGATCATCGCAGAGTTCAAGCGGCGGTCGCCGTCGGCAGGCGAGTTCGGAACGGTGAGCGAGCCAGCGATCGCCGCGGCCGCGTACGAAAGCGGCGGCGCCAGCGCGATGTCAGTGCTGACGGAACCATCGGCTTTCAACGGTTCGACGGACGATCTCCGCGCGGCTCGCGCTGCGTGTTCTCTCCCCGTGTTGTGTAAAGATTTCATCGTGGACGACTATCAGATATGGGAAGCCGCAGCGGCTGGAGCAGACGCCGTCCTTCTCATCGTGGCACTGCTGGACGATGTCGAACTTCGCTCCTTCATCGCCCTTGCGAACGAGCTTGGTATGGGCGCCCTCGTCGAAGTGCACGACGTGGACGAGGCGCAACGCGCCGTCGCGGCCGGGGCGGCGACCGCCGTAGCGGTCGCGATCGGCATCAACAATCGCGACCTGCGGACGTTCATCGTCGATACGGCCGTGGCGCCGCGTGTCGCGGCCGCCATCGGAAATACCTATTTAACCGTCGCCGAGAGCGGCTATCGAGGGCGAGAGGACGTCGCCGGATGCGTGGCGGCGAACATCGACGCCGTGCTCGTCGGCGAGGCCTTGATGCGGGCTTCGGATCCCGCGTCGGTGCTGCGAGAAATGCGAGGTGTGGCGTGACTAGGGTCAAGGTATGCGGACTTACAGACGCAGAGGAGGTCGCCGCCTGCGTAGCCGCCGGCGCCGACGCACTAGGATTCATCTTCGGCGTCGGACCACGCGCCGTCTCCGTGGAAACAGCTTCGGCCCTCACCGCGGCGGTGCCGCCGTTCGTGACGACCGTCGGCGTCTTCGCAAATCCCGATGCGGCGCTCGTTCAAGCGGCGATCGGAGCGTGTCGTTTGGACGTGCTCCAATTCAGCGGCGATGAGGCGCCTGATTTTTGCGGATCGTTCGGGAAGCCGACGATCATCAGCGCCGGAGAACGGATGCCGACCGCAAACGAACTCAGCGTCGCGCGTGCGGTCGGCGTCCTCGCGGATTCGCGACTGCCGGGGACGTACGGCGGCACAGGTGTTGCCCTACCCTTCGGTATCGCGCGCGCGCTTCGCTCGGCCGTTGGACGGTGCTTTGTGCTGGCGGGCGGTCTCACTCCGGAGACGGTCGCAGAAGCGATCCGCGCGGTGCGGCCAGATGCGGTTGACGTGCGCACGGGCGTCGAGCGCAACGAGCGGAAGAATCCGGCGCTGGTCCGCGCGTTCGTCAATGCGGCGAGAAGCGCGCTATGACACATGCATTGTACGATTCAGGACCCGATCAGCGCGGCTACTTCGGCGAATTCGGCGGGCGCTTCGTACCGGAAGTGCTCGTGGAGCCGTTGCGGCAGCTCGAGGCCTCAATGCGCGAGGCATTCGTAGACGAAGGATTCTGGTCGGCCTTTCGCGCGCTGCTGCGCGACTACGTCGGCCGGCCAACGCCGTTGACCGAAGCGGCAAATCTCACGAGAATGTCAGGCGGCGCGCGCATCGTCCTCAAGCGCGAAGACTGCAATCATACGGGCGCGCATAAGATCGTGAACGCGCTCGGTCAAGTGCTTCTCGCAAAGCGGATGGGCAAGACGCGCCTGATCGCCGAGACCGGTGCGGGCCAGCACGGCGTGGCGGTGGCGACGGCAGGCGCGCTGCTGAACGTTCCCGTCGAGATATTCATGGGCACCGACGACATGGAGCGCCAGTCGCTCAACGTCTATCTTATGCGCACGCTTGGGGCGCAGGTCAGACCGGTCGCCGGTGGATCACGCACGTTGAAGGACGCTACGAACGAAGCGCTACGGGATTGGGCGGCGACACTCGCGACGACCGCATACGTGATCGGCTCCGCTGTCGGTCCGCATCCCTATCCTTTTCTAGTGCGATCCTTCGTCCGTGTGATAGGTGACGAAGCGCGCGCTCAAATGCTCGACCGGTACGGCCGGTTGCCAGATCACGTCATAGCGTGCGTCGGCGGCGGATCCAACGCGATCGGCACGTTCGCGGCCTTCATCGGCGACGCCAGCGTCCGGCTTTGGGGCGTGGAGGCGGGCGGCCGCGGCCTTTCGGTGCCAGGCGGTCATGCTGCAAGCCTGAACGGGGGCAGTGTGGGAGTCTTGCACGGTGCGCGCACGTTCGTGCTCCAGTCCGCCGCGGGTGCGATAGCCGAAACGCACTCCATCTCCGCAGGGCTGGACTATCCGGCTGTGGGTCCGGAGCATGCGCATTTGCGCGACATCGGCCGCGTCGAGTATCGGTGCGTGCGCGACGAGGATGCGCAAGCCGCTTTCGAAACGCTGGCGCGGTCGGAGGGTATCGTTCCGGCGCTCGAAAGCGCGCATGCGATCGCATTTGCGCGCGAACTCGCCGGCCGGCTTTCGAAAGAGTCGATCGTCCTCGTGACATGTTCGGGGCGAGGCGACAAGGACGCGCTGCGCTTCGCGTCGGCTGCGGCAACGTCGTGACTTCCGGATTGACTCGGGCATTTGAACTCGCGCGCGCGGAAAACCGGGCCGCACTCGTGGCATTTATCATGGCCGGGGACCCGTCGCCTGATTGGACGCCGGCGCTTCTGCAGGCATTGGTCGCGGGCGGTGCAGATATCATCGAGCTTGGCTTTCCGTACTCCGATCCGTTGGCAGACGGTCCGGTCATCCAGGCCGCTTCGGGCCGCGCTCTTGCGGCCGGCATGGATTTTGATCGCGCGCTCGCTTGTCGTGAAGCGGCGGCTGACGTGCCGGTCATCGCATTCGGTTACTACAACCCGCTTTTCGTCCGCGGCGTCGAGCGCGCCACATGCGATATCGCGGCGGCGGGATTTGTCGGCATCATCGCGGCCGATCTCCCGCCGGAAGAGGCGGGGCCACTTGAGTCGGCTTGCGCCGAAAACGATATCGCTCTTCCATATCTTGTGGCGCCGACCACGCCGCCGGCTCGCATCGCGCTGCTTGCGGCTCGGGCGACGGGATTTATCTATGCGGTGAGCCGTCTCGGTGTCACGGGAGCAGATGCGCCGCCCTCAGCCGGTATCGCAGCGTGCATCGCGCAGATCCGCGACGTGACGACGTTGCCGGTGGTGGCGGGCTTTGGTATAAGCTCGGCGGCGGACGCCGCGGCCGTGGCTGCGACGGCGGATGGCGTAGTCGTGGGCAGCGCGCTTGTCGAACTCGTGTCGCGCGCGGACAGCCTAGCGAGTGCGAGCACCGCTCTTGAGTCGCAATGTCGATCGATAGCCAGCGCCTGCCGCCGAAACGCCGAAATGCCCGTCGTCCCCGCTTGACGAACGCCCGATCATAACACCCTGTCCGTGGTAGGGCGAGCATCGCTCGCCCAAGCGGACCACGCCGTCTCACTCCATAAATTCCCCGCGAGGAGAACGCGCCGTTGCGCATCTTGTTCTGTGGAGAAGGTTTCTCCGAGTCGCGGCGCCGCCTAGCTCCGTTGTTGCCGCACGCGGAGATCACGACATGTCCAGCGGATCGCGTTCTTCAATCGCTCGAAGGCGTAAATGTGATCGTTCCGTACGTCAGCCGCATCGACGCGGCTGTCGTGCGCGCCGGAACGTTTGGGCTCGTGCAGCAATTCGGCGTCGGACTCGACGGTGTGGACCTAGAAGCGGCGACAGCTGCCGGCGTCTGGGTCGCGCGCGTACCGAGCGCAGGCACAGGTAACGCCGAGTCAGTCGCCGAGCATGCGCTGCTGCTGATGCTGGCGCTTTCGCGTCGGCTTCCGCAGACGCGGGCTGCCCTCGCAGCGGGAAAGGTTGGCGAACCGGCCGGGCTCGCGCTGTGGGGGAAGACCGCTTGTATCGTCGGTCTGGGCGATACGGGCAGCGCGTTGGCGCATCGCTTGTGCGCGCTCGGCATGCGGCTCGTGGCCGTCCGCCGGCGGCCGCAACCCGGCTGCGCACCAAAGCTCGGCGTCGAGCGCGTTTTCGGTCCGGATGAACTTCACGCTGCGCTGGCTGTCGCGGACTACGTCATCGTCTGCGTGAATTACGACGCGGCCTCTCGCAACCTGATCGATGCGGCAGCGCTGCAAGCGATGAAGCGCGGCGCGTTCGTGATCAACATCGCGCGCGGTGGGCTCGTTGAACCAGACGCGCTGCTAAGCGCACTACGGTCAGGTCAGATCGCCGGCGCGGGCTTAGACGTATTTTGGGAAGAACCGCCGAACCCGGACCATCCACTCTTCGGGGAAAACGTCATCGCGACGCCCCACATCGCGGGAGTCACCGACGCTTCGTACGTCGGTATCGCGAAAATCGTGGCAGATAATGTCGAGCGTTACGTACGCGGTGAGGCGCCGCGCTTTGCCGCCAACGCACCGTCGCCGGAAGCACAGAGGGCGCGCAGCGCGCGCTGATACGCTCGAGTTCCTTCATCGTCTGTGTCTGAGAGATCGCAGCGGATAGGATCAGCCGCTTGGTATGCAGGCGGCGGTGAGATCTCGCCGTGAAGTCCTCGGATCAGATTCAGCAGCACGACATCGAATCGCGCAATATGTTGGACGGCTACGCGCTTCCAACGCTTCCCGGGATCGGTCGCCACTAGAACCGACGCGGCGGGCCGCAGCCACTCGATAGCGGTCGTGCCCTCGATCACCGCTCCGTGAGCACCGTTTGTCCGCAGCCAGTCGAGCGCTTTGTCCACGGCGACCGGTGCATTTGCTCGCAACGCGATGACCCATGCGACCGCGACCGCGCCCGCATCCGCCAATCGTCGCGTATCGGTGTTCGGCTTCATGATCGCGCCTTGGGCCGTGACGATGCGCGCGGGCAGGGCCGTGGAAACGGTTTCACAGACGCCGCAGGATGCGCCTCGACCGCAGACGCCGCGATCGTGAGGCTGATCGAACTCACCGTCCGCGACCGTCAGCTTGATGGCGCCGAAGTTAAGACCGGCAAGCGCCTGGAGCGCACGTTCAGCGGCGAGCGTTTTGCCCACGCCGGAATGAGGACCGCCAACTATCACAACATCCATAGTCGAGCATAGCGTTTCGCCTTGGGGTGCTTCATTCCGCCGTTCGGGTCCCCGTAGTAGGGCAAGCATCGCTTGCCCAGGCGGTCCCTTTTGGCGGCCCGTTCGGTCAGACGTTGGGGGCGGCGGCGATGATCTCCGGAGTCGCGGCGTCGGCGAAGCGCTTGAAGTTCTCCGCGAATTTGGCCGCTAGGTCGCGCGCCTTCGCATCGTACGCTGCGGCATCGGGCCACGTGGCGCGCGCATTGAGGACTTCACTCGGCACGCCCGGCACGGCCGTGGGAACCTCGACCTTGAATATGGGATCGGGCACGAATTTCGCCTGGTCGAGCGCGCCGGACAGCGCGGCTGCGACCATGGCACGCGTGTACGGTAGCTTCATCCGTTTGCCGGTTCCATACGCGCCGCCGCTCCAGCCCGTGTTCACGAGCCAGCAGCGCACGTGATGCTTGGCGATCAGCTCGCCGAGCATCTTGGCGTAGACCACCGGATGGTGCACCATGAACGGCGCGCCGAAACAATGAGAAAACGTGATCTGCGGTTCGGTGACGCCCTTTTCGGTACCGGCGACTTTGGCGGTGTAACCCGACAAGAAATGATACATCGCTTGTGCGGGCGTCATGCGCGCGATCGGCGGCAGAACGCCGAACGCGTCGCACGTGAGCATGACGACGTTGTGCGGGTGGCCGCCGCGCCCGGACGGCACGGTATTCGAGACCGACGTCAGCGGATACGCGACGCGCGTGTTCTCGGTCAGCGATGCGTCGTCGAGATCGAGCTCGCGCGTCTGTTCGTCCATGACGACGTTTTCGAGCACTGAAGCGAACGTGCGGGTTGTCGGATAGATCTGTGGTTCTAGCGCCGCCGAGAGATTGATCGCCTTTGCATAGCAGCCGCCTTCGAAGTTGAAGACGCCTTGGTCCGTCCAACCGTGTTCGTCATCGCCGATGAGCGCGCGCTCGGGGTCTGCCGAAAGCGTCGTCTTTCCGGTTCCCGATAGACCGAAGAAAATCGCTGTATCACCCGCCTTGCCGATATTGGCCGAGCAGTGCATGGGCATCGCGCCGCGCAGAGGCAAGAGGTAGTTCATGACGGTGAAGATGGATTTTTTGATCTCGCCGCCGTACGTCGTGCCGCCGATCAGGACGAGCTTGCGCGAGAAATCGCAGATGATGAAAGTCTCGGACCGCGTGCCATCGCGCTCCGGGTCGGCGAGGAAATCGCAGGCATCCACGACAGCGAATTCGGGCCGGAAGGATTCGCGTTCGGCGGCTTTGGTCGGGATGAAGAGATGATGGGCGAAAAGATTGTGCCACGCACGCTCGGTGACGACGCGGATCGGCAAGCGAAAAGCGGGATCCGCTCCGGCATACGCGTCGAGCACGAAGACTTCGCGATCGCGCAAATACTCGTCGACTCGAGTCAACAGCGCGCTGAAGCGACCGGCATCAAACGGCTTGTTGGTCTTGCCCCAGTCTATCTGCTGACGGCTCCCCGGCTCGTCCACAAAGAACTTGTCTTGCGGCGAGCGGCCGGTATGCTTGCCCGTCCGGACGACAAGCGGTCCCGCGATCGCCGCGAGGCCCTCGCGCCGGCGGATCGCCTCCTCGAAGAGCTGCGCGGCGTTCAGATTGCTCCAAACGCGCCGTACGGGTCCGAAGCCGAACGATTCCAGGCCGAACGACTCGCCAGCGAGCAATGCCATTGATAGGCGTCTCCTTGAGGTTAGACGATGTGCGGTCGTAGCGACTTAGGCGCGCAAAAAGGGCTTCCTGCGGGACTGAAGCTCTAACGCGCTGGGTCTGCTGTAACTCTCTACCGATCGGAGCGGTAGTACCCCTCGATCGGAGGTCATCGGCTGTGCGATTTTTGTGGCTTTTGTTCTTGATATTCGCGGTGTGTGTCGCTCTCGCGATTCTCGTTCCGCTCGCGCACCTCGTGCTCGGTGTCGCGGTCGTCGTTGCCGGCGCCATATTCTTGATGGCCGTGTGGAAGGCGATGTTCGGTCCGCGTGACACGACATCGCCGCCGAAATTGATGCCGTAACGGAGACGTTGAAGGGGCCGATTTGATATCGGCCCACGTTACGTCAGGTCGGGCCGACATAAAGTCGGCCCCTTCAGGAAGTCGGCCCCTTCAGGAAGTCGGCGCCTTCAGGAAGTCGGCCCCGTCAGGGGGTCCCAAAGCGCGTTAAATTCAGAGCGCGGATCTCAGCGTCGCGGCGGAGATGTTCGCGCCTGAGACCACCGCGGCGACATTCTTAAGGCCTCGATCGCGCAGCGTATCCAACGCAGCGAGCGCGACTCCCGCGCTGCCTTCGCAAAGCATGTGATGTGTCTCGATGAAGGCCTTCATCGACTGCGCGATCTCCGATTCATCGACGACGACGAAGTCATCGACGAGCGACCGGCAGAGTTCGAATGTGATCGAGCCAGGTTCGACGCCGCCGGCCGTACCGTCGGAAAGCGTTGGACGATGCTCAGTCTCGACGATGGCTCCGGCTCGCACCGACTCGATCATCGACATCGAGTTTCGCGGAGACGCGGCGATGATGCGGACGCCGGGTCGGATGGCCTTTAAGTAGCCGGCGATACCCGAGATCATCCCGCCGCCGCCGAGCGGAACTACGACGGCGTCGATGTCCGGCATGCTTGACGCGATCTCAAGCCCCATAGTTCCTTGTCCACCGATCACGTCCACGTCGTTATACGGCGATGCGTACGTCATTCCGTTTTCGGCTGCGTACGCGCGCGCGAACGTCTCGGTAACGCCGCCCTCCGCACCATGCGCGATGATCGATGCGCCGAAACGCCGGATATTTTCAACCTTCGCCGGCGACGCGTTCTCGGGCACGAAGACGATCGCGCTCAGACCTAGACGCTTCGCGCTATAGGCGACCGCAGCCCCATGATTGCCGGTCGACGCGGCGACGATGCCGCGCGAGAGCTCGGCTGGTGCGAGTGAGAGAAGTTTATTGAACGCCCCGCGTGCATTGAACGACCCGGTGACTTGGAGATTCTCGAGCTTGAGGCGCACCTGCGCGCCGGCGCGTTCGCTGAAGTAGGGCGATGGTTCGAGCGGCGTCTCATGCACGTACTCGCGAATGCGCGGAAGAGCGGCATCGACGAGCGCCTTGACGTCGATCAGGCTATTCCCGCGCTTACGAGCACCTTCGAAGCGTCGGTGAGGTGCTTTTGAATGCCGAGCTTCTCTGGCGCAACGCCGAACGCGAGCGCGATGAGCTGTGGCAGATGGAAGACGGGCAGATCGGTTTTGCCAAACGCTGTGTCGAGAGATTTCGTCTGGTAGGCGTCGAGCGCGAGATGGCAGAGCGGGCACCCCGTGACGATGCTCTCGGCGCCCTGATCGCGCGCCATCGCCATGTTCTGCCCGACCATGTTGACCGTGACTTCTTCCTTCTCCAATTGGATGTGGAAGCCGCAGCAGCGGGTCCGCCCCTCGTACACGATAGGCTCAGCGCCCAAAGCGAGGATCAGATCTTCCATATTGTGCGGATTGCGCGGGTCTTCGCCTGAAGCGGCGTATTCCTCGGGCCGGAGCACGTGACAGCCGTAGAACGCACCGATCTTCATGCCGGTCAACGGCCGCACGACCATCTTCTTGATGTTCGCGATGCCGATGTCGTCGCGCAAGATCCATGCCATATGCTTGGTCTCGACCTTGCCGCTGTACTTCTTGCCGAAGCGCGCCAAGACGTCGTTGGCGTCCTTCATGTAGCGTTCGTTGTGCAGCAGTTCGTGGTTGGCTTGACGCATGTGCCCGGTGCAGGTGGAGCAGATCGTGAGCACCGTCTCCAGACCAAGCGCCTCGGCCTCGGCGAACGTCCGCGCGTTGAGCATGCGCGCGAGGTGACGATTCATGTCGTTGACGACGCTCGCGCCGCAGCACGATGCCGCATCGAGCTTGATCAGCTCCCAATCGAGTTTCTCGGCGACGACATGCGTCGCCAAGTCGAGCTCTTTGCACGACTCCTGCGCCACGCAGCCTGGAAAATAGCCGTATTGCTTGAGCGCCATCAGTATCTTTTCGCCTCTGCTGCTTTGAAGATCTCGCGGATCTCGGTCACGCGCGGCACGGGCCGCATGAGCAGCGGCGGCATCTTGCCTTTCAGCAGCAGACGCAAGCCGAGCGGCATCACCGAACTGAGACCGATGAGATTGAAGTATCCGAGCGTGCCCGGGATGACTTGCGACTCCTCGAGGAATCCAGTTTTCTTTATGGTGTCCGCGACGACCATCGCATGCCGGGCGCCGGTGTTGTCGGTGACGCCTTCTTCGATAGTGGCGACGCACGAGAGCGCGATGAGCTCGTGCGGATCGACGTGCTTCGGGCAGTACGAGCAGGCGTAGCAGTGCGCGCATAGCCAGAGGTTTTGCTCGACGATCGTCTCCGCTCGCTCTTTGCGCGCGCCGTCGCGCGTGTCTTCGAGAAAACGATATCCCACGCGCGCAATCGCCGCCGGGCCGACGAACGTGTCGTCGACCGAGACGACCGGACACAGGCTGTAGCACGTGCCGCAGAAGATGCAGTTGGCCGGACGCCAGAGCCGCTCCATCTCCTCGGGCGATTGCGGATATTCGCGCGCCGGCGGCGCGTTTTTGGGCACGAGCCACGGCTTGAGAGATTTGTTCTTCTCCCAAAAGCGCGTCATGTCCACGACGAGGTCTTTGACGATCGGCAGATTGTGCATCGGTCCGACTCGGACTGTTCCGACCGACTTGCCGTTCGTCGTCTTTGGCGCAACCGAAGAAGAAGGGACCGCGGCGCCGGCGACGGGTGCAGCGGTCGCGGCCGCACCGAAATGCGCCTGGCCGGCGTGCGAGCTGATCGTCTCGTGCGGCTTTGCGTCGGCAACGCCGGACTCGCCGAACTGCGAGAGCAGTTGACGGATCGGCGTCTTGCACGCTAGGCCGTCGAGCCCGTTCATGCTCATCGTGCACGAACCGCAGATCGCCGAGCGGCAGGAACGGCGGAACGAGAGCGAGCCGTCGCGCTCGTCCTTGATGTGCATCAGCGCTTCAAGGACCGTGGACCCGTCGGGAACGTCGACCTCGAAGGACTCGACGTGCGGCGCCGCGTCCTGCTCGGGATTGAATCGCTGGACCTCGAGATTGACTAACATTCAATTACCCTAATAGACCCGCGCTTGCGGTTGCCACTTCGTGACCGTGACTTGTTTGTCGCCAAGTTCGGGATCGGCGTCCGGCCGGTACCGCGCTTGCGTGTGCTTCATCCACTTCTCGTCGTCGCGGTCGGGAAAATCCAACCGCGTGTGCGCGCCGCGGCTCTCTTCGCGGCGGAGAGCCCCTGCCAGAGTCGTCTCCGCGACGTCGAGCAAGAAGCCGAGCTCGAGCGCGCCTGTGAGGTCGGTGTTGAAAACGCGGCCTTTGTCGTCGAGCGATATCTGTTTGTAGCGCTGCTTGAGCTCGCGGATGCGGTTGATGCCGACTTGGATGGTGGCCGGCAGACGGTAGATGCCGGCGCCCTCCATCATCGCTTTGCCCATCTCGTCGCGGACGACGTTGACGCGCTCGCCGCCCTTATTCGCGAGCATCGCACCGATGCGCGACCTCTCCGACTCGAGCAGGTTCGCGTTGAAGTCCGGTGCAGAGATGCGCGCCGCATAGTCAGCTGCGTGGCGCGCCGACAGCTTGCCGAAGACGATGGTCTCGAGCAGTGAGTTGCCGCCGAGCCGGTTGGCGCCGTGAACCGACACGCACGCACATTCCCCGGCCGCGTAGACTCCCGGAACCGGGGTGGCGCCGTGCTTGTCCGTCTGGATGCCGCCCATCCAGTAGTGCATACCTGGCGTGATCGGCACGGGCTCGTCGATGGCATCGATGCCGGTGGCGTCGAGCGCGAGTTCGCGGATCTGCGGCAGCCGCTCCATGATCTTCTGCTTGCCGAGGTGGCGCAAGTCGAGGAAGACGCAGCCATCGACGCCGCGCCCTTCATTGATCTCGGTCTGCTCGGCGCGCGACACGACGTCGCGCGACGCGAGTTCACCTTTCGTGGGGGCGTATTTGAACATAAAGCGCTCGCCGAGCGCGTTGATCAAGTACGCACCCTCGCCGCGCGCGCCCTCGGTCATGAGCACGCCATTGCTCTTGAGCGTCGTCGGATGGAACTGCACGAACTCCATGTCGAGCAGCGGGATCCCGGCACGATAGGCCATGGACATGCCGTCACCCGTGCTGGATAAGCCGTTGGTGGTCTTGTAGAAGGACCGGCCGGCCCCGCCCGTGGCGAAGATCGTCGCCTTGGCGCGGATCGCTTCTATGGTTCCGTCGGTGACATTCAGCGCGACCACGCCCGAACCGACGCCCGTTTGGACCGAAAGCGCGGTTGCAAACCACTCCTCGTAGACTTTGACGTTGAGGCGCTGACATTGCTCCCACAGCGTGTGGAGGATGACGAGGCCCGTGACGTCCGCGCAGTAGCAGGTGCGGGGGAACGACGCGCCGCCGAATGGGCGCTGGGCGATCCGGCCGTCGTCCATGCGGGAGAAGATGCATCCCATGTGCTCGAGCCAGATGATCGCCTGCGGTGCTTCCTCGGCGAAAAGTTCGATAGCGTCCTGATCGCCGATATAGTCGGAGCCTTTGACGGTATCGAAGGCGTGCGCATCGGTCGTGTCGTCTTCGCGATTGCCGAGCGCGGCGTTTATGCCGCCCTGGGCCGCGCCGCTATGGCTGCGCACCGGGTGGATCTTCGAAAGCATTCCGACGTCGAGGCCGAGTTCCGCAGCTTCCACCGCGGCGCGCATTCCTGCGAGGCCGCCGCCGACGACGAGGATGTCGTGCTGGAGCATGGATCGCTTTCGCTGTCTTCCTTAGTATAGCGCGATGCAAACGGCGCGAGGCCTACGGTGTTTCGCTTTTCGAGTTGACTTCGGAACGCCCCTGGAGCGGACAGCAGACGTACAACTTTTGTCGCACGATGCGTTCGACGACTGCGTCGCGTTCTCGATGCACAGATACTTCGCCTTATCGACAGCATATGCACAGCCGGCTCACAAGCGAATCCACAAGGTCGAAGCGAATAATGGCGGAAATACGCTACAAACGTACGTTCGTCCTCGTTCCGGGTGAAGGTTGGCCAAGAACTTCGTCCATTTGCACGTCCACAGCGAGTATTCGCTGTTGGACGGCGCGTGCCGAATCCCCGACATCGTCTCGACCGCTGCCGAATTCGGCATGCCCGCCGTCGCGTTGACCGACCACGGCGTGCTGTACGGCGCCATGGAATTCTATTTCGAAGCCAAAGCCAAGGGCATCAAGCCGATTCTCGGCTGCGAGATGTACGTGGCTCCGCGCGGCCATCGCGATCGCTCGGCCCGTGACGAATATCATCTCACTGTACTGGCTCAAGACGCGCAAGGCTATCGCAATCTGATGAAGCTCGTCTCTGCGGGCTTCATGGATGGGTATTACTATAAGCCGCGCGTGGATCTCGAGCTGCTGGCGCAGTACAGCGCGGGACTGATCGTGCTCTCGGGCTGTCTCGGCGGCGGGATCCAGCAGCGGCTGCTCCACGACGAGGTCGATGCCGCGCGTGCGCTCGTCTCCGACTATCGAGCCATCTTCGCCGACAGATTCTTCCTCGAGCTGCATCACCATCACAATCCGCTCGAGGACAAAGTCCGCGCCCACTTGCTGAAGATAGCGCAAGAGTCCGGCGTGCGCACCGTGGCCACAAACGACTTCCATTACCTGCGCAAGTCTGACAGCGCGGCGCACGACGTCCTGCTCTGCATCGGCACCGGCAAGATGGTCGCCGACACCGACCGCATGAAGTTCGACGGCGACGATTTCTACTTCAAGTCCGCCGAAGAGATGCGCGAGCTCATGGCCGACGCGCCGGAGGCGTGCGATGCGACGCTCGCGATCGCCGACATGGTGGATATCGAGCTCGAGACGAAGACCTTCGCGCTGCCGTCGTTCGAGGTGCCTGCGGGCCACGGCGATGACCGCGCGTACTTGCGCGAGCTCTGCACGGTCGGCCTGAGCGAACGTTACGGCAATCCGTCGCCGGTGCAAATCGAGCGCATGGAATACGAGCTGGGCATCATAGAGAGCATGGGCTACGCATCGTACTTCCTGATCGTGTGGGACTTCATCCGCTACGCGCGCGAGCGCGGCATACCGGTGGGGCCCGGCCGGGGCTCTGCCGCGGGAAGCATCGTGGCATTCTCACTGCGCATCGCCGATATCGATCCGCTTCGCTACAATCTCTTCTTCGAACGATTCTTGAACCCCGAGCGGATCTCGATGCCCGACATCGACA
>JABCYQ010000038.1 GCA_013290125.1 Vulcanimicrobiota bacterium
GGGTCGGATCCACGTCGTCCGTGGGTCGCACGGTCAAGCCCGCTTCGGATGCGATCACCGCGCTTGCGACGTGACGTACAAGCGCGATGCGCACAGTGTCGCCCGCGCGGGCGGTGCCGGGGACGCATAGGGCGACCGCGACGGCCGCGGCGGCGGCCATCAGATTTCGGTAGCGCACGTCATTCCCGTGGAAGCGCATCAAAGCAATCGCGGCGGATCCGCCAAACGATCGCCGGTGTGTGCGCGCGCTGCCGGAGTCGCTCGCCTGCCTGCCGCTGTGCGCTGCAGAAAGCCGATCTGCATGAGATACGGCTCGACGACGTCAACGAGCGTCGCTTCTTCTTCATTGAGGCTTGCGGCCAGGGCGCCGATGCCGACCGGCCCGCCGTTGTACTGGCCGATCAATGCGTTCAGGAATGCGCGATCGAGCGAGTCGAGTCCGAGCAAGTCGATCCGTTCGAGCTCGAGCGCTGCTCTGGCAACGCTCAGATCGATGACGCCATTGGCCCTCACCTCGGCATAGTCGCGCAGCCGTCGCAGAAGCCGGTTCGCGACGCGCGGCGTTCCCCGGGCACGCGCTGCGATCTCCCGCGCGCCGCCGGGCTCGAGGGCGACGCCGAGCACCGAGGCCGAGTGCGTGACGATTTCGCACAGCTCATCCGGCGTGTAGTATTCGAGATGGTGGACGATGCCGAAGCGATCGCGCAGCGGCGCTGAAAGCATGCCGGCGCGCGTGGTGGCGCCGACGAGCGTGAATCGTTTCAGTGAGATCTTGATGGTCTTTGCGTACGCGCCTTTGTCCACCATGAAATCGATCGCGAAGTCTTCCATCGCCGGATAGAGAAATTCTTCGACGACTCTTGGCAACCGGTGGATCTCGTCGATAAACAGCACGTCGCCGGTCTGCAAGTTCGTGAGAATCCCGACGAGATCGCCAGGGCGCTCGAGCGTCGGACCGGATACTTGGTGGAACGTCGCGCCCATGTCGCGGGCTATGATATTGGCGAGCGTGGTCTTTCCAAGGCCCGGCGGTCCGTGGACGAGCACGTGCTCGAGCGGTTCATTGCGGCGCTTGGCCGCTTCGATCGAGATCTTGAGGTTCTCCACGACCGGCTTCTGACCGACGTAGCGATCGAAGCCCGCCGGGCGAAGCGTGACGGCGATGATCTGCTCTTCAACCGTCTCTTCCGGAGCGGCGACGCATCTTTTCGCGGGCGGGGCGCTCTCGTCACCCCGCATCGTCGGTTTACGCGGCATGCACGACACGTTTTCTCGCGGTCGCCCGCGCGCCTGCCTCGCGCCGCGCGGGTCGATTGTTTTCGCTCAATGCTCCGGCTCGCGCAGCCGGCGGCGATAGATCTCGGTCAAAAGATCCTCGGCGCTTTTTATTCCGTCGTTTGCCGCGAGGGCTTCGCTCGCCATCGCCGCTGCCTCGGGCCTTCGGTACTGCAGCTGCAACAAAACATCGATCGCTTCCGCGACGAAATCGGGCTGCGGCGTCTGACTTTTGGCTTTGCCCTGCTCTTCGCCGCGGATGAGTCCGAAGCGCGAGACCTTGCCTTGAAGTTTGGCGATGATGTCCTTTGCTTTTTGCGCCCCGATGCCGGGGAGCGCGCGCAGGCTGGCATGGTCGCCTTCATCGATCGATCGCGCGATCTCCGCCATCGGCCGCGAGAACGCTTTTGCTGCGGCCTTGGGGCCGACGCCGGCAACGGTCAACAACGCTTCGAAGAATTCGCGTTCGACAGGGTTCGTGAAACCGATGTATATCGGCGTGCCGCGATTGCCGTCGATCTGCATGTACGGAAATATCTCAAGGGCGAGCGGTTCCCCGGTTGAGACGCCGATGACCTTATCGGCGACGCAGCCGGGGAGCATGATCTCGTAACAGAGTCCTCCGGTTTCGACGAGGACGGCATTCGCGCGCCGCTCGCGCAGCGTGCCTTCTATCCGCGAGAACATCAGCGAGCGGCGGCGCCTCTGCCGAGATCGGCAGAACAGCGCCGCGCGTGGGCGATCGCAAGAGCGAGAGCGTCCGTGACGTCCTCCGGAGATGGGGTGCTTCTCAAGCGCAGCGCGTGCACCACCATCGCCGCGACCTGTTCTTTGGTCGCCGCACCGCGCCCGACGAGCGCCTTCTTCACCCGCGTGGCCGCGTAGTCGAAAACGGGCAGCGAGCAGAGGCCGGCCGAGCAGACCAACGCACCCCTCGCATGTGCCATGAGCAGCGCCGTTCGCGGAAACGCGCCTCGCGAGAAGACCTGCTCGACGACCATCGCATCCGGCTTGAACGATTTGACGATCTCGAGGATGCCGCGCTGAAGATCGGCTAGCCGCTCGGCAAGTGTTTGGCCCCTTTCGGGCGCGAGCACCCCCGCCTCGATGAGCCGCAGAACGCCGTCTTTCGTCTCGATCACGCCGTAGCCGGTGACATAGAGGCTTGGGTCGACGCCGAGAATCCTCACTCGTTTGTGACCGCGGTGCGTGCAGGAGTCGCGGCTGCCACGAAGTCGCTCATCCGTTGCTTTGCACCCATTATTTCCGAGTGAGAGCCGTTTTGCTTGGTCCAACGCGCGCAGTCGTCGTAAAGAAACTCGGCTGTCCGATAGAGAGAAGCGCTGGCGATCTGCCTATGTATGCTGACGACTGTTTGTATCGATTCCCAGCTCAGAAGTATCCGCGGTGCATATGTGTCGTAGACGATCGGGCCATCGATCAGCCCGTACTTGACGTAGGCCCCGACCCTGTCGAGCGCGCGCAACAAGTAAATCTCCTTATGCACTTCGTCGTCTGCAATGCCGACCTGCCCCAATTCACGGTAGAATTTCTCATCCCTTAGCTTCTCCGGCAGCTCGTGCATGACGAATCGGTACGCTTCGACAAATTTGGGATCCGCCATTTCGAGAAGCACACTGCGCACCGCTTCGAATTGAGTGGCGCGCCGCGTCTGCTCCAACTGATCGGTCGTGATCCGCACTTGTCGCGCAGCCATCACGACGGTGACCGCGATGACGACAGCCGACAAGATCGAGCCGATCGCGGTGAGCGCTTCCCACATGTCAGTGGCCCGGACCAAGCGTGATGGTCACCGTATTCGCGCCGGCGGCGGGCGTGCTACCCGCTTGCGGATCCGTGGCGATGACTTTCGCGTCCGGCGGGCTCCCAGGTTGAACCGTGACGTTTTGCACGACGTAACCGGCGGCTTGCAGCGCGGCGCGCGCGGCTTCGAGCGTCATGCCGACGACGTTAGGCACGGGTTGAAGTGCGGGTGCAGGTGTGGCGGATGGCGTCGCCCCGGGTTGTGCGCTCGGTCCGCCGATCACGGCGACTGCCACGACGAGGTCGATCGTGGCGCCCTGCGCCGTCGGCGAGTTAGCCGCGGGGTTCTGGCTGATGACCGTGCCCGGCGTCGTGCCGGAATCCATCGCGTCGGCGACTGATCCGACTGAGAGCCCGGCTTGCGCGAGCGTGCGGCGCGCGTCGTCGAGCGTGCCGCCGACGACGTCAGGTACTGTGATGGCGTTCGGCCCGCCGCTGATCCGGACCGTGACGACGGAGTGCGGCCTTGCCGGCGTGCCGCCGCTTGGATCTTGGTCGATGATCGCATGCGCGGGGATATTGTCGCTTGCGACGACCTGGCTGATCGAAAGCGTAAGACCGGATTTCGCGAGGATCGTTCTCGCGGCGTCGTCCGTCAGCGCGACCACATTCGGCACCGTAATCGTCTGCGGCCCGGAACTTGGGAAGATCACGACGACATCGGATTGCGCGGCGGGCTCGCCGCCGGCCGGATTTGTCTTCGCGATATTGCCGACGGGTACGCTGTCGGAGTGGACGGCGGTGCCGACGACGACCGAAAATCCGGCAGCGGCAAGAGTCGCGGTCGCCGTTTTTAAATTCTTACCGGTCACGGTCGGAACTTTGGCGCTCAAGGGGCCGGCGCTGACAAGGAGCGTGACTTTCTGCCCGCGCTTCAGCGGCGCGCCTGGCGCTGGATCGGTGCCGTCGACGAGTCCCACTTCTGTTTTCGGATCGTGCTGCTGTTTTATTGCGACGTCATCCACGCCCGACTGATGCAAGGCGTCCACCGCGTCGACCACTGATTTGCCGCTGACGTCCGGCATATGAAGACCTTGCGCGCCGGAACGCCATGCGGCCGATATGACGGCGATGAGTAGAACCGCCGCTAGAACGCCGCAGGCGAAAAGCGCCAGCCGCCGCCCGCTCCAGCGCGCCGGAGCGGCGTCGTCCGCGGCTGCCGCAGCCCTGCGCGCCGCGGCACGGCGACGGAGGAGCGCGGTCGGGCTGTCGGGTCCGGGCTCGTCATCGTCGGCGGTTCCGTCACCGCGCGCTACTCGGCGCAGTGCGCTCAACACTTCGCCGGCCGTGCGATACCGTTCTTTCGGAGCCGGATCGAGCAATTTCAAGATCATCGCCCGCAGCGCGGGCGAGACATCGTCCGGAAAGTCGAGGTCTTGCGGTCCGCGCAACTGTTCCGCTGCGACTTCTTGCGGCGACGCGCCGACGTATGGTTTGTTGCCGGACAGCATTTCATAGAGCACGACGCCGACGCTGTAGAGATCGGCGGCTTCTGTGACGGCATCGCCCGCGAGCACTTCCGGCGCGCAGTACGGGATCGAACCCATGATCGCGTCGGAGCCCGAGCCGCGCGTTTCGGCGGCACCAGCCAATCCGAAATCTGCGACGCGCACGTCGTCATCTGGCGTGACGAGGATGTTCGACGGTTTGATATCGCGATGCAGCAGATCGGCGCGATGTGCGGCAGCAAGCGCGCGGCAGATCTGTTGCGCGTAGCGGACGGCGGCCGTCTGCGGAATTCTGCCTTGGCGTGCGATGAGTTCGGCGAGCGTTTCGCCGGCCACGTATTCTTGCACGATATAGTTCGTGCCGTCGTTCTCGCCGACGTCATAGGTGTTGACGATCTTGGGATGGCTGAGCCGAGCGGCGGCCTGCGCTTCCTGGTAAAAGCGCTGCACGAATTCGTCGTCCGCTGCGAATTGAGGGCGCAGCACTTTGATCGCGACCTGACGCCGCAGCAACAGGTCGTAACCCCGATGCACGACCGCCATGCCGCCTTCGCCGATGATCGCATCGACCCGGTACCGATTGTTGTAGATCATGCCCGGAATCGCCCGTTCGACAAGACACGTACCCCTGCCTGGGCTCGCCGGCGATACAGGAAGCGATGACGACCGGCTTCAACATCGTGTGCAGTGCGCCGCCGATTGTTGAACATTGCCGCGGTTTTCGCGCTGCTCTTCGCGCTGCTGGCCGCGCAGGAAGCGCGCGTCCAGGTCGCCGAGCGCGACAGTATCTCCACGCACGCGGGCGATCCGCGACACGCGCGCGGGATAGCACAGCGGGGCGAACTGCTCGACGCGACCGGAGAGCCGCTTGCGATCTCGCGCAACGGCAAAAGGGTGTATCCCGCCGGCAGTGCGCTCGCTCAGATCGTCGGCTATTCGTCGCTCGTGTACGGCGAAGCGGGTCTCGAGGCCGCATTCGATTCCGTCATCGCGCCCACGGGGCGCGATCAACTGAGCGCGCTCGGGTCGTTTGGGCGCACCGACGTCGCGGTCTCCCCTCCCGGCAGTGTCGTGCTGACGCTGCGGCGAGACATCTCGGCAGTCGTCGACGGCGCGATGCCCCAGGGCGTGCGCGGAGCCGCGATCGTGCTCGATCCTCGGACAGGAGCGATCCTCGCGATGGTCGACCGGCCGACGTTCGACCCGAACGACGTGGATAAGGCGTTCTCGTCGCTGCGCGCTCGATCCGACGCGCCGCTGCTCAATCGAGCGCTCGACGGTCTCTACCCGCCCGGCTCGACGTTCAAGATCGTCACGGCAAGCGCGGCGCTCGATCACGGCGCGGTGGACGCGAGCGATTCGTTTGTCGATCCCGGATATTTCCAGATCGGCCCATACAGCGTGCACAACGATCAGAATGAAGTAACGGGCACGCAGAACGTCACCGGCGCATTTGCCTTATCGAGCAATGTCGACTTCGCGCAGATCGGCATCAAGCTGGGCGCTGACAACTTCTACTATTACCTTCAGCGTTTTCACGTGGGCGACGTTACGGGGATGGCGGTGCCGATGACCCGCGACGTCGTTCCGCCTGAAACCTCGATCTCCGACTCCGAACTCGCCCAGATGTCGTTCGGGCAAGGGGGACTGGCCGTCACGCCTTTGCGGATGGCGCTCGTAGCGGCGGCGATAGCCAACGGCGGCTCGATGATGCGGCCGACACTTGTCAAAGAGATCCGCATGCCCGGCCGCCAGACGCTGCTTGTGCCGCCCGCCGAATGGGGTCGCGCAGTCACAGCCGATACCGCAGCTTCGGTGCGCGATATGATGATCGCGGTCGTACGGTACGGCACGGGAACGGCGGCCGCCATTCCCGGCGTCACCGTCGCCGGCAAGACGGGCACCGGCACGCACAATGGAGCGCCGCCCGATGCCTGGTTCGTCTGCTTTGCGCCGGCGCAAACTCCGCGGCTGGTGGTCGCGGTGGTCATCGAGGACGCCGGCTACGGCGGCGCCGTTTCGGCCCCGATCGCCCGCGCGATCATGCAAGCCTCGCTGCCCTTGTATCCGCGTTAGACCTTGATCTCGCAGCGATTTCCTGAAGGGGCCGACGCTAGTCGGCCCTGGCTAACGTAACGTGGGCCGACTAGCGTCGGCCCCTTCAAACTATCCGGCGTTTCCCAGAAGGGGCCGATTTTATATCGGCCCAGCCGAACGTAACGTGGGCCGACATGAAGTCGGCCCCTTCAGGCTATCCGTCCGTTCAGACAATAATTCTGGTGGTCATAGTGGCAAGAGCGGGCGCACGAAGTCTTGCAGCGGACGCACCGAAGGAGCATCGTCACTGCGCGCCTCGAGTGCGAGCAGCAACGCACGCACCGTATCGAGCGACGTGAGACACGCGATGCCCACTTCGACCGCGGCGCGGCGGATGCGATATCCGTCGCTCTGCGCCGTCGACGACGCGGCGGCATCGTTGATGACGAGATCCACGCCGTTGGCCATGATCAAGTCCACGACGTGCGGGGAGCCCTCGCGGATCTTGTTCACCCGGTTCGCCGGAATGCCGCGATCGGACAATAGCTGCCAGGTTCCCGGAGTGGCGAACATCTCATATCCGAGATCCGTGAAAGATTCGGCGATCGACGTCGCCGCATGCTTCTCCGCGTCCGAAACCGACAGCAAGATGCGGCCACCAGGCGGCGGCGGAGCGATCCCGGCGCCGATGAGGCCGCGCAGCAACGCACCCGCATACGTGTCGTCGATGCCAAGCACCTCACCAGTGGACTTCATCTCGGGGCCGAGCATCGTCTCGACTTGACGCAACTTGGCGAACGAGAACACCGGAACTTTGACAGCCACGAAATCCGGTCGCGGGAGCAGCCCGAGCGGTAGACCCATGTCGGCGAGCCGCTCGCCGAGCGCGATCCGCGCCGCCGCAGCAACAAGCGGCACGCCCGTCAATTTCGCGATGATCGGCACGGTACGGCTAGCCCGCGGATTGGCTTCGATCACGAACAGTTCGCCATCGCGGATGATGTACTGGACGTTGATAAGGCCGCGGATCCCGAGCTCTGCGCACAGCGCCTCGGTGACAGCGGCGATCCGCGCTTCCATCTGCGCGCCGATGCTCTGCGTGGGATAGACCGCCATCGAGTCACCCGAATGGATGCCGGCGCGCTCGACATGTTCGAAGATGCCTGGGATGATGATCGACGTGCCGTCGTAAACGGCGTCGGCTTCGACCTCGGTGCCAGCCAAATATTTGTCCACCAAAAGCGGCGCGTGCGGCAAGATCGGCGGTGCGCTCGCCGCATACGAAGCGAGCTGTGCCTCGTTGTACACGATCTCCATAGCACGCCCGCCCAGCACGTACGACGGCCGGACGATGACGGGAAAGCCTAACTCGCGCGCGATCTCGCGCGCCTTGCGGAACGAGAGCGCCGTTCTGCCGGCCGGTCTCGACACACCGAGCCGCTGGAGAACAGCGTCGAATTTCTTCCGGTCCTCTGCCTTATCGAGCGCGCGCTGATCGGAGCCGAGCGATCGGACGCCGCGCGCTGCGAGCTCGCGCGCAAGATTGATCGGCGTCTGCCCGCCGAATCCCAGCAGCACGCCCTCTGCATGCGTCGCCCGAACCGCGCGCTCGACTTCGTCGACGCACGGCGGTTCAAACACGAGGATGTCGGAGACGTCGAAATCGGTGCTGACGGTTTCCGGATTGTTGTTCACCATCACCGATGCGACGCCCGCCTCGTGTAGCGCCCGCGCGGCATGCACGCACGAATAGTCGAATTCGATCCCCTGACCGATGCGGATCGGGCCGGAGCCGACGACAACAACCGTTCGGCCGGTTGGCACGCGCAGCTCTTCTTCTTCTCCGACGCTTGCGTAGTAGTATGGCGAACGCGCCGGAAACTCGGCCGCCGCGGTGTCCACCATCTTGTAGACGTCGGGGGCGCGAACGGCGCACAGATCCCGCACCGCTTCGCGCGGCGTTCCGGAAAGTTTAGCGATGGTCGTCTCCGCGAAACCCTGCGACTTGGCGGCGACGATCGCGTCGGCTGAAGAGTCGGCGCGCAAAAGTTCTTCGGTCTTGACGATCTCCAATATCTCCCAAAGCCAGAACGGGTCGATGGTGCTCAAGCGCGCAACGGCCTCCACGCTTCGTCCGCGCCGGAGCGCCTCTGCCACGACGAAGAGCCGCTCGTGGGTGGGCGCGCGCAAGACGTCGTCCAGTTCGTCGTCGCTCCAGCGCGCGAACGTCCAACCCGTGAGCGAATCGCGCCCGGTGTCCGCGCCGCGCACTGCCTTGAGAAGCGCTTGGGAGAACGTCCGCCCGATCGCCATCACTTCGCCGGTGGACTTCATCTGGCTCGAGAGCCGCGCGTCGCCGAGCGGGAACTTGTCGAACGGCCAGCGCGGAATCTTGACGACGCAGTAGTCGAGCGTCGGTTCGAACGCGGCCTTCGTCACGCCCGTTACGGGATTTGGGATATCTGCGAGGCGCTTGCCGAGCGCGATCTTGGCGGCGATCTTCGCGATCGGATAACCGGTGGCTTTGCTCGCGAGCGCAGACGAACGCGAGACGCGCGGATTCACTTCGATGATCTGATACGCGTCCGACGTCGTGTCCAGCGCGAACTGGATGTTGCAGCCGCCTTCGACCTCGAGATAGCGGATGATGTTGATCGCGGCGGTTCGCAGCCGATGGTAGTCGCGATCGGACAGGGTCTGCGAAGGAGCGATGACGATCGAATCACCCGTGTGCACGCCCACCGGATCGAGGTTCTCCATGTTGCAGACGATGACGCAGTTGTCCGCGCCGTCGCGCAAGACTTCGTACTCGACCTCTTTCCAACCGAGCAGCGATGTCTCGAGCAGCACCTGATGGATGATGCTCGCGTTCATACCAGACGTGAGGAGCGCGACGAGCTGATCGCGATCGTACGCGATGCCGCCGCCGGTGCCGCCCAAGGTGAACGCGGGCCGGATGATCAGCGGGTACCCGACTTCGTCCGCGAAGTCGAGGCCATGTTCCAATCGCGTGACGATGACCGACGCGGGCACCGGCTCGCCGATCGACTGCATGGCTTGTTTGAAAAGCTGTCTGTCTTCTGCCAAGCGGATCGTTCGCAGCGGAGTGCCGAGCAGCCGCACGCCGTAACGTTCCAGCACGCCCCGCTCGGCAAGTGCGATCGCAAGGTTCAGACCAGTCTGGCCGCCCAGCGTCGCCAACATAGCGTCCGGGCGCTCGCGCGCGATGATGGCTTCGACATACGCGGGCGAGAGCGGTTCGAGGTAGACGGCGTCCGCGGTCTCGGGATCGGTCATGATCGTCGCGGGATTCGAATTGACGAGAACTACTCGGCAGCCTTCTTCGCGCAGCGCGCGGCACGCCTGAACGCCGGCATAGTCGAATTCTGCGGCCTGACCGATCACGATGGGACCGGAACCGATGACGAGCACGCACGCGGGAACGTCCGAAATGCGCTCCACCCGCTCAGCCACGGCGCATGACGTCGACGAAGCGGCGGAAAAAGTCGCGCGCGTCGAGCGGTCCGGGCGACGCCTCGGGATGGAACTGCACCGACTCGACGGGGAGCGTGCGATGACGCAGCCCTTCATTTGACCCGTCGTTGAGATTGATCATCGTCTGCTCGACGTCTGGCGGGAGCGAACGCGCGTCCACCGCGTAGCCGTGGTTCTGCGCCGTGATCATGACTTCGCCGCTGCGCAGATCCTGGACCGGCTGATTGCCGCCGCGGTGCCCGTACTTCATCTTATACGTGCGCGCACCCAACGCGAGCGCGATGAGCTGGTGACCGAGACAGATCCCGTATGTCGGCAGGTCCCGGCGCTCGATGGCCGCTCGCAGAGTCTCGACGACGCCGGTCAACTCCGTCGGGTCGCCCGGCCCGTTGCTGACGAGCAATCCGTCCGGCCGCAGCGCGAGCACATCGTCGAGCGTCGCGGTGAACGGCATGTCGAACACTTCGACGCCTTCGGCCGCCGTGAGGCTTGCGATGTTCTCTTTGGACCCGCAGTTCAAGAGCGCGACGCGCAATGGACCCGAACCGCGCGGCGCGGTCTCGGCCGGCGACACCGCGCGGACGAGTTCTGGCGTTCCGAGCGCTTTCGCGCGATATCGTTCGAGCGCTGCCGGCGCGGCGGTTATGGCCCGCTCTCCCACGCCGAGCACCGCGCGCATCGTGCCTTCTTCTCGCAGTCGCGTCACGAGCGCGCGAGTATCGATGCCCTCGATCGCGCGCACGCCCGACTCTTCGAGCCAGTCCGGCAGAGAACTCGAGCTGCGCCAATGACTTGGATGCCGCGAAACGCGCTTGCAGATCGCGCCCGACGCGACGATGCGGTGATGCTGACGCACGGATGGATCGATGCCGTAGTTGCCGATAAGCGGATAACAGAACACCAGCAGTTGGCCGTTGTACGATGGATCCGTGAGCGCTTCTTCGTAGCCGGTCATGCCGGTGAAGAACACCGCTTCGCCTTCGGCGATTCCGTCAGGTCCGACGCCGGTACCGGCGTACCGTGCGCCGTCTTCGAGGAGCAGAACCGCAGGCCGGTTCATACGACGATCTCTCCGCCGACGACCGCGAGCGCTGGCTGGACGGCGAATTTCATCCCCGCGAACGGCGTGACGCGGCCGAGAGATTTGAATCGGTGCGGCTCGACAGTCCACGGCCTGTCTAGATACAGGCCGGTGATGTCCGCCGGAGAGCCCACTTTCAGAGTGCCGCCGGCTACGCCGAGCAATGCCGCGACGTTGGTCGAGAAATTAGCGACCATGACCGCGAGCGCAACATCCGGCAGCGCGTGGAAGGTGGCGCCGATAGCGGTCTCGAGTCCGCTGAATCCCGCGCACGCATGGCTGAGCGGCGGCTCCTTCTCTTCCGTCGTATGTGGGGCATGGTCGGACGCGAAGATCGTGATGATGCCGTCAGCGACGGCGCGGCGCATCGCCGCGGCATCGCTCTCGCTCCGCAGCGGTGGATTCACGCGCATGCGCGCGTCGTAGCCGAGCAGCGCTTGATCGGTGCATAGCAGGTGGTGCGGCGTCACCTCGGCGGTCAGGCGCACTCCATGACCTTGCGCCCAACGGATGACGTCGATGGTCTCCGCGGCGCTCACGTGGCAAAGGTGCCAGGCTTTTCCGGTGGCCCGGGCGACGAGTGCGTCTCGCGCGGCGATGGCGGTCTCCGCGATCGACGGCGACGCCGTCACGCCGAGCAGATCCGCGACGGCTCCGTCATGCATGAGGCCGTCGCCGAACGACCGGTCCTCGCAGTGGGAGAGAAATGGCTGGGGCAGATCGGCGATCGAGAGTGCGGCATTGTAGAGCGCTTTTAACGACGCTGTGCTGGAACCGTCGTCCGAAAACGCCACCGCGCCTGCGCTGGCCATCGAGCGCAGTTCGGCGATCGTGGTTCCGTCTCGGCCGCGCGTCACGGCACCGATGACGTACGTCCGGACGCGGCCGGCAGCGGCCGCATCGCGCGCGATGCGACGGATGGATGCGGCGTCGTCGATAGCGGGTCGCGTGTTCGGCATCGCCGCGACCGCCGTGAACCCGCCGGCGGCTGCGGCTGCAAGACCTGAAGCGAGCGTTTCTTTGTGCGCGTCCCCAGGCTCGCGCAAGTGCACGTGCGGATCGATGAAGCCTGGGCAGAGCACCATGCCGGCGCAGTCCACTCGTTCGACCTCGGGATCCGCGGCGACAGGCGCATCATCGCGTAGCGCTGCGATGACGCCGTTGCGGACGACGATCGTACGGATCGCATCCAAATCGAGCGTCGGATCCACAACGCGCGCTCCCACGAAGTCCCGGCTTACCGCGCGCTTCACGAGGGCCCGCCGATGCAGGCTTCGAGCACCGCCATGCGCGTGAACGTGCCGTTCTCCACCTGCCGCTCGATGCGGCTGCGCGGATCGGTCACGAAAGCCTGTGCGATCTCCACTCCGCGATTGACCGGGCCGGGGTGCATGATAATGGCATGCGCCGGCAGCAGCGCGTAGCGGCGCGCGTCGAGGCCGAAACCGCTAGCGAGATCCGACGATGGCGGCGAACCCGCAGCATCGATGCGCTCTTTTTGCACGCGCAGCAGCATGAGCGCGTCGCTGCTCGGCAGTTCAGCATCGAGATCGCTGCTCGCCGCCGCGAATCCCCACGCCGGCCGATCCCGCGGCAACAGTGATGGCGGGGCGCAGAGCGTCACATGCGCACCGAGCAGCGATGAAGCGCGCGCCGACGAACGCGCGACTCTGGAGTGCTTGATGTCACCGCTGATCGTCAGCCGGCGTCCGTCGAGCGTCGCGAATTCCTCTTGCAAGGTGAACGCATCGAGCAGGCCTTGCGTCGGGTGCGCGTGACAGCCGTCGCCCGCGTTGATGATCGATCCCCCGAAATGCGGCGCCAGGGCGTGCGCGAAGCCGCTTTCGCTGTGGCGGACGACGACTGCATCCGCGCCGATCGCGCGCACGGTCCGCATCGTGTCCGCAAGCGATTCACCTTTGCCGAGCGACGACGATTCCGTCTTGAAGTCGAGCCAGTGCGCGCCGAGGCGGAATGCGGCCGCCGCGAACGAGAGCGCCGTGCGCGTGCTCGCTTCGAAGAACATGCCGACTACGATGCGCCCGTGCAACAGCCGCGCTGCGCTCGGCACGCCTCGCTTGAACTCCGCCGCGCGCGCGACAAACCGCTCGATCGTCGAACGGTCGGCGCCGTCGAGATCGAGCAGGTGTCGCGTGCGGGTCATACGCGCTCGCAGATGACGATGCGGTCAGATTCGTCGGGTACGGGCCTCAGATGCACGACGATTCGCTCGGCGCGCGACGTTGGAACGAACCGTCCCACGTAGTCGGCTTGGATCGGCAGGTCGCGGATCCCGCGATCGGCCAGCACGCACAGCCGTATCGCGTCGGGCCGGCCGCGGTCGATCAGCGCGTCGAGAGCGGCACGCACCGTGCGGCCTGTGAACAGCACGTCGTCGACGAGCACGACTTCGCGGCCGCTGACGTCGGCATTGATCTCGCTGTCCGGGAGGTCGGGGCGTGCCGCATCGTCGCGGTACAGATTGATATTGAGGAATCCGGCTGCGACGGTGATGCCGGTTCGCTTGTTGATCTCGGCCACGATGCGCCGGGTAAGATTCTCGCCGCCGCGCCTGATACCGACAAGCATGAGTCTATCGCCCGCGCCGTTGGGCTCTAATATCTGATGCGTGAGCCGCTCGACCGTGCGCTGTACAGCGGGCGCGGAAAGCACGACGAGTTTTTCCCGCATCAACGCTGGATTCGTCGTGTCCACAGTGGGATTTGCGGCCCTTTCCCGTCGGTGAATGTCAGAGTTGCCGGACTTTTCGATTCGCGTCAGCCGGCGGTCGTGCCTGCCCGCAAGACGCGGATCAGGCGCCCGCGTTTAGTCTACAGCGCTGCGAGGCGCTCGCTCGCGTTAACCCGAGTGGCGCGGAGCGCTTCGAGCCTGGCGCGCTCTTTGTCGACCACCTCGGGCGGCGCTTTCGCGACAAAACCCGAGGAGGCGAGTTTGCGTTCGATCGCAGCGATCTCGGTCTCCGATTTCTCGATCTCCTTCGCCAGCGCGGCGCGCTCGCGTTCGACGAACGCCTGCTCCACCGGCAAGAAGACATTTGCGCCTTCGAAGCGCCGCGTCAGAGCCGCCGGCGGAGGCGCGTCGAAACGCACGTGTCCGACGCGCGCCAATCGTTCGAGCACTCCCTGCTGCGACTGCAAAAGAGCGATCAGTGAAGGATCCGCATCGGTCACGTGGATATCGTGCAGCTCGCGGTACGGCAGCTTCGGCACCGCGCGAAGCGCGAGGACTGCCTCTGCGAAGCCGAGCACCCGCGCCATTGCGGCCGAGGCTTCAGGGTCGCGCCGCGCGTCGGCATGGGACGGCCACGCGCTTTTGCCGATGAACTCACCGTCGTGGCTGAGCCTCTGCCAGAGCTCTTCGGTGACAAAAGGCATTATGGGATGGAGCAGGACAAGCGACGTGCGCAGCAGGTGACCGAGCACAGCCGCGCGCGTCTCGGCCTTGTCCTTTGCCACTTCGATATACACGTCGCAGACCGTGTTCCAGAGAAACGAATACAGCGATTCCGCGGCATGCGAGAAATCGAATGTCTCCAAGGCATCCGTAACGCGGTCGACCACGCTAGCCAATCCGTCGAGCACCGCGCGATCGGCAAGCGTCAAGGCTTCCTTCGCCGGCAATGCGAGGATGGGATGATCCGCCGCCAGTTCCGGGAAGCGCTGCAACGCAAATCGGACCGCTTGCCAGAGCTTGTTGCAAAAACGGCGCGCGTCGTCGCATTTCGCGATCGAGAAGCGGACGTCTTGCGCCGAGTGCATGTGCGAGACTATGCCGAACCTCGTGGCGTCGGCGCCGAAGTCGCGCACGAGGTCCATCGGATCGAGCGAATTGCCCAGCGACTTGCTCATCTTGCGGCCCTGCTCGTCCATGATGAGCGGTGTGACGAACACGGTGCCGAACGGCTCGCGCCCGAGGAAATGCAGCCCCATCATCACCATGCGCGCGACCCAGAGGAATAAGATCTCGCGCGCGGTGAGGAGCACTTGCGTCGGGTACCAGGCGGCCAACTCCGGAGTTTTTTCCGGCCAACCCAAAATCGAGAACGGCCAGAGCGCGCTCGAGAACCAGGTGTCTAACGTGTCCTCATCTTGGCGAAGGTCGAGCCGGCCGCACGTCGCGCACTTCGCCGGAGCAGATTCGCCGACGTTTGCATGATCTTCCGTACAGTACCAGACCGGCAAGCGGTGCCCGATCCAGAGCTGGCGCGAGATGTTCCAATCGCGGATCTTTTCGAGCCATTCGACGTAGCTCCGGCCGAAACGCTCTTGCGGGAAGCGAACGCGGCCTGAACGCGACGCCTCGAGTGCGCCTGCCGCGAGCGATTTCATGCGCAAGAACCATTGCAGCGAGAGCAGCGGCTCGATCGGCGTGTCGCAGCGATAACACAGACCCACGCTTGTCTCATGGGGATCGAGCCCGATAAGCACGCCGCGTTCGCGCAGGCGCTCGACCGCGAGCTCGCGCGCCTCGAAGCGCTCCATGCCGGCGAACTCAAGCTCGACCGGTCCCGTGAGCCTTCCGTCGGTGCCGATCACAGAAGGCGATGCGAGATCGTGCCGCTCGCCGATCTCGTAGTCGGTCTGATCGTGCGCGGGCGTGATCTTGAGCGCCCCTGTGCCGAATCCCGGTTCTACTGCGGCATCGGCGATCACCGGAATCGGACCCGGTGAGAGCGGCCGGATGACCATAGTGCCGATCAAGTGCTTGTAACGCTCGTCGTCGGGATGGACGGCGACGGCGACGTCGGCGAATATCGTCTCCGGCCGCGTCGTCGCGATGACGACGCCGTCGCCGCCGTCTGCCCCGGCGTAGCGTACGCGATACAGCGTCCCCGGGCGCTCCTCGTGCTCCACTTCGGAATCCGAGAGCGTCGAGCCGCAGCGCGGACACCAGTTGACGAGGCGCGTGCCTCTGTAGATCAATCCCTCTTCATACAGTGAGATGAAGACGTGGGCGACTGCGCGGCTCAGCCCTTCGTCGAGCGTGAAGCGGTCGCGCTGCCAGTCGGGTCCAAACCCCAACGCGCGGAACTGCTCATACAGGATGTTGCCGTACTCGACCCGCCAGCGCCAGAAGTACTCCACGAACTTCTCGCGACCAAGATCGAAGCGGGTCATCCCCTGCTTTGCGAGCTCGCGCTCGAGCACGTTCTGTGTCGCGATCGCGGCATGATCCTGACCTGGAAGCCAGACGGCGTTGTATCCGCGCATCGCATGGTAGCGCGTCAGGATATCCATGGGCGTGTACGTGGAACCGTGACCCATGTGGGCGCGGCCCGTGACGTTGGGCGGCGGCATCGCGATCACGAAAGGCGGCTTGCTCGCGTCTGGCTCGACGTGGAAGAGTCCCGCCTCTTCCCAGCGCCGATACCACGGCGACTCGATGGCAAGCGGATCGTATTTTTCCAGCATGGGTTCGATGGTGCGCGTCACGCTCGATTCGTTCGGGCGTCCGGGCGCGCACCCTGCCCGTAGGAGTGGGGCGCGCCTTTATGTCGCGCCGGCGTCGTCAGTCCCGTCCGCACAAAGCGTGGCGAACGTCGCCATGTCCACGTTTCCGCCGCTGACGATGAGACCGATGCGCGCGCACTTCTTTGGAAGACGTCGATACATCGCCGCGGCGATCACCGTCGCACCGGCTGGTTCGGTGACGATCTTCAAGTGCGCGGCCGCGAAGCGCATCGCATCGCGGATCTCCTGGTCGCTCACTAAGACGATGCCGTCCGCGCGCTCGCGCGCGATCTCCCACGTCAATTTCCCAGGCGTGGTCACGCGCACGCCCTCGGCAATCGTTTTTGGCGGGGCGATCTCAACGTGACGTCCGGCGCGCCACGACAGCCACCAGTCGTTCCCCAATTCCGGTTCGACGCCGTACACGGCGCACGTCGGCTGCATGCCTTTCACCGCCGTGGCGGTTCCGGCGAGCAGCCCTCCGCCGCCAACGGGAGTGACGACCGCATCGAGATCGGCTACATCCTCGCAGAGCTCCAGAGCGGCAGTACCCTGGCCGGCGATCACATCGAGGTGGTCGTATGGTGGTATCAACGCCGCGCCGCTTTGCTCAACGATGCCGGCCGCGATCGCCTCGCGATTCTCGGTCGCTTGATCGTATGTGACGACGCGCGCGCCGTACGCGCGCGTTGCGTCGAGCTTCACCTTCGAGGCATCTGCGGGCATGACGATGGTCGCCTCGATGCCGAGCAGCTTTGCCGCTAGTGCGACGCCTTGCGCATGATTGCCCGACGAAAATGCGACGACGCCGCGCACTTTCGCTTCGTCGCTCAACTGCGCGAGGGCGTTGTACGCGCCGCGGATCTTGAACGCGCCGACACTTTGAAGATTCTCGCATTTCACGAATACAGCCGCGCCCGCTGCTGCGTCGAGTGCGGCCGATGTCAATACGCTTGTTCGGACGGCGATGCCGTTCAATCGCCGCGCTGCATCCTTGATATCGGAAAACGTCGGGCGAAGAGTCATGACACCGCGCTTGGGCGCTGGTCTCGCCCGAGTCCTCTAGCCCGGAACCCAAATATGGGCCGAAATGCCAGGACGGTTAGAACCTCAATTGGGACCATACGCCAACAGGCGCGCCGCCTTTAGGCACGCAAAATGAACGCAATGCTAACGCCGCAGTTGTAGGACTCTGCCGGCGCATCGCGTTATCCCATGATCCGAGGAGGCTATTTGATGATCCGTTTCCTTCGTCCGGTCGCGCTTTTGGCGTTGCCGGTTCTTCTGGCGGCTTGCGGCAGCCATGGCACATCGAGTGCACTTCCCCAGCCTGGCAATGCCGGCGCTGCCGGAATGCAGAACTACAACATGATGTCGAACGTGCGCGAGAACTGCGGCCCGGCGGCACCTGGATTCGCGCGTTGCTTCTCCATGATCCGCACGAGCGCGATGAACGGCGCAGCGCCGGATTTCACATCGTACGGACCCCCCGATCTCCAGTCGGCGTACAAACTGTCAGGCTCAACTCTCGGGACCGGGCAGACCGTCGCAATCGTCGACGCATTCGACGATCCGACCGCGCAGTCCGATCTCAGCACGTACCGCTCGTTCTACGGATTGCCGGCTTGCACCGGAACCGGCAAGTGCTTTAGAAAGTTGAACCAATTAGGGCAAGCCAAGAATTACCCGCCGGTGAACTCCGGCTGGGACGTCGAGATCTCGCTCGACGTGGACATGGTCTCGGCGATCTGTCCGAAATGCCACATCCTTCTCATGGAAGCCAACGACAACTCGTTCGCCAATCTCGCAGCCACCGTTGACGAGGCCGCGAAACTCAATGCCAACGCGATCAGCAACAGCTACGGTGGCAGCGAGTATAGCGGCGAGACGACCGACCAGTCACACTATAACCACCCCGGCCACATGATCACGGCGAGCTCCGGCGACTCCGGCTTTGGAGTACAGTTCCCGGCAGCATCGCAGTTCGTCACGGCAGTCGGCGGAACGACGCTCACACACTCGACGAACAAGCGCGGCTGGGCTGAAGTCGTCTGGCCAGGCGCCGGAAGCGGCTGCAGCGCATTCGTCACCAAGCCGACGTGGCAAAAAGATACAGGGTGCTCGCGGCGCACGGTCGCCGATGTCTCTGCCGATGCGGATCCGACCCCCGGTGTGGTCATCGTCTATGCAGGCGGCTTCTACAGCGTCGGCGGCACGAGCGTCGCCAGCCCGATCATCGCGTCTGTCTACGCGCTCGAAGGCAACGCCGCCACGTTGAACTACGGTTCAGAGAGCTACAGCCATCTCAACGCGCTCTTCGACATCACCAAGGGCAGCAACGGAAGCTGCTCCCCGGCATACCTTTGCCATGGTGAAAAAGGCTACGACGGACCGACCGGAAACGGAACGCCCAACGGCGACGAGGCGTTCTAACGCACTCGATCCCGCGCCAATCGAACGTAGGGCAAGCCAAGGCTTGCCCTATTTTCATCATGTGAACGGCTAGGACTGAAAAATAGGACCGAGCCCTTAGAGGCGCGCTAAGGCCAAGACGGCAAAGTGCGTCGGCAGACTTCGCCGATCGCATCGCCTTGAGATCAGTTGAGTCGTCCATTTGTGATATCGAGGAGGCTCTGGATGAACCGTTTTCTTCGTCCGTTAGCGCTATTGGCGCTTCCGGTACTCCTGGGGGCCTGCAGCCACGGCGCGTCGAGCGCGTTGCCGCAGCCCAAAGCACCTGGCATGGGCGCCCAGTCCGTTGGCGTGGGCCAAGCCTATCAGATGGCACCGAACGTGCGCCAGAACTGCGGGCCGGTGGCCGTCGGCTTTGCGCGCTGCTTCTCGTTGGTCCGCACAGATTCGATGGACCAACCAACGCCCGATTTCACCTCCTA
>JABCYQ010000039.1 GCA_013290125.1 Vulcanimicrobiota bacterium
GGGGGCGCGGTCGCGCGAAGCGGCCGAGGGATGAGTTAGGAGGATCTTGTGCCGAGATTAGACGACGCGCGCATAGACGAACTTGTCGTCAAAGCATGGGAGGCGAGGCTGAACGCTTACGCGCCATACTCGCAGTTCCATGTGGGCTCTGCGCTCATCGCCGCAGACGGCCGGATCTTCACCGGTGCAAATGTTGAAAATGCTTCCCTCGGTCTCTCTATGTGCGCCGAACGCGTGGCTCTTGGCAGCGCAGTCTCAGCCGGCGTCCGCTCGTTCGCGGCGATCGCGATCGCGGGCTCCGGACCCGACGGCGTCACGCCGTGCGGCGCATGCCGTCAAGCTCTGTCCGAATTCAATGCGGATCTCATCGTACTGCGCTGCCGTCCTGACGGCACGTATGGCAGGCTGTCGCTCGCCGATCTCGTGCCGTCCGCGTTCACAGGACGCGGCATCGGCGACGAGCGCAAAACGCCCGTACTGTCGGGCGTCTAAAGGCCTGCGCCGGCGCTCGCCGGCGAGTCGCACAACCGTAGTGGCTGCGTGACGTGAGATCGTTCACCGTCGACGCCATCGTGCTTCGCAGACGGCCGCTCGGCGAGGCCGACAGGATTCTCACGCTGTTCTCGCGCGAACGCGGTAAGTCGTCCGCAGTCGCAAAAGGCGCGCGCAAGACGCAGAGCAAGTTCGGCGCGCGGTTGGATCTCTTCAGCCGAGCACGCATCACGCTGCACCCCGGACGCAGCCTTGACGTCATCACATCTGCGGCGAGTGTCGGCGGCGGCTGGGAACGCCTTGTGGATCCCGACGTCTTCGCGTTTGCGTCGTATCTGGCTGAATCGATCGACAGCTTGTGCGAGCCTGGCTTGGCTGTGCCCGAACTCTTCGATGTCGTCGCCGAAGCGCGTGATGCGCTTGCCGCAGGGATACGTCCGGGCGCGATCGCGGCCGCCGTCGATCTGCGCATGCTCGCGGTGCTCGGCGTCGCAATCGAACTCGATGCCTGCGCACGTTGCGGACAGGCGCTCGGCCGCCGGCCGCTTTCCGGCGGCCTTGCGACTCTTTCGCCGGCGGCCGGCGGCCTCGTCTGCCGGCGATGTCTCCAGGCGGCAGTCCAAGAGCACGACCGCGCCGACGAATCGAATGTCCGGGTGAGCGCAAGCGAATTGGCCGCGCTGCGCGCGATCGGAACGATTCCGTTCAAGGACCTCGCCGATCATGAAGCGCTCGAGCCGCTGGCACGCGCCACGCATGCGTTCGTGCAATTCCATGCGGGCAAGCGCTCGCGGTCTCTGCTCGCAGCAACGGCCCGGAAATGAGCGTAGTCGTGCTGGGCTTGGATGTCGGCACGGTGCGCATCGGCGTGGCGATCAGCGAAGGCGGCGACCTCCCCGCGATGCCGCTTGCGACGATCGAGCAGCCGTCGCGCGCGAAGGCGATAGGCGAAATTATCCGGATGGCAGCCGAGCGCCGCGCGACGACGCTCGTCGTCGGCTATCCGCTGACGCTCGCGGGCGAGCGCGGCCCGGCGGCGACGAAGATGGATGCCTTCATAGCGGATCTGCGCAAAGCGTTCGACGGCGAGGTGACCACGGCCGACGAGCGCTTGACGAGCGCCGCCGCTAGCAAGAGGATGCGCGATTCCGGCCTCTCCGGCAGTAAGCGCCGCCGGCTCGTCGATCGCATCGCGGCGGTCGAGATACTCGACGGCTGGCTCGCGCGCCGCAAAGGTCACAGCTGACGTGCGCATCGCGATGTGGCTACGCATGACGCTAGCTGCAGTTGTCGTGCTTTGCATCGCCGCTGCCGCGTTCTGCTACTGGGCTGCATTCGGCGACACCGAGCGGCCGGAGCAATCCACTTCGATCGTCATAGCCGAAGGATCGAGTCTATCGGAGATCGCGCGCCAACTCGGCGACGCCGGCATCGTGCGTTGGCCGATCGCGTTTGTGGCATACGAACGACTGCGCGACCGGAACGCCACGATCCAGGCCGCACAGTATACATTTGGCCCGCATCTCGCGCTGCCGGCGGTCGCGGCCGTACTGTCGCAAGGCGGCCGTCCGCCGACGGTCTGGATCACGATTCCAGAAGGTTTCACGGCGGCGCAGATCGGCGGCGTGCTGCAGTCGCACGGCATCGGAACGAAGTCGGAATTTCTCGCGGTCGTGGCCGACACCGATCTTCGCTTCAACGGCGTCGAGACTCGCGGGCTTGAAGGATACCTGTTTCCCGATACCTATCAGCTGCGCCGTGACGCTACCTCGCGCGACGCCGCGGATGTCATGACGGCGACGTTTATGCGCAAACTCCCGCGCGACTATGTCGGCGCGGCGCGCAAGCTCAAGATGACGATTCCGCAGATCGTCACGGCCGCGTCTCTGATCGAACGCGAAGCGCGAGTCGATATCGAGCGACCGATCATGGCCGGCGTCTACTACAACCGCTTGCGGCTCGGCATGCCGCTGCAGGTCGATGCGACGATAGAGTACGCGCTGCCGAACCACAAGACGGAGCTCTCGCTTTCCGACCTCAAGATCGACAGCCCGTACAACACCTATCTCTACACCGGTCTGCCGCCGACGCCCATCGCGAACCCGGGCGCCGCGTCGCTGCAAGCAGCATTTCATCCGGCTGCCACCGAGTATCTCTACTACGTCTATAAGGGCGGCGGGCGGCACGAGTTCTCGACGACGCTCGAACAGCAAGTCGAGGCGGAGCGCAAGCACCTGCGCTAGATTAGTGTCCGGTTAGATGAACGCGGGCTGAAGAAGAACCCGGGGCCCGGGACGCGAATCCGCCAAGCGTGAGCAGCGAGCAGCCCGCACACGCAGACGAGCTGGAATTACAGGATCGTATAGTGGTCGCTGGTTTCGGTGACGTGAGGCCTCCGGATTCAGATTCCAACCGCGAATTTGAAGTGGTCGGCATTATAGAGGATTCCGATTCCGGCACGCGCTATGCAATCTGTTACTGCGAACCCGCTGACGAATTCATCGTGACGAGCAAGACGGGAGCCCTCGTCGAAGACGAGACGCTCGCGCAAGAGATCCTCAACGACTTCCTAGACCAGGCTGCGGATGCTGTTGCGGAGGACCAACAATAGCGCTCCAGATCAGTCATAGTGGTCCGTCGGCGATCGAGCGGCCGCGCACTGTGCTGTTCCTCTCGGCTAGCGTCGGCGAGGGGCACACCGCCGCGGCGCACGCTGTTTCGAGCGCCGTGACTGCGCGCTGGCCCGACGCCCAATGCCATGTCGTCGATTCCTATCGTTACGCCTCGCACGTCTTTCACCGCGTCGCGAGCAACGGCTACATCGGCATGGTGAAGATGCTCCCGCATCTCTACCGGTATATCTACGACCAAGCAGAACGGGCGACGAAAGTGTCGGCGTTCAAGACGTGGCTGCACCACTACACCGCGGTCAATCTCCGGCAATACGTCGAGCGCATCGCGCCCGACGTCGTCGTCTGCACGCACGCGTTCCCGTGCGGCGTCATGGCCGAGTATAAACGCGAGTTCGCGGATGCGCCGCCCGTCGTCGGCATCGTCACCGATTTCGTCGTCCACCCGTTCTGGATACACAAGAATATCGACGCATATGCGGTGGCCACAAGCGCGATGAAGCAAGCGCTCGTCTCGCGCGGCGTGCGCGCCGAGCGAGTGCGGGTCACCGGCATTCCGATCGATTCCAATTTTGCGCGCCACGCAACGAAGAGCTCCGCGCGCGATGTGATCGGGATCGAGCGCAACCGTACGACGCTGCTGCTCATGGGCGGCGGCCTCGGCATCGGGCCGCTCGAAAAAGCGCTCGTGGCGCTGGACGAGATGTCGCGCCCGATCCAGACCGTCGTGGTCGTCGGCAAGAACGCGCGCCTGGAGCGCCGCTTGGGTGACGTCGCGCGACGCCTTCGCCACCCGGTCGTCGTACGCGGCTTCGTCGGCAACGTCTGCGACTACATGCGCGCCGCCGACATTTTGATCTCGAAGCCCGGCGGGCTCACGAGTTCCGAGGCGCTCGCATCAGAGCTGCCGCTCGTGATGCTCAAACCATTGCCTGGTCAGGAAGAACGCAACACGCGTTATCTGCAGGACCGTGGTGTCGGCGTGCTGCTGCAGTCGTCGCGCGACCTCGCGCCGGCGGTCGAGCGCTTGCTCGACGATCCAAGCGAGGTGGAGCGCATGCGCCGCCGCGCGCGAGCGCTCGCGCACCCGGATGCCGCGCGCGCGGTCACGGATATCATCTCGCGGCTTTAGGCCGCGGTCACTTCGCCGTCAGAGCCTCTAGTTTAGCCTCGCCGTCGACGGCTAACGCCTTCAGATCTTGGTAGGTCGATAGCTCCGCCGGGGTCGGCTTTTCGTACGCCCCCTCCAGCGAGTTCAGAAGGAAGCCGAGCTGCTCGCGCAATTTCGAGGGGTAGACGACATCGTACTCGCTCGAACTTCCGTTCAAGAGAATAAGGCTCGCGATTTCATCGTCGACTTGTGCGCGCTGCGCGGAACTGAGGCTCGCTCGCGCCGTCATCGCGCGCGCGATAGCGTGATCGAGGTCGTTCATCGTGCCGATGATCTGTTGCTCCAGCGCCAGCCGCGCCTCGAGATCGCCGGCTGCCGGATGCGTGCGCGGATCGAGCGAGATCGTGAGCGGCGATCGGAGAGTACGCGACCCGTATTGCAGCTCCACCGTATATGCACCCGGCAGCGTCGTGGGGCCGTCGCCTGCGTCGGCCCAATCGTCGGTGACATCGTTGTTGTAGCCCGGAGCATCGAACGCGGGCGCGTATTGGAGATTCCACTGGAACGCATTTATGCCGGCTTTGACGCCCGTTGATTGCAGTTCGCCGCGCGCACGCAGCTGCGCCGCGTCCATGGCGTTCTGCTGGTCGTCGGTGAGCTTGGGGTTGTGCTTTGCGGCGAGGTGCAACGTATAGCTGCGAATCGTCGCGCCGTTTGCATCGACGAACGACAACGTTACCGGCGTCCGGCCGTCGTAGTTCGAGGGCAAGTTGAAGAAGACGCGCGCGCCGTAGCGCGGATTCTCACCTGTGTTTGGATTCGGGAAGTTGCCGCCGCCATACGAATACGTCAGCCACGCGTTCTCGGGGCTGAAAAGTTGGGCGTCGGCTACGCTATACGATGTCTGCCGCGCGAGCTGCTCGAGCAACGCGAGGTCGTCGAGGATCCAGAACGCGCGGCCGTGGGTGGCGGCGACCAGTTCTCCTTCGCGCACGTCGAGGGCGAGGTCTCGGACTTGCACTCCCGGGAGGTCGAGCGTGAGCGGCTGCCACTGCCCGCCCTCGTCGAGGCTCACGTATACCGTGCTGCGCGTGCCCGCGAAGAGCAGACGCGGTTCGCGCGGATCTTGGCGGACGACGAAGACGTATTGATCGGTTGCCAGTCCGCTTGTGATCTGCGTCCAGTGCGCTCCGTAGTCGGTCGTCTCGTAGACGTAGGGATGATAGTCATCCCACATATAGCGCGAGGCGGTGAGAAAAGTCGTGGCCTTATCGGTGTGCGACGGCTCGATGGAACTGATTTGCGCCCATTCCGGAAGCGGGGGCGGCGTCACCGCAGTCCAAGTCGCGCCGTGATCCTTCGTGACGTGCACCAGCCCGTCGGCCGATCCGGCCCAAAGGATGTTTGCGTCAAGCGGCGACACCGCAAGCGATGAGATATCGGGAAACGTTTCGGCGCCCGTCTGATCGCCGTAGATCGGCCCGCCTGTCGGACCTTCCGTGCTGGGATCGTTGCGCGTCAGATCCGGGCTGATGATCTTCCAGGTCTGTCCGCGATCGGTGCTGGAGAAGACCACCTGCGCCGCCACAAGCAGCTCCGAATGGTCGGCCGGCGAGAACATGATGGGATGTGTCCACCCGAAGCGATACTTCGTATTCGCAGCCGACTCTCCAGCCATGTAGCGCGGCCACGGACTGAGATTTTTTTCCTGTCCAGTGAGCCGGTTGAGGCTCACGAACGAGCTGTAGTAGCCGGAGCCATAGGTGACGAGCGGATCATCAGGATCCGGCGCGATGAACGTGCTCTCGCCGAGCGCCACGGAATGCCAGTCGCTGAACGTGATCGATCCGCCGACGTCGGCGCTAGCGTATTCCCACGCGCCCTCATCCTGCGAAGCCCCGAAGAGGTGGAACGGGAATTGATCGTCGAGCGATACGTGGTATATCTGGCCCGTCGGCTGATTCAGAATCGAGCTCCAGGTCTCGCCTGAGTTGACCGACACCGTGGCCCCGCCGTCGTTGCCCTCCAATAAGATGTTGGGATGATTGGGATTGATCCAGACGATGTGATGGTCGCCGTGCGGTATGCCGTCGATCGGCTTCCACACCTTGCCGCCGTCATTCGTCACGAAGAGAGAGTCGACGTTGGGCGCATAGGCACGATTTGGATTGGTCGGATCGGCGAATATCGCGGTGTAATAGAAAGCGCGCTGGCGCAATTTCCATTGATCGTTGACTCGCGTCCATGTCTTGCCCGCATCTGCCGAGCGGAAGACGCCGCCGTCCTTCGCCTGCACGATCGAATACACGACGTTCGGATTTGATTGCGCTACCGATACGCCGATCTTGCCGAGCGTGCCGGTGGCGTAGCCCGGGTTCGACGAAATTTTCGACCAGTGAACGCCGCCGTCAATCGTCTTGTAGAGGCCGCTGCCGAGACCGCCGCTCGTGAGTTTCCACGGCACTCGTTGCGCCTGCCACATGGCGGCGTAGAGCGTTTGCGGATCGCGTTGGTCCATCGACAGGTCAACGCCCCCGGTCATCTCGTCGACGAAGAGGACTTTACTCCAAGATTTGCCGCCGTTGATGGTCTTGAAGACGCCGCGTTCGGAGTTCGGGGCGAACACGTGCCCCATTGAAGAGGCGTACACGATATCGGGGTTGCGCGGGTCGATCGCGAGCTTCGTGATCATGTGCGTGTCGCGCAGGCCCGCATACGACCACGTCTTGCCGGCGTCGGTCGATTTGTAGACTCCGTCTCCGGTGTCGAAATCGCCGCGGATGTCCGCCTCGCCGGTGCCGGCGTAGATGACTTTGGGGTTGGAGTCCGCTACAGCGAGCGCGCCGATCGGGTCGGCGACGCCGGGGATCTTACCGTCAGTGATGTTCGTCCAGTTCTGGCCGTAGTCGGTGCTTTTCCAAACGCCGGCCTGAACGCCGCCCATGTAGAAAAGATCTGGGCTGCTGGGGACGCCTGCAACCGCCACGACCCGGCCGCCGATATATGGGCCGATACTGCGCCAATGCAGCTTGCTCATTAGCATTTGAGCAGGTGACGATGCGGCGCTCTGTGCCGCGACTCCGGGCGCGAGGATCATCAGCGTGAGGGCGGCGGCGACGACGATTTTCTTCATGTCCGCCTATCCTGCGAGCAAGCGACGAAAATCCTTTCGCGCGGCTTCAAGTGCATGGCTATTACGCGCGCGCGCAACGGAAATGCGACGAAAGACAATCGACTGAGGGCAGGCAGCAGAACGGTTACGGGTGAATATTCCACGCGCGCGGAGAGATGGCCGAGTTGGCTGAAGGCGGCGGTTTGCTAAACCGTTATAGTGCTGTTAAGGCGCTATCGAGGGTTCGAATCCCTCTCTCTCCGCCACATACGCGCTCGTAGTTCAGCTGGATTAGAATGCCAGACTACGAATCTGGAGGTCGGGGGTTCGAGTCCCTCCGAGCGCGAATCGCGGCGGTCGTCGGCTCAAGCGGGCTGGCGACCGTTTCAAATACAGTGTCTGCCTCGGTAGCTCAGTGGTAGAGCAGGGGACTCATAAGCCCTTGGTCGCAAGTTCGAGTCTTGCCCGAGGCACAAAAAAATGCGCCCGTAGCTCAACTGGATAGAGTGTCGGCCTCCGAAGCCGAAGGTTGGTGGTTCGAGCCCACTCGGGCGCGCTCTCGATTTCGCGAACTGCGAGGTACGACATCGCCGACTCCGACGCGTTCATGCGGATGGCACTTGACCTTGCTCGCATCGCGGGGTCGCGGGGCGACGTGCCGGTCGGCGCGGTTGTGGTCCAGGGTGAATTGGTGCTCGGCTCAGGCTTCAACGAGAAAGAAGCCGCAAACGATCCTACCGCGCACGCTGAGATCGGTGCGCTGCGCCAGGCGGCCGCGAAGGTAGGGAGCTGGCGGCTGGCCGGCGCGACGCTCTACGTGACAAAAGAACCGTGCGTGATGTGCGCGGGCGCGTGCGTCGCCGCACGAATCGAAAGATTGGTCTACGCGTGCGACGATCCCAAAGGCGGCGGGGCGGGATCGGTTTTCGACCTCACGAACAGCGCGCGCCTCAATCATCGCATCATCGTGGAGAAAGGAGTGCTAGCCGACGAATCGAGCGAATTGTTGCGCGCGTTCTTCCAGGGAAGGCGCCGGCGTGACGACGCATAGGTCAGAGATGGAGAGGTGGCAGAGTTGGTTGATCGCGCTCGCCTCGAAAGCGAGTAACGGCTCAAACCCGTTCGTGGGTTCGAATCCCACCCTCTCCGCCAGATCGGAAAGCCGCTAGCATGCCGATGTCGCGCAAGACTCCTAAGTCGATAGACGAATACGTCAAACGGTTCCCCGCCGATGTTCGCGAGCGTCTGGAAAAGATGCGGGAGACTATACAGAAGGCGGCGCCGGACGCGGTTGAAGCGATCGCCTATCAGATCCCAACGTTCAGGTTGAACGGCAATCTGGTGCACTTCGCGGCGTTCACCCATCATATCGGATTTTTTCCGACGTCGTCGGGCACTCTCGCCTTCAAAGAAGAACTCGCTCCGTATAAGTGGGCGAAGGGCTCGGTGCAGTTCCCGTTCGAGAAACCGATCCCGTTCGGTCTGGTCCGGCGGATCGTCAAATTTCGCCTGAAAGAGAACCAGGCGAAGAAGAAATAGTCGCGGTCTGACTCTACGGTTGCCGCACGTCCGACGAGCCGGACGGCAGCGGAACGGACGCTCACTATACTAGGCGCTATGGAACGACGCGATCATCGCTTTGTCGTGCATGTGTGGTTTGAGACGGGTGGCAGGTCGGACGGCCAGTGGCGTGGCGCCGTGGAGCACGTCGGACACGATCGGCGGCTTTACTTCTCCTCGCTCGGTGACTTGACCGACTTCATCAACGCCCGCATCGGCGAGCCGGTCGTGCCGGTTCCCGAAGCCGGGCGCACAGACATGAAAAGCGGGCGATTGACCGAATAGGCGCTGACGCACGAACGCCAATCGGGGTGCCGTCGATGACCGCGACGACCACATCGCCGTCGCTCAGGATCTACCTTCTGGGTCAGCCGCGCTTCGTCAGTGCGGATGAACCGTATCGGTTTGCGGCGCCTCCTAAAGCACTATCTCTGATCGCCTACCTGTTGCTTCACCGATCGGCGCCTGCCTCGCGTGAGAAGCTCGCCTTCACTCTTTGGGAAGACGAGAGCGAAGACGGCGCCCGCGCCAATTTCCGCCGGCACCTCCACCACATCCAAAAAGCGCTGCCGCAAGCCCCGCCCGACGTGCCATGGATCGTCGCCGACGCAGATGTCGTGCAGTGGAACCCCGCGTCGGAACATTGGCTCGACGTCGCGGAATTCGATCGCCTGGCAAAGGCGCCCGTGAGCCGAGCCGACGCGGTGGAGATCTACGGCGGCGACCTGCTGGACACGCTGTACGACGAATGGCTGCTGCCCGAGCGGGACCGGCTGCGCAACCTCTATCTCGCCACGCTCGCAGAACTGCTCATCGAAGCGCGCGGCCGCAGAGATTTCAACGGCGCGGTCGCGCTCGCACAGCGGATCCTGACGAGCGATCCATGGCGCGAAGACACGCTGCGCCAACTCATGGCGGTCAGATACGAGAGCGGCGACCGGGCCGGAGCGCTTGCTGCATATCAAGCGTTCGACCGACGACTGCGCGAGGAGATGAACGTCGAGCCGATGCCGGAGACGGCAGTGCTCAAAGATATGATCCTGCGCAACTCGCCGCTGAGCGACAGCCTGAATTCCTCACCTCCTGATGGCTTCCACGTATCCCGCAGCGACGGCCCGCTGCTGCCGTTCGTCGGGCGGAGCGACGAGATGGAACGGTTGCGCATGTCGTGGAGCCGGGCGGCTCGCGGCCGAGGAAGCGTCGTCATGATCTGCGGTGAGGCCGGGATCGGCAAATCGCGCCTCGCGTCGGAGTTCGCGCTTGCCGCCGGAGCGCAGGGTGCCCGCGTGATGTCGGGCACGACGACCTATCCGGAATCGGCGCCCTATCAGTCGATTGCGGAAAGCCTGCGCGGCGTCGCGCCGCTTCTCGCTGCGCTCAACGTCGAACCGGTCTGGCTTGGTGTGGTCGCCAACGCGGTGCCGGAGCTGCGCGCGCGCCGCCCCGATCTGCCGATGCCGCCGCCCGTCGAACCCGAACGCGAGCGGATCCGGTTGTTCGAGGCGATGGCGAAGTGCTTCGAACAGCTTGCCCGGCCGCGGCCGCTTCTCATCGTTCTCGAGGACGTGCACTGGGCCGGCGAAACCACTATCGCAGCGCTCGCATTTCTCGCTCGCCGCCTGGCGCAGCTGCCGATACTCGTCATCGTCACGTATCGCGACGAAGAAGCACCGCGGTCGCATCCGCTCCGCCGGCTCCGCGCCGAGCTCCAGGAAGCCAAGAGCGTCGCGGTGATCGCGCCGCGTCCGCTCGACCCGGCCGCGGTCGTGGATATCGTGAGCCGAGTGCCGGCCCTCGCCGAGCGTGGAACGGATCTCGCGCACGCGCTTATCGAGAGAAGCGCGGGGAATCCGCTCTTCCTCACGGAGGTCATCCGCGATCTCGTCGAACGTCCGGGCCAATTCGGCGCCGAACCGCCGTCGAGCGCGAAACAGGTGATCGCTGCACGCGTCGATCGGCTCCCGGAGCAGGCGCGAGCTCTGGCCGATGTCGCGGCCATCGTCGGTCAGGGATTCAACATGGACCTTGTCCGCGATGTCGCCGGCTGGAGCGAGAACGAGGTGTTCGACGCTCTGGGCGAGCTGATCGACCGGCACATCGTCAAAGAGACCGGCGGACGCTCGGGCTACGCGTACGCGTTCTCGCACCATCTGATCCAGCGATCGATCTACGCCGACGTCGCGCCCGAAATCAGGATCCGCTGTCACCGGCACATCGCGCGCGTGCTCGAAGAGACGTACGCGAATCGTACCGGTCAATTCGCGGCCGATATCGCCCATCATCACGACCTCGGGAACGAGCCTGAGAAGGCGGCTGCCGCATTTCTCGGCGCCGCCCGTCACGCGCAAGAGGTCTATGCATATGACGAAGCGCTTTCCCATGTGCGCCGCTGCCTCGACCTCGCAAAGGACGCGACGACGCGATTCGAAGCGCTCGGTCTGCGCGAGCGCATCGGGGCACGGCGCGGCGATCGCGAATCGCAACGGGATGACCTCGTCGAATTGACCGATCTTGCGGCGCAGAGCGGCGATGTCCACGCGCTGGCCAGCGTACTTCGGCGCAAGATCGTGCTCTCTCGCGCTCTCGGTGAACGCGAAGATGAGAGGCAGCTGATCGAAGAGTTTGAAGAGAAGGCCGCGTCGAGCGACGACCGTTCGTTGCTGGCGGAGGTGAAACTGGTCAGAGCTGGATACGCGATGCTGACCGGCGACAGCCCTCAGGCTGTGCGAACGGCACATGAAGCGCTTGCACTCTATCGCGATCTTGGCGACGCGCCCGGACAGATCGAGGCGCGGTGCCGGATCGTCGAGATCGCAACCGAAACGGGCTCCTTCGATGAGGCGTCCGCGATACTGCGCGAGGTACGCTCCTCGCCGGAGGGCATGCGCAATCCGGGAATCGTCGCGCGGGCGATGATGACGGTGACGTACGGCGCTCTGATGGAGCAGCGCTACGACGTCTGCCGAGCCTTGGCGAAGGAAGCGCGGGAGCTGTACAAGATGATCGGCGATCGCGAAGGTGAGGGCGACGCGATCGCGCGCCAAGCGTCTGGGTCGGCGCGCATGTCTCTCATGCGCGAAGCGCTCGCGTGCTACGCTGAGGCGGCCGAGATCTATTCGGCGATCGGCAAGCGGCAAGGGCTCGCCGGCGTTCTTGTGAACAGCGGCATACATAGCGTCAAGGTCGGCCTTTTCGACGATGCGGATCGCTCGCTTCGCGCGGCGCTCCGGCATTTCCACGAACTCAAGGATCTCCGGGGCCAGGCCGCGTGCGCGATCAACCTGAGTTACCTAGCGCTGCTCCGAAGCGATCCGGCGGAAGCGCGGACGCAGGCTCTTGCGGGGATAGAGCACGCTCGTTCATCGGGCCACGCGGTATACGAAGCTGCCGCTTTGGGAAACCTCGGCGCCGCGGAGCGCGACCTGGGAGACCTTCAGCGCGCGATCACGCACATGAATGAAGGCCTGGCGATACGGCGTCGATTGACGCGGCCTGCCGACTACGCTGACGACATCGCGCACTTGGTCTGCGCTCAGCTCTCGGCGGGCGACCTCAATGCGGTGCGCGAGCTCAACGCCGAGCTGGCGGGATCGTTGACCGGCGAATCGACAGCGATGTTCATGCCTCAATTCGCGCACTGGACAGCGGCTCGAGCCTACCGCGCACTTGGCGACGAGAAATCGATGAAGACTGCGCTTGAGCGGGCGGACTCGATCTTGGCAGAACAGACCGCCCTGATCGACGGCGCCGCCGAGCGCGCGACGTATCTTGCCCTGCCGGTGAATAGTGAGATACAAAGCGCGTTCACCGATGACCATTGGCCGGAAATCTCTAGCACGCAGCCGGTCTTGCGCGGTCGCGCGAAACCGCGCCGCGCGCGCGCAAAAACGTAGAGCGGACCTTTACGGTCCGCCGGCGCCATAAAGGCCCGCCCCACACCGAGCGTTGAATCCGTCGATGCGTGAAACCGCGACGGTCGACCGTGCAGGTCGACCGCTTTTGTTCCACGCGGAGAGGTGCTGGAGTGGTCGAACAGGCACGCCTGGAAAGCGTGTAGGCGTCACAAGCGTCTCGAGGGTTCGAATCCCTCCCTCTCCGATCGCATGGGAGGCGTTGACGGCCAGGGCCCGCGCGACGAAAACCCGCTAACCCCGTCAGGACCGGAAGGTAGCAGCGGCATGTGGGACCTTTCGAGCGCCGCGGTCGTCTCCGGCTCGAGCCTCCCCTTACATCGGTACCGGCGCGGCTGTGACCGTCCTCGCATATATATGGGACGAGCAGACGCGCGTAGCACACCGGGCAGGAAACGACCTGCGACCGATTCGAAGGCACGAGGAGGCCGGCGTCATGTCCGACGCGTTTCGATTGTTTCTCGACGGCCTGGCGGTTGGTGCGGCAAGTCCGCAATTCGCAGCCGCCGCGGTTTTCGCCGTCCTGGCGATCGCCGCATATCACTGGGGCGTCGCGCGGCCTCGGTTCGGAGCGGTCAGAAGCAGGTCGGAACCTGAGCTTTCCGCAGACATTCCGGACCTCCAGGCGCTGCGCAGCCGGCTCGCCGCTGTGGAATCGCGCGCGGGACGCGCCCTGCAACATGTCGGGTTCGTGCGATTCAACGCGTTCCCCGACGTCGGATCAGAGCTTTCGTTTGCGCTCGCCGTCATCGACGGGCGCGGCGACGGATACCTCGTTTCGAGCATCTACTCGCGCGAGGAAGTCCGGACGTACGCCAAGGCGGTGCGTGGCTTCTCCGCCGACAAAGAGGTGAGCAGCGAAGAGCGAGCGGCTCTCGGCCAAGCCCAGGACCAGGCCGAAAAGCGCACGTCTTCGTAAGGGTGAACGCCGCAGGGCGCCCCGCCGTCTGCCTCTTTCGAGACCTTGCGAACGCCTGAGGTAGTCGCGTGAAGATCAATTTTCTCTCGCCGCACAAGCGGCTCTTGATCAAGATCATTCCACACCATACGGAATCGATCTATAAGCTTGAGATCTCGCACCTGCATCTCGCGATAGGCGCGGCTTGCACGCTGCTCCTGAGCGCGGCGCTGATGATGTCTCACGTCGGCGCCGTCCGAGCCGCCGAAGCGAAAGTGCAGACGTTGCAGCGCGTCGACGCGCAACAGCGCCGGCAGCTCGCCGACATGTCGCGGCAGACGCAGTCGATGTGGAAGCGCCTCAAACTTCTGCAGCAGAACGAAAAAGAGATCCGCAGTCTCAGCGGGATCGGCGCGAAGAAGGCCGCAGTCCATTCGGCGCCGGCGAAGGCTGCGTCGACAACCGCGGTTTCCCCGGCATCTGCCCGTTCGCGTCCAGTTGCGATGGTCCGCGGCAACGCATCGCAGCCGATTTGGGATGCGATCGCCGCCTGGGTCACGCAGGACCGCGCGGGTGGTCCGGTGACGTTCGCGAGCGAGTCGGAGCAACTCGTGCAGCTCAACGCGCAGCTGAATCAAGTTTGGGTGGATGAAGCGCTTCTCCGAGCCGACGCGCAGGCCGCCGCCGATGCTCGGGTCGCGGCTTCCGTCGCACACCAGCGCTATCTCGACGGGATTCCATCGCTCTGGCCGACGGACGGTTACGTCTCGTCGGGCTTCGGTTATCGGACGTACCCCGACGTCGGATTTCACCCCGGGTTGGACATCGTGAACGATTACGGTGCTCCCGTCTATGCGACGGCGAGCGGCACCGTTCAAGAGGCCGGATGGGATGGCGGCTACGGCTACAAGATCACGATCGATCACGGCAACGGCTTCGTGACGTGGTACGGCCACAACTCGCGCCTGCTCGTAAGCGCAGGGCAGACGGTTCGCAAAGGCCAAGAAATCGCGGAGATCGGAGCGACCGGCTTCGCGACCGGACCGCACTGCCACTATGAGATCTTGCAATGGGGCACGCCGATCGATCCGACGCCGTACCTCTAGTGGCGCGAAGGGTGCATCTGGCGACAGAATAGTCCGGCCCGAGGCCAATGCTAGTCCAGGTGCGGTCGACCGACGAGGTCGACCGTCCGTTTTTTTGTGGGAGCAGCGTGAACCCTAGCGCATCGCCCGACCATCTGATCTGTACGCTCTTCGTGGTGGCGCGCTTCGTGCTCAACGCGGAGGCTATCGCGATCGTCGCGCGCGTGGTGACTTCGTGGCTGCCGGATCTTCCGGCGTGGATACCCACGCTTTTGCGTCGGCTGACCGACGGCGCGCTCCTCCCGTTCCAAACGCTGATCCCGATCATAGGCGGACTTGATTTTTCGCCCATCGTCGCGATTCTCGTACTGCAAGCGATCGTCCATTACGTGCCAGTATGTCCCACCGCTTAAGCCCCTTGGGCCACGTGAGTCATGGCCGCGCGAATCCGTTCGTGCGGAATTTCTGCATCATCGCGCACATCGATCACGGCAAGACGACGCTCTCAGACCGCCTTCTCGAGATGACCGGCACGCTCGCCAGCCGCGATATGGAAGAGCAAGTGCTGGACTCGATGGATCTCGAGCGCGAGCGCGGCATCACGATCAAAGCGCATCCCGTCACGCTGAAGTATCAAGCAGACGACGGCAACACGTACGATCTGAATCTCATCGATACCCCGGGTCACGTGGATTTCTCGTACGAAGTCTCGCGTTCGCTCTCCGCATGCGAGGGCGCGCTTCTGGTCATCGATGCCGCGCAAGGCATCGAAGCGCAGACACTTGCGAATTTCTATCTCGCCACAGAAGCGAAGCTCGAGGTCATCCCGGTCATCAACAAGATCGACCTTCCCGCCGCCGATCCTGACGCGGTAATCCGCGACGTCGAAGACACGCTGCTCATCGAGAAAGAGCGCTGCATCAAAGCGTCGGCCAAGGAAGGCATCGGCATCAAAGAGATCCTGGAGGCGATCGTCCACCTGGTGCCGGCGCCGGTCGGCAATCCGGATCGACTTCGGGCGTTGGTCTTCGACTCGTTCTTCGACACGTATCGCGGCGTGATTTTGTACGTGCGCGTGGTGGACGGCGCTTTGGAGCAGGGTACGCGCATCCGCTCGATGGCGGGCGACACGATCGTCGAAGTGCTCGAGGTGGGAACGTTCAGGCCGCGCATGGTCATTACGAAACGTCTGGGAATCGGCGACGTCGGCTACGTCATCGCAAACATCAAGGCCGTCTCGGATATCGGCGTCGGCGATACGCTGACGGGTGCCGACGCACCCGCGCACGTGCCGCTGCCCGGGTATCGCAAGGTCACGCCGATGGTCTACTGCGGTCTGTACCCGAACGAGGGCGACGACTACGGCGACCTGCGCGACGCGCTCGAAAAGCTCAAGCTCAACGATGCCGCGCTTTCGTTCGAGCCGGAAGCTTCGATGGCGCTCGGATTTGGATTCCGCTGCGGATTCTTGGGCCTGCTGCACATGGAGATCGTACAAGAGCGGTTAGAACGCGAATACGACTTATCTTTGATAGCGACGTCGCCGTCCGTCGTCTATCACGTGCTGACCACGGCAGGCGAACATCTCTCGATCGACAATCCGGCGAAACTGCCGCCGCTGCCGACCATCGCAATCATGGAAGAGCCGTACGTCAAGGCGTCGATCATCACGCCTGCTGAGTATATCGGCGCTATCATGGACCTGTGCCAGTCGCGTCGCGGCACGATGGTCTCCATGGACTACATCTCTCCGTTGCGCGTGATCTTCGTGTATGACTTGCCGTTGGCCGAAGTGATCGTGGACTTTTTCGATCAGTTGAAGTCGCGCACGAAGGGCTACGCTTCCATGGACTACGAGCTCACCGGCTACAAGCCCGGCGATCTTGTGAAGCTCGACATCTTGTTGAATGCGGAGTCGGTCGATGCGCTCTCGTTCATCGTCCATCGCGACAATGCGCCGTCGTGGGGCCGGCAACTCACCGAACGTTTGAAGGAAGTCATCCCACGCCAGATGTTCGACGTGCCGATCCAAGCGGCCATCGGAAACAAGATCGTGGCGCGCGAGACCGTCAAGGCGATGCGCAAGAACGTGCTTGCCAAGTGCTACGGCGGTGACATCAGCCGCAAGCGCAAGCTGCTCGAGAAGCAGAAAGAAGGCAAGAAGCGCATGAAGCAAGTCGGCAACGTCGAGTTGCCGCAAGAGGCGTTCATGGCGGTTCTGAAATTGGAGCGCGGACTGTAGATGGTCTTCGATCGCGACGCCGTGGTGACGGTCGCGACCGGGAATGCGGGCAAGTTGCGGGAGCTGCTGCGCTTGTGGGGCTCTGATCCGCCCTTGTTGATCGGTCCGGGTGCTTCGTATGTTGAAGTGGCCGAGACGGGCGCGACGTACGAAGAGAACGCCGTGTTGAAGGCGGTCGCTCTGTCTGATCGGATCGGTGCGCCGGCGCTTGCCGATGATTCGGGGATTGAAGTGGAAGCGCTTGGCTGGGGGCCGGGGGTTTTGTCGGCGCGCACGCCTTCTCCCGATTCGTCGTGGCAGGAGCGCAACGCACACATCATTGCCGCGTGCGATGCGTTCGGCGATCTTGCGCGCCGTGCGCGGTTCGTGTGCGTCTGCGCGTTTGTCGTGCCGGGCTCCCCGCCGCTTGTGGCGCGCGGCGAAGTTGAAGGATCGATCGCTTTTGCGCCAGCCGGCGATTCTGGATTCGGCTACGATCCGATCTTCATCTACCCGCCGTTTTCGTTGACGTTCGCACAAGCTGGAGAAGAGAAGAAGGATTCAGTTTCTCACCGCGGCCGAGCGGTGCGCGCGATGCGCGAACTGTTGCGGAATAGATACAGCTAAAAAACATTTGTCTCACGGTTCGCTTAACTGTTGACTAGCGAACGCGCGTGCGTGATGATCGGGCATGAAACAATTAAGCTTGCCCGTGCTCGAAATCCAGGTTAAGCGTTGCCCGAATTGCGGTCTTACTAAGCCGTGGTCCGCGTTCTCGTCTCGTCAGGTTGGGGAGTTTCTTCCTGTTTCATATTGCCGCACGTGCCAACGCGCCTACTGCAAAGCTCACTACCGCGCAAATCGAACCATTCATCTTCGCAGGCGTTATGAGCGTGGTCTGAAAGAACGAACCGCAAAGCGGGAGTATATGTGGAGTCACTTGGAAGATCATCCATGTGTAGATTGCGGCGAACGCGATATCGTTGTGTTGGAGTTCGATCACGTGCATCAGCCAAAGCTCGGTGAAATCAGCGTCATGGTCTATAAGCGTGTCTCTCTTGCACGCTTCCAGCGCGAGATAGAAAAGTGTGTTGTGCGGTGCGCGAACTGTCACCGTAGAAAGACAGCCGTCCAGCTGAATTGGAAGGTAGCGAGTCGGAGTGGCGCGGAATCATCAAGTCACGGGCGGTAGCTCAGGTGGTAGAGCGGTGCCTTTGGGAGGCACAGGTCGCAGGTTCGACGCCTGTCCGCCCGACCAATCTCGCAGTTTTTTGCCATCGAGTTCTGAGTGTGACGAGATACTACCGCATCCCGGGCGGGGTTCCAAGATATCGCGATATTCTTTCCAATCAATTGAGATTGGCGATATTCGTCTTGCTGGTGGTGGTAGGTGGGTGTGCGGACGCGCCTCGTCGATCGCTTCCGGAAGCTTCGCATGCGAAAGCCTGGCTGATCGAACGGGTGCCGATAGGAACCAAAAAATCCGCGGTTATCTCATACATGCAAAGTCACAAACTTGACGGAATCTACGCGCTGCACTCGGACAATGAATATCACGCGCTGCCGAGCTTCGACAGCTTTCCGTGTAGCCCAACCCGAAACGATACTTGTTCGTTCAACGGTGGGTACGACGGAGACTTTCATTACAAATCTCCGCGAACGATAATCGTTAGCGTGGAGACACCGTCTGCAAGCCGAAAATTCATCTGGTGCGACGTCGCACTCTTCATTGGTTTCGACCAGAGAGACAGAGTCGACTCTCGAAAGGCCAGCCAAATCTGCACAGGACCTTAACTGCGAGTCCTCGTTACCCCTGAGGCCGGGAGTTGCTGTCGAACGCGCCGGTCACCAATGACGGGGCTTGACGAAGGATTCACAGCTCAGCCGATGGCAACGTCATTGTGCGAGCGCCCATAGCTCAGTTGGATAGAGCACCCGCCTTCTAAGCGGGTTGTCCCGTGTTCGAGTCACGGTGGGCGCGAGGTTTATCTCGCATGGCAAGCGGACGGAGCAACGGTGACCATCTCAACGACGACGCGCACTGCGCCGCGAGACTCGGGTTCC
>JABCYQ010000040.1 GCA_013290125.1 Vulcanimicrobiota bacterium
TGCCCCTCCGAGATCGGACGCGTGATCAGGACGCTCGACGTCCGCTCTGCGCAATCGTGCTCGGCCGCAGAGCGCGAGCGGATCGGCAGCATCTGTGCTGCTCTCGTCGGATTCGCCATGCTCGTCGTCGCGGCAACTGTCCGGGGGCCACGATCCTAGTCCGGGGCATCATCCGATTCGAGCGGTCCCTCGTTAGCAATTTAACCAACGCTTTTACTGGAGGTTAATCGATGACCACCTCTCGCATGCTCGCAGCCCTCGCCCTCGTCGCCTCGCTGGCCGGCGCCGCATCTATTGCGGCCGCCGCGCCTATGGACTCAGGCCAGGACACGTCGATGAACGGCATGATGCACGGCCGCTTCGGCGGACCCGTATACGACGGCGCGCCGGCTCTCAACGTCACGTCCGCGCTCATCGCCGCCGGCGGCGGTGCTTCGAACTTCTCGACCGCCAAAGCCCTCGTGTCGATGCTCGGCGCCGACACCGTGAATGCCGAAGTCGCCAAGTTGAGCAAACAGTACGGCAGCGATGAAGTCACCGGCTGGCTCAAGACGTTCGACTTCGCAGTTGCGGATTCGCTCAAGATCGCGACGGCGGCCGGCGTTACCTTGCCGGCGCCTTCATCCGATCTCACCGGCGTCACCCTTGCGAAGACGCTCGTCACAGCCGGCACGGCTTCAGACGGCACGTTCCAGATCGAGTTCTTGCTCGACAAGGCCGTGTCGCACAAGATCCACGTGCAAGTGATGAACGACATCGATGCCAATCCCGACCTCGGCAAGCTCGCTGACTTGCGCTACCACGAGATCAGCAATCAGGCGTTCTACGATGTCGCGCAAGCGCTCGGAGCAACAAACGTCAAGCTGGCGGGCCTCCACTAGCGAACAATTGGTCTACCGTTCGGGCGATGCTCGGAGAGCGGCGACGCGGCACCTGACCGCGCCGTCGCTCTCGTCGTTCGGCGGGGATTTCCGGCGGGCAAAAGACAATGGATGGCCATGAAAACTACGCCGTGGAAATCCGTGCTCGCAGCGTGCGGGATGGTTGCGCTCTTCGGTTGCGGCAGCGGCGGAAGCAGTAGCAGTAGCGACAACAGCGCGTCGCAGGCAACGCCGACGGCAACCGCGGGTGACATGACCGCCACCGAGCCAACGACGTCTGCCCCCGCGGACGCTGCAATTGTGATCTCGTTCGACCAGGTCGCGGTGGCCGCAAGTGCGCTGCGCGCGGGGATGGAGCTTAAGAACGTCTCGAAAGATCCCGTGCAGTGCGATCCGTCGGAATTCACACTGCAACTCGGCGATGCAACGCCCCTCGATGCGGATACGTCCGCCGCTGTGGAGTGCAATCCCGATTCCATCGACCCAGGCACGACCGGGAAGGCGACGATCTACTTCGACATCCCGGGCGGCTACACAGGACCTGCGACGGTCTATCTCACCGTGGACGATAAAGTCGTCGGCCAGCGCACGATGCAAATCCACTGAGGGCCCGGAGCCTTCATAACACAGGGAAGAACCGCGCCCGCCGCAAACTTTTGGATGCGGTAAGTCTGGGGGATTAGCTCAGCTGGTAGAGCGCTTGCATGGCATGCAAGAGGTCAACGGTTCGACCCCGTTATCCTCCACCACGAAGCCCTTATCCCGCAAGCGATTTCACGATGTCCGGATCAGGATTGCGACGGTCCCACTGGATTTGGTTCGTCGATATTCATTCGCCGAGCCCACTTCGGATAAGCGCCATCCGGATGCCGCATCTCAAAATCCTCGCATAGCACGGCGAGAAACTCGAAGTTCTCCCAAAGCGCTGGTGCATCCAAACTACGGCGCCTAATCGCGAGGAACGGAGCGATCGCGGTCCAGCCCGAGAGGATCGGGCCGGAAAACAGGTCGCACGCGACGGCCTTGTCGATAATGCCGTATTTGCAAAAAATTCCCAAGCTTTCGTAGACGTTTCCGATGAGCTGCAACGGCGCGAGCTCGCTATCCAAGACCCGCTTCTCGGCGAGCTCGGCGAAATGCGGCTCTTTCATGAGCCGAGGCAGATCATTTTGGATGAAGCGGCGCGCGGCCTCGAATTCGGCCGATTCAATCACCTCTTGGACACTGCCTATCGCACTGATCTGATTGCTGCTCCGCAAATGGCGCAATTGGATGATCGCAGCAATCGCGGTCGCCGCGATCACAACAAAAGTACCAACCGCGGCAATCGTACTCAAGATTTCGAGCGACATATCACGCCTTAACCGGACCGAAAATATCCGCCGTACCACTTCTCGTCCCACTAAAGGGGCGTGGATAAGCGATAAACGGCGAACGTTGGCGAAAGTTCGAAATTCTCGCCAACAAGCAATGGGTCAACGGTTCGACCCCGTTTTCCTCCACCAGTGAGGACCGGCGTTGCGCGGGGACTGATGCAGGTCTTTTCTTCGGAATTCTCACATTCAGGCCGCGTGGCGGCGGATCCGAAGCATAACGACGATACACGGCACCGGCTAGAAGCATTCAGCGACATCGTAATCGCCTTTACCTTGTCTCAGCTCGCGTTCACCCTGCAGGTGCCGCGCACCAGCCACGATCTCATCACTCACCCGATTCCGCTGGTCGCTTTTCTCACAAGCTTCGTGCTCATCGCCGGTATGTGGTGGCTGCATCACCAGCTCTTCCAGCAATATTTCATCGCCGATACGGCAAGCGTCATTTTGAACTTCGCGTTTCTCGTAGCGATCGTTTTTGTGGCGTATTCGCTGCAGCTGCTGTTGCACTTTGAGGACCTGGTGGCGCTGAGCACCTACTGTCTCAGCCTTGGCAGCGCGTATGTATTGCTGGCTCTTCTGTATGTCAAAGGATTACGCGACCCGCGTATAGCGCTCGCCCCGGAATCGCGGCTCGACGGGCGAAGCCGCGCCGTCGTCATTGGCGTCGTTGGAATCGGCCTGCTGTCAGTTGTGGCCGTGGCCGCGACAGGGCACGACTTTTCGGTGGTGACGAAATGGTTTCTCGGCATAACCGCGCTCGTATTCGTTTTGGGCGTGTGCAATGCGATCGCACGCCGCCGGCTTAAGAGCGCGACCTGAACCATTCTCTGAGAGGTGGATCATGAACAGAACGATATGCCGATGAGATTTAAAATGGAGACGCAACGATGAGGCGCGTCCTTGCGTGCTTGGCCGTTATTGCGCTCATGTGCTCGTTGAGCGAACAATCGCTCAGTGAGACTTTTCCCCACGTCTTGACCTTCGGGGCCGAGCCGCCGCTTTCGTTTGAGATCGACGGACAATTCAAGCCGCTTGTTCAGCTGAAGTTCCCGCTCCAATATACGGACGTCGATCGTCGCATCTTTGTCGATGCGGATGCGTCGAAGCGGATCCGCAGGCTCGTCATTTTTCAATTCGAAAAGGTCAAGACAGGAGCGAACTTCCGATTCGTATACCCGCCGCGTCCGCCCAAGCAGTTCGGCGCGCATACCTACCGCTTCGGTGCATACATCTACAACGATGCGCACGAAGCTGCCATGCAACCCACGATGGAGTCTGCACGGACGCGGATCGAGCTCGAGCGACTGCACTACCGCGTGCCGACAGTTCTGCAGACAGCCCGTTTGGCTCGCGTGGCCGATCCCAACGGGCAGAGCGAAATGATCATCTTCTACTGCGAAAATGCCGATGCGCGTTACCCATCTGGAAAACTTCCAAACGCAGACGCGGACGGCGATCTCGTGCTTAATCCGAGCCAAGCGCAGGCGCTTTTCAAAAGATTGACGGCGGTCATCCGTGCTCTATCGGGCTAGTCGTTTGCGCTGATGGCCTCATCGGATAACGATCAGGAGACGGAACTCGGGCGAGCGTTCTTCGAAGAGCTGCTCTGGGTGCATAGTATGGTCCGCCGAGATCTCGATACCGTAACTCGGCTAGCCAATGGCGCCGCAGCCGGCGAGCCTCCGGAGGATCTCAAAGCCGAGATCCACGACCTCAAGACGAACGGGCATTTGTGGAGGTTGAAGCTCGGCTGCCTGCGCTATTGCCGGTTCGTCCACTCACATCACAATCTCGAGGACGTCGCACTGTTCCCGGTTCTGCGCGGCAACAACCCGGCGCTCGGCCTCGTTGTCGACAAGCTCGAACACGATCACAAGCGGGTCTCGCATCTTCTCGATGGTGTGGAAATCGCCGCGAATTCGCTCACGATCAAAGACGAACAGCCAACGCGCCAACACCTGAGCGAAGCGTTGACCAAGCTGGCTGAAGAGCTACTTGCGCATCTAGAATTCGAGGAACGCAATGCCGGGCCGACGATCCGTCGGTTGCACGCGTTCCCCTAACTCAAGCGTAACCTATTCGAAGACGCCTAGCAGTGGAATTTCAAGATCAACGTCTTCGACGGAACGCTGTTGTTGCTCCCGGCCGTAGCACCGTGGATTCCGACCGCCCAAGCGTCTGTGGTTCCCGGAATTCTCGAAGTGCCGATGAGCTCGTTGTAAAAGGCGTTTGCCCCGCCGAAGTTTGGACTTGCAACAGTCATCCAATTGGTTCCCGTCCATTGCATTGTATACGTCTGCCAAAGAACGCCGTCGAAATAGAGCCCAACACCCCAGAAGTTTTGCGAGCTGACGGCGGCTGCCCCGAACAGAACGGTGTTGTCGCCCGATCCTTCCGGACCGCCATTGTCCGGACTCGGCACAATCGTCCACTTCGTGCCGTTCCAGTGCTCCGCAAGGGTCTGGAAATTCGTGCCGTCGTAGAAGTCTCCAATAGGCGTGAAGCGCGCCTGTGGCGGCTCCGCGCTGGCAGCCGAAATGAATACTAAGACCTAGACAAGATTAGCGAACCAGAGCGACCATGGGGACCGCCGTCGCTTAAATCGCGACATCTCGTTCGCTCAAGTGAATGCTGCCGTCGCCGGAATCGTATTCGAATAACTCCGCGTAGCGCCCCCATTCGACGGCCGTCGCGAATTGCCGCTGCGCGTCCTCACGCGGGAAATACTCATCCCAGATATCGAGGAAAAAATCGCCCCGCATCGACTTGCTCCGGCGCTCCTTGAGCGTGCGTACGATCGAGTCGAATAGCGGCACGCGCGCGACCAACTGTTCGCGGAAGATGTCTTTGCTGCGCAAAATCGTTGCACTGACGAACTCGTGGCCGAGATCGGTCAAACCGATGTCGCCGTTCGAGACGACCGCGAAACCCAGTAGCGTGGCCGCCTCGATGATCGCAAGCAGGTCGTCTGCCGTCACCGCGAGCCTGTCCGCAAGGTGCGCGATATCTTCCGTACCGGAATCCCGCTCGGCCAAAAGCTCGAGCAAGCCGCTCAGGCCGCCGATGCGCACGTGCGGCAACGGGTGAGAAAACGGCGAGGCCTGACGGACGGCGGCGCTCTGGACCGGCACTTTGAGATCCGGATTGGTCATCACCGCATACAAGTGCTCGACGATTTCCTTGAATCGTGCGCTCGCCCGATCGTGCGGCCGCGGGAGATCGATCGTCACCTCTCCGCGGACGTGGCCAGGATTCGAGCCGAGCACCATGACGCGGTCTGCCAAGATCACCGCTTCTTCTATATTGTGCGTCACGAGCAAGATGCTGCGCGAGGGAAACGTGCCGGTGTTCCAGAGGTCGTCGATCTCGCCGCGAAGGTTTTCGGCCGTCAGCACATCGAGCGCGCTGAACGGCTCGTCCATGAACAATACCTTCGGCTCCATGACGAGCGCGCGCGCGCAGCCGACGCGCTGCTTCATGCCGCCGGAGAGCTCCTTTGGATACGCGCCTTCGAAACCGTCGAGTCCGACCATATCGATCGCTTTGAGAGCGCGTCGCGCCCGGCTCGCACGCGGCACGCCTCGCGCTTGCAAACCGAGCTCCACATTCTCCATGACGGTCAGCCACGGCAGCAACGCAAAGCTCTGGAATACCATCGCGACGTCGTCGTTTGCATCGGTGACCGGCTTGCCGTCGCTTGCGACGCTGCCGGAAGTCGGTGGAATCAGACCGGCGAGGATGCGCAAGAGCGTGCTCTTGCCGCTGCCGCTCCTGCCCAGCAGTGCGAGGACTTCTCCGCTCCGAATCGTCAGACTGATCCCGCCCAGCGCCGTGAACTCGCCCTTCCCACCGGGCAGCGGAAACTGTTTGTAGATATCGCGGCAGACGATCAGTTCGTCGCTCACGGTGCGTATCGGTCCTCAGCAAAACGGTAGAGCCGTCGCCAAACAAAACCGTTGATGACGACGACAAAAACGCTCATGACGCTGATCCCGAGTGTGATGCGCGCCCAGTCACCGTTCGCGGTTGCGTCCGCGATGTAGGTCCCGAGGCCGGTCGCGGTCAGCGTGGTCGATCCCCATGAGACCACTTCGGACACGATGCTCGCATTCCACGCACCGCCGCTGGCCGTAATCGCGCCCGTCACCCACGACGCGAATATCCCCGGTATGATCAGCCGGCGCCATTTCAGCCAGCCGCGGACTTCCAGATCGGACGTCATCTCGCGCAGCTCCGTCGGAATCGACTGCGCTCCGGCGATCGTGTTGAACAGGATGTACCATTGCGAGCCAAGCGCCATCAGCGCGATGCAGCCCCAATTGATCGGGATGTGATACGCGATGAACGCCAAAGTCGCAAGCGGAAAGATGAAATTTGCCGGAAACGACGCTAGTAACTGGACGATGGGCTGAGCAGCGCGCGCCAGCGCCGGATTGAATCCGATCGCGACGCCGACCGGCGTCCAGACAAGCGTTGCGACGACCAGCAACAACAGGACGCGCCCGAGAGTCGCAAATCCGAGGCCGACAACTTTCGTGACTTCAGCGATACCCACCGTGCGTAGGATGAAATCTAGGGCAACAGCTGCCAAAGCCATTACAGCGACGATGCTAACCACTTGATAGATCGCATCGATGGTAGCACCGGACAACATCTGCCTGCCGCGCGGGCGCTTCATGGTCAACTGCGAAAGCCGTAGACCAAACCAATCGCTCACCGGCTGCAACGCGCGAGCGATGTATGCCGGCACGCTCGAGTTGCGAATCATCGTGTAGACCCACGATCGGGGAGGTGAAGCGGCCGCGCTCTGCTCGAGCCGAAAGCGGTCCGACCATGCGACGAGAGGCCTCCAGAAGAGCTGATCGACCGCGATGATGACGCTCACGATGGTGACGATGGCCCAACCCAGCGCCGGCACATCCTTTGCGACGATCGCTGCGGCGACGTACGACCCGACTCCCGGAAGCGTATAGTGCTGGTTGAGAACGCTGATCGCTTCGCTCGCTGCAAGGAAGAACCAGCCGCCGCCAAAGCTCATCATCGCGTTCCAGACAAGCGGGATCATCGCAGACGGAATTTCGAGCTGCACGAATCGCTGCCAGCTCGACAATCCGTAGAGCGTGGCCGCTTCGTCGAGTTCGTGCGGAATCGAGCGGAGCGCCTGATAAAACGCGAAAGCCATGTTCCACGCCTGAGCGGTGAAGATCGCGAAGATCGAAGCAAGCTCGAGGCCAAGAAGACGGCCCGGGAATAGCGCGATGAATCCCGTCACGGTGATGGAGAGAAACCCCAGCACCGGCACGGATTGGAGGATGTCGAGCAAAGGGATAAGCAGACGTTCGGCTCGCCGACTTCGCGCAGCCACGTAGCCGTAGACCAGTGCGAATACGATAGACCACGAGAGCGCGATGAACATCCGCAGTGTCGAACGGGCCGCATAGTACCAGAGGTTTTGCGGGTCGAGGTCGACGTGGGGCACTGCTTTATTCGGCTCGAAGCTCACGAGTGCTCCGGCGCCCACCTTTGCGACTAGCGCCAGGAGGACGAGTGCACCGAGCATGACGCCGACGTCCGCCGGACCGAACGGTGCGCGCCGGAGCACGGTTGAGCCGGCCTGCGTGTTACGGATCACCGCACGCGGCCTAGCGACCGGATCTTCATGGGCCGAACGTTCGTCCGCGCAACGCCAGACCTTCTTAACAATCTAACGTTGCGTTCTGCCGGCAGGAGCTCGTCGTTGCAAGCCGTTATCTTCAGGGCACTCCGCTTCAAACCAATCGAGGAGGCTCCGATGCCGCGCCCCGTACATTTCGAGATCCCGGCGAAAAATCCGCAGAGCGCGATCGATTTCTATTCGAAGACGTTCGCCTGGACGTTCGCCAAGTTCGATGGCCCGATGGAGTACTGGCTCATCACCACCGGTGAGGCGCCGGATATCGGGATTAACGGCGGATTGTTAGTCCGCACCGAACCGACGCAGACGTGCTGCAACACGATCGGGGTCGGGGATATCGACGCGACGCTTGTTTCACTCAAAGCCAACGGCGGAACGGTTCGCACGCCGAAGATGGCGATTCCGGGCGTGGGCTGGCTCGCGTACGGCGCAGACCCGGAAGGCAACACTTTCGGAATGATGCAGCCGGACACCGACGCTCGTTAAACGCCCGCTAAACTCGCTAACGCACGCTAAACGCATTAACGTACGCTATACGCGCTGACGCTCGCTAAACGAAGGGGCCGACATTATGTCGGCCCACGTTTTGTCTGCCGGGCCGACATAAAGTCGGCCCCTTCAGACAGTTTCTTTACGAAGACTAGTTCCGGATCGCCCGGATCGATATTATCGATCCGCCCGGTTGCGCGGAAACCCCATTTCTTGAGCGCCTGGCGCATCGTCTGGTTCGATGCGTTCGTCGAGGTGAACAGATCCGCGCCCGTACAGCGTTTTTCGACTGCCTGCAGCAGCGTTGTGGCGACCCCGCTGCGCCGGCACCAGGGTTCCACGATCAACAGCGCGAGAAAGTCGCGTTGAAAGAAATGACGGTGATGAATCGCAAAGCCTGCGAGAACGCCGTCGCGCTCGGCGACGAGCCCGTGGCCGGCGCGAAGGTGTTCGTCATACCAGGCGCTTGACCGCGGTGTTCCAAGAACGAGTCCATCCAACGCGAGCATGAACGCGCGATCACCGGCGATAGCGTCGCGGATGCGCTCAAAGGCCGGTGTCATGCGCCGCGGCGCGTCACTTGAGACCCGTCACGCCGAGGATGCGCGCAGCGGCTAGTCGCTCCGTCGCGAGCGGCCACGGATTGGGCAAGCACGGATACGAGCCTTTCGACTGCTGCATCATGACGGGACCCATGGCGCCAGGCGTCGGGCACGTCGCATGGTCGAAGCCGAGCCAATGACCGGTTTCGTGATTCACGACCATGATGCGATACCGAGCGAGATCGCCGATCCAATACGGAGATCCGTTCCTGAACCGGCTTTCGTTGATCACGACGTTGCGTCCCACCGTGCAACTCCAGCTCGGGCTGCAGGCGCTTGAAAAGGTCGTCATCGACTCCGGCGCCGCAAGCCAGAGCGTGAATTCGCCTCCGCTCGCGACATGTCTGAAGCGCACGCGCCCCCAGAGCGACCAGCCGCGTGGATCCGCGTATGCTTGATCGGCGGTCGCAGCGAGCAACGCGACCGCCTGCCCGCTCGTGCCGCGCGCCGCTATCGAATAGGTTATTTCGATTTGCGCGGCGGTGGCCGGCGTTCCCGACCAGACGAGTGCGATCGCAAGCGAGCAGCACGCCCATGTGAAGAATCGTCGCATCGGTCATTGACCGGAAAGCGTCGTTGCGTGCAGCGCCTGATCGACTTCAGTTCGGATGTCCTCGAAATTTGCTTGCGTCGTCTCGTCGGCCACGCCGCCCGCAAGCGCCGCGTCCAGTCGATCCCGCAATTCGGCGAGATGGTGGCGAGCGAGTGCACTCGCGTCGGACGGCGCACCACGCTCCGGGTGCAGCATCATGCCGATGAGCATCTCGGCGTAGTAATGTTGGAGCGCTCGATGAACCTCGGGCACCGCTCGAGAACCGACCGAACCGAAGTCGTCCCAAACGGCTTCGTCCGTCCAATCGAAGAGGTCCGCCAAGCTCATCGTGCTTGAGCGCGTGGACGCGACGTCTTGAATACCGTCGAGCCGCGCGAGCACGGTCGGCTGCCACATCTGGCGGAGCAAGATGGCTTGGTACGCTTGCGCGAACTCGTCGACCGGCAGGTCGAGGCGGCCGCTCGCGTTTGGATCGCTCTGCCAATGCGCGAAGCGGTCGGCGCCGAGGCGTTGGAGCAGCGCCGGCGGAAACGCGAACGCATCGTCGGCGAAGACGTCTTTTGCGAGCAGATCGAAGGCGCGGCGTTCGTCGGCACGCGCGACGGGCTGGATGGGCGCGACCGCCCCAGGATCGCCGCGATGGTTGCGCGTGAAATACTCACCGCCGATATAGTGAGTCGCGAACGTCGCGCTGCGGTACCAATTGTTCAGTGTCACGAGCATCCCGGTGCGAACGTCTTCATAACTGCGCCCGGTCTGCGGCAACCGCGACGTCAGCGTCGCAAAAAGATGTCGATCGATCGTGAGTTGATTGTCGACGAATGCAAGCGGATCGCTGCCGAGCTTGAACGTGCCGACGCGGGGATCGGTGGCGAATCCCTCTGACCAGTCGGCATCTTCGTCGGTAGCGTAGATGAGATCGTGCGCGGTCGCTCCGGATGCGATCGCATCGAGCGTCTGCCTCTCGCCTTCGGGCGATCGGGCCGCGATATGCTGATAACCATATCGGATACTGAAATAATCCGACGGGCCCAGCCGCGTCTGGAAGTACGCGCCTTGCGGCTGTCCGCGCGGCGACAGATTCAGCGGCGTGTAGTCCATGACCGATCCGGTCAGTCCGTGCGTGGCTGTGAATTTCGAATCGTGCAACTGCGCCAGCGAATAGATCGTGTCGCTTGCAAAGTTGTGCCGCAGGCCGAGGTTGTGCCCGGATTCATGCAGCACGATGGATTGGATGAACGCGTTCGTGAACCACGGCGGGATGGTCCCGGATGGCCCGAATTTGCCATCCAGCGAAAGCGCCAGAGCCCCCCACGCGTATTGTTGCTGCTCTCCGGACCCGTAGTCGCACTCGTTCAGTGTACAGGACTGCGCCAGAGACGTCGATGCGCTCTTCGTCGGCCCGACGAAATTCTCAAAAGAACTGACGCCGTAGCGCGCGAGATTACCGTCGATCACGATGTCCGAACGAAAGATCTCCCCTGTCAGCGGATTGGCGAGACTCGGACCGTAGGCGAAGGCGGCGTCCGGGCTCACGACCCAGCGGACGACCGAATAACGCACGTCGTCGGGATCCCACGCCGGATCGTCGGGCTGTTGGCGGACTTGAACAGCATTCGTGATCCCAAACGCCGCGAACGCATCGTTCCACGTCAGCAGCGCGCGACGAATGGGCTCGCGATAGGCGAACGGCACATCATTTGCGATGAAGTAGATGATCGGATTTTTCGCGGGCGACACGCGCGCGCGTGGATCGCTCTTCTGGATGTTCCAGCGCTCGATGTAGCGGACAAAGCTCGTCGCGCCGTGCGGGTCGTCGTACTGCCGCCGCGCGGTGACGAAATATCCTACGCGATCGTCCGCAAGTCGCGGCATGTAGCCGTCGTTCGGCAGATCGACGATGCTGTAGCTGACGCGGACGAAGAGGCTGCGCGCATCGGGTACGGTATCGATCGGGCCGGGCGTCGAAGACGAAAACGTCAGGTCGGATTCGATGTCGACGTTGTTCGGAAACGCCTTGGTGGGACCGAAGAAACTCAAACGCGGTTCGAGGCGGTAACGGACAAAAGGATTACCGAATCCGGGCGGCCCGTTGATCGCGTCCGAGAGATCTTCTAAATCGCTGAGAAAAAGGTCGGCGCCGATAACCGCATCGCCCGCATCGTCGACCGCGACGATCGGTTGCGAATCCAGCACCGAAGGCGGATACGAGATTTCGACGGCGCGCTCTTGAGGGCTGCCCGACGCTGCTTTGCCATACGGATTTTCTGCTTGCAGCACGACGTTGTCGCCGACCCGGCGAAAACGTATGAGTATGGGATCGAACTCGATGCCGGCGAAGAGGGCCTCGCCCAATCCGCTTGCGAGGATCGGCGCGATCATGTACGTGTGATCGAGTTGCGTGGGCGCCAACTGCAGGTAGACGCGGCCGTGTTTGCGCCAGATCGTGAAGAGGCCCGATTGTGACGTCGCGTTCTCCGTGAATTTGTCGTACGGCATCTGCCCTTCGTTCGCCGTCCGTATCGGCGCGGTGGTCGTCGCGCTTGCGATGGGAGTAGGTATGGGCTGCGATACGGCGGGCACCGGCGTGGGCTGCGACGCAGCGTTCACGCGCGCATCGGCGGCGGTGATCATAAAGACCGACAGAATAACGCCGGCAACCATCGCCGGCATGAGACGCGACGCGTGCATGCAAACCCTCCGCTTGGCCGTGCTACGACGGCCTGCCGAGAAACTCATTGAGACGGCGCGTCGCGGCGCCGAAGTGTGCTATACTGCGATGTGCCGAGCGCGCCGGGCGATCGCGGGCCTTCGCAAGAAGGCTTGAGGAAAGTCCGGGCTCCATAGGGCAACGGTGCTGGCTAACGGCCTGTCGGGGTAACCCGAAGGAAAGTGCCACAGAAACAAACCGCCGCGCGCTTGCGCGCGGTAAGGGTGAAATGGTGCGGTAAGAGCGCACCGGCCGCGGCGAGAGTCGCGGGCCGGGCAAACCCCACCGGGAGCAAGACGGAAAGGGATTCGCCGCGTTCGCGCGGTGCGAGCTGCCCGCTCGATTCCCGAACATCGTCGCATCAGGCGTCCGGCGACGGACGCCGCAGAGAGATGGTCGCCGCCGCGCCCACGTGGCGCGTGCACAGAACCCGGCTTACAGGCGCGCCTCGGCAAACATCCGCCACGACTACATACCGGCGATATCTTCGCCGGGGACTCGGCTAGACGACATCCGCACGGCGTGCCCCGCGAGGACGCTCCTTCGCTCGCATCCGGCTCGCTACGTCGCTCGATTCACTCGTCGCTCTCGCCCTCCGTGGCTCCGCTCCTCGTTCAACGCCTCGCGTGGCACGCCGTGCGTTCGTCGAGATCCGCGTGACTCGGCGTGGCATCATCGGCGATGTCGATAGCCGGGGCGTCTGAGGCGGCGAAAGCCGCCGAAGTCGAGCGGCGGTACTAAACTATCCCGATGTTCCGCCGCGTCCCCGGCGCAGACATCGCCGGTGATGCCGAAGCGTAAAAAACGAGGGCCGATATAAAATCGGCCCTTCAGCGGCGGCGGCGCGAGATCGGTTTGCGCGCGCCAAACCCTTCTTCAACACCGTGCCAAAAATTGATGGCGGGTTCGCCGGCTTTCCAACAAAGATTCACGAGCTGACCGCTGCGCAGCGCCGGGAAGTCGAGCAGACCCATGCCGACGTCTTTGACAATGCAGCCGTGTGATTCGATCCGCTCGATCAGCGCGACGAGTGCCGCTTGCAATTCGTGGGCCTGTCGTTCTTGCAGCGAAGCGCGGTGCGCGCCTGTCGCGTCGGAGACCATGGTCTTCGCGGTCTGCGCTTCGAGCAGTTTGATCGCGGCGTCGCGCCGCATGCGGATCAGGTCGTCGACGAGCGGCCGCACGACGTCGAGAAGCGCCGTTGCCTCGTCCAAGCGAAATACTTTCACGCGCTGCCCCTTCACCGCTCGATGCTGCGCCGCGCAGTTCGCCCGAGGCGGGGCAAACTCCGGCCTTGAGCCAATATATCGAGCGTGACACACACGCAGGCGCCGGCCACGCAGTTCGTCATCGTCACCGGCCTGTCGGGCGCGGGCAAGAGTCAAGCCGCGAAGTGCCTCGAAGACTTGGGATACTTCTGCGTGGACAACTTGCCACCCGGGCTGATCCCGAAGTTCGCGGAGCTCGTCGGCGGCAGCCGAGGCCTGCGCAAAGCTGCGCTCGTCCTCGATATCCGTGGTGAGGAGATTTTCGGCGATCTTCTCGGCCAGCTTCAGCTTCTCAAAGACAACGGCGTCGGGTACCGCCTCATCTTCCTCGATGCGAGCGACGAAGTATTGGTGCGCCGGTTTTCCGAAACGCGCCGGAAGCATCCGTTGGCGGATGGGGGCCGGCTCATCGACAGCATCACGCACGAACGCAAAGAGCTGAAACCCGTGCGCGACGCAGCCGACGTGATCATCGATACGTCGGCACTGACACTCTCTGCGCTCAAAGAGAAACTCGGTCACGCCGTCGCGGGTTCAAGCGGCGAGAATTCGATGACCGTCTCCGTCGTCGCGTTCGGCTTCAAACACGGGGTACCGCTCGACGCCGATCTCGTCTTCGACGTGCGCTTTCTCCCGAACCCGAACTACGTGGCTGAGCTTCAAGCCCTCGACGGAACGCATCCGAAAGTCATCGCATTCTTGGAAGACGTCGACGAAGTGCGCGACTTCAAACGCGAGCTCTACCGGTTCGTCGATTTTCTGCTGCCCCGATTCATGCGCGAGGGCAAGGCGCACCTGACGATCGCCATCGGCTGCACGGGCGGCCGCCACCGCTCCGTCTATCTCGCAAACGATCTGGTCGCGCGCCTAAGCAAAGCTGGGATTCAGGCCTTCGTTGAGCGGCGCGATGCAAAAGAATAAGGCATCCGCAGCCCTCGGGCGGCTCGGCCGCTGGCTCTCGCCTGGCATGAAGCTCAAGCGCTGGCTCATACTCGCGATCGTCGGCGGCTTCTTCTTTCTCGACGGATTCGGCCGCGTTCTCGACGCGCACTTCTACAATTTCCATGTCAATCAGACGATCGACCGCGTACTGCTTCCGCGGCTCGGCGCTCCCGCGCTGCAGTGGATCTTCATGTGCATCGGCGCCGCGCTCGTCTACTACGGCTTGCGCCAGTGGATGCGGTCCATCGTCGGGGCGCTCTCGCCGGAGGCGGGAACGCGCCTCATCGAGACGATCTACGAGGCCCGCCGGTTGGACCGCGGCATGCGGATCGCAGTCGTCGGCGGCGGAACCGGTCTCTCGACCGTACTGCGCGGCCTGAAGCCGTACACCTCGAACCTCTCGGCGATCGTCACGGTGACCGACGACGGCGGTTCGAGCGGGCGCCTGCGTCAAGAACTCGGCGTCCTACCGCCCGGCGACATCCGAAACTGTCTCGTCGCGCTGGCCGACAGCGAATCGATGATGGCAGATCTCTTCCAATATCGCTTCCACGAAGGCGACGGATTGTCGGGCCACTCCTTCGGCAATCTCTTCATCGCTGCCATGTGCGGCATCGCCGGAGACTTCGATCGCGCCATCAAGGAGAGCAGCCGCGTCCTCGCGATCAAAGGCCGCGTCTTACCGGCGACGCTCGCCAACGTCGGACTCGAAGCCGACCTCGATGACGGCACCACGGTGCGCGGCGAATCCGCGATCTCAAAAGCTGCGGCTCGGATACAGCGCGTTCGTCTGGTCCCCGCCGGCTGCAAAGGTCTGCCCGAAGCGATCCAAGCGATCGAGGAGGCGGACGCGATCATCCTCGGGCCGGGCAGTCTCTACACGAGTGTCATGCCTAACTTGCTCGTGCAAGGGATCACGGAAGCCGTCGTGGCGTCGTCAGCGGTGAAGGTCTATGTCTGCAACATCATGACGCAGCCCGGCGAGACCGATGGCATGTCCGCGAGCGAGCACGTCCGCGTGCTCCTGCAAGGCACGCACGCCCGCCTGGTCGACTACGCGCTCGTCAACGTGCAGCAGCCGCACCGGCTCGCCGCAGCGTACGAACGCGAGCGAGCCTTTACCGTATCCCCGGATTTCGACGCGATCGCTCCGTTAGGCATCACGCCCGTGCCGGGCAGGTTCCTCTCGGAGACAAACGTCTTGCGGCACGACCCCGAACGTCTTGGACGCGCGATCGTCAGATTGATCAACGATGTCCATGGGGCGTCGTTGAACGGCTGGGCCGAGGGCCGGCCGGCGCGCGGCAGCGCCGAAGTCGGTCTATAGCGTCAGCGCGATCGCGCGCCCAAGCCTCTCGGTGGCGTCCTCGGTCAGCGGCGCTGCACGGACGACCGCTTCGTCAAGCGTGATCGGACCGGCAACGATGCTGATCGCCGTCGCGAAACCCAATTCCGCAAGATCCGCCGCCGAACAATCGATTGATCCGGCGATTGCTGCCACCGGGATATGACGCTTGCCGGCGGCGCGTGCGACCGCGTACGGCGCCTTTCCGGCCAGCGTCTGTCTATCGATCCGCCCTTCGCCCGTGAAGACGAGGTCCGCTCCGGCGATCCGCCCGGTGAAATTTATCGTGTCAAGCACAAGTTCGGCACCGGGCTGAAGCCGCGCACCGGCGAGCGCCAAAAATCCGAAGCCGATACCGCCCGCCGCACCCGCGCCCGGCACATCGCGCATCCGGACGCCGATGTGGCGTTCGACGACATCCGCGAATTGCGTCAACGAACGTTCGAGCGTCGCGACATCCGCTGGGCTCGCGCCTTTCTGCGGCGCGAAAACGGCGGCGGTGCCGCGCCGGCCTAAAAGCGGATTGTCGACATCCGACGCGATGAGGATCTCGACGCCTTTCAAACTTTGATCGAGTTCTCTCGTTTCTATCGTATCCAGCTGTGCGAGCGATTCACCGCCTGGCCCGATCTCGGCACCTCGCGCATCAAGGAATCGCGCTCCGAGCGCGGCAAGCGCGCCTGCTCCTCCGTCCGTCGTCGCCGAGCCGCCGATCGCAAGGATCAGACGCGTGCAGCCGCCCGCCAGCGCTGCGGAGATCAGCTGCCCGGTGCCGTAGGTGGATGCAAGTAGCGCATCGTTCTCGCCCGGCGCGACGAGAGCAAGGCCGCTGGCCCGCGCGAGTTCGATGACGGCACGCCCGTCCGGCAGCGCCCCATAGGCGGCATCAACGTCTTTTCCGTCAGGGCCGCGCACCGTCGATTCGACGAAGGATCCGCCAAGCGCGTCGACGAGCGCCTGCGCAGTGCCGTCACCGCCGTCGGCTACCGGCACGACGTCGATCGACGCGCCTGGAAACGCGCGCGCAAGTCCCCGCGCCATCGCGTTGCCGGCTTCGCGAGCGGTGAGCGAGCCTTTGAACTTATCCGGAGCGACGACGATGCGCACGAGTCAGCCTTTGGCGCGGCGCTCGAACACCTCTGGGTTGAGCGCCGTCGGCGGCGCCTCACCTGCGAAGTACGCGATGACGTTTCGGGCGGCTATCTCAGCCATCTTACCGCGCGTCGCCACGCTCGCACTTCCGATGTGCGGCAGCAGCACGACGTTCTCCAACGCAGCAAGTTCGGGTGAGATGTTCGGCTCGTGCTCGTAGACGTCTAGGCCTGCGGCGGCGATCGTGCCGTCGCGCAAGGCTGCCGCAAGCGCCGCTTCTTCGACGACCGGACCGCGCGACGTGTTGATCAACACCGCGGTCTTCTTCATCTTGGCAAAGGCCTTCGCATCGATTAGATGGTGGGTGCTCGGCAAGAGCGGCACGTGAAGGCTGACGAAGTCCGAGGTCTTGAGCAGCTCGTCCATGTCCACGAAGCGGGCGTTCAATCCCGCCGCGACATCGGCCGGCGCGGGTACCGCATCGGTGTACTGGACGCTCATCGCAAAGCCCGCAGCGCGGCGTGCGAGCGCGCGTCCGATACGCCCGAAACCCACGATCCCGAGCGTCGCATGGTTGATATCCTGGCCCATCAGCTGCATGATGCCCCAGCCCGTCCAGGTGCCGCTGCGCATCAATCTTTCGGCTTCGCCAAGCCGCCTGCCCGCACACATCAGCAGCGCAAAGGCAAGGTCTGCAGTCGTCTCGTCCAACACGCCGGGCGTGTTGCTCATCACCACGCCGGCCGCGGTCGCTGCCGGTACGTCGAGATTGTCGAAACCGACGGCGACATTGGCCACGATCTTCACGCTCGGTATGGCGGCAAGAACCGCCGCGTCGATTTTTTCGGTGAGGAGGCAGACGAGTGCGTCTTTGTCGCGGCAGGCGGCGATCAGCTCGTCGCGCGACGGTGCTCGGTTATGCGGCCAGACTTCGACGTCGCAATGCTCGCGAAGCGGAATAAGACCTGCGTCGGGGATGACGCGACTGACAAAAACGCGCGGCCGTGGCATCAGCCGATGGTGGACGTCTTAGGTCTGCCGGTATAGCCGAGTTTGGCTGAGATCTCTTGGGCCGCTTGCACGACATGCTTGATGATGCGATCTCGCTGCACGTTCTGCGCGCCGATCTTCGGCACGGACACCGAGATTGCGGCGACGGGTCGACCGGAGTAATTGAACAGCGCCGCGCCGGCGCAATAAAGTCCTTCTTCGATCTCTTCGTTATCCTCAGCGTACCCTTGCCGGCGGATCTTCTCAAGTTCTTGGCGCAGCACGTCCGGATCGGTGATCGTATTCTTCGTGTATCGGACGAGCGGCTTGGCCGCGAGGATCCGATCCACGTCCGCGCGCTCCAAGTGAGCAAGCAGCGCTTTGCCGATCCCGGTACAGTGCAGCGGGCGGCGAGCGCCGATGTCCGCATACATGCGAACGGAGCGCCGGCCATCGATCTTATCGATATAAACCAGTTCGGCATCGTCCAAGACGCCCAGAAAAGCCGTCTCTCCTAGGGCGTTGACAAGCTGTTCGAGATGGGGCTTTGCGACCGTGTGCGCTTCCATCGACCGTAGGATGCCGCAGCCGACCTCGAACGCTCGCATGCCGAGCGAGTAGCGGGCGTTGTCTGGATTCCATTTGACAAAGCCGCGGGCGCGGAGAGTCTGCAGGATGCGGTGGACGCTGCTCTTCGAGAGACCGATGGCTTGCCCGAGTTCGCGAACGCCGATCTCTTTGGTCTGTGTCCCCAAATACTCGAGAATCACGAGGGCACGGTCGACAGAGTTGACCTTGGATTCACCACGCTGCTTCGCGCCGGTGGGGATTTCGCCGGGAGATAGCGCCACGGTGTCCTCCATGCCAATTCCCGACGCTTTACGCGGTGCGCGTCAGGTTCTAGGAACGGGACAGGAGTTCAGGGGTATTTGGAACGGTTCCTTCTGGTGAAACGCTTCAGGGCGAGGGTTGGAGCTGGAA
>JABCYQ010000041.1 GCA_013290125.1 Vulcanimicrobiota bacterium
AGCGAAGCGCTCTGCCATCGGCGAGCCCGACCCATTTGAAATCCAAGCCGGCAGCGTCCAAGTCGACCCAGAGCGCGTTGTCCTCCAAGATCGTCACGCTGTTCACGACGTCGCCGACGATTGAGCCGTGCGTCTCATCAAGCGATACCCGGATTTTCACGTCGTCCAACTGATAGCTGTGGAAGCGCGGATAGTGCACGTACGCGCGACCCGCGCCGAACGGTATTCTGCCGTCACCCGCTGCGGCTTGCACGGGTGCGCGGTCGAACAAGGTGAGAAGGCAGAAGATGATCACACTGACGTAAGACCTGGCCGACATAGGGGCCTCCTCGAGGGACTTTCCTAACGACCGTTTCAGCCATTGCAAAATTCTGACCTTGCCCCGGACATCGCTCCGCCGTATGCAGTTATGGTGTTCTGGGCAGGCGAATCCTCGGCGCGTGGACGCATACGACCGCGAAATGGCGGTGCTGCATTTGAAGCAGTACCGAACGGATTCGAAGACGCTTGTGATCATCGCGGTGCTTGCCTTCGTTGCCGGGCTCGGCGCTTTGGCGGACACGATTGTCGCCGCGCAAAATCACCGCATGCCCCTCGATATCGGCTTGTTGGGTCTTATCGCCGGACCGGGACTACTGATCGGCGGGCGATGGCCGTACTGGATAGCCCTCGTGATTGCGACCGTGCAAATCATCCTCACCGTTAGTGCCCTGATGGCAACTTCGCTGATTGTCGGGATGACTCAGTACTACGGCTTCGGATTGCAAGATCTGGAAATAGGGCTTCTCCACGCGATATCGTCGACCGCCCAACTCAGCTTGCTGCTCTGGACGCTCTTGGTCAGTTGGTGGATGTTCCGCGTACTTCGCGAGCCGCATATCCGAAAGCGATTCGGCGTCTGACGCTCCCCGTCTAGAAGACCTTCGATCCCAGGGGCAGCGACCGATCGGGCGACAACAGGATCACCGCGCCGTCGTCGTCCGATGCGCCCAAGACCAGCACGTCGCTGTCGAAATCGGCGATGCGCTTGGGTGGGAAATTCACCACGGCCGCGACTAGCTTGCCTTGCAGGTCTTCCTTTGAATAGCGCGCGGTGATCTGCGCACTCGACTGCCGAAGGCCGAGAACCGGTCCAAAATCTATCGTAAGCTTGAAAGACGCTTTGCGCGCTTTAGGGAAATCCTCGACCGCCGTGACGCGGCCGATCCGGATGTCGAGCTTGTCGAAGTCGGAGTATCCGATGGTCGGCTTTGTTGCAATCATATTCGTCATACCGCAGATTTAGAGGAGTAGCATCGATGCGAAGGCTCGCCATCGCGCTTGGAGTGATTTTAGTCGCGAGCACCGCGAAGCCCGCCGTGGCGGCTCTCGCGAAGACGTTCTCGATGGAGGCCATTCTTTCGGCGCCTTTCGTCGACAATCTGACCTCATCATCTGATGGGAATGCGATCGCATGGTCGGCGGACGAGCGCGGTCTGCGCAACATCTACTTCAACGCGTCGGGTTCCACGCGCCGGATCAGCTCGTACTTCAGCGACGATGGTCAGGAGCTCAGCGACTTGTCGATCCTGCCGGACGACAGCGGCGTAGTATTCGTGCGCGGTTCCGGACCGAACGGGCAAGGCGAGACCGCAAATCCGGCCTCGATCGCCACGCCGCCTACGCAAGACGTCTGGCTGCTCGATCTGGACGGCGGTAAACCCGTTCACGTCGGATTGGGCGGCCAGCCGGCCGTCTCGCCGCACGGGGATAGCATAGCGTGGGTGAGTCACGGACAGATGTGGCTTGCGCGGATCCAGCGCCAGGGAGCGACGTTGCGCGTCGCAGGCGCCGCGCAAGCGTTCACGATTCGCGGCAGCGTACGCGGCTTGCGATGGGCGCCCGTCGCGAGGCAGGTCGCCTTTGTCAACGATCGTGGCGACCACTCGTTCGTCGCTATCTACGATATCGCAAGGCATTCGATCTCCTACGCGTCTCCGGGATTCAATTCCGACGACTACCCGGAATGGTCGCCCGACGGGTCGTCGCTAGCCTTCGTCCGCATGCCCGGGCTACGTGAAGACTACTCCGAATATTTTCTCGGCCCTGAAGCGCCGTGGTCTATCTGGATCACCCGCGCCGACGGCTCCGCCGGGCACGCCGTTTGGACCGCCAAGGCTGGTGTGGGCTGGCAATTCTACGCTCTCGATGACAACTCGCAATTGTTCTGGTCGAGCGACAACCAAATCGCATTCCCATGGGAAGGAGACGGCTGGCGCCACATGTATGCAGTTCCGGCGGCGGGCGGACTGGCGCGGCTCCTCACGCCCGGGCAGTTCGAAGTGGAGTCGGTGACGCAACGGGGACGGAACGGCGCAATCACATACGCGACGAACGAGGGCGACATCGACCGTCGCAACATCTGGCAGGTTGCCTTTGACGGCTCTGCGCCGCTGGCGCTCACCTCCGGTCCAGACGATCAATGGGCACCGGCGCCGATCCGCACCAGCGGATTGGCGTTCGTCAATGCCGGTTACCGTTACCCGACAGCGGTAGAAGAAGAAGAAGCGCCTCTCGGTTTGGCCCGATCGCTTGGCGGAGCGGCGGTTCCGAGCGAGTACCCTGCGGCGGATCTCGTGCAGCCGGAGCTCGTCACTTTCAACGCGCCGGACGGCTTGTTGATCCACGCGCAGCTCTTCGTACCGAACGATGGCTTGGCCGTGCATCCGGCGATCGTCTTCGATCACGGCGGCTCGGAGCGCCAGATGCTGCCGGGTTTTCACTACCTAGAATTCTACAGCAACCTCTACGAATCAAACCAATTCTATGCCAATCACGGTTGCGTCGTGCTTTCGATCAACTATCGCAGCGGCATCATGTATGGTCATGATTTCCGCATGGCCCCGCACGTCGGCAAGCTAGGAGCTGCCGAATACCGGGACGTGCTTGCCGGCGCAAAGTTCTTGCAGAGCCGGACCGACGTGGATCCCAAGCGGATGGGAATCTACGGTTTGTCGTACGGCGGATATTTGACCGCGCTTGCGCTGGCGCGCAATTCTGACATCTTCAAGGTGGGCGTGGATTTCGCAGGCGTGCACAATTGGGCCACGCTGACAGACTGGGATGACGGCCACCAGGTCGGTACCCCCGAAGAGCGCCAGATAGCGTACGACAGTTCGCCGATCGCCTCGGTCGCGACGTGGCGTTCGCCGGTCTTTCTATCTCAGGGTGACGACGACCGCAATGTCGCCTTCTCGCAGGGCTTGGATCTGGCGCAACGGCTCCGCGCGCAAGGAGTGGAAGTCGAGCAGCTTGTGATCCCGAACGAGACACACGAGGAGAGTCTATTGTTCGCGCACATGGTCGAGCTCTACAACGCGTCGTCTGCGTTTATGCTCGCACATCTTTGACCGCGCCCCGCCTCCGCAATGAACAGCATCCTCGCCACGGGCATGGCCCTAACAATCGTCTTCGCCGGAAGCGCCGGACCGGCGAAGCCTAGACCCTTGACATCCGCCGAGATACTCGCGGCGATCTACAATCCATCGCACCGGCACCAGCTCGAGCGGATTCACTCGTTTATAGCATCGGGAACGGTGCTGCTCGGAAAACAACACGGCATCGCAACCACGTATTGGAAGGCGCCCGACGAGTTCGTCACGGTTACAAAATACTCTGGTGAGTCAGGTTCGCACGCCGTGGGTTTTGATGGGCGCAACGGATGGCTCGTCTACCCCGGAGGCTACGAGTTTCCGCTCGGTCCTGACGAATGGTACTATGATTGCCTAGGCATCTGGCTCAGCAATTCGGATTGGTTCCCGGATCGATGGCCGACGGCAGTACGATATATCAATCAATCAATCGATGATCGACGGCGCACCCGCGCTATACGTGAAAGTCACCTCTGCCCACTGCGGAACGGCGGTGAAATACTTTGACACAAAGACGTTTCGCGAAATACTTATCGGAAGAAGCGCAGACGGTCAGCTCGGCTGGTATCGACACTCTGCAGTACTTCGCGGACCCCACGGATTCGAATTTCCAACATTCAAACTGGTCAAGCGCGACAAGGCCGTTGCCGGAGCAATTTTGTACGACCAGCTGCGCGTGAACGTACCATTAGACGATCAGATGTTCCGCCCACCCGACATGCCAAAGACGCCTTAGCGCTCTTTGTCGCGCGGGTGCGAATCCTCGTACGTTTGGCGAACGTGCTCCATCGAGACGTTGGTGTAGATCTGCGTCGTGCTTAGGTTCTCATGACCAAGCAGTTCCTTGATGACCATCAGGTCAGCGCCGCGCTCCAGCATGTGCGTGGCGAATGAGTGGCGCAGGGTATGCGGTGATGCCGCCCGTTCGATGCCTGCCGCGCGCTTGAACGCGGCGAACTGGTAGCGGACGGCGCGGGCCGTCAACCGGTTGCAGCGCTTGGAGATGAAGAGCGCCTGCGATGTGCAGTGAGGCCGGCAATTCAAGTAACGATTAAGCGCCCTGACGGCTGTCTTGTTCATCAGGACCATGCGCTGCTTGTTGCCTTTGCCCGTCACCTTGACAAGGCGCCGTTCGCGATCGACGTCTTGCATGTCCAAACCGACAAGCTCCGCGATCCGTACGCCTGCGGCATACATCATCTCAAAAATTGCATGATCGCGGGAGAAGAGGAACTCGTCGTCGATATTGACCTTGGCTGAGAGAAACTTGCCTATTTCGCGCTCAGAGAGCACCTTCGGGAGCCGCCGCGGCTCCTTGGGCGGCGCCAGATCGACGACCGGGTTATCCGCGCGCTTACCCGATCGCAGAATGAACTTATAAAACGACCGCAGCGACGCGATCCGACGGCGAACGGCCGGCGCCGTGTAGCGCCGCTGGCCCATCAACGTCATGACGTACTTGCGTGCATCCGTGAGCGACGCGCCGATCAACAGCTTTTCCGAGCGTTCCTTATCGAGGAAACGGGCAAAATCGTCGAGGTCGCGCGAGTATTCTTGGGCCGTGCGGGCTGAAAGGCCGCGTTCCAGCCGAATATACGCTGAGAACTCCTCGATGATCGGTACGGCTTTTGCGGTGTTTTTCACTTCCCCAAATGATTGTTTGGGGAAGTCGGGGATTCCTGCGCACCCCCGCGAACGCTTGCACATGCGAGTTGCTGCCCTTCTTCTCCCACGACTCTTGAGAACGGCAAAGCGCGCGACTCAGCTTGGCGTGGCGCTACTCGCGATACCATGCATCGCGCTTTCGGCGCCATGGTCCGCGGCGGTGCATGGTATTGCACGGTATAAGACGGGCGCGGCCCTCGGCGGCATAACCGTCGAAATAATGTCCGGCACGAAGTGGCGATCGCGAACTGTTACGAGACGCAACGGTGCGTATCAATTCGTCGGCCTGGAGCCCGGTCGGTACGAAATGGCATTTTCGGGAGCAGGCTACGGCGTGCGGTTTGCGAGTTTCGACCTCTGTGCCGGGGAGGATGCGGAGGTTGACCCGATTCTGGTTTCCGGATCCCACGTGTTCGATCTCCAGGTCCTCGACAAGGTCGCACGGTCTGCGGCTGCAACCGAGACGTACGCAATAGACACTGGCGATCAAACCCAGCCGCATTTGGATGCGTGTTTCTAGTGGCTTATAACGTCGGAGGAGACCAAGACGCTGAGCGCGATCTGCGACGCGCAATGCATGGCGCTCTCGCTGGCGGAACCGCCGTCGTTCTCGCCACAGTGTCCCCTACCGGGATTCCAGCGACAGCTCTGTGCACGTGGGTCGTCGCGATCGGCACTCGGTTGATCGCCATCGCACTCGACCATCGGAGTTCCGCCTATGTCAATATCTCGGCGGGAAGCGCTCATGTCGCGCTCGAGATGCTCGCCGACGATCTTGTGATAGCGGCTCGCGGCAAGGCCACGGTTCGGCGCGCCGCGATGGAGTCAACGCCGTTCCCCTGCGCCGCAGTCGTCCTGGAAATAGATGAGATACGCGATCACTCCGTCAAGGGCATCCGCTTCCACGCGCCGACCTACGTCTTTGACGAAGACAAACGGCACCGGCGCGACTTGGAGCGCGCTATCTTTTCGGAACTCGCTTCTCTTCCGTCACAGTAACGATAGGCGCCCAGCGCTTCACGACCGCCTGGCGGTGATCCGACCGGAATTCATGCCCGCAATGCTCAGGCCGCCGTTGATGCGCGCGTGCTCGACCTTCAAGCAGCGGTCGAAGACGACCAGCAGGCCCGCATCGTCGGCGATCTGGATCGCCTCTTTGCTGATCACCCCGTATTGAAACCAAATAGCTTTTGCGCCGGCGGCGATCGCATCGCGGGAGACTTGCGGACAATCCGCTGGTTTGCGGAACACGTCCACGATGTCCGGAGGTCCTTGCGCTGCCACGTAGGCGGCAAGCGTCGGATAGCAGGGAACTCCGTCGATATCCGGCGCCGCCGGATTCACGCCATATGCTTCCAGTCCGAACGCGCGCAGATATTTGTAGACGAAATTGCTCGCGCGCAACGGACTTGCGCTCGCGCCCACCACAGCGATGCGCCGCCCCGACATGATCAACTCGCGCAGCTGCGAATATTCGGAGAGGATCACCGCGCAGCCGCGCCGGCGTGCCGCTTGATGGCTGCGAAGCCTTGTTCGAGGTCCCAGATCAGATCATCCGCGTCTTCCAACCCGATCGAGAGGCGGATCATGTCCGGGGTGATGCCGCCGGCTGCCGCTTCTTCTTCTGTCAGCTGCTGGTGCGTCGTGGACATGGGATGGATGACCAGGCTCTTCGCATCGCCGACGTTGGCCAAGTGGCTCCAGAGCTGCAGCGCCTCGATGAAGGCGACGGCTGCCGCACGGCCGCCGCGCGGCGCGAACGTGAGGATCGATCCAGCTCCGAGCGGCAGATAGCGGCGCGCGAGCGCGTGACTCGGATTGTCCGGCAGGCCGGCGTACTTCACCCACGAGACACCAGGATGCGATGCCAAGAACTCCGCGATGCGCTGCCCGTTCTTGACGTGCGCATCCATCCGCACGGCGAGTGTCTCGAGACCTTGTACGAGCAGCCACGCATTCATTGGCGAAATGCATGCGCCGACATCGCGCAGCACCTCGGCGCGAGCTCGCATCAGGTATGCGTATTCGCCGAACGTCTCAGAAAACATCAGACCGTGATAGCCTGGGCTAGGCGTTGAAAGCAGCGGATGGCGCCCCGATCCCCACGGGAACTTCCCGGACTCGATCATAGCGCCCGCGATGACCGTGCCGTGACCACCGATGAACTTGGTGCCGGAATGCAAGACGATATCAGCGCCGTGTTCGATCGGCCGGCAGAGATACGGCGAGGCGAACGTGTTATCGACGATGAGCGGCACGCCGGCATCGTGCGCCGCGTCTGCCACAGCGCGCAAATCTCCGACACGGCCGCCTGGGTTGCCGATCGTCTCGATGTACATCGCCCGCGTGTTCGGCTTGACGGCGGCGCGCATGGCGGCGGGGTCGCCGTGCGGCACGAATGTCGTCTCGATGCCCAGCCGCTTCAGCGTGACCGTCAGCTGCGTGATCGTGCCGCCGTACAGATCGGCCGCGGCGACGAAGTGGTCGCCGTTTTGCGCCAAGGTGAGAAACGCCACGATCTGCGCCGCTTGGCCGGATGCCGTGGCTATCGCCCCAAGGCCACCCTCCAAGCTCGCGATCTTCTCCTCGAAGGCCGCCACTGTCGGGTTGGAGATCCGGGTATAGATGTCGCCGTACGTTCGCAGAGCGTACAGATCGGCGGCTTTCTCGGCGGATTCGAAGACGAAGCTCGAGGTCATGTGGATGGGCAACGCGCGCGCGCCCGTTGTCTTATCGGGCGGCGTGCCCGCGTGCAGTGCGCGAGTGCGAAAGCCGAACGTACGGTCTGATGCCATTATGGCGGAGAGTTGTCGGCGGGGAGTGTGCGGACCTTGGTTGAGCCTGAATTTTGAGGGCCGACATAAAGTCGGCCCCTTCAGTCGGCCCCTTCAGGAAATCAAACCGTTACGCGCATGACCTCGCGTAGCGTCGTGTCGCCATCTAACAGGCGCTGCATCGCGTCGTCGCGCAAGTCGCTGAAACCGTGCGCGGCGCAATAGTCCAACAACTGGCTCGAATCCGCGCCCTTTGCGATCAGGCGGCGCATGCCTTCGTCGACCACGATGACCTCGTGCACAGCCATTCGGCCGGTGTAGCCCGTATCGTGGCACGTGGCGCACCCGCGGCCGCGCCATAGCGACGTCGGCGCTACGAGCGGCAGCAGCTCCTGCAAAACGAGCTGCTCATCGCCCGGCAAATCATACTGCTCCTTGCAGCGCGTGCAGATGCGGCGGATGAGCCGTTGGCCCACCACGCCGATGAGCGACGACCCGATCATCGCCGGATCCACGCCGATATCTACGAGGCGTGCGATCGCCTGGACGGCGGAATTGGTATGGAGCGTAGAAAGCAGCAGATGGCCCGTCAACGCCGCGCGCACCGCAAGATCGGCCGTCTCGCGGTCCCGGATCTCGCCGACGTAGATCACGTCTGGATCCTGCCGCAAGAGCGAACGCAGCACCGCGGGGAAGGTCAGCCCGCGTTTCACGTTGACCTCGACTTGGTTCACGCCGTGCACGCGATATTCGACTGGGTCTTCTACCGTCGTGATATTGGTGGCGCCGTCGTTGATCTCTTGGAGGCACGCGAACAGCGTCGTCGACTTGCCGCTGCCGGTCGGACCGCAGCAGAGGATCATGCCGTACGGACGCTTGGAGAGCGGTTCGAACGCGGCGTAGTTCTGGTCGTTGAAGCCGACGGATTTGAGATCTTTGACCTGCGGGCTCTTCTCGAGGAGCCGCACGACGATCTTCTCGCCGAACACCGTCGGCAGCGACGAGACGCGCAAGTCGAACTCTTTGCGCTGGAAACGGATGGACGCGCGACCGTCCTGGGGCACGTGGTGGACGGTGATGTCCATCTGCGTCATGATCTTGATGCGCGATACGACGGCGGCATAGGCGTTCTTGGGCAAGCGCCGCATCTCGTGCAGCACGCCGTCCAGGCGGAATCTGACGGTGATGCCCTCGGCGAATGGTTCTAGGTGGATGTCGCTCGCGCCGTCGTCCACCGCGCTACGCAAGATCGAATCGACCAGCGTGACGATCGGCGTCGTATCCGATAGGCGCCGCAGCGTCTCGAGATCCTCGACGTCCGTGCCGTCACCAAAACCTTCCGCCAGCGCTTTGTCGGCGGCGACCGTGTCGATTAGCCGGTCGGCGGAATGCAGATTGGCGCCGTGATAGACGTTGTTGATCGCGGCTTCGATGTCTTCGACGAGCGCAAAGCGGACCTCGATGTCCTTCTTCGCGCGGAGCTGGATGAGATCCAGCGTCGGAAGATCTGCTGGGTCGGCCATCGCGACGACGAGTTTGTCGCCTTTGCGCGAAAGCGGAATGATGTATTGGCTTGTGGCGATTCCAACCGGGATCGCATCCGATGCGCTTGGCTCGGGCCGCGTACGATTGAGATCGACGTACGGCACGCCGAACACCGCAGAGAGGAACTCGTCGAGCTGCTCGTGCGGCGTGATCTTGAAGTCCACGAGAATGTCGCGCAGGCTACGCGCCTGGTACAAGCGGGCGAAGAGTATGCGGTCGGTATCGGCCGGATTGAGTTTGTGCGTCTGTTCCATGCGGCGCATAAGCCGCAGGTAGTACGCGTGGTGCGCAGGGCTGAGCGGCTGAGTGCCGATCGGACCGTCCGCGGCTTCGACCGAGCGCAGATTCGGACGCTCTTCAGAGCCCGGCGCGTAAATCGCTTCGAGGATCGCAAAGCGCTCCGTCGAGCCGAGACTCACGAAGCGGATGCCGAATTCCGGTCCGCGTTCTCCTGCGTCTTCCCAGATGACCTCGATCGCCGCACGGACGACTTGACCGCCTGGAAGCGCAAGCTGTGCAAAGCCCTTTGCGCCGACCGTGACCTTGTCGGACGACGCGAGTCGTAGGCCGCCGGCGCTCACGTCCCGCGCGTCTCCGCTCGCGACCTTGCCGTCGTCCGTGCGGACAACCACGGACACGTGGAGGTTACCGCGCTGGAACTTGCGGCGGGCGTGAGTCAGGGTGGTTACGGCACGCTTCAAGGACGGAGCTCCATCAAGTTCTACCTTACATTGTCATCGGTCGCGCCCGCGACGAAGCAAAGCCGCCGGCGCGTATGACACCGGCGGCTCCTTCGTTGTCCCGTAGGACGTATCCTTAAATTGGGGCGCTATGCTCCCGAAATCGCTCCGAGAGCTTCGACGAGCTCCTTGACCGCGGCAGCGCTTCGCGTCAAGGCAGCTGATTCGTCAGCCGTCAGCTTGAGCTGGACGATCGCTTCCAAGCCGCCAGCGCCGAGTTTGCAGGGCACGCCGATGAAGAGATCGCGCAGACCGTACTCCCCGTTCAACCGCACCGCGCACGGCAAGATCTTGTGTTTGTCGCGCAAGATAGCGTCCGCCATCTCGGTGATGGCACGAGCGGGCGCATAGTACGCGCTGCCGGTCTTCAACAGCGCGACGATCTCGCCGCCGCCCTTTGCCGTCCGGTCGACGATCTTCGCGATCGTCGCGGCATCCATCAATTCCGTGATCGGCACGCCGGCGACGGTCGAATATCTCGGCACGGGGACCATCTGATCGCCGTGGCCGCCAAGGACCGCCGCGTAGACGTTATCAACACTGACCTTGAGCTCCATCGCGATGAACGCCGCCATCCGCGCGGAATCCAAGACACCGGCCATCCCCAATATCCGCTCGCGCGGGAACCCGCTCTTCTGCCGCGCGACTTCGCACATCGCGTCGAGCGGATTCGTGACCACGATCAGGATACAGTTCGGCGATTGCTTGACCGCGGCTTCGGTCGCGCTGCCCACGATCTGCGCATTCACTTTGAGCAAGTCGTCGCGCGACATCCCGGGTTTGCGCGGCAGACCCGCGGTGATCACCACGATGTCCGAGTCCTTTGTCACGTCGTAGTCGTTGCTGCCGGTCACCGTGACGTCGGAACCCTCGACCGGGAGCGCCTCCTGCAAGTCGAGCGCCTTGCCCTGGGGCACGCCCTCGACGACATCGACCAGCACGACGTCCGCAAGTTCCTTGGCGGCCAGCCAGTGCGCAGTTGTAGCGCCGACATTACCGGCGCCGACGATGGTCACTTTCTTCCGCATCACGATCCTCTAAAGTGAGCTACGCAACAAGTGTGCCGTCCAGCGGCGTACGACTTTTACCGCACTTGACGGATTCGGACCTGGGAGTTGCGAGTTTTCCGTGCGGCGAATGTAGCACCGTTTGCGCGGTACATGTCATGCGCAGGGAGACCACGAATGAATTCGGGTTCGAATAACGGCAGCGCCGACGCGGGCCTTCGAGGCGCGGTCGTGGGGGACACGCGGCTGTCATCCATCAACGGCGAAGAAGGCCGGCTCATCTATCGCGGCATCGACATCCACGATCTCGCGCGAGAATCCACGTTTGAAGAGACAGCGTATCTCTTGTGGCACGGGATGCTGCCGAGCCGCGCCAGCCTCGCTGCGTTTCGCGCCGATCTCGGCGCGCGCCGCGAGCTTCCGGCAGTGATCGAAGACCTGCTGCGGACGTTGCCCGCCACCGCCGCGCCCATGGACGTACTGCGCACGGCCGTTTCAGCGCTCGCGCTCTTCGACGAAAAGGTCGACAATAGATCTCGCGCGGCGACGCTGGAAAAGGCGCTGCGACTGACCGCTATTTTCCCGACGATTCTCGCCGCGTTCCATCAGCTTTCGAACGGGCGCAAGCCGATCGCGCCGAAGCGCGACCTCGACACCGCGGCAAATTTCTTGTACATGATGACGGGGAAGACCCCGAGCGAATCCGCGTTCCGTGTGCTCGACATGGCGCTCGTCCTTCACGCCGATCATGGCATGAACGCCTCGACTTTCTCCGCCATCGTCACCGCGGCGACGCTCTCCGACATGTACAGCGCGATCACGTCGGCCATCGGCACGCTCAAAGGCCCGCTGCACGGCGGCGCCAACGAAGGCGTCATACACAACCTGCTCGAGATCGGCGAACTCGACCGCGTCCCCGCGTGGGTCGATGCGAAGCTCGCGGCGCACGAGAAGATCATGGGATTCGGCCATGCGGTGTACACCGCGTACGATCCGAGAGCGACTGATCTCAAAGCCCTCGCGGGCGCGGTCGGAGCCGCCGCGGGTTCGACGAAGTGGTTTACGATGACCGAAGCGATGGAGCGAGCCGTCTGGGAGCGCAAGCGGCTCTATCCGAACGTCGACCTCTACAGCGCGTGCGTCTACCACACCCTCGGGATCCCGACCGCGTACTTCACGCCGGTGTTCGCGATGAGCCGTATCGCCGGCTGGTGCGCGCACGTGATGGAGCAATACGAGGACAACAAGCTGATCCGGCCGCGCGCCAATTACGTCGGCAACCGCGGCGTCGCGTACATGCCGATCGATCAGCGCGATACCGACATCGCAGTCTAACCGTTCCGAATGAGAGGCGCGCCTTTATGGCGCGCCGCGCTACAAGATCTGTTGCATCACCCACGGCATTGTCGGCGTTGCGCTGCCGCCGGGTGGCTCCATCGTGAAGGCCACGACGTCGCCGGACTCGACGGGCATCGGCATATCTACCATCGCGACCCCTGTTGGCAGGACACCCGCGCGGTGTACCGTGCCCTTGTGGATTATCCACGCCTGATACTTCATGCCATGAGGCGCCACAGGAACCATGCCCACCAGCGTGGCGTTCCGTTGCCCCGGCGGCTGCGCGAGCACGCAATGCCACCAGTGTTTGCCGCTGCCGGCGGTCATCTCCCAGATCTTGCCGTGGGCGATGTCCGCGACGACGCTGTGCACGATCTTGTCATCGGCTAGGATTGCTGCCGCATGGCGCCGCTCGACATCCATCGTCGCGTGGGCAAGCGCTTGCTCACGCTTCATCTGCGCCATGTTCGCTTCTGCGGCAGCGCGCGCGCTCATCGTGCCTACGGCATAGCCGAATCCGCCGAGGATCACCGCCGCTGCCGCCGCGGCCGTCCACCAGCGCAGCCTGGACTCCGCTCTGGGATCTGCCGCCGAAGCGCGTCGGATCCTTCCACCGGCCCGCAGTTCGGCGCGAGCATAATCTGCTATGCGCTTCTTCAGGTCGTTTGAGGGCTCCGCGATCTCACAGGCCAAAGGCAGGAGCTGAACAGTTCCTCGCAGTTCGGCGATCACAAGGCGGCACGGGTCGCAACTCGCGATGTGCGATTCGACAGCGCTCGCTTCTTCCGGGGTGACTGCATCCAGCGCGTACGCCCCCGAGATCTCTGCTACGGCATCGTGATCCATCATGCGCCTGTGACTCCCGCTTCGGGCCGGTCTAACATCGATTTGAGCTTCTGCAGGCCGATCCGCATGCGGCCCTTCACCGTCCCCAGCGGCACGCCCATCAGCCCAGCGATCTCGACATGCGTATACCCGGAGAAGAATGCCAGCTCGATGCTCTTCTTCTGTTCTGCCGGAAGCTGCTCCAGCGCGCCGCGCACGACGTCACCGCTGAGGGACGACCAGACCTGCGCCCATGTGCCCGGCGCGTCGGATTCGCGTTGTTGGACGACATCGAGCGGCACGAAGTTCGGCATGTTCGCGTGCGACCGGAGTTTGTCGATCGCGCGGTGATGGACGATCGACATCAGCCATGTCCGCGCGCTGCCGCGATCTGCTCGGAACGAACGTGCTTGGCGCCAGACCGAAAGAAATGCATCCTGGACGACGTCCTCAGCGGCAAGGCGATCACCGAGAACTCGGTACGCCATCGAAAACGCCACGCGATGGTAGCGATCGTACAGGACGTCAAGGGCGTCGAGCTCGTTTCCCGCGAGCGCCGCGATCAGCGTTTCGTCGGGCGGCTTCGGGCGATCCACGTCAGCTAGGTTTTCCCATCGTATAGGTGTACGTGCGCCGCCGTCGCTTGGATGAGCGGCACGTCGATGCGAGGCTTATGCTGGGGCGGTAGGATTCGAACCTACGGTAGGCAGATTCAAAGTCTGCTGCCTTACCAGCTTGGCTACGCCCCAGTACGTTCGAAGCGTTCGCGGCAAGAAAAAGACCGGCCTGTTTGGCCGGTCCAGCAAGTGTCGATGAAGTTGCTTTGCTAAACGCCCGTCAGCCGCCGCGCGCCGATGAATCGCGACGCGTAGTAATCTTCCGCAAGTTGATCGACCCGCACGCCGTCGGAAGACGACGCATGAACGAATCTTCCGCCGCCGATATAGATACCGACGTGCGATGCGCCGGGCGCGTAGGTCTGGAAGAAAACGAGATCGCCGGGCCGGAGATCCGCCACGCGTACATGGTGACCGGTCTCGAATTGACCGTCGGCCATGCGCGGCAGCTCGATACCATTTTTCGCGAAGACCGCCCAGACGAACCCCGAACAGTCAACTCCACCGTACGATGTACCGCCCCATGAGTACGGCACACCTAGGTAGCGCATCGCGGTTGTCGTGATGCGCGCGTCGAAGGCCAGCACACGTTGTGCCTGCTCCAGTGCGACCGCGGTCGTGAGACCGAACACGGGCAACGATCCGACATGCGTCGCGGCCCAGAGTGCCTGGCGGCCGGCAAGTGGCGAGACATCGGCTGTTCGCGCGGTTCTCGCGGCGTGGCTGCGATGTTGCGATTTCGTCTGCACCAGCTTACCATGCGACGCTCGAGCCGCACACGCGGGCTGCGCATATCGGTCGCCCACGACGATCGTTTCGCCGAGCGCGAGGATGCTCGAATCCGACAAGCCGTTGCGACGTTCGAGCATAGCGACCGACGTGCCGAAGCGAGACGCGATGCTCCACAGCGAGTCGCCGGGCGATACCGCGTACGTGATCGCATGGCGAACGGCCGGACATGCAAAAGCCGGCTGAGTTATGGAAAACGCTGATGAGACAACGAACAGACAGAGAGCAAGCCGCTTGAGCAACGGTTCCCTTTCAACGCCTGCGGGGTTAGCTGACGGGTTAGCGCTGAAAAGTGCGCCTCCGCGCTACCTTGCGCGGACTCACCCCTAGAGGTTCTGGGTCCCCCGCTCCGCACGCAGACCGATCTCGGCCCCCGTGGAATTCGGCGATTGGATGCGGTTTCGCACCATTGCGATTCCGCCGGTAATAATGAGGAACGTCCGGTCTTTAAGTGCCGGTCGAACCCTCCTTAAGAGTTTAGCGCGAAGCCGCATATCCGGCCATGAGGTGCGTCACGCGGGCCGACATAAAGTCGGCCCCTTCAGCCTTGCCACGGCCCCTTCAGGCTTGATGCTGCTAGCGCTCTTCAACCGACCCGTGCGGCGTCCTCCCTGTCCCGAGTCACGGACCTTGGGAGGCGCGGATCTTTGACGCGATGCTTTCCGCGAGTTCGTGCATCTCCGTCTCGTCCTGGCCCTCTATCATGATCCGCACCAGCGGCTCTGTACCCGAGGGTCGTACGAGAAGCCGGCCTCGGCCTTCCAGGGCCTTGTGGACGCGTGCTACGGCCTCTCGCACGCCGTCGTCTGCATCCGCCCGAGCCTTATCTGTCACTCGGACGTTGATGAGGATTTGCGGGTACGTCTTCAATATCGCTGCCAAAGAGGCAAGCGTCTCACCACGTGCGACGAGGCCGAGCACGCGGACCGCGGTGGCGATGCCATCGCCTGTGGTATTCGCAGCGAGGTCGATGACGTGCCCAGATTGCTCGCCGCCGAGTCGATACCCGCCGGCTTGCATCGCCTCGAGAACGTAACGGTCGCCGACCGCCGTCCGGAGCATCTCCACACCCATCTCGCGCAGCGCGATCTCAAGCCCCACGTTGCTCATGACCGTCGCCACAACTGTGTTGCGAAGCAGCTCGCCGGAAGCGGCGAGATCCTTCGCCCACATCGCGAGCACGTGATCGCCGGTCACGGTCGCGCCCTGCTCGTCTACGAAGAGCGCGCGATCCGCGTCGCCGTCAAACGCGACGCCGACGCTTCCCGGCCGGCTCACGACGGCTTCCCGCAGCGCTGCCAGGTCGGTCGCGCCGCAGCTGACATTGATACGTCGCCCGTCCGGACGGCAATGCAACGGCACGACGGTCGCTCCCAATCGAGCGAGAACTTTCGGCGCGATATCGTAGGCGGCGCCATAGGCGCCGTCCACCACGATCGTTCGCCGCCCCAAGTCCCGGCCGAGACCGACGCAATGTTTCGCGTACGCCCCCACGCTTCGGCGCCGATCCAATATCGTGCCCACATCTGTGCCGGTCGGGCGCGCGAGCCGCTCGTGCGCGAGCACGTGTTCGGCGATTTCGTCTTCCAGAGGATCCGCCAGCTTGCATCCATCTGCGGCGAAAAACTTGATCCCGTTGTCTTCGATAGGATTGTGCGATGCCGAGATCATCACTCCGGCTGCGGCGCCTAGATGACGTGTCAGGTACGCAACGCCGGGAGTGGGCACGATGCCAAGTTTCCAAACATCCAGTCCGACCGAACAGATCCCCGCGCTCAGCGCTTCTTCCAACATAGGACCTGAACAACGCGTGTCGCGGCCGACGAGAACCGGTCTGCGTTCGCCGTGCGCGGAGAGCGTGTGTCCGCCCGCGCGGCCCAAACTAAACGCGAGCTCGGGAGTCAAGAACTCGTTGGCAACGCCGCGGACGCCATCAGTTCCAAAGATCCTATTCACGGGCGAAGCCCCACTCCGGCACGTTTGACTTGCCGCACGGTGATCGTGGCGCGAACCAAAGGCGGATCGATCGTCACGCCTGCTACAGGCGTCAGCTGCGCATCCACTGCTACAGGGCGGACTTCCATCACCGCCGACTCGTGCGGTCCAGGCAATGCGACCGTCGTCTGCACCGCTACGACGCTTGCCACAGCGGTCGCCGCACCCGCGACTGTCACCGTCGCCGGTTCGAGGTCGGCTTGCAGGTCCGGGCTGCCGGCCACATCGCGTACCACGACGGGGACGATGCGATAGCCGTAGTGGTCTAAGATAAGTTCGGCTGCGCCGGGCGTGATCGACCGTATGCTGTCCGTAGCCGGGCCGCGCGTGGAGATCTCGACGGAATACGTTCCGACGCTTTTTCCGACCGCGTCCACGAACGCGACGAAGGAGTCAGGCGTCAGGCTCTCGAGCTTCGGCCGCGCACCCGCGAGCTCAATCGTGACCTGATGGACGTTGACGGTAGCGACGAGCCCCGAACCTATGTGTTGAACCGCGACCGGCAACACGAGCGTCTTCGAGTACGTCGAATCGCCTGTTGTCAAATAGTTAAACGTGAACCACAGCACCACGGCGATTATCACCGAGGCGAACTTCAGGCCAAGGTTGCGGCTAAGCGCTTCGATCATCGACGTTCTCGGGCCGCGACCACATGTGTCGAATCGATTCGATCCATCCCGCCGGTTTCACAGGCGAGGGTCGAGCGAGCACCTGTCGCAATGCTGTTTCGATACCCTTTGCTGTCTCAAGGTGTTCGGTCAGATGACCGTCCTGCGCGATCGCGATGGCGCCCGTCTCCTCTGACACGACCAGTGTGACCGCATCGGTCTGCTCCGTGATGCCGATCGCCGCCCGATGCCGCGTGCCGCGGCGACGTTCGCCCGCATTCGCCTCTTCGGAAAGCGGCAACACGCAGCCCGCGGCCACGATGCGGTTGAGATGCAATATCGCGGCCCCATCGTGGAGCGGCGTCCGCGGCGTGAAGAGCGCGGTGAGCAGTTCGGGCGAGATATGCGCGTCCAAGGCCGTGCCGGTCTCGGCATACTCCTGCAGCCCTGTGTTGCGCTCCACGACGATGATGGCGCCGATGCCGGCGCGTGAAAGCGCGACCGCGGTGCGCGAAAGGACGTCGCATAGCTCTGCGATCGCTTCTGCGTCGTGATGCATGCCTCGTGTCTCGCGAAAACCGGTTCGTCCGAGTTGCGCGAGTGCGCGCCGCAATTCTGGTTGGAAGACGACCGGGATCGCGACGCCGATCGCGATGAGCAGCCCATTGAGAATTGAGAACATCGTCCACAGATGGAAGTATTGGACGACGAGCCGCAACCCGACGAGCAACGCGATCCCTTGCAGTATCTGCACCGCGCGCGTATCGCGGATCAGCAAGAGCACGACGTACACCACGTACGCAGTCAGCGCGATGTCGAACACGTCGCTCCAAGCCGGAACGATATGCGGTAATGTCATCGGATTCAGACCGACCTAGCCGTCGCCTGCGTCAAGTGCGTCTCGAGCACTTGTGCGCGGGTCGCCGTCAGCCCCATCCGCGCCGCTAGGACATCGAGCAGCGCATCGAGCGGTACGTGCGAGAGAAGCGATGCTGAGCCGAGCCGACCACCGAAACGCCGCGCTTCCACGTCGAGGACCGCGAGCGAGCGGTGCAACGGCGCTCGGCGCAGGT
>JABCYQ010000042.1 GCA_013290125.1 Vulcanimicrobiota bacterium
GCCGCCAGCAGCGATGACGCACCGAGAGCGCGGTACGCATATACCATGGGCGCAAGTCCGACACTCGCGTCGATCTTGCCGATGAATCCGGCGACGATCGTCCATAGCGGCCCGTACGGATCGCCGAAGGGCGTCGCGCTCAAAAACGGGAGTATCGGACCGAAGATCGGATCGGCAGCGGACAATGGGTGTGAGATCTGATACGGATTTGCTCCGAAGTGTCCATAGAGCCGGCCATATATCACGTACGCGTAGACATCGCCCGACTGCACGATCGGAAAGAAGATCAACGCGAGCGCCGTCAGTCCCTGCACGATGAGAAGGACGAGAAGCGCGCGCCTTCCCAGTTGTGAAAGCGATTGAGCAAAAGCCGCGCCGAGGACGGCGATGGCGGCGAGCACTCCCCAAACCGTGAGCACCACGTTCCAGCCGGGAGCGGCCTGCTGCACGACGTGTATCGGTAACCGGTATGCCGCGAGATAGTCGGCGTGCGCGATCGCGTCGAAGAAGTACACAGTCCGGCTGGCTGCATATCCCGATGCCCAACCGCCGAGCGCGGCGACCGCGATGAGCGCCGCGGCAAGCGCGAGCGCGCGCTTCACAGCGCATCCTTCTCGCGGGAGAAAGCATAGACGACGACATCATTCGCCGCGAATTCTTTTTTTAACAAACCCGCCCGGACATCTGAGTCCAGCACTGCCCAGTCGATGCCGACGGGCGTCCGATGGACGAATGCGACGTTTCCGTTCACGATGAGGAGCGCGCTACCCGCGTCGCGCAATCGATCATAGCGATGAGCCGGAGCCGCCGACCAATCGATCGCGCATTGCTGTTGATAGTATGGATTGCAATCGATGACGACGGCCCCGAGATAGTAGTTACGGACGTCATCGAGCGCAACGATCCGCTCGCCCGGGCGGAGGTGCGCGCTAGCCCATCTGTCGGCAGCGTAGAACTCGAGCCGCTCCGAGAGATAGTCGGCGCCATCCGCATTGCCTGCGATGTACGCAAAAGCCGGTGCGATGCTGTTCGAGGCGTCACCGCCCGCTTTTGGAAGCCAATCGAGCCCGACGCCGGCGAGCGCCACGCACAAGAGCAGCGCTTTGATCGGCGTGCGCTGACGCGCTGCGACTGCGTCGAGACCCGACGCCGCGGCTATCGCGTAGGTCGCGACGGCCGGTACGAGAAAGCGCCACTGCCGGCTCGTCCAAAACCAGATCGTCGTCAGCACCGCTGTTATCACGGCTATCGGGCGCGCGCTGCGCACGAAGAACGCCGCCACGACGAGAACGCACGCGAGTCGCAACGCGTATCCGGGATCGCCGCAGAACAGCTGCGGCTGCGTGAGCAGCCGCCACGGAAGCAGTAAGAAGTCGATCGCCGTCGCCGGGCTTCCGCACCAGTCGCGCGTCATCGCGACATATCGCGCCGCGAATTCCCGTACGGCTTCAGTGGCGCCGATGTTCGCCGTCAAAAATGGGTAGAGCGGATCACCCGCGAGCGTCCAAGCCCGCACGTACCATCCCGCGCACACAATGAGCGATGCCGCGAGCGCGATGCCAACGGTGTTAAGGCGACGGGCGGCTTCCGTGCGAATCGCGATCACCACGAGCACGATAGCAATAATAGAAAGGCCCGGGTATTTCACCGCCGCGCAAGCCCCCGCGAAAACCCCGGCGGCCAACGCCGATTTCAAATCGATCGGCTGCGCGCAAAGCGCGATGCCGAGCGCCGCGACGGCGAACATCGCGTACGGCACGTCCACGTATGGCGACGGGGCTAGCCAAAGCCAGACCGCAGACGACGAGACGAGTGCGCAGACCAGCGGTCCCGAGCCTTCGCGCACGCGCTCGGCCACGCCGCCCGAGATCAGTGCGAGCAACACGCCCGCGAATAGTGCCGCAAATGCCGCACCCGCAGTTCCGGCGAGCCAATATGCCGGCAGCGTCGCGGCTTCGGCGAGCAGAGGAAACGCCGACTGCGCAATGCCTGGATCGAAAGCGAGCTGGCCGGATTGCAGCGCCGCGGCCGCGATAGGCAGGTGATACGCGAGCGGGTCCCAGTCGACCGTCGGCAACGCCGCCGCTACTGCGGCCGTCAACCACGCACAACCCGTGACTACCCACGCGAAGCGATCGAGCAAGATATCCGATGTCGCTTTGGGGCCGCTCGTTCGCTGTGCGGTCGCCGCGCCGCGTGGGCCAAATGGTAGGGAGATCAATCCGATCGCGATGAGCGCCCCAAGGCTAAGCGGCGTGACGGCATGGAATGCGCCAAGCACGGCGACCAGCGATCCGACGATCGCGAATCCAATCGCTCCCTGCAAGCCGAGTCTGAGCGACGGCGACGCATCGCCGAACGCCGACAGACGCGCCAAACCGCCAAATCCTAGCGCCGCGCACGAGGTCGCGGCACCGGCTCCAAGCCCGGCTGCTAGGCGCATCCAAAATGGCGCCGTGTCCAACATGGCCGCAGCTGCGCTCACATACCTATCTTCGGACGCTTCCTCGTGATTCCGCTTAAGGCCGACGCCTGCGAAATCGTCCCGCGCGTCCTGTATGCGGCGACCGGATGCGGCGAATCCTCACCGAGCGCTTTTATGCCGATAATAGATAAGAACGAGCACGCACTCACGTCGTACGGCAACAGGATACACTCGCGCTGATGAACCGTCCACTCGCCATCGGCATCATGGCATACAACGAGGCAGCGAATATCGGACCGCTGCTCGACAGCATCCTCGGCCAGACCGCGATCGCCCGCATCAACCGCGTCGTCGTCATAGCGAGCGGCTGTACGGATGACACGTGCTCTATCGTCGAGCGCTATGCCGCTGCCCATCCGGTCGTCGAACTCGTGGCCGAAACAGAGCGCGGCGGTAAAGTGCGAGCCATCAACACGTTCTTCTCACATGCGGCCGAGCCGATCTTGATCGTCTCCGCCGCCGATCTGCTCTACGAACCGCAGACCGTCGCGGCGCTCACGGCCCCCTTTGAAGATGACCGCGTCGGAATGGTCGGCAGCCACCCGGTGCCGTTGAACTCAGCCGACGACTTCTTAGGATTCACCGTCAATCTCATGTGGCGGCTGCACCACGAGATCTCCTTACATCAGCCGAAGATGGGCGAATTGATCGCATTCCGCAACGTCTTCCGGGGATTGAATCCGGAGACGCCTGCTGACGAAGTGCAGATAGAACACGGCGTGCGATCGGTCGGATTCGAAGTGCGGTATGCGCCGGATGCGATCGTACGGAATCGAGGGCCGGAAACAATCGCTGATTTCGTCGCGCAACGGACGCGTTGGATCGCCTACAACATGCAGATACAGCGCAAGCACCACTTGCCGGTTTCGACGCTGCGCACCGCGCCATTGCTGCGCGCCGCTCTCGCGTCGGGCCGCGCCGACCGCCGGCGCCTGCATTGGCTCGCGGGGGCTGCGATGCTCGAGGCGTATTGCCGCCTTCGCGCGTCGATCGGTTACGGGCGCCTGAATGCCGCCGCAAACAGCGGCTGGAAACCGGTCGCCTCTACTAAGCAGCTTATCCGTGACGGCGACGCCGATCACGCGGCCGCTAGCGCCCGCTAAACTTTCGTTTCCGCTACTCTGAAGGGGCCGATTTTATATCGGCCCTCGCTCTAATTTCCCGGAGCACGACCGGTCGATATCTTCGCCGCGTATGCGACAAACGACGGCCGCGCAGCCTGCCCCGCGAGGACGCTCCTTCCCTCGCATCCAGCTCACTCAGTCGCTCGGTTCACATCGTCGCTCTCGCCATCCATGGCTCCGCTCCTCGTTCAACGCCTCGCTTGGGCATGCCGCGCCGGCCGTTGTCGTCTCATTTCCACGCCTGCAGCGGTCGATGTCGAAAAGCCGGGGCGTCTGAGGCGGCGAGAGCCGCCGAAGTCGAGCGGCGGAGGTTGGTCATCCCAATGATTCCGCCGCGTCCCCGGCGCAGACATCGACCGGTGATGGCGGGGTAGATCGAAAGAGGGCCGATATAAAATCGGCCCCTTCGGATCTGGCCCCTTCAATTTGGCCCGTTCGGACAACTATTGTTTTGTAGCGTCGACCTCGACGATCGCCGGATTGTCGCTGCCGTTGATCGTCCGCAGCGCTTCGACCGTCATGCCGACCGGCGCGCTGGGATCGAGCGCTTCCGTCACCGATACGCCGAGCTGTGCTTTGACGTTTTCGTCGATCGAATTCCGCAGCTCGGCCGGAAGCATCTTATATTTGTCGACGGCGCTGAGGACTATCTGCAGCTTTTCGTGCGCTAGCCTCGGATCGACGACCGCGATGACGGCGCCCTTCGCGCCGTTTCTGAAGACCGCGTACGTCACGCCGAATTTCCCAGCAGCCTCGACCGCGGACGGATGCTCGGCCGAAGCGACATATCTGTAACCCGCCGGCGGCGACTGCTCGAGTTTGGCGAGCCACGACTTGACGTCAGCCAGCGACCCTGAACTCTGAGCAACCACCGAATGGCCGGCATACGTGCCGGCCCCTTGCGTGAAAAGCGTGCCGCTCTGCGACGAGATAGTCTGGTTGAACGGCTTCGCTGCGAGGATCTTGTCATCGGGGGCGAGCGCGAAATCGGTCGGATTTGTGACCGTGCCCGGCGTCACCGCGCTCGATCCGGCGGCCGGACCTGCTGCAGTCCCGCCTCCGCTTGGCCTCCCCGAGCAGCCGAAGACGTTGGCGACCGCGGCTGACAACGCGACAGCAGCTAGCGTGCGCGGAATACTCATCGATTCGCAAACTCCCTTTCTACCATATTCAACGGCGCTCGATGCCGCGCTCGACGCTCTCCACTCCGGAAGTCACAGCATGTTCTGCGCCGGTGAACAGTCCGATGATCCACTTGATCGTGGCCACAAGACCGATCAGCGCAAAAACGAAGATGATTCCGAACACCCAAATCGCGGTGTGCAAGAGGTGGGTCAGAAAATCCATAGCGAGGACTCCTTATACCGCCCGCAGTGTCTACGGAGTGGAGCCTGCCGTAGCCGTGTCGCTCGGCGCCGCGTTGCCCATATGATTGGGGTGCGCACCGGCCGCGTGATCTCCGGCTGCTATCGCGTCGGCCTTGCACATATACTGTCCGTTCTTGGTCCGGCCGTAGTATGGGTCGCCCGGTTCGTGGTAGTTGTGTCGCTTGGCGTTGACCCAAACGATAGCGTCCTTGCAAGTCAAACCGGCGGGTATCGGTGCGGCCTGTCCAAGCGGAGCAGGCATCCCCCCGACGGAAGCGGTCGTCGCCATCGCTGTGGCCGCCGTCATCGGCGCTGCCGTACTTGACGACGACGAAGATGATCCACCGCCGCATCCGGCGATCACCGCCGCAGCAAGAGTCGCGACGACGGCAGTTCTGAAAAGTTGCATGCGCTGCATCGAGCAAATCCCCCGTCGTCCATAGTTCCGCTTGAGGGCTTGCGCGTTCGGTCAGGCTTGCGTCGAAGCCTCTGGCGGCTCCGCAATAGACTGGAGCCAGCGCAAGTCGCTTCGAATATCGTACGCGCCGACGGTGGCCGCAGCGCGACGTGCGCGCGCCGCAAGACGCGCGCGTTCGGCCGCGCGGAGTAGCGCACGGGCTCCCGGGATGACTCGACATGCTCCGATGAGCAGGCCGCAGGTCACGCGCAGCACGCCCCCGTCATCGCGGCTGCGCAGCCGCTCAAACGCTTGGCGGGCGACCTCATCGTCGCCGCGCACGAGCGCCTTCACGCAGACCTCGAAGAGCTTGAAGCGGATCTGACGCGCGAGCCGCGTGCCGATCGCCGCGCGGGTCGTCGCTGGAATGCGCTCATCCGCCGCGAGTTTTTCGGACATCAAAAGCATGCCGTCCGCGATCGCAGCGTTTTGCCGCGCTGTGTTGGAATCTGCATGCGCGGAGAACACCGCGCTCGGCGTCCGGTCGACCACGATCGGGAAGCGCGCCGCGATCCGCAACTCGAAATCCAGATCGCTCGGCGGACCCACCGCGAGATCAAGGCCTCCTACGAGCGCCAGCGCTTCGCGCTTGAATACGACGGACGTCCACGTCGGATGCCGGTTGTCGAGCATGCGAAGAATCGACTCCGGGGGGTGATAGACGCCGTCGCGCGGCCAAAGTCCGAGCGGTGAGAATCGAATGCTGCCCTGCGCATCCATCTCAAGCGTGGACGCGGCGGACATGAGCGCATCCGGCGCGGCGGCAAAGCCGCGCAGACAGATCTCGTAACAACGTGGGAACAATGCGTCATCATCGGAGAGGAAGGCGAAGTACGGCGTCTCGACGTCGTCCAGCGCTCGCGCGAAATTCTCAGGGCCGCCGATGTTCCGCTCGCGGCAGACGTATCGCACGCGGCTGTCGCGCGCCGCGAATCTGGCGACGACCGATTCCGTCTCGTCACCCGACGCATTGTCGAACACGAGAACGACCAAATCGCGGTATGTCTGCCCGAGCACGCTCGCGATGGCCCGCCGCAGCAGCGTGGGCCGTCGATATGTCGGCACGATGACCGAGAGCGAAGGCATCGATCAGGCGAACGAGACGACGGCATCGATCACGCGCTCGACGCGATCGCGCCGCATATTCGAATGCAGCGGCAGCGTGACCACCTCTTCTATCACGCGATCCGTCACGGTCATGTCTCCGCGTCTCGCGCCGGCGAACGCGGTGTGCTTGTGCACGGGGACGAAATGGATTCCAGCATCCACGCCGCGGCTGCTCAAGTGCTCGATGAATGCGCCGCGTCTTCCCGAGAGCACGCGCAGGCTATAGATGAAAGGTGAGACGCCGGCGAAATCGGATGCTGGTATGCGCGCCCACGTAAGGTTCGCAAATGCTGCGTTGTACTCGCGGCAGACGGCTTGACGCGACGCGATGAATTCGTCGGCGCGCTTGATCTGCGAGACTCCGACGCTCGCGAGGATGTTGGTCAAGTGGTAGCGATAGCCTTCGCTGACGACGTCATACTCCCACGCGCGCCGGTTCCGATAACGCTCCGTGGTATCTTTGTCCACCCCGAGCAGGCGCATGCGCTGCAATCGTTCGCGTTCCTCCGCGTCGCCCACGACCACGCAGCCGCCATCGATCGACGTGACCACTTTGACCGGATCGAAGCTGAAGACCGCGATATCGCCGTCCGCGCCGATCCGGGTGCCCGCGATCTCGGTGCCAAACGCGTGGCATGCGTCTTCGATGACCCGTAAGCCGCGCGATTCGGCGAGTCGATACACGCCGGCCCGATCGCAGGCGATGCCCGCGAAATGCAACGGCATCAGCGCTTTCGTGCGCGGCGTGATGAGCGCCGCTGCCTTCTCGCAGTCCATGCCGAGATCGCCGTCGCGAATGTCGCACATGACCACATCCGCCCCGGACGCGCGGATCGCCTGATGATCCGCGACATAGTTGAACGACGGTGTTATGACCTCATCGCCTTGGCCGATCCCCGCCGCGCGCAGTGCGATGTGGAAAGCCGAGGTGCCGGTGTTGACCGCGACGACGTAGCGTTCTCTCAGGCCGAGAAACGCGCCGATGCGCTCTTCGAATTCTTTCGTGGTCGCGCCCATCCCAAGCCATCCGACATCGAGAGCGTCGGTCAGATGCTTGAGCGTATCCACACCGATGTGCGGCGCGAAGACCGGAACGCGTTCTTCGTTCACGTCAGTCCGCCACGCAGCGCAGATAACCGCCGGGCGCAACGCTCACGAGCAGTTTGTCATCGATCTCTCGATCGGTTTCGAAGCGCGGGTTCAGCGCGAGGAACTCCCGGACCGCGGTCATCGGGTTGTCGCCCCTTCCCCACGGCCGATCCGGAAAAGCGTCCGGCGCCATGTGCTCGACCACCGTGTCCATCACAACGAGATATCCGCCCTTGCGGATGAGGGGAGAGTACAGCACAAGTTCGGCGCGTACATGTTCATGCGTATGATTGGAATCGAGGACGACCATCACGCTTCGTGCGCCGGCCGTGGCGGCGCGCACCCGCTCCGCGATCGCGGCGTCCACCGATGAACCTTCGATAAGGGTGATCCGCCCCGCGAGCGGATGCGATTCGATCGCCGCGCGGTTGTGCGCGCGGATGTCGATATCGACCGCGATCACGCGCCCGTTGCCGCCGAGGAGTTGCAGCAGCGAGGCGAAGAGCACGGTGCTTCCGCCGTGCGCGACGCCGGTTTCCACGATGACGTCGGGCTGCGTGCGCCAGACGATCTCCTGTAGCGCGATGACATCCTGCGGGTACTGGATGATCGGACGGCCGAGCCAAGTGAAATTGTACGAATAGCGATGCTCGCACGAGCGAAGGAAAAACTCCGTCGCTGCGGCGCGCATCTCGGTGTCGGCTGCCATCGCCGCCACGCGCTCCGGGGACAAAGGGTTGCGTTCGTCGGGAGTCATCTACGCGCCGCTCCGCGCGGCACGCGCCGTGCGCACGGCCGGCACCCCGGTCACCACCCAACCGGATTCGACGTCGCGCGTCACGACAGCGCCTGCGCCCACGACAGCGTCCGCGCCGATACGGATCCGCGGTAAAACGACCGCCCCTGCTCCGATGAATGCCGCTTCGCCCACGCGCACACAGCCTGCGAGAGTCGCTCCCGGTCCGATGTGCACGCCATCTCCAAGCTCGCACTCGTGGTCGACGGTCGCCGCGGTATTGACGATGCACGCACGCCCGAGCACCGCGCGCGTGCAGACGCAGGCACGCACGAGAATCTGCGATCCCGTACCAAGCAACGCATCGCGCGCGACGAACGCTGTCGGGTGGACGAGCGTCGCCGGCGCAAGTCCAGCGCCCGCGAGCAGTTCGTATATCTCAAGGCGTTCGCGTCCGCGATCACCGCCGACCGCCACGACGAACGAGACGGTCGAGCGGTCTGCCGCGCGAAGCCAACGTTCGAATCCTGGGGCGCCGATATGGATCGGCACGCCGTCGATCGGCGAGACCGCGTCCGGATCGTTGTCGAAGAACGCAGCGGCGCGAAAGCCGCTTGCATCGAAGAACTCCGCGAGCACCTTCGCCTGGCCCTTGGACCCCCAGACGACGATCGGCGTTAGACCGCTCACGGTTCGACGGTCAGTCTGGGCACCGGTACTACGAAGCGGCCCTGCCAGTTTGCAATGCCGGCGAGCTGCTCCATCACTTCGTCTTTGATGTTCCAAGGCAGGATCAACACGTATTTGGGCCTTGTATTCATGATCCGCTCCGGCGAATCGATCGGTATGCGCACGCCGGGGATCAATCGGCCTTGCTTATGAGGATTGCGATCCACCGTATACGGTAACAAATCGGCGTGAACGCCGCAATAATTGAGCAGCGTCGTCGCTTTCGCCGGCGCGCCGTAGCCTGCCACGCTCTCACCGCGGGCCTTTACACCGATCAAGAACTCGCGCAATCCGCTCTTGACCGCCTCGGACCTTTTCGCGAGTTCCGCATACGGCGGCCAGGTCTGCAGTCCGGCGGCGTCTTCCATCGCGCGTACGCGCGCGACGTCCGGCTGTGGCGTCGCTTCGGCCGCGTGGCGGACATAGAGCCGAAGCGAGCCGCCGTGTGTCGGCAGTTCTTCAACGTCGACGACGCGCATGCTATGGCGCTCGAATACGAGCGATGCCGTCGCAAGCGAGAAGTACGAAAAATGCTCGTGATAGATCGTGTCGATCTCGCCTCGCGCGAGCAACTGCAAGACGTGCGGGAACTCAAGCGTCAACCAACCTCCGGGTCTGAGAAGCTCGCGCAGACCGGCGGCGAAGTCGTTCAGGTCGGGAACGTGCGCCAAGACGTTGTTGGCGATCAAGAGGTCGGCCGCGCAACCTGATGCTGCGAGTGAACGCCCCGTTTCCGCACCGAGAAACGCGATGCGGGTCGGAACGCCCTTTGCGATCGCGGCCAGCGCGACGTCGCGCGCGGGCTCGATGCCGACGACCTGTAGACCGCGCCGCGCGAAACATCCGAGCAAGTAACCGTCGTTGCTAGCCACTTCGACGATGCGCGATTCCGCTGTGAGTCCAAACCGCTTGACGGCGAGATCGGCGAATCGCTCGACGTGCGCGAGCCACGATGTGGAATACGATGAGAAGTATGCGTAGTCGTCGGCGAAGATATCGGCCGCGGACTGGAATTGTTCGACTTGTACGAGCCAGCATACGCTGCAGACGTGAAGCCGAAGCGGGAAGAACTGCTCGTCTCGCGCTGATGCGGGATCCACGAATGCATTTGAAGGCGGCGACGTGCCGAGATCGAGCGCAAGGCGCAGCTGCCCGCCGCACAAACGACACGGCGCGGCCGTCACGCGGCCGCTGCCTCGAAGCGCTCTATTTCTTCATCCATCAGCGTCGCCACATCCGCGCCCCCGAGCTGCGCGCGATACCACGCGACCGTGCGCCGGATCGACTCTGCAAGACCGACGCGTGATCGCCACCCGAGCGATCGCGCCGCGGCCGAGCTGTCAAGGCGCAATGCCGTCGCCTCGACTGGGTGGACTCCGGCGGCTTGACGCCACGTCGCGCCCGCTCCCCATGCGGCGGCAAGCGCGTCGGCGACCCACGCCACCGGCCGTTCGTGATCGGGCGAAGGGCCCAGATTCCAGGCGCGCGCTACCGAATCACCGCCCTCGGCGAGAAGCAGACGCGCGAAGTCGAGGTATGCGAAGAGCGGATCGAGCACGAATTGCCAGGGCCGGATCGCATCGGGGTAGCGAAGTTCGAGCGGCAAACCAGCGGCAAACGCCGCGATCGCATCTGGGACAAGCCGATCTGTCGACCAGTCGCCGCCGCCAATGACGTTCCCAGCGCGCGCCACTGCGATGCGCGCCGCTGCGCCCGACTTGGGCCACGTCGCGCGCAGACTGGAGACGACGTGCTCCGCGCTCGCCTTGCTGGCGGAATACGGCTCATCGCCGCCCAGCGGATCCTCCTCCGAATGGCGCGCCGCACCTGCGCGCAAATCGTAACACTTGTCGCTCGTCGCCACGACGATCGCCCGGATGCTCTCGCACGCGCGCGCTGCAAGCAACACGTTGGCCGTGCCGATAGCATTCGTCTCGTACGTTCCGACGGGGTCCGCGATACCTGCGCGGACGAGCGCTTGCGCAGCGAGATGGAAGATGACAGTTGGCCGGTGCGAGGTTATGCACGCCTCGATGGCAGATCCGTCGCGGATGTCGCCGATGCGCGAGTCCATGTGCGCTGCAAGCCCGGAAAGCCGGAACGCATTTAGACCAGGTTGTGGATCAAGGGCAAACCCCGCGACCTCGGCCCCTAGCCGGCGTAGCCAGAACGAAAGCCACGCGCCTTTAAAACCGGTGTGGCCCGTGACGACGACGCGTCGCCCGCGCCAGAAGTCGCGCGCCGGATCCGCTGCTATCAGCGCCACACTTTCCACGGTGCCCGGCCGGAAGACCACAAGTCGTTGAGGGCGTTCTTGTCGCGCAGCGTGTCGAGGGGCTGCCAGAAACCGTCATGCACGAACGCGGCGAGCTGCCCGTCTGCGGCGAGCCCTTCCATCGGCTCGCGCTCCCAGACGGTGGCATCGCCGTCGATCCGGTCGAGAACGCGCGGCGACAGCACGAAATACCCGCCGTTGATCCGGCCGCCTTCACCGGCCGGTTTCTCAGCAAACGCCGAGATCCGATCGCGCGAAACCGTCAACACGCCGAAGCGTCCGGGAGGCTGTGCCGCGGTCACCGTGGCCAAAAGGCCGCAGCGGCGATGGAACGAGATCAGATCCGCGATGTTCACGTCGCTGAGGCCGTCGCCGTAGGTGAAACAGAAATCCTCTTCGTCCCTCACGTAGCGCTCGACGCGTTTGAGACGGCCGCCGGTGGCGGTGGCGACGCCTGTCTCCACGAGCGTCACAGACCACGGTTCCGCGTGCGATTCATGCACCTGCATGCGCCCGGACTTGATATCCAAGGTCACGTCGGAACTGTGCAACGCGTAGTTGGCGAAATATTCTTTGATCACGTAGCCGCGATATCCGAGACAGATCACAAAATCGTTGACGCCGTGCGCGGCGTACGTCTTCATGATGTGCCAGAGAACCGGGTGACCGCCGACCTCGACCATCGGCTTCGGCCGGACTTGCGTCTCTTCGCTGATGCGCGTGCCAAGGCCGCCGGCCAGGATGACGGCTTTCATCGCGGCTTGCTTTCCGCGCCCGCAGGTGCGGCCCTCCCCGGCGCGTTCGCGAGCGCGTCGCGCATGGCCGCGAGCGGCGCGGGCAAACCTGTCCACCATTCGAACGAGCGGGCGCCCTGATGCAGCAACATCCCGAGCCCGTCGATGTGCGTCGCGCCGACGCGCATCGGAACCGGCGATCGCGGGGCACGATAGTTCGCATCCGCTACCAACGCATCGCGTGCGATGAGCGCGAGTATCTCGTCCGGAACTTCCGCATCGCTCGGCAGCGCCGATACGACGATCGCTGAAGTCCCAGACGGCCGTGGTCCGATGCGGCGCGCGCGTTCTATCGTCCGCGACCAGCACGAGACGTTCGCTCCCGCGTCGGCGAGCGCGAAGCCGATCGATCGCGCCGCCGGCCCTGCGCCCAGCACGAGGACGCGAACGCCTCGAATAGATCCGGACCAATTCTCCAAAAGCGCGTCCAGCATGCCGGCGCCGTCCGTGTTGTGGCCGATGAGATGTTCGCCGTCCAGGCGCGCGACATTGACGCCTCCCACTCGAGCGGCTTCAGGCGTGAGCACATCCATGAACGGCAGGAGTGCTTCTTTGAGCGGTGTTGTCGCGTTGAAGCCGGCCCACCCTTCGTTTCGAAAGCGCGCAAGAACCGTCGACAAGTCGGCTGAACCCGTTTTCAGCGCGCCATACGTTGCATCGAAGCCGCTTGCGGCGAACGCAGCCGCTTGCATCACCGGAGAGAGCGAGTGGTCGACGGGGTCGCCGATGATAGCGTAGCGTGCGAGCGGCCCGTGCGTCATGTGATGTGGCCGCTGCGCCGCAATCGCTCGAGCAGCGGCCGCTCGAGAAGCCGGATGAACTTCGTCGTCGGAAATTCCGCGGTGCCGAGTGGGCGCACGAGCACCGCGCGCATTCCGGCGAGCTTACCGCCTAGAACGTCTGTGAAGATCTGATCTCCGACGACTGCCGCCTGCTTCGCGCTCACACCGAGCGCGCGCAATGCGCCGCCGAACGCCCACGGCGATGGTTTGAGGGCACCCGCGATCGCGCTCACGCCGAACTCATCGGCGATCGTCCTCGCAGCCGACGAATAGTTGTTCGTCAAGAGGCAGACCTTGATGCCTGCGCGCTGCACGGAACGTATCCAAGCGCCGCCGTCAGAAGTGACTTCACGTGAGTTCCACGGCACGAGCGTATTGTCAAGGTCGACGATGACGCCGCTGACGTCCCAGCGCTCGAACATCCCGACATCGATGTCGGAGAGCCGCTGTGCGAACGCGTCGGGCGTCAGCAACGCCATTAGGTTCAGCGCGGACGGCCTCGCAGCGGTTCCGCGCGCAAGTGGTGGATCGTCTCGACGAATCGCGTCGTTCCGGAGTGGCTGTTCAAGATGATCGAATGCGTTCGCGCGCCGTTTCCGGAAAAACGGACGCCGCGGCAGAGGTCGCCGTCGGTGATCCCGGTGGCGACGAACGTCACTTCGTTAGTCTTGACGAGATCGTCCATCGACAGGATCCGGTCGATCGCGCCGAAGCCCATCTCTTTCGCGCGCTTCACTTCGTCGTCGTTGCGGAACTTGAGCCTGCCCATGAAGCCGCCGCCCAAACATTTCAGCGCCGCTGCGGCTAGCACGCCTTCGGGCGCGCCGCCCGTACCCATCGAAACGTGGATGCCCGTGCTGTCGATCGCGGTCGCGATCGCCGCATCGACGTCGCCGTCGGAGATCAGCTTGATGCGCGCGCCGGCCGACCGCACTTCTTCGATCAGCTCCTTGTGGCGCGGCCGGTCCAAGATGACGACCGTGACGTCTGTGATCGGCCGTTCGATCGCGTTTGCGACGAGCTGCAGATTTTCTTTGACGGACGCGTCCAGATGCACGTACTGCGCCGCCTTTGGACCGACGGCGAGTTTATCCATGTACGTGTCCGGCGCGTTCAAGAGTCCGCCTTTGGTCGTGACGGCAAGCACCGCTATGGAATTCGGCAAGCCATTCGCGACGAGATTGGTCCCCTCGACTGGATCGACTGCGATGTCGACCTCCATGCCGCCGCGGCCGAGCTGCTCGCCGATGTAGAGCATGGGCGCTTCGTCGCGCTCGCCCTCACCGATGACGATCCGGCCGGAGATATCCATCTCGTTGAGCACGAAGCGCATCTTCTCGACAGCGGCGCCGTCGGCAAGATTTCGTTCGCCTTTGCCCATCCAGCGGGAGGCCGCAAGCGCCGCGGCTTCGGTGACCTTGACGAAATCCAGCGTGTCCATATTGTGTCGACTCCTGCTCGGCTGTGAGGTTTATGAGGGCAGGTCTGCCCAACGTGCGACGGCGTCCGTCACGGTCTGCGCGGCGCCGCTGCGCTGCACGGCCAGGCTTCGGTTCGGCGTCGGAGTTCCGGCCGCAGTTCGTTCATCCGTGGACCACGACCCACGCGTGTACCGATACTCGATCTGCGTTCCAGGCGCCAGCTGCATCACGACCGTGAAGCGGCCTCCGGTCAGCGGCGTCATCCGCACGCCGTTCGGCGTCCACGAGCTCGCGTTGGTCGCGAGATAGACGGTGTCGCCCGGCGGCGTGTTGGGCGGCACAGCGACGATGAACGTCACCGCAACCGATACGGCCTGTGATGCGATGCCGCGGAATGGCGTACGCGATGCGACGACGTCGAACGCCGAGCCCGTCACCGGATCTGCGCGCATCAGCACGTATATACCGGTTTGGAGCGAATCGGCAGCTGTAGTCGCGCTGCCGACGAGCTTATATGCGTTGCCGTCGGCGCAGACAATGTACCCGTTTTGGGCCGCGATGACTTGTGTCGTGATCGTCGCGTAGCGCGCGACGACCGACGTGATGACTCCGCTTTCGTCCACCATGAGATCGACCGGCTCGCCCGGCATAAGTTTGGCGAGCGTGGCGTTTTGCGGCTGCGAGCCTTGCTCTGCTTCGGTCACCGACGCAGCATCGGAAACGCGCAGCGCACGCAGCGATCCATCGCGTTCGATGGTCAAAAGCGTGCCGTTCGCATCCACGCCGAGACTCACGAAGATTCCGGAAAGCGCGGTCTGACCCGTCGCGTCAAGCGCCGCAGAGATTCCCATCGTGAACGCGACCACCGCGACCACGGCGATGATGCTCGTCGCAACGCGGCGTGACATGTCCCGCCTATTGCCCAAGTCACGATAAATCCCTCGGCAGATCGCTGCGCCCGCTGCGACGTTGCGACGTGGAGGGCCGTACTGCGGAACCGCGAAAAGCGCGTGCCGTGGATGCCGCTCATGCCGATCCGGCGCGCCAGCCGCTCGCAGAGCCGCTAGGCAGCCACTCACTGCCCGCGGGATTGCGTCATCGCATCCGAGTCGCCGTCGTCGGCGGCGCCGGTGCTTCGACGGGCTTTTTCGGCTGGTACGTCGCCGCAACGCACGGGCTCGTCGCGTCCGAAGCATACCTTCCGCTCGCGGCCGCGATGCTCTTGGGTGCGGCCGCGACCATCGCTATTTGGCGCGTCTACTCGCGCGTTGCTGCAAAGTTGCTCGGCATCGGCGAAGCCGCGATGCTCCGCGCCGACGCATACTCGTTCCTCGCGTTCTACGCGCTCTGGGCATACGTCGTCAGCGATCAGAATTCGGTCTCCTCTGCGACCGGCATCGCCACGGCGATGCTGCTGCTCTGGATCGCCATAAAAGTCGGTGTTCTCGCGCGATTCTCGCTGACGGTGCGCGCCGTCTCCGCGGTCTTCATCGCGACGCGAGTGCCGATCATCATCGTCGCGATGCTCGGTGCGATCGTCATCGGTCAACGGGCCGGACAGCACTGGAGTCCGCAACACGGGCTACTCGATGTGCTCGGCCGCTGGGATGCGCAGCACTACCTCGCGATCGCGACTGTGGGATATCACGGGAAAGACATGGCGTTCTTCCCTCTCTATCCTTTTCTTATCAGTCGCCTGGGAGCGCTGATCGGCGATCACTTCATCGCGGGGCTGCTCATCTCGAACGTCGCGTTCTTCATCGCGCTCGCGTATCTGTACGCGTTGACGAAACTCGAGTTCGGCGATCACGAGACCGCGTTCCACTCGATCTTCTATATAGCGATCTTTCCGACTGCGATCTTCTTCTCCGTCGTCTATACAGAGTCGCTCTTCCTCGCCTTGACGGTCGCCTCGGTGTACTACGCGCGGCGCGGCAACTTCATAACCGCCGGCGTCGTCGGAGCCTTGGCGTCGCTGACGCGCGTCGAAGGCGTGCTGCTGGCGCTGCCGCTCGCGTATGAGGTCTGGCGCCAATGGCATGAGCGCAGAGGCACGACGCTTGCTCGCGGCGTTATCGGTCTCGCGCTTATCCCAGCCGGTCTCGGCGTCTACATGGCATATCTCTACGCACTGGTCGGCGATCCGCTCTACTTCCAGAAAGTGCAAGCCAGCTGGAACCGCCATCTCGCTCCACCCTGGGTGAGCATCAGCAACACGCTGCAAGACCTGAGCCGGGCGCCGATCGCGTCCAGCGGCGCTATCAACCACATCCTCGAACTCGCGTTCACGCTCACGTTTCTGGCCCTGCTCGTCGTGGCGTGCCGCACGCTCCGACCATCCTACGCGCTCTACTTCGCGGCATCGCTCCTCGTGCCGATGTCGACCGCTAGTCTCATGAGCATGCCGCGCTTCGACCTCGTCGTGTTCCCCGCGTTCATGCTCTTGGCGCTCTGGGGCAGACGGCCGGTAGTGAACTCTGCGATCGTCTCCCTCTCGTTGACGCTGCTCGGCGTGTTCACGGTCTTCTTCGCCGATTGGTACTGGCTCGCGTGACGCGGGCTCTGACGCTGAAACCGCGGCGCGGCGTTCGCCAGTTCTTCAAGTTCGGCGTGGTCGGCGCGTCGGGCGCGGCGGTCAGCTTCGTCATCTTCCACATTTTGAATCACTACGGGATCATCAAGACCGTGGCGTTTGCGATCGGATTTCTTCTCGGCGGCGTCAACAACTACTGGTGGAATCGCCACTGGACGTTTCGAAGCCAAGGTCATGCGGGCAAGGAGCTCGCGCAATTCCTCACGGTCTCCGCGCTGGCCCTTGCGGTGAGCGAACCTATTCTCATCGTCTTGGATCGCGTGCTTCCCGCTGGGTTGAGCCATCGGCCGTCGTTCGTCTGGTTCGGCGCGACACTGGCAGGCATGGCGATCAATTTCTTCGTGAACAAGTACTGGACGTTTCGCCACACACACGCGACCGAGGGCAGTGCGGACTCGTGACTGACGCCGTCCGGCGGCGCCTGCCGCTGCTCGGCATTCTCGTGCTCGCAGCAGCGCTGCGGTTCTATGGCGTCCACAATCCTATCCTCGATCACCCTGGCTGGCGCCAAGGCGACGAAGCTGCGATCGCGCGTAACTTCGCCCAACTCGAGAACGACATCGGCCGGCCGCAGACAGACTACGACGGACCTCCGCCGAATTACGTCGAGTTAGAGCTTCAGATCGTGCCGTACCTCGCGGCCCAGGCATATCGCGCGTTCGGCATCCACGAGATCTTCGCGCGCATGATCGTCATCGCGTTCAGTCTCGGTACGGTCGTGCTTCTGTATCTGTTCGGACGCGACGTCTTCTCGCCGCGCGCCGGCCTTTTGGCTGCGCTCGCTTTCGCCGTCGCACCCGGGGCCGTGTACTACGGCAGGACGTTCACGCCGGACACGGTCATGCTGTTCTTCATGACCGGCACGCTCTATTGGTGGTGGCGCTTTTGCGATCAGCGCGAGCGCGGCGATTTCGCCTGGGCGGTGGTATTCGGCGCGCTTGCCTGGCTCGCCAAACCGGTCGCACTCATAGCCTTCGTTCCGATCGTCGCGCTGGAGCTTTCGCGGCAATCGTGGCGCGGCG
>JABCYQ010000043.1 GCA_013290125.1 Vulcanimicrobiota bacterium
TCCCCGACCTGGCGACCGTCCTCGATGTCCGCGCCGAAAACGGGAAACTCGTCATCGCGAATTCCATAGCGGTCGGGCCGAAGGTGCTCATCGCGTCTCCGCTCGGCTTGCCGATCGATGTCAACGGCGCTCCATACCGGGGCAACATCGTCGTACAGCTCGATCCGGACGGCGCGCTGACGGTCGTCGACTTCGTCGATCTCGAACAATATCTGTACGGCGTCGTGGGCAGCGAGATGCCGGCCTCCTGGCCCACCGCCGCGCTCGAGGCACAAGCTATCGTGGCGCGCACCTACGCTATCGGGCGGTTGGGGATCCGCGACGACGTCGGCTACGACCTCGTCGCCGGAGACCAGGATCAAGCATACGGCGGCGTCGACTCGGAATCGCCGTCGACGATTCATGCAGCGGACTCCACGCGCGGTGAGATACTCGTCTACGAAGGCCAGATCGTGCACACGTACTACTCGGCCGATGATGGCGGCTTCACCGCTAACGGCTCGGCGCTCTCCGATCCACAGCCATACTTGATTGCCAAAGCGGATCCATATGCGCTCGGATCGCCGGACAACGAGTGGTCCACCACGATTCCGGCAGCGGACCTCGCGCAATCCGTGGATGCTTTGTACACGAATGTCGGCGACCTGACGGGAATCACGCCTGGGCCATCGGACGAATCCGGCCGCATCGAGACCATATCGATATTCGGCACGCTCGGATCGGCCACGCTCAGCGGATTTGATTTCCGAAGACTCGCCGGACGCCGTGCCGTCCGAAGCACGAAGATCTCTGCGCTTGCCCTGTACGGCTCACGAATCCGCGTTTCAGGTTCGGGCTTCGGCCACGGCGTCGGCATGTCGCAGTGGGGCGCCCGCAGTATGGCGGCGGCCGGAATCGGCTGCCTTGATATCTTGCGCTTCTATTACAGCGGCACTGAACTCACGACGATCGCCGACGTGCCCGTGTACGCGCCGCCGGCCGTGGAGGGGCCGTGAGCGATGCGCGCGACACCGACGTTCCGGATGCCGTTGAGCCCGACTTTCGCGTCGACTCGTACGACTACGAGCTGCCGAACGAGCTCATAGCGCAACGTCCGACCGCGATTCGCACCGCCTCACGACTCCTCGTGTTGCCTGCCGCGAACCCTATCACCAACCGGACGTTTGCGGACCTCACCGCAGTGCTGCGCAAAGGCGACGTCCTCGTCGCGAACGACACGCGCGTCCTACGCGCGCGCATCAAAGCGAAGCGCGCTCGAGGCGGCGCCGCGGAAGTGCTGCTGCTCGGACCGGACAGCGTCCCGGGGCGATGGGAAGCTCTCGTGCGCCCCGGACGCAGGATCAGACCGGGTGACGCGTTGTCGTTGGATGGCGGCGCGTCCATCATCATCGAAGACCGCACGGCTGACGGCGGGCGGATCGTCCGCTTCGAAGGGGTGACCGCCGACGAAGCCATGGACCGATTCGGCAGCATGCCGCTTCCTCCGTACATCACGCAAGCACCGCAAGACGTGGATGAGCGGTACCAGACGGTCTACGCACGGCTTCCGGGATCGGCGGCAGCACCCACCGCCGGGCTTCATTTCACAACAGAACTTATCGAGGGCCTGAAGACCGCCGGCGTGATGTGGACCACGCTGACCCTAGAAGTCGGCACCGCGACGTTTCGGCCCGTCAGCGCGCAAGACGTACGGGAACATCGGATGCATCACGAGCGATTTGCGATACCACCCGGAACCGCATCCGCAGTCGCCGCGGCCAGACGCGAAGGCAGGCGTGTCGTCGCGATCGGCACGACGGCGCTGCGGGCGCTCGAGTCCGCGGCGGATGACGACGGTGCGATCAACGCCGGGTCGGGCGCCACCGATCTCTTCATCTATCATCCGTTCCGCTTTCGGGTGGTCGACGCGCTCATCACGAATTTCCACCTTCCGCGGTCGACGCTGCTCATGCTCGTGTGCGCCTTTGCCGGGCGCGAGCGAGTGCTAGATGCGTATAAGGAAGCGGTGCGACTCGGCTACAGGTTCTTCTCATTCGGAGACGCGATGTTCATCGAGCGCCTCACACCTTCGTAGGCGCGACGAGTACCGTCTGGAAGTCCGTATACCAGACCATGCCGGTGCGGCCTTTGCCTTGTTTGCGGACGTGCTTGCGCCGCGTATAATCCACTTCGACTTTTCCGGACTCGGCTGCCCGGCTGCTGCCCGCTGCGAGCGCGGCCGCGGCGACTATCTCTTCATGCGTGGGCTGCGTTCTGCCGCCCGGAAGCCGTAGGACGACATGGGCGCCAGGGATGCCGCGCGCATGGAACCAGAAGTCGTCCTTGCCGGCGACGGAAAATGTCACCCGCTCGTTGTCCTGAGGCGAGCGCCCCACATGGGCGACCGCGCCTTGCCCAAGTTCGACAATACGCTCTCGCCGCGCGCGATCGGTCGAACTCGCCTTCGCGCGGCGCTGCGGCGAGAGCGACTCCGCGATTTCCGTGAGAACCGCGAGGTCGCTTTGGCCAGCGCTCTCCACTCGGTTGACTTCCCATAGCAGGTGTTCCCAGAGCGATCTGTTCGCCGCCAATACGCGAAGGCGCTCGGCGATAGCGCTCAACCCGCTGCGCGCCTTCTTGAATCGTTTGAAGTACGACTGCGCGTTGCGCTTCGCATCGAACAGCGGATCCAGCTCGACGACGAATCCTTCGGGCGTCGTGAATTGCGCGGCGCCCTGCGGGATGGCAGAGAGATTGGCGTAGATCGCGTCGCCCGCCGCCTTCAGATGTTCCGCGTTTGCAGCCGCCTCTTGGCGCGTGCGCAGGCGTGCCGATTCCTCGGCGCAGCGCGCGAGCAGCGTGTCGAGGCGTTTGCGCAGTGCGTTTGCGATGGGTGCCACGCGCGCTCGACCGGCGCGGCCCATTTGCTCGGCGCACAGCTCGTTGAGAGTCGCGCGCCGCTCGTGCGTACCCGGCGCCCACGAAAGCGGCACGCAGTGATACGTCTCCGCGCCGATAGTTTCGGATCGCACATAGGCGTGCATCGGCGCCGAAATATCAGACGACGCGCGTTCGACATCGGACCGCAGCTGCGCCCATGCCGTCGTTAGGCGCGGCCAGATATCTCCCTCCGCCGATGACACGAGCACGCGCTCGATGACTTCCCGCGCGAGTGGCGGCGAGCACGCCGGGTCCATGGCGTACAGCCTGCGCGTCAGCGCTCGCGTGTCGTCCGGGGCGATGGTGCGTTCCTCTTCAAACGCAGGATCGAGCGCCGTTCTCCGCGGCGGGGGCGGCGTATATGGTCGTCCGGCTACGACGTCTCGAGCACCTTCGCGCGCGCCTTCGACCGTCTTCGCCGCTGCGAGAATCGCATACTGATCTCCGCCGGTCGGGCGAAGGATCAATGCGTTCGCTTTGCGCGGTTCCAACTCGAACACGATGCGGTGTTGGGCAGGCACGCCGAACGCAGAACGAGAAATGAGTTCGACGTTGATGATGCGGTCGTGCGGAACGGCGCGGACAGCCTCGATGGTAGCGTTGCGCAGGAGCGCAGCTACACCGGCAGCCCAGCCGCCCACGCCGCTTTCGTATTCTTCGGGCGTTCGCTCGACCTCGGCAAGCATTGGGCTATCGGCATGCAGGGACGCCACGAGCGTGATCGCGCCACCGCGCCTGTGAAGGTTCAGAGCAAGCCCGTCCGGCCCGCCCCGCAACGCTTGAACGCGTGCCCCGCGCAAGCGGTCATCGAGTTCCAACGCAAGACGGGCCACGAGCCAGACGTCGAGCGTCATGTGAGAGGAAAACCAGCGCCCTGAACGCTTCGTTTCGCCGCGACTCCGTGCTCTTGGTCGTCTCCGGCCCATCGGGCGCGGGCAAAGACAGCCTTGTCGACGAACTCCGCCGTCTCGAGCCGGACCTTGCGTATTCCGTGTCGGCGACGACGCGGACCCCGCGTCCGGGAGAGCGCGATGGTGTCCACTATTTCTTTATCTCGCGGCCTGAGTTCGAGCGGATGGATTCGGAAGGCGCCTTCATAGAGACCCGCGAGTACGCGAACAATCTCTACGGCACACCCAAGCGGTTTGTCGAGGATGCGCTCGCAAGCGGCCGCGACATCGTGATGAAGCCTGAAGTGAACGGTGCACTAGCCATCAAACGCGCCTTTCCGCACGCGGTCCTCGTGTTCCTCACCGCGCCGTCCGAGCAAGAACTTGCGGAACGGCTCGAGCGCCGCCGAACGGAAGGCCCGGATGCCATATCGAAACGGTTGGAGATAGCGCGAGAAGAAGCGCGTCACATCGGCGCCTACGAGTATCTCGTCGTCAACGACTCGCTCGCCGCGGCGCTCGTCAAACTGCACGCGGTGCTCAGAGCAGAGCGGCTCAAGACGTCTCGGTTGCATGAAAAGAACGGGAGCGACTGATCAATGTGCGGCATCGTCGGATACATCGGTGAGCGCGACGTCGTCGGCGTCCTCTTGGACGGGCTGCGTCGCCTCGAGTATCGCGGCTATGATTCCGCAGGCGTGGCTTTGGTCGATGGAGGCAAGATCGTCGGCTGCAAGCGCGTCGGCAAACTCGTCCGGCTAGAAGAGGCATTGGGCGTCGAACCGCTGCACGGCAGCATCGGCATTGGCCACACGCGTTGGGCGACACACGGACGGCCGTCCGACACCAACGCGCACCCGCACATGGATTGCACCGGCACGATCGCGGTCATCCACAACGGCATCATCGAGAATTTCGCGAGTCTCCGAGCGGAACTCGTCGCAGAAGGCCACAAATTCGTCAGCGAGACCGACACCGAAGTGCTGGCGCATCTGCTCGAAGAGGAGCTCCGCGATCACGATCTCGTGGGAGCCGTGCGCCGCACCATCGCCGTCGTCAAAGGCGCGTATGCGCTGGGCGTGCTGTCAAGCGATCATCCGGATCAGATCGTCTTCGCGCGAAACGGCGCGTCGCCGCTCATAGTCGGTCTCGGCGATGACGAGATATTCGTCGCGTCCGACATCCCGGCCATCCTCCACTACACGCGACGACAGCTCGTCATCCAGGAAGGCGAAGTGGTGGTGGTGACCCGTGACGGTGCGAAGATTTCGACGTTCGACGGCGAGAATGTCGAACGCGAGATCACGCACGTCGCATGGGATGTTCGCGCCGCGGAAAAGGGCGGCTTCAAGCACTTCATGCTCAAGGAGATCTACGAGCAGCCGAAGGTCGTCAAGGACACGCTGGCCGGTCGGATCGAGGACAATGGCTTGGTCCGCATCCCCGATCTCGGCATTTCGGACGACGCACTGCTCAAGATAAGAAAGATCACGATGTTCGCCTGCGGCACGGCATATCACGCCGCGGCGTATGGGATGTACTTGATCCGCCAGCTCGCGAAGCTGCCGGTGGAACTCGAACTGGCTTCGGAATTCCGCTATGCCGAACCGGTTGTAGAACGGGATAGCCTCGCGATCGCGGTGTCGCAGAGCGGCGAGACAGCGGACACGCTCGAGGCCGTCCGCATCGCGCGCGCCGGCGGGGCAGCAGTGCTTGGCGTCTGCAATCGGGTCGGGTCGTCGCTCGCGCGAAGCGCGAACGGCGTTCTCTACACGCACGCCGGACCTGAGATCGGCGTCGCCGCCACCAAGACTTTCACGGCGCAGTGCGTCGCGATGGCGCTCTTCGCGCTTCACTTGGCGCGGCTGCGCAAGACCGTTGACGAGGCGCAGCTGGCCGAGATAGGCAACGCGCTGCGAGAACTGCCTGCGCTTGTCGATCAGGCTTTGAACGTCAACGAAGACGTGCTGCCGGTAGCGCGGCGCTACTCGAAAGCGCAAACCGTGCTCTTCCTCGGCCGCCATGTCAATTTCCCGATCGCCCTTGAGGGCGCGCTCAAACTCAAAGAGATCTCGTACATTCACGCCGAGGGCTACGCGGCAGGAGAGATGAAACACGGGCCGATCGCGCTGCTCGATGAAAACGTGCCGTGCGTCGTCATCGTCACGCGCGGACCTGTGCAAGAGAAGGTCTTGAGCAACATGGCCGAGGCGAAAGCGCGGGAGAGCCGGGTGATCGCCGTCGCCAACGCGGATGACAGCGCTGTGCTCGAGACTGCGGATATCGTGCTGACCGTGCCGCAGACGCATCACCTCGTGGCGCCGATCATCAACGTCGTTCCGCTCCAGCTGCTCGCCTATCATATCGCCGATCGCAAGGGCTGTGACGTCGATCAACCGCGCAATCTCGCCAAGACCGTCACGGTCGAGTGAGACTCCGGTGACCGCCGATACCCGGAGCAGCGGCCGCCGCGACGACGAGCTCCGGCCCGTCACGATTCAGACCGGCTATCTGCGATTCGCATCAGGTTCCGCTCTCGTCTCGTTCGGCGAGACCAAAGTGCTCTGCGCCGCCGCGTTCGAAGATCGCGTCCCTCCGTTCCTCAAGGGTAAGGGAGTCGGTTGGGTCACGGCCGAGTATGCCATGATGCCGCAGAGCACGGCCGAACGCACCGCGCGCGAATCCACCAAAGGCAAAGTAGGGGGACGGACGCACGAGATCCAGCGCCTCATCGGCCGGAGTCTGCGATCGATCGTCGATACGCGAGCGCTCGGTGAGCGAACCGTCACCGTGGATTGCGACGTCATCCAGGCGGACGGCGGCACGCGGACCGCTTCGGTGACGGGTGCATTCGTCGCCCTCTGCCTCGCGCTCGCCAAGGCTCGCGAATCGCGCGTTTTGGCAGGCTGGCCCCTGGTCGACTGGCTCGCGGCCGTATCGGTCGGCGTCGTCGATGGCCGGCCGGTCCTCGACCTGGACTACGAGGAGGATTCCCGGGCACAAACCGATATGAACGTCGTCATGACCGGGGCCGGACACTACGTCGAGGTGCAGGGCACGGCAGAAGACCGGCCTTTTACGAAGCCGGATCTCGATCGCATGCTCGCGCTTGCCGCAAGCGGCATCCTGTCGCTCATCGACGCACAGCGTGCCGCGCTCGCACAGCACGCCATTCCGGTATTCGGTGCACGTACGACCCGGACAGGCGCTGGGCGATGAGAACCGCCGTGGATGCGGCGAGTGATCCCGTCGTAACGCTCGTCGACGAGTTCCACGTCACGGATCGAGCGTTGCTGCGCGCGCGCGATCGCGTCCGCAAGTCGGGCGATAGCACCGCTCTGATCGAATTTCACCGTCAAGCCCAGCGTTACTTCGAAACGCTTGAGCGCGAGGCCGCGGCGCACGTCGCGCATCTCGATCGCACGCTTGACGAGCTCTATCAGCGCCAGTACAACGCGCAGGCCGAACGAAGCGTCGCATCGCGGCGCTTAGAACGCGCGCGCGCGGTGCTGTCCGCGTTGGCGGAGCGCGCTTCGGAACGATCGGGTCTGTGAGCAGCGAAGCCCCGGCTCAGCCGTTCCAAGGGCTAGCTAGCGTACGCCGTTTTCTTTCGTATACCGGCGGCCTCACGCTGCTCCTCGGCGATGCCACCCGCTACATCGTCTCGATGCGTTTTCGATTCACCGAGGTCATCCATCAAGCGTACTTCCTCGGCGTGGAATCCGCACCGATCATCATCCTGACGTCTGGCTTCACCGGCATGGTGATCTCGCTCGAAGCCGCGGCCCAAGCGGTCGCGTACGGATTCTCGACGCTCATCGGCGGCAGCGTGGCGTTCGGCGAGCTGCGCGAGCTCGGACCGATCCTCACCGGCATCGTCTTCGCTGGCCGCGCAGGCGCCGCGGTCACGGCGCAACTCGGATCGATGGTGGTGACGGAACAGGTCGAGGCATTGGAATCCATGGGAGTGAGTCCGGCCAAGGTCCTCGTCGCTCCGCGACTTCTCGCGTGCGTCCTCACGGTGCCGATGCTCACGATCTTCGCCGACATCGTCGGCGTCACGGCCGGCTTTCTCATGGCGCTGATCCAGGTCCACCTGCCCGGAGCGATCTACTGGAGATCCGTGCAGCAGACCGTCATCATGAGCGATTTCACGAAAGGCCTCTTCAAAGCTGCCGTTTTCGGTCTCATCGTCGGGCTCGTGGCCTGCTACGAGGGCCTGCGCGCACGAGGCGGCGCCGAAGGCGTCGGCAAGGTGACGACACACGCCGTCGTCACCTCGATCATCCTGATCTTCGCGTTCAACTTCTTGCTCTCGTTTCTGATCTTCTGATGCTTGACGAACACGTCGCCGGCCACCGCGAGATCGTGCCGGACCCGCCGCCGGGCGACATCGCGATCCGCTTGCAGTGCGTCGAACTCCGCTACGGTCCGAAGATCGTTCTTTCGGATTGCAGCATGGATTGCCAGCGCGGCGAGATCACCTGCGTGATCGGGCTCTCCGGCGCGGGAAAGTCGACCATTTTGCGCGTGATCAATGGACTGCGTCACGCATCGCGGGGCCACGTCTTTGTGAACGGCGATGAGACGACGCACCTCTCCGACCGAAAACTCAACGAGATCCGTAGGAAAATGGGATTCGCCTTCCAGTACTCCGCGCTATTCGATTCGCTCACGGTCGGCGAAAATGTGGCCTACCCGCTATGGGAACACACCGAGTTGAACCCCACGGAGATCCGGGAGAGAGTAGAAAAGACGTTAGAGACGCTCGGGTTGGAGGGAGTCGACAAGCGTATGCCCTCCGAGTTGTCGGGCGGGATGCAAAAACGCGTGGGCTTTGCGCGTGCTGTGGTCAACGACCCCGAGATCATCTTGTTCGACGAGCCCACCACGGGGCTCGACCCGATCATGACCCATGTCATAACGGAGACGATCCAGAATATTCAGAAGCGATTGAAGGCGACGTGCGTGGTCGTCTCGCACGATATGCCATCGGTCTACCGGGTCGCCGACAATATCGCGATGCTCTTCGAAGGGACGATCATCGAGAACGGGCCGGTTCAGCAGATCAAAGCCTCGCGCAACCCCATCGTGCAGCAGTTCTTGGAAGGCAGCGAAGATGGCCCGATACCGCTTTAGCTCCAGAGGACGGTAGCCGTGTCCAATCAGGTCAAGGTCGGACTATTCACGCTCTTCGCACTCGCGGGTATAGTCGCGGTCTACTACATGCTCTCCAACTTCCAGCACACCGGCTATCAGATGGCGATCCATTTCCAGAACACGAACGGATTGCAGATAGGGTCGGCGGTGCAGCTTGCCGGCGTCGACGTCGGCGCCGTCACCGATATCCAGCTGCTGCCCGACCAGACGGCGGCGGTGATCTGCAATATCAACGAGAAGAACACGATCTACCGCGAGTCGCAATTCGTCATCACGACGACGCTCACCGGACAATCGTCCGTGCAGATATTCCCGCCGAAGAATCTCGCCGATGCCACACCGTTGCCGCGCCGCATCCTGCCCGAAGAGCAGATGCCGAACGGCGTGCTGCCGCCATCGCTCGCCGATCTCGCGTCGGCCGGACAGGCGAGGCTCAAAGAACTCGACGTGACGCTCGCAGTCGTCAATCGCGAATTGCCGCATATCGTCGGGGAATTCAACTTGCTAGCGGTGCACAGCGATGCGCTCATCGTCCACACCGACGGCACGCTCCAGGAGCTTGCCGCAGAACTCAACGCGACGATCGTACAAGTGGATCGCGTGATCGCGGTAGGCGGTCAGAATCTGATCGGCGTCAGCCAAGACGTGCACGGGCTTGTCGCATCGAACCGCACCCAGCTCAATGAGATGATCCGAAACCTCGCCGCGACATCCGCAAGCGCGCAACAGAGCATGAAGGCCCTCGCGGAGATCACATCCGACCCGTCGCTGAAACAGAGCTTGCTTTCCACGGCGGCGAATGTCGCCGATGCGACCGCGCAGCTCAAAGCGATCGCGGGGGATATCCATAGCATCACAGGCGATCCGAATGTCCAATCCAATCTGCGAGGAGCCGTGAGCAACCTCGCCACCGCCATCGCACGGGCAGACGACTTGCTCAGCAATTTCTCCGCGGCGCAGGGCGGAACTCAGGGCATGCCAAGTCAAGCGATTCCCGCGCCCTCTGGCTCACCGGGGCCAAGCGTATCGCCTGCGCCTAACGGATCGCCTGCACCACCGCAGTTCTCGCGGCGCCGCGGAGGCGGCGGCTTTGTGTTGGCGACGGCGCAGGTGCGCGAGACATGGAGCAACGCCGGCGGCGGCCCAGCCAGCGACGTCGCGATAACGCTGTTGCCGCGCCTGCCGATGCACGCGACCATCGGCGCAGACGACCTCGGATATTCCACCAAGTACGATCTGCTTATCGATTCGGCCAGATCGTCAGGCCTGACGCTTTCCGGCGGGATTCTCTATTCGACGCTGGGCTTCAAAGCGGTCGTCGATCCAAACGGTCTGTTCGGGCTCGATGCGCGCTTATACGATCCTAAGCATCCGAAATTCGATCTCTACGGACAACTGCGCTTAAGCCAACGCCTGCAACTCTTCTACGGCGAGCGGAACATCTTCTTCGGTAGCGGCACGCGCACTCCGTCGTTCGGGCTCCAGGTGAAGACCTGAAGTCTGATCCTACGTGCCCGCGCCTCCGCCGATCCGCAATACGTATTTGATGATGAGGCGGTCGAGCGTCACACCGGCTGCCGGAGTGCCGTAGTTGACGAACAGCTCGCTGCCGGTCCGGAATCGCTCGTGAAAACCGACCGCTAGATTCACGCCGGGCGCGGCGAACCCGCCCGCCCCGGCGATATCGCGCAGCGCGACCGAGACATTCGTGTTCGGACCGAACGATTCACCGATGCCGATGCGCCGCAGTTGCTGCGTCAAGACCTGTCCGCTGGGAAAACTTTCGCTGTTGCCGTCATACTCGAGCTGTAGATTGAACCGCTCGCCCAGCGGTCGGGACGTGCTCGACGTGAACTGGTGGAGGTAGAACGTCGTCGGCGCTGTTGTGAAGAGCGCGCCCGGGTTCCCGAAAGGCCCGCCGCCGTACGAGATGTCGATTGGCGCCGGCGTGCCGTCGCGATAACCCACGTTGATCGCCGTGGAATCGAATGGCAACGTGGTGCCGCCCGAGTATAGAGGGAACGGCAATTGGTAAAAACGGAAGCCGCTGGTCTGCTGGGTAAGCCCGAACGAGAGGAGATCCGCGAGCGTGACGTTCACGTTGCCGAACACATCGTTTTCGTGGACGTCGCCGTTTCTGGCGAGAAATCTATCGGCACCGGCAAAACCGTTGATGTTCTTGACCGCGCCGCCCGGGTTGGCGACGAAATCCACGATGGCGGTCGGCCCACGCAGATCTGGCGACGTGGTGAAACCGTCGGCCGGCGCGTAGTAGGGATTCGTGTCTTGATACCCGGTCAACCACTCGAACGACGGTTTGTGGACGTCTATGAATCCCTCGAGCTGATGCCCTATCCCGGGGCCTATCGCGAACTGCGACGATGGTGATAGCCGGTCCTCAAACGCGTCATCGAAGGCGTAGACGAAACCCGTCGCGTTGTCGCGGCCTTTGAAACCAGCTTCCAGCGTCGTGTCGTTTCCCGGGAAGAGCTGGCCAGGTAAGAAGTGATTCGCGAGCACGCCGTCCATCCACCACGACAGAGTTCGATCCGGCAAAGCGTGTTGCAGGCCGAACGCCGTATCGTCGAAGTCGCTACCGTCGAGATTCGAGCCGCGCGCTTCCAGCATTCCGATGGCATTGAGCCCTTGCGTGCCTTCGATTTTGAAGCCCCGGTCGAACGGCCCGAAGTTCGGCGTGTAGAACGTCTGGTTACCGGAAAGCAGCGCGGCCTGGGCCTGATCGGGATTGAAATACTGAGCGCCTTGAGCGAAGAACGGACGATATTCCGTGAGGTTGCGGCGGAACTCTTGCGGCGAGATCGTCTGCTGATCGACTTCAACGTTGGAGAAATCCGGATCGAGCGTGCCGACTGCCGCGAGCGTGTTGGTCATGGGATAGGTGAAATCCACGCCGTAATTGCGCACGCTCTGCTGCGCGAACACGCCGCTCGCCTGCTGGAACTGCTGTCGATCCTTGCCGACGCTCTCAAGCCCGTAGAGTTCTACACGCGGCTGCGGCCGCGCCGCGGTCGTCTTGATGGCCAACCCATTGAACGTCGGCCAGAATCGAGCGTCGGTGAAGGCCGGGTAGTTCGGCGGCTGGCCGTCCGCCATCAAACCATCGTATGCCCACGTGTAATGTTCGCCAACGGCGGCGACTCCGCGGACGAATGAAACACGCCATGCGTGACCGCCGCCAGCGCGCAGAACTTTGAATGGGATCACCATCACGGCGGTCCACGTCGTGCCCGACACCGCCGCAGCTGCTTGCCACGGCGGATCGAAGCGCGTGGATTCGCTCGACTGCTGGTTGCGAACGCCGCGCGGCGAGGCCTCGAAATAGTAGACCTGACTGCCGTCGCCCGACGGATCAAGGCCGATGCCCACGAAATCGTCTTGACCGAATCCAACGCCGTTCGTCGTCTGCTCCGCGTGGATCGAGACGCCGGATTGCTCGCAGCGAAAGGCTACATAAATATTTTGCGCGTCATATAAGACGTACGCGGTGGTCGTAAGGGGCGCCGGCCGCCTGGTCGTGAGGTCGAAGAAGCCAGTCGCAGTGAGCGATTTCTGCCACGCGGGGTCGCTAAGCGTTGGATCGAGTGGGTTTGCCGGCGTTCCTTGGACCGCGGCCACGGCAAGACCCGAATTTACCGCAGCGTCGGCTTTAACGAAGAGCGAAGATGTCAGCGCGGCAGTTGCCACGACGATGAGCAGGACGTTGCGCACGATCAGGTCCCGAAACTCGCGAGTCACGCCGAGCTCCTGTAGAATTAGTTGGCCGAGCCCAGGATTCGGACCCAGGACGGATTTCCCCCTGCCGTTTTTGGGGCGTCCACGGAAATTGGAAACGGCCGCAGGACCCGCGCCGCGCGGCCGTCAATACTAATTTGTTAGTTAGAACACGGAGGCCGGCCATGGCGCGCAAGAAATCGGGCACGCTCACAGAGGCGGAGGTTCGCCTCATGGACATCTTATGGGAAAAAGGCGAAGCGACCGTCGGCGATGTCGTCGACGCGCTGCCCGTGCGTCAGACGCTCGCCTATAACACGGTCCTGACGACCATGCGTATCTTAGAGCAGAAGGGTTACGTCAAGCATCATGAGTCCGGGCGGGCGTTCGTCTATGCGCCGATCGTCGACCGCTCTCAGGCGCAACGCAGCGCGGTGAAGCAGATCGTCTCGCGATTCTTCCAGAATTCACCCGGGCTGCTCGCACTCAACGTGCTTGAGAACGAGAAACTTGACGCGGCGGAGGTTGACCGCTTAAAGCGGCTCATCAAAGCAAGCGAGGCGCGCTAGATGATCGGGCCGGCCTTCGCTGTCGCCGAGGCCATCGCGCGTCAGAGCGGCGTCGCGCTTTTGTCCGGCATCGTCTACGCTTTGCCGGTCGCGTTCGCCGCGTGGATAGCGGTGCGGTTATTGCCGCGCGCGAACGCCGCGACCCGCTACGGCATCTGGTCAGCCGCTCTGATCGCCATCGCGCTCTTGGATCCGCTGCCGGGTCACCGATTCTCGCTGTTCGCCGCAGCGTCGCAATCCACGTCCGCAAGTTCAGCCGTGACGCCAGCCATGTTTTCGCTGCCCGCCGAGTGGGCATTGGCCCTCTTCATCGCGTGGTACGCGATCGCCACAGCGCTGGTCGTCCGGCTGATCGTCGGGCATCTGGCACTTCAGCGGATCAAAGACCGTGCGACGCCGCTTCCCATGAGTTATCAGTCGCGGCTCGCGGCGTGGCTCGGCGGGTCGGAGAGCCGGCGTATGCCGCGTCTGCTCGTCTCGCGAGACATCGAGACGCCGCTCGCGATCGGGTTGTTCCACCCAGCCATCGTCATCCCGGAACATCTCGTCGGAGAACTGAGCGACGACGAGATCGACCAGATCTGTCTTCACGAGTTTGCGCATCTGCAGCGCGGCGACGACTGGACCAATCTTGCGCAGAAGGCCGCTGAAGCGCTCCTCTTTTTCAGCCCGGCCGTGCATCTCATCGCCCGCAAGATGAGCGTCGAGCGGGAGATCGCGTGCGACGACTGGGTCGTGGCCACGACCGGCCGCGCACGCCCGTACGCCACCTGTCTCACGCGCCTCGCCGAAATCGCGTCGCTTTCGCGACCGCTCGAACTCCCATCGCTCGGTGCGTATGTGACGCGAAAGCAGATCTTCATTCGCGTCGAGCGTTTGCTGCATCGCGCGCAGTTCGTGCCGCCGGGCATCGCGGTGGGCGCCGGTTGGGCAGCTTGCGCAGTTCTTTTGGCGTTCTTGGCCGGCGCGGCGCAGCTCGCCCCCATCGTCGCGGTCGCGCCGCAGTCGATCGAGGTTTCCGCGCAGTCGGTGCATATTGCACCGGCAGCGGCTGTGGCTGCGGCGGCCCCAGCGAAACGCTACGAGTCACTGACACCACGTCGAATAGTGGCCTACGTCTGCGCGTTACGCCGCTATCACGGGCGTCGCTTGGCGCACGCGTTGGCGCACCATCTGGTGGGTCTGGTCGGTGTGCATTCTCGCCAGCTCGCATCGAAGTCGCTGCCGAGCGCTCCCGGAGCGAGTTCGGGTGGTGCGATAGCTCGGAACGCGCGCGCGGATCGCGCCCGCGGTTTAGACGGGGCGTCCGCGCACGTGAACTAAGTGGGGTCGCTTCCGCTCACATCTGCTTAGCTGCCATGGGAGACGGCTTGACCGCGGGATTTTTCGTGGCAAACGCACCCGACGGATTCGGCACTGTCCAGAACTCAACGTCCCAGAGATCCGGGAACGCAAACGCGAACGTCACGTCCGACACCGACTTCGCTTTGCCGGCCTTGACGATGTCGGCGGGCGTCGGGTTCGTCGGCGATCCGCCCGCGGCGGTCATCTTCTTGATGGTGACGTAGCCGAACTTCGACCCTTTGACCGCATTCACGAGACCGTAGTGCACGTGCGCGCCGAAGTCGAACCACCGCGCCGGCAATAAGCCCCATTTGGACGGCGGCAGCTTAGCGCCGTTTCTGATCACCGAATAATCGACGCCGATCAGCCGGCCCTTGACGTCGTACCACAGCTGACTCGGGTGCATCTCATCGCTGTTCCAATATTTTGGATTCACCCAGCTGATGGCACCGGTGGAATCTTCGTCCGTGTATTGGTAATAACCGGCTGCGGCCGCCAGCGCTGTCGTGCCGTAAAGGCGCTGCAGATCGGCGGTCGCCTTCGCGACGAAAATGGCTTCCGCGGCGGTCGGGTGATCGGAAGGCTGCGCTGCCGCAAGCGCTCGGGTCGTGCCGCCGCATACGAGAATGATGGCTGCGCTCAGAACGAGCGCTGCCGCAAGTTGATTTTTCATGGCCGCCGTTTCGTCGAGCCGCGCCTCGCCTCCGCCTGCAGTTGAGAAATCGAGCCGCGCACGACGTCGCGATAAAAAGGGAGATCGGGGACAGCCGTTAGCTGATGATCCAAGGCCGGGATGGCCGCCGCGACGCCGATGTCACCCAATGCCCCAGCCGCTTCGTACTTGACCGCGAGGTCCCGATCGCCGAGCAAGCCCTCCACGAACGATGCGACCGGGGCAGCCCCGCGTCCGGCACGGGCCAGCGCAGAAATCGCCGCCGGCCTCGAATCGGCCGGAGCCCCGTACCTGGCGTAACGTTCTAAGAGCGAGATAGCCGCTCGGCCTTCAAGGCGCCCTATGGCTCCGAGCGCGGCGCCGGCGATTCGCCCGTTCGCCGACTCGTCTTTGAGCGCGGCGAACAGAAGCGTTCGCGCCGAGCTCGCACGCAAACGGCCCAGCGCTGAAATCGCCGCAGCCATCGTCGCATACGACTGATCGTATTCGGCATGCCGCTCGAGCGCCGCGATCGTCGCGGCGTCCGCGTGCGCTGTTCCCAGCCCGGAAGCCGCGGCCGCTCGCACCGCGGGCGGACCGGACGCGAGATAGCGGAGATAGAGCGCGCGCACGCCGGGCACTGTGAGCTTGAGTTGTCCGAGCGCTTCGGCGCGTTCGTCGGGGTCGCGCTCTGTCTTCAAAAACTCGGTAAGCCATGGAAGAGTAGCAGGCGTCTGCGGCATCTCTTCAAATGCGTCCAAGCGATCCACGAGCGACGATGCATGAGTCATCCGGAATTGGAGTTCTTCGGTCTTCGCGTGGTCATCCACCCACGCGAAGACGCTTCCGCCGGAGTCGAAGATGAGGGTTTGCGGTCTCGCGCGGGCGATGAGTTCGGCGGGAGTCGGCACCGGCTGGCCTTCCGGTACCGAGAACATCTCGTAGTACGGCAGCGAGAAATCTTGCGTTCGCGCGTTGACGGTCACCGTCCGCTGTTGACGGCTCCCGTCTGGATAGAGCAGTTCAATCGGGATAGGCATGGAAAATACGGTCGGCGTATCCCACGCGCCGCTCTGGGTCTGATCGACATGGACGAGCGTGTTTCCGGTCGCCCCATCGAAGTGCCAGCGCACGTCATATTCCGGATAGCCTGCTTGATAGAGCCACTCTTTGGTGAACTGCGAGAGATCGCGCCCCGTGGCGCGCTCAAATGCCGACTCCCATTGCGCTGTGGTCGCGGGCTTTTGCGCATACTCGGTCAGAAACGCAGTCTGACCTTTGCGGTAAAGATCGTCGCCGAGCATGACGTGCAGCATGTGGAGGACGACTGCGCCCTTATCGTACGTCGTGCCGTCGAACATCTCCATCGGCGACGCATACCGCTCGGTCACGATCGGGCGGCGATACTGCGAGTCTTGATCGAGGGCGCTGGCGGCGATTTCGTGTATGTCCATCGCAAACGCGTCGTCGCCGTAGAGATGCTGGCGAAAGAGCGCCTCGTAGTACGTGGCGTAGCCTTCGTTGAGCCAGAGGTGACCCCAATCCGCGCACGTCTCGTCGTCGCCCCACCACTGGTGCGACAGCTCGTGCGCGATGCCGGCGCCAAGGTGGCCGTCGAGTTCCGAGCGCCGGTCGTGCGGCGTGCCGCCGAGCATCGTCGCGCTGACATTCTCGAGGCTGCCGAACGCGTCGCTTTGGATCTGTACCTCGGCGTATTTCTCCCACGGATATCGCACGCCGTTCTCGCGCTCGAAGAACGACATCGCGTCTGGCGTGACGCGGTAATTATCGGCGACGATCGGTCCGAGTCCGCGCGCAGCGTAGTACGAGATCGGCACGTCACCCGCTGATGCCGCGACGCGATCGAAATAACCGGCGTAGATGGCGGTGAGGTACGTCGAATGCGGAATGCCTTCGCGCCAGGTGATTGTCGCCGTATGGTGCGCGCGGTCGTTCACGACGCCGAGCAACCGCCCGTTACTGACGACAGTCTGACCAATGGGAACGGTGGTGATCGTCTCGGTGGTGGCTTTCTCGTCCGGCCAATCGTACGTCGGGAACCAATAGCGGCTCGAATCCGGCTCGCCGGCGGTCCATATCTCAAGCGGACGATGCGGATAGGCCGCATCCGGCGTGAAGAAGTACATGCCGATCTTGGGCGATGCGCTGTATCGCGTCTCGATTCGGAATCGCGCGCCGATGCGGGCAGGGACTGGCAAGAAGACCCG
>JABCYQ010000044.1 GCA_013290125.1 Vulcanimicrobiota bacterium
AGCGTTAGCGAGAGCTCGCAAACGTCGCGTACGCTTCGCCAAGTCCGCGTGGCCGAGCGTAGCCTAGGTCGCCGTTCTCGATCGCTTTCTGAAGGGCCCTAGCAATGCCGGGAGCGACCGGGAAATCCGTCTCCGCGACGAACGCGGGAAGCACGTCTTCTCCGTACTTCGCCCACTTTTCACTGGTCCGCGCACGCAGACTGTGCAGGTCGATCTCGTCGTCGAATTCGGCGCGGGGAAGCATCGGGCCGATTTTCACGCGGGACCAGCATATCCTGTTGAGATATTACGGAGCGAAAAGCGACGCTCCATATTTCAGCACCGGTTGCATTTCAGTGGCAAGCACGTCGGGTTCGTAGATCTCCAGATAGTTGACGTGTTGTCCTGTCGAGTTTTTCACCATACCTTTCTCGATCGATTTGCGCAGCGCAAGCGGCGGATTTCCCGCCGCGCCCATCACCGCGCTGTCATGTTCGGCGGACGTGCGCATTTGAAAACCTGTGATGATCTGACCCACATACCCAAGCACGAAGTCGTCTTCTGTCGCCGGATCGGGTCCAGGAAATCCGACTCCAGCGTGGACGTCGCTCATCTGCAGCGCAAAGCGGGGTTTGAGCATCGAGACACCCATGTCGACGAGCGACTGCCTCGTGCTGTCGTGTGCCGCGTGATCGATCTTTCCCCGATCGTTGATGCCCAAACAGGCTCCCTCGGACAATGAGATGACTTGATTCGGAAAGTCGCCGGAGAAGGCTTGAAATACTTGGTGCCAGGCTCCGAGGTATTTAGACGGCGTATATCCGTCGCTTTGCCACTGTTTCAAATCCTTAAACGAATTCGGCAACGTGAACTCCGCAGAGACCGAGGTCGGTCCGTCGGCCGCGACCATCCGCAAAGCCGGCGACTTTGCATATCGTGTTCCTACCTGGCTGACGAAATCAAGCCAGCGGCTGAGGTAGACCGGATCCCACGGCATAGGCAGGGCCTTGAGCGTGCCCTTACCCGGTCCGTATTGGATGGCGAACTGATCGGTCCGCGCGCCGTCCAGTGCCCAGTCAGGCGAGAAGAAACCGGGAAAGATGAGGAGGTGCACCCACTTCTTTGACGACTCCGCCGCCGACATCACGTCGTCTAACTTCGACCAATTGAATGTTCCCTTGGACGGCTCGAGGTCAGCCCAGCGGATCTGAATCGCGACGCCGCTGATCGACGAGTTGTGCAGCGCTTGAAGCCATGTCTTGTCCTCGAGCGCTTTGTTGTCGAGTACGACGTCAAATCCGGTGGGCGCGGAAACCCCGCGCACGGCCGGCGGTTGCGCAAGCGCAGCGGTCGGACCCTGTAGCAGCGAGCTTGTGAGGAAAAGCGAAGCGGAGAACGCGATAAGTGCGATTCTTTTGGTTGTCGGCCGGTGCATAGTCATACATGCCTCCTTAGACCAAGCGCCTACAATTCATAACGGCGTGGTCAAGCCTGACGAAGGCGTGTTCTTGGACACCGCGCGGCGCGAGTCATCCGCCTGGCCACAATGTGGTTTCGAAGGGCGAAGCCTCAGTCGAGCGGAACGGCGCCGAAGTGCGGCGCGGATGCAGCCGCAGTCCGTTTCGTTCGCTGTGGGGAGGGAGGCATGGGTAGGCTTACGCTTGCGATGTTCGCCGTGATTTTTTGCAGCCCGATCTTGCCGCTGACCGCGTGCTCGGGCGCGTCAAAGACCGCGTCGCAGTCCGCGTCCGTCTGCAATAACGTCAACTCGACGATTCACGTCGCGGTGGCGTACCACGTCGCAAATCCCGACGGCTGGACGTCCAAAGGATGGACGGATGTCGCGCCCGGTTCCTGCGCTCAGGTCATCGATCCGAGCGTAGAAGGTTGGTCGTATTTCGAGTATGCCTATATTTCCAACGACAAGACGACGAATCAGCCCGATTGGGGCGGTTACGATTATTTCTGTCTAGCGTGGGATCCGAGTTTTACCAATACAAATGCGAAGGACAACGCCAACTGCACCCGCACCGAAACCCAGAACGAAGACTGGGTCGGTTTCCACTCGGTTGACGCTACGACCGGCCAGCCGACTTCGATCCATTATTGACTCAAGTTTGCTGAAGGGGCCGATTTTATAGCGGCCCTCGGCGAGCAAATGTGGGCCGACATAAAGTCGGCCCTTTCAACCGCCCTGCGTGGGTCGTTAGAGTTTCGTCGAGATGCTGAACACGAACTCCGGCGCGTTGTTCAGCGATTGCGGACCGTACGGAAAGTAGTTGTCGCCAAGGTAGCCGAGGCTCGACGTGGCGTTACCTGTCGAACCACTGTAGCCGAGCGGGCTGTTGTAGAACGTGTTGTCGCCGTACGCAAGCACTTGCGCACTCGAGGGATATTCCCACGGATAGCCATGGTTGTGCACGATCGTGAACACGTTGGTGACGAGCATGCTCGCCTTGATGTTCTGGGCGAGATCGTGCGAAACGCCGATGTTCATGGTCAGCCATGACGGACCTTTGAGCGAGCCGGGCGCGTCGAAGGCATTCGTGTATGGATCCGGCCCATTTGCGAGCGGCGCCAACATCTCATTACCGACCGGCTGTGGTATGCAGCCAGGCGTCGGAATCGCCGGCGCATTTGGGTTGGTGGCCCCGTAGCAGTGCACGTCTGGGAAGTTCAGCGAGTCGCCGTACGGATTGCCGGACTGGTAGTTGAAGGTCGGAGTGACGTCCCAACTTCCAATGCGGTAATCAAGATTGAGGTTCACAGTGAAGCGCACGTCGTACGACGGCGTCGTGGAGCCCGGCGACTGTGTCAAGGAAGGTGAGTAGTAACTATTCGGATCGAGCATCGCGTAGTGCGTGCTGTACTGCGCGTTGTAGGCGGCGATGGTCGAGTTGATGACGTCGATGAAGTTCTGCCCGCCGAGTGCTCGTTCGTAGCGGATTTTCGAATCCGTATATGTCGCCGCCAGCACGGCCGACAGGCCGTTGGCGGACACGCGATCCTTGCGCAGCAAGAACTCGGATCCGCGGATGCGCGCAGCGCCAAAGTTGTAGCCGGTGACGAACGTCGGGTTGGACGGCACGACCGGCAGGCTGAGGATCTGGCCGCGCGTCACACGCACGTACGGCGTGATCTTCGCCGACCAGCCTTGATCGAACGCGTGCTCCAACGAAAAGTCGTAGTTGGTGCTATCCTGCGGCTGCACGTTGTGCACCGCGGTAAAGCCAAGGCCATCGTAGAAGTTGTTCAGTACCGAGACGGTGTCTTGCGGTCCGAATTGCGGCGCGCCGATGTACTCCTCGTATGCTGTCGCCGGCGGCTCGACATAGCGGCCCACGGAGAAGCGCAAGACGTCGCGCGGCGACGCCGTGTACGTGGCGCCAAAGCGCGGGCTGAACTCGTTGTAATTCAGATCGCCTGAGACATTCGTCCAGTGGCCGGCGCCCGGGAGCGCGGACGGACCTAGATTTCCGAGCGTATTGACTTGGTATGTGAGATACGCGAAGCACGGCTCGCTCGGGCCGTATGCGTAACCATGCAGACAGTTGCCCGCAAGATTTTGCGATTGTTCGGCCATGCCGTTGGGTCCAGTGATCTGCAGCGGCGTGAGCCCGACTTGGAATCGATCCAAACGTGCGCCGATGTCGAAGAGCCAGCGCTCGCTGGGCTTCCATGAGTCCGCGATGGCCGCGTCGGTGTTGATCTCCGGCAGCGCATTCCAATACGCAAACGGCGTGCCTCTCATGACGACGTTGTTCGGATCACCTGGCGCGCACGTGTGCAGGTTTGGATCGGTGAGCGACAATCCGCAGCCGGCCCAGAAATTCTCCTGCAGAAAGTTCGGCGCGTAGTTGTAGCGCAGCGAGAGATCCTTGCTATAGTCCACGTCGAAGCGCAGCAAGTGCGCCTGCGTCAATTGGTTCTGATAGTTGATCGTGTATCCGGTCGCGTTATCGTGCAGTTGATAGAACGAATCGCCCACAAAGCCGTTCGTGGCTTGATCGAAGTTCCACGCCGAATAGAGCGCGTAGGCATAGAACCGAGCGAAAGACGACGAGCTCAGGGCGCGCGTATAGCTTACCTTCTCGATTCCCGATTGGGTGGACTGACTGTCGACGTAGCTGGAAGGAATCGTGCCGATCGAATTGCCCGCCGAGGGCCACGTGTATGTGCCGAGTTTCGTGGGGTCGTACGGCGCGTTGTTCGGTCCGACATACGGCGTGCCGAAAACCCACTGCAGTTGCCCGTTGACGATCCCGCCGCCCTGTCCTTGCTGGTAGAGCGCCGGATCGAGATGCGCGCCCGAATATGGGTAAGGGTTACCGGTTGTGCCGCCGACCCACATCGCCTGGAGATCGTCGGTCATGCCGTTGTGCAGGATGCCGTAGTGAAGGTTGATGACGGTATCCCGCTCCGCCGCCGAGATATTGCCGAATTCTTGCCAGACCTCTTGGGAGATCGGCACGTTGAGATTGTGCGCGCTGCCGCATGAAAGGAACGGAGTTGGGGCCTCGGACTGGACGTTTGGGCCCATGAGCGTGTTGAACGCCAAGCATCCCGGATCGTTCGCCGCGACGTTGATCACGTGGTTGTCGAGATTGTCGCGGTTCGCGAAGTTGTAGTCGGCATTGACCGCAAGAGCCGAAACGTAGTAGCTGAACCTGCGATCGGGCGACGCTCCGTAAAGATCGGCCTGCATCGTGTGATTAAACGTGGGTGCACCGGCGACAAGCGTGAGATCGCCGCCGCCCGGATACGTTCCGCGGCGCATCACTTCATTGATATAGCCGGCCATGGAGCGGCCGGAATCGGCGGGCGCTCCGCCCGTGTAGACTTCAAGGCTTGAAAGCCCATTCGTGACGAACGACGTGGCGTTCGCGGAGTCAAAGCCGCGATTGAGCGGGATGCCTTCGAGTTCGAAGCCGATCTGATCGTTCGAACCGCCGCGGATGCTTAAGCTGCCGTTGCCACCGTAGCCGCCGCCGCCGCCGATTGAACGCACGACGCCCGGCAACGAGCCGACAACTCCGTTCTGACTGTACAGCGTCTCGGCGCCGCCCGCGGAACCCTGGTAGCGATTCACGGCGCCCGCGCTGACCGAGTACAGGTCCCCCGTGACCGATTTTGATACGACGCCGGCTGTGGCGGTGGAAGTGATCGTCGTGAGCACCTTCACGGTGGGTCGCATCGCGACCGCAACGGTCGACGTCTGATCCGCCTGCACCGTTATCCCGCCGACCTGCGCCGTGTCGTAACCATCTTTCGTGGCGGTCACCGTGTACGTGTCGGGCGTGAGCGCAAGGACCGAGAAGAATCCGCGCGCATCGCTCGTGCCGGCTGCCGACTGCGACGGCGACGAGACCGAGACTTTCGCATTTGCGATCGGTGCGCCGTTCACGTCAACGACGTGTCCGGAGATCCCGCCCGTCGTGCCGGCGAACGCCGCACCGCTCAAGCAGAGATATGCAACGACGAATGAAGCGACAACGCGACCGAGGACGTTGACCGACATCAGCTGCCCCTCTCGTTTTACCAAAGAAATACCAAATGTCGCCGACACGAATTCGGCGGTTGCGACAATCCTACCGTGATGCTTCGGATTCGTCAACCAGCGACGCGCATCTTCGTACGGGAGCCCACCGCGGAGGTTCCGAATGGAAGCAGGGTTGTCCGGCATCTTGTGAAGACGCGACCGATGGAGAACCTCCTTTGCGCGTTCGAATCGCGGCCATTCTTTCGGCACTGCTCGCGATCAGCGGCACGATCGCAGGTTGCTCGCGCGTGACCCCGTCGCTGCACAACGGGGCCTCGCTCGGCGGCGCAAATGAATGGACGCACCCCGGCGTGCTGCGCATCGGCGGGCGCCTCGTGCCCGACAATTTGAACCTTCTCATCGGCACGCAAGCGATCGATACGGATCTCGGGATGTTGTGGGCGGATTTTCTCCTCAGGGTCGATGACAAGGGCGAGTTGGTTCCCGATCTGGCAACCGAGGTTCCGACGCTTGCGAACGGGGGAATCAGCCGCGACGGCCTCACGATCATCTATCATCTCCATCGCAACGTGAAGTGGCAGGACGGCGCGCCGTTCGACGCAGACGACGTCATCTTCACGTACAACACCATCATGAACCGCAAGAACTTCGTGGTGACGCGCGCGGGATACGAGCTGATCAGCAGTATCGCCGCTCCGGACAAATATACGATCGTCGTTCACTTGGCGAAACCGTACGCCCCGTTTGTGCGCATCTTCTTCGCGGTGTCGAGCACCTCGTTCTGCGTCCTGCCCAAGCATCTGCTCGCCGGACTCCCCGACCTCAATCGCGCCGACTTCAACAACCATCCGATCGGCACGGGACCGTTCAAAGTCGTGTCGTACGAGAAGGACGTCGAGGTGAGATTCGTCGCGAATCCGTCGTATTTCCGAGGTCCGCCGCGCTTACGCGAGATCGAATACCACATCGTGCCGAGCGACAACACATTGCTCACGCAGATCAAAACGCACGAGATCGATGTCTACTATCGCGCTTCGGAAGCGCAGATGCCGAGTTTGACCGGCATCCCCGGCACGAAGATATACGCGACCGCCTTCACGCGCTTCGGCGACATCGGGTTCAATGGGTCGCATCCTCCGCTCGACGATGTGCGCGTGCGCCGCGCGCTCGCCTATGCGACCAACAAAGCCGACTTGATCGCCAAGATCACGCATGGCGTCAACATCCCCGCGGATTCCGATCAGCCGCCGTTTTTGTGGGCGTTCGATCCGAACGTGCGGAAATACCCGTTCGACCCAGCGCGGGCCCGCGCGCTGCTGGACGCGGCGGGTTGGGTGCCGGGACCAGACGGGATCCGCCGCAAGAATGGCCAGCCGCTCTTGCTCGTGATGTCAGGCTACACAGGATCCGCAACGTTGACCGCGACGCAAGAGGTCGTGCAGCGCGAATGGCGCGATGTCGGCGTCGACGTCGAGATCAAGGACTATCCGTCGGATATCCTATACGCGCCGGTCGGCGAAGGCGGCATCGAACAGTCGGGCAAATTCGACGCGATCGTCGAAAGTTGGGGCAACGGGTCCGACCCGGATGACTACGTCTTATTCGGATGCGCCAACGCCCCGCCGAACGGTTGGAACGTCTACCATATCTGCGATCCGCAGTTGGAGGCCGCAGAGCACACCGCACTGATCTCAAACGATCCGGCGGTGCGCAAAGCCCAGTACGCGATAGTGCAGGAGCGGCTTGCGGATCAGGTGCCTGTGATCTTCTTGTGGTTTGAACGATACATCACGATAACCAACTCCGACTTCACGGGCTATCGTCCGAGCCACGTCGGTTCAACGTGGTGGAATCCGTGGGAGTGGTCGATCTAAACGAACGCGTTGGGGATCCTGAAGGGGCCGACTTTATGTCGGCCCACGTTACGTTTGCTCGGGCCGACTAGCGTCGGCCCTTTCAGTACGGTTGCGGCGCGTCAATTGTCGCATTGGTGCAGCGGGTTGGATGGAGTCGGCGTGGGCGTCGGCACCGGCACGTTGAATTGGAAATCGCTGAACGTCGCCTGACCGGCCGCACGGATGTGGTGGCGCGTGATCTGTGACGACTGCGATTGCACCACGCTGTATCCGTATACCGTTCCGTAGTACTGCACGAGCGAGATGTGGTCATCGCTGTCGTGATAGTACCAGTCGAAGCGCTGCAACTGACCATCGGAACGTCCGACGGTCACATCGACATTTGAGACTTCACCGTTGATCTTCGGCACCATGTGGAGGACGAATGCCTCGGGCAGCGTCGAGACCGTGATGTTGTAGCAGTGCTGCCATCGCGGCGCAGAGAGCACCGTTCCTTCGACTTTTGTGATGCCTCTCAAGTACGAAGGCGTATGTGGAAAATCGAGTACCGTGAAACCCGGCTGGCCGTACGACTCGGTGCCCTCGAGCACCGGGTGCAGCCACGGAAAATTCAATTGGCGCACATCCAGCACCGCGTGCGCCTGATAGGAATTGAGCCCCGCGTTCTTGTGCATGATCAGCGAGATGATGCCGTTGATCGATTCTTGCGGCGAAGGCGACGGTGACGGCGACGCGGCGACGCCGGCGCCACCATAAATAGCGATGGCGGCAAATACAGCGGTACCAGCGACGGCAGCGGCAAGGCGACTAAGGGGCGACTTTATCACGGTGTTTTGTTCCTTCGATATGTGTAACGGCTCGCGCCCCCTTGACGGTTCGCGTCTCATGCCGTTTTCATCACACTTTCGCCTTCTCTGAAGGGGCCGATTTTCTATCGGCCCCTTCAACGCCGGGCGAGGAATAGGCGTTCGCACTACGAAACGCGTCAACGCTGATGGCGGGAAATACGACTTCGTCCGAACCCGTCGAACGGGTCGATTTGCGACAGTTCCCAACATGGGAACGGCACGATCGTATGCTGGCGTCGTTTGACAAGCTGGCTGCTGGTCAATCCGTCGAGTTCGTCAACGATCATGAGCCGAAGGCGTTGCGCGCCTCGGTCGAATCGGAGCGCAGCGGTATCACGCTCTGGGATGTCCGCAACCAAGGCGATGGCCGATGGATCGCTCGCATCACGCGCCTGCCGGATCCTTCCGTCACCGGTGACGCGCCGCGCGTCGCGTTTCTGCGCCGCTGCACGATGTTCCGCAACGTGCCGAAGGATCTACTGCGAGAGATCGATCGCGTCGCCAAAGAGCGCACGTATCACGACCGCATGGTGATAGTCGCGGAAGGCACGAATTGGGCAGAACTCGGGATCGTGCGGCGCGGCATCGTCGAAGTCACGCGCGCGACGGACGAGGACCGCGAGATCGTGCTCTACGACGTCTCGCCGTGCTCGATGTTCAACGAAGCGGCGGTCTTCGACGAAGGCACGGCGGAAGTCACAGTCATCGCTCGCGGCGACGTCGACACGGTCGAACTTCCGGCCACGTTTATACGGCAATTGCTCCAGCGCAGTCCGGAAGCGGCTGCCGGGTGCGCGCGCTTTTTCGCACAGCGCCAACGCCGCTTGTCGGGTGCCGCCGGAAATCTCGCGTTCGGGCGAGTTCTGACGCGCATAGCTCGCGTTCTTCTTGACTACGCATCGCCGGATGAAGGCATGGCGCGCGGCGTCGGCGGCGTGGAACGCATCACGCAGTCCGATCTTGCCGCGCGTGTCGGAACGGTCCGCGATATGGGCAGCCGCGCGCTTTCGCATCTCGAGGACCTCGGCGCGATCGAGCTGCGCCGAGGCCGCGTCGTCCGCCTCGACCGGGCGAAGTTAGACGACGTCGTCAAGACGACAAAATAGCCGACTTGCCTGAAGGGGCCGACTTTACGTCGGCCCGGCGAACATAACGTGGGCCGACATAAAGTCGGCCCCTTCAATGGCGGCGGGACGTAAAGGCCCGCCCCACAAGGAGCGTGCCGAGCCAGCCGCCTGCGAAACCGCACGCAACATCGATCGCGTTTGACAACAACCCCTCGGGCGGCGGAGTGAAGCTCTGCGCGACCTCGATCGCGAGGCTGAACGCGCCGACCCACAAACCGATTTGCCACGAAGCGCGTCGGGAGCCGCCGGCTCGCGACGTACGCGCCGCGCAGTAGCCGATGACGCCGAATGCGATCACGCTATACGCTTTGCGCAGCAGGACGTGGAAATCGAGCCCGACAGGTGAGGTGAGATCGTAGACCACGTCGCTCGTGGCGAGATAGAAGAAGATCACGGCCGCGAGCGCCGTGATCCACCACCAGACGGCGGGTCTCCGAAGCGACCCGCGCAGCGTTACGACACCTTTGCGACGGGCGACCGAACGCGCCCGCGCGCGGCTTCATTGACGTACTGCGTTGTGATCGCGCCGAGCCGTTTGACGCCTTCCATGATCTGCGCGGGAGTCAGCGAGCCGATGGCGAGACGGAACGAACGCTCATGCCTATCGTTCACCGAGAACGCGCGGCCCGGAATGAACGAGATCTCTTTCTCGAGCGCGCGGACGAGCAACGCGTCAGCCGAGCAGCCTTCGGGCATCGTGACCCAGACCGAACCGCCGGCACGCGGTCGAGTCCAACGCACGGAATGCGGCATGTTGCGTTCGAGCGCGCCCAGCAGCGCGGTCAGCTGATCGGCCCACTGACGCCGCATCTGCAAGTCTTGCCGCGCGATCGAGCCCGCTTCGAACAGCCGGCGCAGGACGAGCTGCAAGAAGACGTCCGAACCGCGATCGATGACGTCTTTCGCCTGCACGAGGTGCTCGAGGACGCGACCCGTCGCAAGCGTGGCGCCCATGTTCATGAGCAGGCCGCGCGAGACAGGCCGCGCGTAGATCACGCGGCCGTCGCGGTCTGTCGTGTACAGCGGCATCTGCGGCTTGCCGCGGTATGTCAGCGGTGCGAACGGGTCGCACTCGAAGATGAGCCAGTTGTGCCGGGCCGCGAGGTCGACGAGATGCTGCCGGCGCGCCGGGTGCATCTCAAGTCCAGTGGGATTGTGCGCGCGGGGCGTGGTGACGACGAGACGGATCGATTCACGCGCCGCTGCAGCCTCGAGGATATCTGTGCGCATGCCCTTGTCGTCCATCGGGATGCCGATCATCCGCAGGTTGCGAAGGCGAACCGCGTCGACGAGACAGAACTGATTCGGGTCTTCCATCGCGACCGCGTCGCCTTCGTTGCAGAAGGCGAGCAGCGCCAGCACGAGCGTCTCTTCATAACTATTGGTGACGAGCACGCGGTCGGCGCCGACTTCGATGCCTTCGTCGCACAGGTGCGCGGCGATCGCGGCGCGCAGATCGGGCGCACCTTGCGTGTCGGTGGGATGGACGGTGCTGAATTCCGAGTCGAGCGCGATGCGTCGCATAGCGCGGCGCGACGGCGCCAACATCTCCCCGCCATACGACGGCACGCTGAAGAACGCGAACTGCGTGTGGCCGCACGCCGGCGGCAGCCGATAGATGAACGAAAGATTCGTCTGCGCTCTTGGCCGGATGTAACCGTCTTGCCACGCGAGCGCCTGCGCGTCCGGATGCGGCGTGTCGGCTGGCCGCGGCGGCAGTTCCGCTACAAACGTGCCGACGCCCGGTCTGCCGGCGAGTAAGCCGCGTTCGCCGAGCACGCGGTAGGCGTGCGCGGCGGTGACGATGCTGACCTTGAGCTCTTCGGCAAGGTCGCGCACGCGCGGCATGACTGAACCGCGCTGCAATCCGCCTTCCGCGATCAGCGCACCGATCGCATCCGCGACCTGCATATAAAGCGGCCCGCTATTCTTAAGCGGAGCGCTTTTGATTAAGATTAAGGCAGACTGTTCTGCTAATCGAGCCATGCTTACATACTATAATTACCAAGTGGTGGTCAAGTCAAGCAGAATTAGTTGTCAGCGCTTGAATAGGTCCTCCGGCTTATCGATGCGGCCGACTCGACGTTGCCACGCGCGCATGCGGCGGCGCTGCTGCCACCGGTCGAATCGCTCGCGCAGGTTCGGGGCGTGAATGTCTAGGCTCGGCAGATGCGGTCGAAAGACCGTGAACGCCCAGGCGAATAGTGAAACGCCGCCGACGACCGCCGCAGCGCCCGGGACGCTGCCATAGCGCCCGGTGTTCCCGAAAAATTCCCAGACTATGACGAGGGCCGCAAGCCAGCGAGCCTGCAGCGGAAAGAAGTAGAGATAGACGGTCGCGTACGGATTGAGCGCCGCAAACGCGACGACGACTGCGACAAAACTGCCGACCATGCCGATCATCACCGGCACGCCGATCCACGGGCTCAGCGCCATCATGATCAGCCCGGCCACGATGCCAGATGCGAAGAAGAAAAATGCGAAACGTCCGCCGCCCCACGCGCGCTCCAGCGAGCCGCCGAAGAAATAGAGGACGATTCCATCGAACAGGGCCGGGATGAACCCGAGATGGACGAACGGGAACGTGAACGGCTGCCACAATCGCGCGGTCAAGATCCAAGCGTCGTTCGGCAACCATGCCAAGTAGAGGACGAAAACCGGCCCGAGCCCGGCGAACGCGAGCAAGAAGATCGCAGCGAAAACCGCCAGCATTGCGAACACGACGGGAGTGTTGCCGTAGCCAAAGGACGGTCTGTAGGTGGCCATCTGTTAACCCGTGCAGATCGCTCGATCGAGGACTCGCTGCATCACGCCGCTTGCGCGCGTACGAACTCGAACACCACGTCGGCGCAACGGTAGAAATCCTCGAGGTCCAGCCATTCGTCGAGGGTGTGGATCGCCCGCATTCCGGTTCCGAAATTCACGGACTCGATGCCCCGCCGATTGAACACATTCGAATCGCTGCCGCCGCCGATGGAGGCCGTCGTCACGTCGGCGCCGACCGTCTTGGCAGCGGCGAGCAGCGCTCGGACGATCGGCGCTGCGTCGGGCACGTTCATGCTTTCGTACTCACGCTCGCAGCGCTCTTCAACCCACGCGCGATGCAGCGCGCCCGAAACCGTCGCCGTTGCCGACGCGGCGGCATCTTGAAAGCAGCGGCGGATCGTGGAGGTTGTGCGGTCGAGCGTGGCGTCGTCGAGCGACCGCGCTTCGCCGCGGACGAGGCAGAGATCCGGAACGACGTTCGTAGCGCTTCCGCCGCTCGCTATGACGACGTTGCTCGTGGTCCGCGGGTCGATGCGGCCAAGCGGCATCGCAGCGATCGCCTGCGCGGCGACGCGCACCGCGGAAATGCCGGTCTCGGGTGCCACACCGGCATGCGCCGCCAAACCGTGCACGGTAAATTCGAATCGATCGGCGGAGGGCGCTTGCGTGACGCAAACCGTCGCGTGGGCCGAATCGAGGACGAGCGCGCGCTTCGAGTGCAGCGCGTTGACGTCGAGCTGTTTTGCACCGAGCAAGCCGATCTCTTCACAGATGCTGAAGACGATCTCGATCTCGCCGTGACGGACGGCGCGCTCTTTCAAAGTGCGCAACACTTCCATGATCACCGCGACGCCAGACTTGTCGTCTCCGCCCAGAATCGTAGACCCATCGGACCGGATGCGATCCACGGTGCGCAGCGGTTTGACGCCGTTGCCGGGCGGAACCGTGTCCATATGTGCCGATAGGAGGATCGGCGGAGCGTCCGGCGCCGTCGCAGCCATGCGCGCGATCACGTTGCCCACGTCCGCGCCGATGGCGGATCCGGCATCGTCGATTCGCACTTCGCAGCCTAGGTCGCGCAATTCGGGCGCGAGGCGGTCGGCAACGCCTCTCTCGTGCTTGGATTGGCTGTCGATTTGGACCAGATCCAGGAAGTGTGATACCATCCGCTCGCGCTGCATCATATGACCCGAGTTTCCGCGGTGAGACGCGCGCTCCTCCGCTTGTGCGGATTGTCACACCAACCCGGCGACGGAGGGTAACGGAAGCCGCGACAGCCGATACATATGGATGACATCGTTAGCGTGAGTTGGGGGCAAACGGACATGAGAAAAAGCGTGGAATTGGCATCGACGGCCGACGAACTGAGATTTGCTGGATCACTTCGGTGGTTGCAGATCGCGGCACCGTTCGGGTTGTCGCTTGTCGTGGGCACGATGCTCGGCGCGATGGCTGGTGCGTTTTCGTATACGAACGCCGTCGATCCCACTGCCGGCGACGGCCGCTATCTCGTCGCGCAGTTGACGGGCATCGCGATCGGGTTTGTCATCGGAGTATTTTGGGCGCGGCACACGGCGCTCGCGCCGCCGCCGCCGGACACCGTCAACCTGGGGATGACTATGCTGCGCAAGTATCACCGCAACTCGGACCGCTCGGGTGCGGACGCCGATGCAGCGCAGTACAAGATCGGGGCAGAGTTCGTCCGCTCGCTGCACAACGGCGGCTGAGGCGGTACACCAAAGGAGGCACCGCGCTTGTACGAAGCCCCCGCGCCCAGTCGCACGACGATTGAACGATTCAAGCAAGTGCCCGGACTCCATGGTCTTTTCGTTTTGTTCGTCTCAGTGGTGCTGTCGATTCTCGGCGGCGCCATCGGTCTTTTCATCGGCGCTTTTCCGTACTTCTGGGTCGGCGCTTCGCACTATGCCCGGCTGGACTTGTTCTTCGCGCAAAGCATGATCGTCGGCGCGATGATCGGTCTGATCGTAGGCTGCGCCAACGGCACGCGCTGGTTCCACGCCAATGACGTCCCCGGTTGGTTGAACCGGCGGTTGATCCGCTACATGCGCGGCGTGACGCCTGCGGTGAGCGGCATCAATCAGCGCACGATCAGCGTCTCCTATCTACAGCAATTGCGAGCGATGCAAGGCGACTGACTGCTCGAGGGGTAATCGTGCGGCGTATTCCGCTGCACGAGGAGCGCTCGACGATGCTGCCACGCGGTCACGTCAAACAACTTCGCCACGTCTCGACGGTCTTGCGGGGCAACGCGCTCGGAGACCCGTTCGAACGCGACGTTTTTTGCTATCTTCCGGCCGGCTACGACACGGACGGTAAGGACTACCCAGTCATATACTTCCTGTCGGGCTATACTGGCTTCGGGCGATTGCTGCTCAACGCCGACGCGTTCGCCGAATCCATGGATCAGCGGCTCGACCGGTTGATCGCAAGCGGTGCCATGCCGCCTTCGATCGTCGTCATGCCGAACTGCTTCACACGGCTCGGCGGAAGCCAGTACTTGAACTCGCCTGCGGTCGGGAACTACGAGGACTACATCGTCAACGAACTCGTCGGTTTCGTCGATGAACAACTGCGAACGCTGCGTGGTCGCGATCACCGCGCGGTGACCGGTAAATCAAGCGGCGGTTACGGCGCGATGCGTCTATCGATGCGTCACCCCGAGGTTTTCGGCGCGTTTGGATCGCATTCGGGCGACTGCTACTGGGAGTACTGCTTCATCCCCGATTTTCCGAAGTTCTTCATGCAGCTGGAAAAGCACGGCGGTGTGGCGGGCTTTCTCGCCGCGTTTGACGCGCTGCCGAAAAAGACGCACGACGCGACGATGACGCTCATGCTGCTTGCGATGGCCGCGTGCTATTCGCCGAACTCCGCATCGCCCAACGGCTTCGACCTGCCCTTCGACGAGCGGACCGGCGAGATGCGGCCGGACGTCTGGGCGCGCTGGCTCGAATGCGATCCGGTGAGGATGGTGCCTCGGCATTCTGAGGCGCTGCGCTCGATGAAGGCGATTTTTTTCGACGCCGGGCTCAAGGACGAATGGAACCTTCACTTGGGTACGCGCATCGTCTGCGATCGACTCGATGCGATCGGCGTGCCGTACGTGCACGAAGAGTACGATGACGGGCATATGGGCGTTGTTTACCGGTACGACAGGTCGCTGACGCTTCTCGCCAAAGCGATCGCCTAAAGGGGCGCGTCCTGAAGGGGCCGACTTTATGTCGGCCCACATCTCGTAGCCGCGGCATCCCTCGTGCGATGTCTGCGCCGGGGACGCGGCGGATCATCGGGATGACCAAATTCCGCCGCTCGGCTTCGGCGGCTCTCGCCGCCTCAGACGCCCCGGCTTTCGACATCGACGGTGATGTCGCCGCAAGACAATGAGGGCCGACATAAAGTCGGCCCTTCAGGGAATCCCAGTGAGCCTACGGTTCGCGGGTGTCGGACGCGCGGGCGAAGTGCAGCTGCAGCGCGATCGTCTTGTTCGCTGAGCCCAAGTTCGCCGTCAATTTGCGCGAGATATCGCCGGAGAGCGGCACGAGCAGACGCGGCTCGTAGACCACCGAGCCGCCTGCCGAGATGTGCGCGTGAGTCGCATCCGAGATCGAGATCGTCTGCGCGATCTTGATCGTGACCGCGGTGCCCTGGATGTTCGTGACGGAGTATCGCGTGTGCGCGTCAAGCGGCGGCCTTCGTTCGGTGACGTTCCACGCGACGCCGACGGCTCCGAGTTCTTGCGGGGCGAATAACGGCGCGAAGAACGGCAGAAGTTGGATAGTGGTATCGCTGAGCGCGCCCGGAGCAAAGTCGAGTTGCCCGTTCGGTTCGACAGTACCGAGCGCGACCATCGCCGTTGGATTGCGAGTCCAACGCTCCGCGATCTTCAACCCAAGCGCGTTGTTGCGCACGGCCATCACGTCGACCGTCACCGTGCCGTGATCGCGGCTGACCGGCGTCACCGACGCGCCGACGCGGCGCTCGTATGAGACGTTGAACACGACCTCGCGAAGCGGCGCGATCCGGTTGGCCGACGCGGGCGCTGCAGCGACAGGCTGTCCGATCACGGCGGCTGAGCATACGAGCGCCGCAGCAGACGCGGCGGCGCGGAGCATTGAAGGCGCTAAGCGACCGTTCACGGAGAAGAGTCGCGCGTGTCGGAGACACGCTCGAAATTTGCGACAGTGGTCACGTTCGTCACCGAAGATGTACCCGATTGCCGCGCGTGCAGAATGATCTTACCCGACACCGGCGCAAGCACCGCTGGCTTGTACTGCACATCTGTGGTCACGCGCGTGTCGATCGCCGCGACGCTCTTGCTCGATACCGTGCTCTCCTCATGGATGTTTGCGATCGCACCGACTATGTCGCCGACCGAATACGTCGTCGTGACGTCGGCGCCTTGACCTTTCGCCGTGCGCGACCAAGCCACGCCCGTGTTCGCAGGCTGGCCGGCCATCACTTCGGTGCCGAAGTACTCCAAGATGGCGCGCGTGCATTCGTTCATCTGGCCGCCGTCGTTGAAGTTCAACGACCCGTCGGATGCGACGTTGCCGAGATACGTGCCCGAGGGGGTTGAACCGGTCCAACGCTCGGCCACGCGAATCCCGAGCGCGAGATCGCCGACCTCCATGATATCAACCGTCACTGTTCCGCTGTCGGTTGAGGCGTCCTTGGACTCGTTGAATGCTGGCGCTTGCGCCGCTGCCGTCAGCTGGACATTTTGGACCTGCCCACCGAAGGTTTCGCTCGCTACCTCTAACCGGCGCGTAAAGGAGACTTTATAGACGACTTCGCGGAGCGGCGTGACCGGCGTGATCTGGCTTCCGCCCGCCGGCGGCGGCGACGCGGACGCGGCGGCGCTGGATATCGCCAGCGCTGTGACGATGGCGGCAAAGGGGCAAGCGATGCTTGCCCTACTACCCTGATTGCGAAACATGCCGAACCTCCTTGCGCCTAACACTTACGGATCCTTCGTGTCGCTGACGCGTTCGAAATGGAAGTTATGCGTGACCGTCTGGTCCGCCGTTCCGTTCGAACTTCTGACTCTCGTCGTCATGTCGCCGGAGATCGGCACGAGCCGCGCCGGTCGATAGACGATCGTATCCTTTTCGGTCGTCGGGAACATGCCCATACCGACGCCCGTCATCGTGCCATCGACGGAAATCGTCACGTTAGGGCCGGTGATGCTCGTGATAGAGTAGTGGTGCTCGAAGTGCGTCTTCTCGGCGTCGCTCGTGGTTGT
>JABCYQ010000045.1 GCA_013290125.1 Vulcanimicrobiota bacterium
CGCGATTCCGTCCGGGTTGGTGGCGGCCACCATCAGTGCGGCGGCGACCGCGGCGATGAGCAGAACGCCGAGCGGATCATAGCCAAGTGATTTGCGATCTGTACGAGATCGATCGCTCGGCAGCGAACGCGCTAACGCGGCGGCGGCGACCGAGAGAATCACGTTCAGCCAAAACACGAGATGCCATGGGAAGGCGGTCAAATCGGCGGCGATCCAACCCGTCGTCCGAGGCACGAACACGATCGCCCCAGCGACGAGCGCGCCGCCGCAGAGCGCACCGGCCATCGTGCCGAGGCCGAATGCGCCGTAGAGCGCGCCAATCGCCCCGCCCTGATGCTGCGGCTCGAGCCGGTTTGCGATGATCGCCGTCGCGACCGGCTGAATCCCGCCGGCGCCGAGCGCCTGTACGACGCGCCCGACGATGAGCAGCGGGAGCGAAGTGGCTAGCGCGCTCGCAAGAGAGCCTGCGCCAAAAAGCGCGATACAAGCGAAGAATATCTGCTTTTGGCCGCGCTCGTCCGCAAGGCGCCCCATTATCGGCTGGGCGATCAGCGACCCCGTTGCGTACGTTGCGACGATCCACCCCACTTGCGCGAGCGTCGCACCGAGAGACGCGGCGATGCCGGGAAGGAGCGGACCGAGCATGGTCAGCGGCAATGCTCGCGCGAAGACGCCGAAGAGCAGAGGCCGCATGAGCGAAGCGCGCGCCTGCGCCGCGAGGCGGGCGGCGTCGGTCATCTAAATGCCTGGCCCGTGGCCGAACCGGTCTGCCGCCATTGCGACGAAAAGCAGCGCGAGGTAGAGCATCGAGTACCGGTACATGAGGCCCTCGCTCTGCCGCGACCCCGTCCTAGCGACCCAGATGGCGAAGCCGAAAAAGATCGCGTCCAGCACAATGGCGCACGCCAGGTATAGCAGTCCCATGACATGCATCGGGACCAGTAGCAGCGTAAGGGCTATTAATGCGACCGTATATATGAGGATCTGTTTTTTTGTCTCCGCCTCACCGCGCACCGACGGCAGCATCGGGATCCCGACGCGGGCATACTCGTCCTTCTTCATCAGCGCGAGCGCCCAAAAATGCGGCGGCGTCCATATGAACACGATTAGGAACAGGAGCAGCGCCGTGAGGCCAAGATGATTTGTCACTGCGGCCCAGCCGACGAGCGGCGGAATCGCGCCGGCCGCCCCACCGATCACGATGTTGTTCGGTGTCGCGCGCTTGAGCCACATGGTATAGATGAAGACATAGTAGAGTATCCCGATCGCCGATAGCGCGGCCGCAAGCACGTTGACGGTCAGGCTCAGTTCTGCGAACGCGCATATCCCGAGGATGATCCCGAATGCGAGCGCATTTCGCGGTGCGACCCGGCCGCTTGGAATCGGCCTTTTCATGGTCCTTTTCATCACGGCGTCGATGTCGCGATCGAAATACATGTTGATCGCCGCGGACGACGCGGACGCGAGCGCGCCGCCGAGCATCGTCCACAGAGCAAGCCCGATCGTCGGCCAACCGCCGACGGCCATCATCATGGCGGTGAACGTCGTGAAGAGGAGCAGCGACATCACATTCGGCTTGGTGAGTCCGAGATAGTCGCGGATCGTGCTCATGCCGGCACCGGCTTCCGGAAGGCGCTGAGCGTCAGGAGCACGAGCGAGCCGGCTAGCAGGGCACCGTTAGCCTCGTGCGTTACACGCACGAGCGGATTGAGCCGCGATGCGACGGCCGCGACTCCGAGCGCGGCTTGGACGATGACGAGCACAAAGGCGATAGAAGAGAGCGTCTTGATCTCGCGCCGCGCCCAGTCGCTCGTGTGGGCGACGACGAACGTCACGACCACCATTATCGCTGTCGCGTAGGCCGCGAAGCGATGATCCATATGCACCATCTGCGCATCGGACGCGGCGCCGGCCCACCCGTTGCACATCGGAAACCCGACGCAAGCGAGTCCGTCATTCGCAGCGCTCATGAGCCCCGCCGCGAAAATGGCGGCGAACGCCAACAGTGTGCTGAGAAGAGCGAGGGTTGCAAAGCCCGCTGGTGCGCCGTCACGCGCGCCGTGTTCGCCAGGGACAGGCGGCGTCAGCGACGATATGACCGCCACGACGAGAAGGCTTATAAACGTCAGGAAGCCCAGCACGAGATGGATGGCGACGCTCGGTGGGTTGTTGCGCAGGACAATCGTCAGCGCACCGGCTGCGATCTGCGCGACGATCAACCCGAGGCTGGCGCACGAGACGGCAAATGCTGCGCGCGCTTCCTTGCGTGCCGCCAACGCCATGACAAATGTCGCGAGGATTATCGCCGTGACCGCAAGCGCCCCCAACCTGTGCGACCATTCGTAAAACGTGGGATTGTCGAGTGCCGGCAGCCAGCGCCCTTGGCAGCGCGGCCAATCGGGGCACGTCATTCCGGCCCCGTTCACGCGCACGACCGCACCCCAGACCACAAGGGCGAAAGCCATGATGGCGGAGACGAGACTGACGCGCCTCAGTCCGACTAACGATCGGCTCACGTGATGCTGCGAATCCTCTTGGTTCCCGTTGAAGGGGCCGACTTGAAGGGGCCGACTTGAAGGGGCCGACTTGAAGGGGCCGACTTTATGTCGGCCCTTCCGTCTGCGTTGGCGTTGCGGTCCGACAAGTCGTTCTCCTGTCCCGGCGTTTTCTGTGCGTGCGGCCCGTTGGATTCTCGTGGTGCGACTATAGTCGGCTGACGTCGTAAAGGTGGCGTACGTGCTCGGCGCGCATCGAGATTCGCGATGAGCGTTCTGCGATTGGGCGCACCGACCGCGTTCGGCGAGAGCATTCGCGTGCCCGGTGACAAATCGATCTCGCATCGCGCCGTGATGCTCGCGGCGACCGCACGCGGCACGACTACGATTCGCGGTCTCAATCGCGGAGAGGATGTTGCGGCCACGATCGGCGCGGTGCGTTCGCTCGGCGTCGCCATCGAAGACAGCGTAGAAACGGTTCGCGTCACCGGCGGATCGCTCGCGCGCGAGACCGGGGTAGTCGACTGCGGCAATTCCGGAACGACCATGCGTCTGCTCATGGGGCTGCTCGCGGGCCGAACGACATGCACGCTCGATGGCGATGCGAGCCTTCGCCGCCGCCCGATGGACCGGGTCGCAAAACCGCTCGGCTCTATGGGCGCCGCGATCGAAACTTCAAGCGGAACACCGCCCATCCGGATCACGCGCGGCGATGCGGGTCTGCGCGGGATCGACTATCTTTTGCCGGTCGCCTCCGCGCAAGTCAAATCCGCTCTGTTGTTGGCCGGCCTTCGCGCGGAAGGCGCGACGACCGTGCGCAGTCCGCACGCATCGCGCGACCACACGGAGCGCATGCTTGCGGCGATGGGTGGACGAATCGAATCCGCCCACGATGCTGTGCGTATCGAGCCCGGCGAACTGACGGCGATCGAAAATCTTGTTATACCGGGCGATTTTTCCGCCGCCGTCTATTTTATGATCGTCGTCGCGATGTCGGTGCATTCTGGCGCCGGATTAGTAGACGTCGGCGTCAACCCCACGCGCATCGCCGCGCTCGACGTTATGCGGCGAATGGGTGTCCAGATCGCCGCTCGCGACGAGGTCGATATATCGAACGAGCCGCGCGCCCGGCTTTTCGTCAACGGCGGCACCGCGCTGCGCTCGGCCCACATCGGCGCCGCCGACGTTGCCAATTCCATCGACGAGATACCAGCGCTCTGCGCTCTCGCTGCGCTTGGGGGTGTTGGCTTTGAGGTGCGCGGTGCGAGAGAACTGCGCGTCAAGGAGTCGGATCGAATCGCCGCAACAGCCGGACTCTTGCGTGCATTTGGCGGCCGCGTCGACGACCTCGAAGACGGTCTGATCGTACACGAAGGTCGTTCCTTGCGTGCGCCGGCCCGAGTCACCACGCTGGGAGATCATCGCATCGGACTTACTGCTGCAACACTTGCTACAACATTGGGCTCGCCGATCGAGATCGACGATGCCGATTGTATCGCGACCTCGTTTCCGGATTTCGCCGCGACGTGGTCGGCGGCGTTCGGCTGCCCGCTCAACTGAAGGCGCGATCATTTCGACGAAATCTCGCGGAAGGGGCCGACTTTATGTCGGCCCAGGCAAACGCAACGTGGGCGGACATAAAGTCCGCCCCTTCAGATTTGTGGCGTCGAGGGGCCGCCGCGCAGGGTAGGGACGAACAATTCCAACAGCTCTTCGACGCTCTTCGCAATAACATTCACGAATGTTGCAAACTCCGCGACCGCGCCCAGAGCTTCGCCGATCGCGCGGAACCCATCGCCGAGTTTCCGCGACGCGTCCGTCAAAGTCTGCGCGGCGTGCCCGATACGAGCGCCAGAGGCCTCTGCTGTCTGCATCGTCACGAAGAACGGATGGCTGCCGAACCGATCGCCTAAGGCGACGAATGCGCGCAGCTTTCTCGCGCAAACGATCGTTCCGGTTGCCACCAGCAAAACGCTGACGATCGAGGCGGCCCAGAAGAACGCGATCATTTGTCGCTCTTCGGCGATGATGCCCCTTTAGAATCGGACGTGGAGGCCGGCGCCGGCTTTGAATCCGACCCCGATGAGGAGCCGCCGCCGGAATCGCTCGACGTGGAGGGCGCAGATGTCTCTCCGCCTTTGGATTCCCCGGACTTGGCGCTGCCGTCCGATGCAGGCGATGGCTTGAGACCGCTCTTCGCGTAGTCGGTCTTGTGGAAACCGCTGCCCTTGAACACGACGCCGATAGGATGGAACACGCGCACTAGTTCGCCGCCGCATGACGGGCACTTGGTCGGCCGCTCATCGTTGTATCCGTGCTCGATCTCGTGGGTGGTACCGCACGACTTGCAGCGGTATTCGTAAACGGGCATCCGCGGGGTGCTACGCCACCTGAGCGGATTCTGCGACGACTGAAACTCTACGGTCGTCGGCGTCCGACGATTCGATATCGCGTGCCGCGCCCGTCTGAACGTGGGTGGTGTCTGCCGCGTCGTCGAGCGCCCCGCGCACGTGAATCAAAGATTCTCGCACCGCGCGACGGACCATCGGCCGAATGAAAAGCGCATCCCAAATCTCCGGGAGGATTCCGCCGAAGACCGGATAGCCGACCGCAAGCGACAGGCGCGACATCGACCCGCGCTGTTCGAAACGGAAGTCGATTCTGCGGGCTGCGGAGAGATCGCTCTCGAGCGACAAGAATGCGTTCCCCACGTGACGCGTCACTTCGAAGATCTCTTGGCGGCGCCGCTTGCCGGCAGCCATGCATATCCGCAGTTCCGAACCGAGGTGCAGCGGCTCTTCATCGAGCGGATGTACGTTCACCACGAAGGCGAGCCACATCGGCCAGCGCGCTGTGTCGCTCACAAATTCATATGCCCGCTCGACCGGCACTTTCAGGTCGACATGATCTTGGCAGATGGACTTCATCCACTATCCTCCTTACGTCGCCGGCTCATGGGCAAAGGCCACGATGCCGATGACGCGAAGTCATCAAGTCCTCCGTTCAATTGGAATCACGGACTCAAAAACCTCCTCAAGAGGAGCGCGCCGACCGAAAAGTGATCGCTGCATGACCCGGATCCGAGTCGCTGCGCTTGCGGTTCGCGGCGAAGAAATACTTCTCGCGCGTCACATCAAAGACGGTCTGACGAGTTACTTGCTTCCGGGCGGTGGACTCGATGACGATGAGACCGCGCATGACGCACTCGCACGCGAGCTGCGCGAAGAGGCGTCGGTTGACGGCGTCATCGGCGATTTGCGCTACGTCGTCGAAGTGCTCGCGCCCGACCGGTCACGCCATCTCATTCAGCTCGTCTTCGGCGTGCGCATAGACGGAGCGATCGGGGATTCGTCGGATTCGCGCGTCGCGCGCTGCGAGTGGCACCCGATCGCCGCATTGCGGACGCTGCCGATACATCCGGCAATCGGTGTGATCATCGCAGACGATCTTGCGCGCGCCAAGACGGCGCAGTGCAGATACGTTCTCGCGGAGTGGAGCATATAAGAAAGTGGGCCGACATAAAGTCGGCCCCTTCAGTCGCGTTAGAATCAAAAATCTACTTGTTGTAGCGCAGGAACGCCGGGACTTCGATCTCGTCCATGTTGATCGGCTTGACCTTCTCCATGTCGCCGACGCCCAGCACCCGCTGACGTTCGCGCGCTCGCGAGCCGAAGCCGGTGGCAAGCACAGTGACGCGAACTTCGTTCCCTAACTTCTCGTCGATCGTAGCGCCGAAGATGACCTCGGCATCCGGATCCACGGACTTCGCGATCGCATCGGCCGCTTCGTTGACTTCGTACATCGACAGATCCGGACCGCCGTAAATGTTGAAGATCACGCCGCGCGCGCCATCGATCGTGGCCTCGAGCAGCGGGCTCGAGACGGCTTTCTGTGCGGCATCTGCCGCGCGCCGCTCGCCCGTGCCGATCCCGATCCCCATGAGGGCAGAACCCGCGTCGGTCATGACGCGCCGCACGTCGGCGAAGTCGAGATTGATCAACCCCGGATTGGTGATGAGGTCGGTGATGCCTTGGATGCCCTGCCGCAACACGTCGTCGGCGGAGCGGAACGCCTCGATGAGCGGCGTGCGCTTCTCGATGATGGAGAGCAGTCGATCGTTCGGGATGACGATGAGCGTGTCGACTTTCTGCTCGAGTTCGGCTATGCCGCGCTCGGCGATTTGGGCGCGCTTGCGCAATTCGAAGCCGAACGGCTTGGTCACGACGCCGACGGTCAACGCTCCGGCCGCGCGCGCGAGCTCCGCAACGATAGGCGCGGCACCCGTGCCGGTGCCGCCGCCCATGCCTGCGGTGATGAACACGAGGTCGGTACCCTCGACGAGCATCGCCAAGTCTTCTTTGGATTCTTCCGCCGCTTGACGTCCGATCTCCGGATCCGCGCCGGCGCCGAGTCCGCGCGTCAGGTTCTGCCCGATCTGAACGCGATTCTCCGTGCGCGAATTTTTCAGCGCTTGAATGTCGCAGTTGACGGCGAAGAACTCAGCGCCGTTGATGCCTGCGTCAACCATTCGGTTTATGGCGTTGCAACCGCCGCCCCCGACGCCGATCACTTTGATGTTCGCCATATGTTCGGGCACGTAGCGACGCTGTTCTGTCATGAGACTCTCCTTCTGCCGGACGAGGCCGGTCTGATACTTGTCTTGGCCGGCGCGACGTAGGCCGCGCTCAGCTCAAATGTTCTCGCCACCATTTCGCCACGCGCCCGCCGATGCCGTGACCGCCCGAGCGCGAAGGCACAGCTCCCGAATCCGATCGAGCTCCGAAAAGGACGAGTCCGACCGCGGTCGCATATGCAGGATGTTTGATCGTCTCCGTGAGTCCGCCGACATGCATCGGCACACCGATCCGCGCCGGCAAATCGAAAAAGTCCGCAGCGAGCGAATCGAGCCCGGCCAATTCGCCGCCGCCGCCAGTCAGCACGAGTTCGGCCAGCATGACTTCCGCGGGGCAGTTCTGCGCGAGATTGGCGCGCACGAGCTTGAATATCTCGGTCATCCGCGCGACGATGATCTGGCGCAGGAACGATTTCGACGCCGCCCGCGACGTACGCCCGGAAAGCGCTTTGACTTCAAATGTCTCATCGCCGAGATCCAACGCAAGATTTGCTGTGCCGTACGCGTGCTTGATATTCTCTGCCTCTTGAAAGCTCGTCTTGAGACCAAGGGCTATGTCGTTCGTGACGATATTGCCGCCGACCGGCACAGTCCACGTGTGATAGACACCGCCGCCCCAGTAGACCGCGACATCGGTCGTTCCGCCGCCGATATCCAGCAGCACGACGCCCGCATTCCTCTCTTCAGGCAACAAAACCGCTGCGCCCGCCGCGAGCGGTTCGAACACGATCGCTGTCGGCTCGATACCAGCCCGGTGCACGCACTTCAAGACGTTCGCGACGAACGATGTCCCCGCGGTGACGACGTGCGTATCGACTTCGAGGCGCGATCCGGACATGCCGACCGGATCAGTGATCCCGTTCTGGCCGTCCACGGAGTACTCGCGCGGAAGTGTGTGGATGATCTGGCGCTCGGCCGGCAGCGTGATGATCGTGCTGGCATCTACGACGCGCTTCACGTCGCCTGCTGCGACCTCGCGCTCGTCGCTTCCGACCGCGACGATGCCGTGCGCGTTCTGCGAGCGGACGTGTTCACCCGTGATGCCTACATACGCCGATTCGATGTGCGTACCAGCCATGCGCTCGGCGCCCTCGGTGGCCGCCTCGATCGACTTCACCGTCTCTTCGAGGTCGGTCACGACGCCTTTGCGCAAGCCGAGCGACGGTGCGACGCCGAAGCCGATGATATCCATCGCGCCGTCGCGCCCGACGCTTGCGATCACCGCGGCGGTCTTCGTCGTGCCGATATCCAATCCGGCAACCACGTCGCTACGAGCCAATGACGACCTCTAAAACTGTCCACAGCCTGTGGATAGATTCCCGGCAAGAACGCAACGAGCGACCATGTGAGGTCGCCGTATCATCCGCGAATTGCATTTCAAAGTGCGGCGGGACTTCCCTCTTTGCGAACTTCATTTGAAAAGCACCGTCGGCGCGCGCAGACTTCGGACGTCGACGTAGCGCACGTCTTGCGGCCTGTCGATCTTCTTCTCAATGGATAAGAACAAAGCGATCTTGCGCGGCAGATCGTCCGGCGTGCCGAACAAGACATGGATTCCGCTCGCGCTTTGCGCCGCTATCCCGGTCACGTCATCCATCTGCACGCTGACCACCGGCAATCCGCCGGTCTGCAGGGCTTGCAGTGCGCGAAGCGCGGGCGCGACCGGTGTAGCTCCGAGCTCAGCGCCGAGCCGAACCGCGCCGAAACCGACCCCGCTGACGGTGAGCGTCGGCAGGTGCAGATCGCGCGGGTCCGGTGGCCCGAGCGCAAGCACCCGCAGCCGTTCGTCGAGCAAAGCTTCTCCCGCGGTCGGTTCTTCGCCGCCGCCGCCGGGCGGCAGCGTCAGTCGCGCCACGGGTACCCGCTCCACGACATCGATCGTGACGTGGTTCGGCCAGTTGCGCCGTATCGCGGTCGTACCGACCCAGGGAAGCGCTTTGATGCGGGCCGTCGCACCGTCGACGTCGAGCAGCCAGACGTTCTGACCAGCGGAAAAAGCCGCGGCCGATATCACGTCGGCCGGCGCCGACCTGTCGCAGCCTGTGACCTGTACTGCGACGAGCGCCAGCCTTGGATCTTGCGAAGCGCGCACGGCCGCATAACCTACGCCCATGAGTATGACCACGACGGCGATCGGGCCCAGTATGCGCGCTAGAAGCGCTCGCGTCCGCGGCCGCCGAGCGGCGGACTTCTTACGGGATGCCACAGGCATCCGCATCGCATAGCGCGTCGATCGCTTCTGCCACCCCGACACCTTGAACGCCTACCATCATCCGAGCAGCCCGGCGTGCGACCGCGGTCGCGCCCGCCACCGCGAACGAAGCGCCTGCGATCTGCAACATCGGCGCGTCGTTGTCCGAGTCGCCGATCGCCGCCGTCTCATCGAGAGAAATCTCCAGGCTCGCCGCCATGAAACGCAGGGCGCTTCCCTTGTCCGCGCTGGGATCGGTGACTTCGAGGTAGGTCGGCTGGCTCTTCATCACGTTTGCTTCGTCCGCGCCGAGAACACTTGATAACCGTGGGACGTCGCGTTCGACGTCCGGCGCGGAGCCGATGCCCAATACCTTGAGCAGCGTGCCTGGGGCGCTTCCCGCGTCGGAGAGCAGCGTTCGAAGATCCGGTACTCGGGTTGCTTCGACGCGCGATCGACGCAGATATTCATCGGTGCGCTCGTCGACGTGGTCGACGAAGAGCGCGTCGCCGAAATAGAGTTGGACGTTGTATCCGCCATCCTTCATGAAGTCGTACGCCCGAAGTGCAGTCCCCAGAGCGAGCGGCCACGACCGCATGAGACGGCCCGTTCGCACATCATAGATCGCCGCGCCTTGGAGGCAAGCAAGCGGCCCTCCAAGTCCGAGATCGTCAGCGAAGCGGCGCGATGCGCTGAAGAGCCGGCCCGTGGCGAGACATACATTTATCCCGGCGCTGGTCGCTCGGCTGATCGCCGCTCGATCGCCGGGCGAGATCGCGAGGTCATCGCCGACGAGCGTTCCGTCAAGATCGACTGCGATCAACCGGATCTTCAATTACGAGTCCGCTTCCCAGACGTTGTCCAATCCGAAGACAGCAGCAAGCTCGTCGCGCAGCGCGCCCGTTATGACGACTGAGGTCTTCAGCGATCGCGTGTCGCCGCGCGCTCCGGCGTGAAGAACTATTTTGCCGTCGCCTGCGTGCGCGGCGGTCACGATGTCGCGAAGCCGCCCCAATCTTTGCGCGTCTTCGGGTGTGCCGTTCAGACGCACGTTGAGCATCGCGATTGGCGAGACAACCGGTGGCTCGATCGGTTCCGCCACAACCGCGGCTTGACGCGGCACGTCGTCGCGCCGAACGGACCTCTCACGTGCGACGGCCGGAGCGCTCGCAAGCGGCCACGCCTCCACCACTTGCAACGACAGATCTTTGCGTTCATCGACTGCCGCATCAGGATCCGCCGCATCTTGCAGAATCCCGGCTGGCCGACCCGGACCTGTCGGACGACGCTCCTTCACCCGCGCCTTCACGACGATTATCGCTTCGTCGGCGAACAGCGGCGAGAGCTGCGCGTACCATTTCGGAAAGACGACCGCCTCGATCGTGCCCGTCTGATCTTCGAGCACCGCCACCAGCATCTGTCCGCCCGCCTTGGTCACGACCCGGCGTGCCGACGTCACGACACCGCCGACGCTCACAAGTTCGTCTTCAAGCAGATCCCGCACTTCGCGGATCGTGCACGTCGCACGCGTCGCAAGCTGTGCGGCCTTGTCCGCGAGCGGGTGACCCGAGAGGTAAAGACCGATCGCTTCCTTTTCTTGTGCAAGGCGCAGTTGCATCGGAACGTCGGGCATGGCCGGGAGCGGCGGCGGCGGCAGACCGCCGCCCGCGGACGCGAACAGCGACGTCTGTCCAAGATCGCGCTCCTGCGCGAGTTTCTGACCGTAGTCGAGTGCGGCGTCCAATGCGGCGAGCTTTTGCGCGCGGTTCCCGGGAAGGCCGTCGAGCGCGCCGGCTTTTACGAGCCCTTCTAAAACGCGGCGGTTGACGATGCGGCAATCGACGCGCGTGCAGAGATCGGCGAGCGAGGTGAGCGGTCCGTCGGAGCGCCGCTGCAGCAGCTCGGCGATCGCCGCGCCCCCGACGTTTCGGACGGCGGCAAGCCCGAAGCGGATCGCGCCGCTCACGACCGTGAAGTCGGTGCCGCTCTCGTTCACGTCGGGCGGCAGGATGCGCAGCCCGGATCGAGCGCATTCTGCAAGATACTCGACGAGTTTGTCGGTGTTGCCTTTGACCGAGGTCAGCAACGCCGCCATGAATGCGAGCGGGTGATTCGCCTTGAGCCAGGCCGTGCGGTACGCGAGCAATCCATAGCAGACCGAATGCGCTTTGGGGAAACCGTAGCCGGCGAACGGCTCGATGAAGAGCCAGATGCGCTCCGCAAGCGGCGCCTCGATGCCGTGCGCCACGCACCCGTCGACGAATTTGGCCCGCTCTTTTGGGATCTGCTCTTTGATCTTCTTGCCGATGACCTTGCGCATCTGATCGGCTTCGCCGCCCGTGTAGCCGGCGAGGTCGCGACAGATCTGCATGATCTGTTCCTGATAGACGGCGACCGCGTATGTCTCCGTGAGGATCGGCTCCAGCTTCGGATGCAAGTATGCGATCTTGCGCCGGCCATGCTTGCCTGCGATGAAGTCGCCGATCCAGTTCATCGGACCAGGACGATACAGCGCCACCATCGCGATGACGTCTTCGATGCGGTTGGGCTTGAGCTCGGCGATGTAACGACGCATGCCGGCGCTTTCCAGCTGGAAGACGCCGCTTGTCTGACCGGCAGAAAGCAATGCGTACGTCTTCTCGTCGTCGAGCGGAATGCCGTCGAGGGCGAACTCAGGATCGGCGGTCCGCCGGATCTCTTGCGCGGCGGACTCCATCACGGTCAGCGTGCGCAGCCCGAGGAAATCCATTTTGAGCAGGCCAACTTTTTCGACCCATTCCATGGAGTACTGCGTGTTGACATCGTCGTCGCCCAACTTCACGAGCGGCGCGTAGTCGGTCACGGGGCCCGGTGCGATGACAACACCCGCGGCGTGCGTCGAAGCGTGTCGCGCGAGGCCTTCCACCCGCATCGCCGTATCGAGCAGTCCGCGTGCTTGCGCGTCGCGCTGGTAGATCGCGCTCAGTTCGGGAACCTGGTCGATCGCCTGCTGGATGCTCACCGGATTGGCCGGCACGTTCGGGATGAGCTTCGCGATGCGGTCGACATCGGCGAGCGGCACGCCCATGACGCGGCCGACGTCTCGAACCGCCGCGCGAGCCGCCATTGTTCCGAACGTGACGATCTGTGCCACGCGGTCCGTGCCGTATTTCTCGGTGACATATTTGATGACTTCGCCGCGCCGCTCGAAACAGAAATCCGTGTCGATGTCGGGCATCGAGATCCGCTCGGGGTTCAAGAATCGTTCGAAGAA
>JABCYQ010000046.1 GCA_013290125.1 Vulcanimicrobiota bacterium
CGCGTGCGTCAACCGCTCGCCGCACGTGGACAAGAAGAGTCGCGAGCACTTCGAGATCCGGACGCACAAGCGCCTCATCGACATACTGCAAGCTACCGCGAAGACGATGGACGCGCTGATGCACCTCGATCTTCCAGCGGGCGTCGACATCGAGCTGAAGGCCTGACCACATCATGAAGAACATCATCGGTCGCAAAGTAGGAATGACGAACGTCTTCGCACCGGACGGCACGTACGTGCCGGTCACCGTGATCTCCGCGACCGCGAACACGGTGGTGGAGCGCAAGATCAAGGACAAACACGGCTACGAAGCCGTGGTCCTCGGATTCGAAGACGCGAAGATCAAGCAGCTCACGAAACCGATGCGGGGACGTTTCGAGAAGCTGAAGCTCGCGCCGAAGACCGTGCTGCGCGAATTCCGCACGGGCCTAGGCGAGGCCGCGGCCGGCGATGCCGTGACCGTCGCTGGGTTCGCGCCGGGCGATCGCGTCGACGTCATCGGCACGAGCAAGGGCAAAGGATTCACCGGCATCATCAAACGCTGGAACGGCAGCGGCGGCGGCGCGAGCCATGGCTCGATGATCCACCGTCAGCCCGGTTCGGCCGGCGACACGAACGCCGCGAAGACGGTCAAGGGCGCGCACCGGCCTGGACAGTTCGGCAACGACCGCGTCACCGCGCTCAACGTCGAAGTGGTGCAGGCCGATGAAGCGCACAACTTGCTGCTCGTCAAAGGTTCCGTGCCCGGCGGGCGCAACGGCGTCGTGATCGTGCGCGCGTCCGTGAAGGATCGAAGCCATGGCGGATAACGTGGACATCGACGTGTTGGACGCGAGCGGCAAGAAGGTCGGCACGGTGGCGCCGGCAGCTGCGTTTGCGGTCGTGCCGAACACCGCGCTGCTCCATCAGTCCGTGCTGCGCCACCTGAGCAATCGGCGCGCGGGCACGGCCGACACGAAAACCAGAGACGACGTTCGCGGGGGCGGGCGTAAGCCGTGGCGTCAGAAGGGCACCGGCCGCGCGCGCCAGGGCAGCATCCGCTCGCCGCAATGGCGTAAGGGGGGCGTCGTGTTCGGGCCGCATCCGCGCTCGTACGTCATCGACATGAACAAGAAGCAACGGCGCATCGCGCTCGCGCAAGGCATCGCGCAGCGCTGCGCGGAGAATGGGCTCTCGATCATCGACGTGACCGGATTCGCTCCGGTCAAGACCAAGGAGATGGTCGCGCTGTTGTTCGGCCAGGGCGTGCGGAAATGCACGCTTTTCGTGCTGCATAAAGGCACGGACGCGGGCGCCGCAGCCATCGAATTGGCGGCGCGCAATATCCATCACGTCACCGTGACGGGGCACGACGAGCTCTCGGTGCACGCGTTGTTCGCCCACGAACGGATCGTTATGACAAAGGCCGCCTACGACGGCCTGGCGGAGGTGTGCGGTGCCTGATTCACGTCACGTGATCGTGCGGCCCGTCGTCACCGAGAAGTCGGTCGTCCAGACGGCCACATCGCAGTACTCGTTCCGCGTCCGGACTGACGCGACGAAACACCACATCAAATCGGCCATTGAAGGTCTGTTCAAGGTCAAAGTCCTGCGCGTCAACACGGTGACCGTGCACGGCAAGCGCAAGCGCGACATGCGCAAGCGCAGCCAGCGGCCCACGGTGCAACGGCCGGATTGGAAAAAGGCCGTCGTCACGCTGCGCGAGGGAGATAAGATCGAACTCGGCGGCGTCAACTACTTCGAGTCATAGGTGAGACGGATCGAACGCAGATGGCAGTGAAAAAATTCAAACCGACGTCGCCTGGGCGGCGCTTCATGGCGATCTCCTCGTTCGAGGAGATCACGAAGAAGAGCCCGGAAGAGTCGCTGCTGGAACCGCGCAAGAAAAACGCCGGCAGAAATTTCGTCGGTCACATCACCGTGCGCCATCGCGGCGGCGGGCACAAGGTCATGTATCGCCGCATCGACTTCAAGCGTTCGAAGGACGGCGTGCCGGCGAAGGTCGCGTCGATCGAATACGACCCGAACCGTTCGGCGCGCATCGCGCTGCTGCACTATCGCGACGGCGAGAAACGCTACATCGTCGCGCCGCTCGGTGTCAAGGTCGGCGACGTGCTCGAATCCGGTCCGAACGCCGACATCAAGACCGGCAACGCGTTGCCGCTTTCAAGCATCCCGGTGGGCACCGTGATCCACAATCTCGAGCTGTCGCCCGGGCAGGGCGCCAAGCTCGTCCGCACCGCTGGCGGTTCGGCGCAACTCATGGCAAAGGAAGGCGAGTACGCGCAAGTGCGCATGCCGTCCGGCGAAGTGCGGCGCATCGCGGTCGTCTGCCGCGCAACGATCGGCCAGATCGGCAACATCGAACACGAAAACCAAGTGGTGGGCAAGGCGGGCCGCACGCGCTGGCTCGGGCGCAGGCCGCACGTGCGCGGCATCGCGATGAATCCGGTTGACCACCCGCACGGCGGCGGCGAGGCGAGATCCACGGCCGGCAGACCGCCCACGACGCCTTGGGGCGAGATGACCATGGGCAAGAAGACGCGGCGCAACAAGCGCACCGACAAGTTCATCGTCAAGCGGCGGAGCAAGTAAAACATGACACGATCTGCCAAAAAAGGCGCTTTCATCGCGGAGCACTTGCTTGAAAAAGTGGAGCGCATGAATTCGACGCGCGAGAAGCGCGTGATCAAGACGTGGTCGCGCGCCTCCACGGTGGTGCCGGCCATGGTCGGACACACGATCGCGGTCTACGACGGACGCAAGCACATACCGGTCTACGTACAGGAGAACATGGTGGGCCACAAGCTCGGCGAGTTCGCACCAACGCGCATCTTCCGCGGCCACGGCAGCGGCGGCGACAAGGCGGTCGTGAAATAACATGCAGGCATCAGCACACGCGAAATTTCTGCGCGTACCGCCCCGCAAGGCGCGCCGCGTGGTTGACGTGATCCGCGGTCAACGCGTCGATCGCGCATTGACCATGCTCGCGTTCACACCGCTCGCAGCGGCCAAAGCCATTGAGAAGATTGTGCGCGCAGCGGCCGCGAACGCGGAGAACAATTTTTCGATGCGGCCGGAAGGCCTCGTCATCGCTAAGGCAACCGTTGACGGCGGCCCGTCGTTCAAGCGCGTCGAGGCGCGTGCGCGCGGGCAAGCCGGCATAAAGAAGAAACGCATGTCGCACGTGACCATCATCGTCTCCGACGGAGAGGCCGAATAGCATGGGCCAGAAGATCCATCCGGTCGGCTTCCGGCTCGGCATCACGCGCACATGGGACTCGCGCTGGTACGAGAACAAGCAATACGCGAAATGGGTGCACGAGGATCGCGCCATGCGCGGTCTCGTGGAAGGCATGTCGCGCTCGGCGGCGGTGGCGAAAGTCGAGATCGAGCGGCGAGCCAACACCGTGCGCATCATCGTGCACACGGGCAAGCCGGGCATCATCATCGGCAAGCGCGGTGCCGGCATCGACGAATTGAAGAAGCGCCTGGAGAAGCTCGCCGCGGGCAAGCAAGTCCAAGTCAACGTCGTCGAGATCAAGCATCCCGAACTCGACGCGAAACTCGTCGCCAACAACATCGTGGATCAGCTCGAGAAGCGGATCGCGTTCCGCCGCGCCATGCGCCAAGCGCTGCAGCGCACCACCAAAGCCGGCGCGCGCGGCATAAAAGTTCAATGCGGCGGCCGTCTGGGCGGCGCGGAGATCGCGCGTGTCGAGCGCACGTTTGAAGGCAAAGTTCCACTGCACACGTTGCGCGCGAACATCGACTACGCGACATCGGAAGCGTACACGACCTTCGGACGCATCGGCGTGAAGGTTTGGATCTACCTCGGCGAAGTGCTGCCGGATGGAAAGCCGAAGCCCGACGCCCGCGACATCAGACCTTTGCGGCGCCCGCGGCCGGCGCGCCCGATGAGACCAGCGGTTGCGCCAGGCGCGCCAGCCGCCGCGACCGCGATTGGTGCAACGGAAACGGCGGTGCCCGCCGCGGCTCCGGTCGAATCGGCGATACCTGCAACGGCGGCGGTCGAACCTGTGGTGACGGCGCCGGCGCCTGAACCATTACCGGCGGCGGCGGAAGCCGCGACAGCGACGCCCGACGATGCCAAACCGGAGGGCGCATAGCACATGTTGATGCCGAAACGGGTCAAACACCGCAAGGTCCAACGCGGGCGCATGAAGGGCCGAGCGCAGAGCGGCAATACGCTGCACTTCGGCGAGTATGGCCTGCAGTCGCTCGAGCCGTGCTGGATCACCAATCGTCAGATCGAAGCGGCGCGTATCGCGATGACGCGCCACATCAAGCGTGGCGGCAAAGTCTGGATCACGATCTTCCCGGACAAATCGTTCACGAAGAAGCCCGCCGAGACTCGTCAGGGCTCGGGCAAGGGTCAGCCGGAGGGCTGGGTCGCCGTGGTGCGGCCGGGCCGCGTCATGTTCGAGCTGTCCGGCGTGGATGCGCTGGTCGCGCGGCAAGCGCTGCGGCTCGCGGCTTTCAAACTGCCGATCCGCACGAAGATCGTGACGCGTGAAGGGGCGGGTGACGCAAGTGAAGTCTAGCGAATTGCGCAGTCTGCGGGAGCTGACCGACGGCGAGCTCGCGGAGAAACTCGCGGCCACGAAGGAAGAGCTGTTCAACCTGCGCTTCCAGCTCGTGACCGGTCATCTCGAAAACCACACGATGGTGGAGAAGCTGCGCCGCGACATCGCGCGCGTCCACACCATCCTTGCCGAACGGCGACTTGCGGGGTAGGCGATGAACGAAACGAAGACGGATGAACGCGCGCGGCGGCGCACCAAAGTGGGCCGCGTTGCGTCAAATTCGATGAAGAAGACGATCGTCGTCGTGACGGGGACGCGCACGCCGCACCCGGCATACGGCAAGATCCAGCACCGTTCGACGCGTTTTCTCGCGCATGACGAGAACGGCGATGCGGCGGTCGGCGACATGGTGCGCATCATGGAGACTCGTCCAATGAGCGCGCGAAAGAGATGGCGGCTCATCGAAGTCGTGGAGAAGGCCAAGTGATCCAAGCTCAGACACGCCTCAAGGTGGCCGACAATTCAGGCGCGCGCGAACTGATGGTCTTCCACGTGTCCGGCGGCTCGCGCCATCCGTATGCGTACGTCGGCGACATCGTCGTCGCGTCGGTGAAAAGCGCGATCCCAGGCGCTGCCGTGAAGAAGGGCAATGTCGTCAAAGCCGTCATCGTCCGGCAGACGAAAAAGCTGCGGCGCCCGGATGGCTCCTTCATCCGTTTCGACGAGAACGCAGCCGTGCTCATCAACGACCAGAAGAACCCGCGCGGCACGCGCATCTTCGGGCCGGTCGCCCGCGAGCTTCGCGATCGCGATTTCATGAAGATCGTCTCGCTCGCGCCTGAGGTTCTCTAGATGGCGAAGATGAGATTGGCCGCGGGTGACACCGTGGTCGTGCTCGCCGGCAAGGACAAAGGCAAACGCGGCAAGATCAAGCTGGTGCAGCGCAGCCTCGGCAAGATCGAAGTCGAGGGCGTCAACGTCGTCAAGCGGCATTCCAAGCCGACGGCCAAGAACACGAAGGGCGGCATCCTCGAGAAAGAACTGCCGATGCCGGTCAGCAAAGTCATGTACGTCTGCCCGAAATGCAACAAGCCGTCTAAGGTGGCTTTCGCAGTGAAAGGCCAGTCGCGCGAGCGGCTGTGCCGGCGCTGCGGCGAGCCGGCCGACCGTCCAGTGAAGGCGTAGGACACTCGCGATGAACCGATTGAGAGAACGATACCAGAAAGCCGTCGTGCCCGCGCTGACCAAGCGGCTCGGTATCACGAACCCTATGCGCCTGCCGAAACTGCGCAAGATCGTCGTGAACATGGGCGTCGGCGAAGCGGTGACAAACCCGAAGGCGATCGACGGCGCGGTGTCCGACCTGACCGCGATCACAGGGCAGAAACCGCTCGTGACACGCGCGACGAAATCGATCGCCGTCTACAAGCTGCGCGAGGGCATGCAGATCGGCGCGAAGGTCACGCTGCGCGGCGAGCGCATGTACGCGTTCTTCGACAAACTGGTGAACATCGTGCTGCCGCGCATACGCGATTTTCGCGGCATGTCGCGCTCGTCACTCGACGGACGCGGCAATTACGCGCTTGGGCTGAAAGAACAGCTCGTTTTCCCGGAGATCAACTACGACAAGGTGGATGCGGTGCGCGGCATGGACATCGTCATCGTCACGTCGGCGCACACCGACGAAGAAGCGTTGGCCTTCCTCGAAGAGATGGGCATGCCGCTTCGCAAGGAAGGGAGCGCGGCCTAATGGCTAAGACCAGCCTGATCGAGAAGAGCAAGCGCAAGCCGAAATTCAAAGTGCGGCAGCATAATCGTTGCCTCAAGTGCGGCCGGCCGCGCGGTTATCTGCGCAAGTTCGCGATGTGCCGCATCTGCTTCAGAGAACAAGCGCATAAAGGCAACCTCCCCGGCGTCACCAAGGCGTCCTGGTAAGAGCGGAGACAGACTGCAGCTATGGCAATGGTAACGGATCCGGTCGCGGACATGCTCGCGCGCATCAAGAACGCGAACATCGCGTTTCACGAGCGCGTGGACATACCCGCGTCGCGGCTGAAGGCCGAGATCGCAAAGCTCCTCAAGACCGAGGGGTTCATCAAGAGCTACGAGCTCGTCGCAGGCGTGCCGCGCGATGTCATCCGCATCACGCTCAAGTACGGACAGAACCGCGAGCGTGTGATCAACGGATTGCAGCGCATCAGCAAGCCCGGTCTGCGGATCTATTCGCCGAAGGGCGAGATCCCGAAGTGCATGGGCGGCCTCGGGCTTGTCATCCTCTCGACGTCGAAGGGCGTCATGAGCGGGCGGCAGGCCAAGCGCAGCGGCTGCGGCGGCGAAGTCATGGCATTCGTGTGGTAGGAAAGAGACGATGAGCAGAATCGGGCGATCGCCCATCAACGTACCCGCCGGCGTCACGGTCGGTCTGACCGAACGCGTCGTGACGGTGAAGGGCCCCAAGGGCGAACTAACGCTGCGCTTGGCCGAGCCGATCGAAGTGCGCATCGATGGTTCCGTCGTGACCGTCATGCGCCCCGACGATCTGCAACGCAATCGCCAGCTCCACGGCTTGACGCGCACGCTCATCGCCAACAATGTTGTGGGCGTGACCAAGGGCTATGCGAAGACGCTCGAGATCCAGGGCGTCGGCTATCGCGCGCAGATGCAGGGCTCGAACTTGAATCTCCAGCTCGGTTTCTCGCACCCGGTCGTTGTGGAACCGCCCAAGGGGATCACGATTTCAGTCGCCGGCACGAACAAGATAACCGTGTCCGGCGCCGATCGGCAAGCCGTGGGTCAGCTCACGGCGCAGATCCGGTCGATCCGGCCACCCGAGCCGTACAAAGGCAAAGGCATCCGCCTCGAAGGCGAGCGCGTGCGCCGCAAACTCGGCAAAGCCGGCAAGACGGGAGCGAAGAAATAATGAGTTCGTCGAGTCGCAACACCCTGCGCGTGCGGCGCCACGCGCGCGTGCGCAAGCGCGTGAACGGCACCGAATCACGGCCGCGGCTCTCCGTGTTCCGCAGCCTCCACCACATCTACGCCCAGCTGATCGACGATCGCAGCGGCGCCACGCTGGCGTCGGCATCCACCCGCGAGAAAAGCGTGGGCGGAGACAAAGCGTCCGCGAACTGCGGCGCGGCGGAAAAGGTGGGCGCGGCTATCGCCGAGCGCGCGAAGGCAAAGGGCATCGTGGCGGTCGTCTTCGACCGCGGCGGCTACAAGTATCACGGCCGGATCAAAGCTCTGGCCGACGCGGCGCGCGGCGCCGGGCTGGAGTTCTAACGGATGGCTCGCATCACAGACGGTTCGGGTCTTGAAGAGACGGTCGTGCGCGTCAACCGCGTCGCGAAAGTCGTCAAGGGCGGCAAACGGTTCTCGTTCTCTGCACTTGTGGTCGTGGGCGACCGACAGGGTAGAGTCGGCTACGGCATCGGCAAGGCGCGCGAAGTGCCCGAAGCGATCCGTAAAGGCGTGGAAGCGGCGCGCAAAGCCCTGGTCAGCGTGCCGATGGTGGAGCGCACGATTCCGCATCCGGTCGAGATCCACGTCGGCGCAGGACATGTCATCATGAAGCCGGCGAGCAAGGGGACGGGCGTCATAGCGGGCGGCGCGATGCGCGCGGTGCTCGAACTCGCAGGCGTACACGATATCCTCACCAAGTCGCTCGGCACGAACAATCCGATCAACGTGATCATGGCCACGATCGCCGGACTGAAGAGCTTGCGCACGATCGAAGAAGTTGCGAAGATGCGCGGCAGAACCGTCGACGAGATCCTCGGAAGGGTAGTGGAAAGTGAAACTGTCGGAGCTTAAGCCGGCGCCGGGATCGCGGCCGAAGCGCACGCGCGTTGGGCGCGGGCACGGCAGCGGCATGGTCAAGACGTCCGGCAAGGGCGGCAAAGGTCAGACCGCACGCTCGGGCGGCGGCAAGGGGCCGAATTTCGAAGGCGGCCAGACGCCGTGGCATCGCCGGCTGCCGCATCGGCGCGGTTATTCCCAGAAGTCGCGGTCGACGAAGATCTTCCGCACGGAATTCTGCGTGATCAACCTGTGCGATCTGGAGGGCTGGGATCCGAAGGAAGTGGTGAGCCCCGATTCGCTCGACGCGGCGGGCATGCTCGGTAAGCGCAAGGACGGCGTGAAGATCTTGTCCGTCGGCGATGCGCCGAAGGGTTTGACGTTCCGCGACATCAGTTTCTCAGGGCCGGCTCGCGCGAAGCTCGAAGCCGCCGGCTCGAAATTCGAGGAATGAACCTAAAGCGATGACGATCTGGAGGAATCTCGCAAACGCGCTCGTGGTCCCGGAGATCCGGAACCGCATATTCTTCGTGTTCGGTGCGTTCGCGCTGTTCGTCATCATGGTCCACGTCCAGGTCCCCTACGTCGACATCGCGACGTGGCAGAAGATCCTGGCCCAAGGACAGTTCTTGAACTTCCTCGGCTTCCTCTCGGGCGGCGCGCTCCAGCGCTTCTCCGTATTAGCCATGGGCATCACGCCATACATCAACGCCAGCATCATCATGCAGCTGCTCACCGTCGTCTTTCCGGAAGTCAAAGAGCTGATGCAGCATGGCGGCGAGGAAGGCCGCAAGAAAGTCGGGCTGTGGACGCGCTGGCTGACCGTTGCGCTCGCCCTGCTTCAAGGCACCACCATGGTGATCGCGCTCAACCGGGCCAACGTCTTCGAACGTCACGATCTGTTCTATCTCGTGATGGTCATCCTGACGCTCACCGCCGGCACGATCTGGCTGATGTGGCTCGGCGAACAGATCACCGATCGCGGCATCGGCAACGGCGTCTCGTTGATCATCTTCGTCGGCATCATCCTGCGCTATCCCACGTACTTCAGCCAGACGCTCGCGCTCGGTGAGAAGGGAGCGCTGGAGTACACGGGACTAGCGATCTTCATCGCGATCGCGATCATCTCGCTCATATCGATCGTCTTCATGTATCAGGGGCAGCGGCGCGTGCCGGTGCAGTATGCGCGGCGCGTCATCGGGCGCAAGGTCTACGGCGGACGCAGCACCTACATCCCGCTGCGGCTGAACAACGCCGGCGTCATCTCGATCATCTTCGCGATCTCGATCCTGCTCTTCCCGCAGCAGATCTCGACCTGGGCGCAGCAGAGCGGCGTGGCGTGGATGCAGCCCTTCGCCAACTTCATGACGCTGTATTTCAACTACGGGAGCTTCCTCTACAACTTGGTCTACTTCGTGCTCGTCGTGCTGTTCACGTTCTTCTATAGCGAAGTCGTCGTCAACATCAACGACATCGGCGATTCGCTCAAAAAACAGGGCGGGTTCATCCCGGGAATCAGGCCGGGCAAGCCCACGACCGACTATCTGAACAAGATACTCAACCGCATCACAATCGTGGCCGCGGTCTACCTCGGCTGTCTTGCGATCGCGCCCAACGTCACGCAGGGCTTCACGCACATCACCACGTTCACGTTGGGCAGCACGTCGCTGCTCATCGTGGTGGGCGTCGCGCTCGACACAATGAACCAGATCGAAGCACGTTTGGCCATGCGCGACTACCGCGGGTTCATCAAGCAGTGATGGGAAACCAGTTGCGCGTCCTTCTGCTCGGCTCGCCGGGCGCGGGCAAAGGCACTCAGGCGGAACTGCTCGCGTCAGCCGCGGACGTTCCGCACATCTCCACAGGCGACATGTTCCGTCACGCTGTCGCCGCGGGTTCCGCCGTGGGCCTCGCGGCTGCAGAGTTCATGGAGCGTGGCGCGCTCGTTCCCGACGATGTCACGATCGGCATCGTCGAAGAGCGGCTGCGCATATCAGATGCCGGTCGCGGCTTCGTCATGGACGGTTTTCCTCGCACTGCGCAGCAGGCGACGGCCTTCGACGCCCTCCTGGCGAAGTTCGGCTGGAAGTTAGACGCGGCCATCGAGTTCGCCGTGCCGCGCGCCGAGCTCTTACGCCGGTTGACTGGGCGTTGGACGTGCCCGAATTGCGGCGTGACGTACAATCTTGATTCCGCCCCGCCGCTTGCTGCGGGCGTCTGCGATCGCTGCGGAACGGCGCTCGTCCAGCGCGCCGACGATAGTGAAGCCACCGTCGCAATACGGCTTGACGTCTATGAGCGCCAGACCGCGCCGCTTCTCGCATACTATCGCGGCGCAGGTTCGCTGCTCACGATCGACGGAACGAAGTCCGTCGAGGTGGTCCACGCCGCCGTCATGCGCGGGTTGGCCTCGTTCGCAGAGGCCGCGTCATGATCGCGTGCAGATCCGAACAAGAGCTCGCGAAGATGCGAGCCAGCGGACGGGTAAACGCTCAGGCGCTGGCAGCGCTGCGCGCTCGCGTCGCGCCGGGTGTGACGACTCGCGAGATCAATCGCGTCGCCGAAGAGACGATCCGATCGCTCGGCGGCGAGCCGGCGTTCCTCGGCTACAATGGCTTCTCAGGATCGATCTGCCTTTCGCTCAATGAAGAAGTCGTGCACGGAATCCCGGGCGAGCGAGTGCTGCGCGACGGCGACCTGTTGAAAATGGACATCGGTTCCATCGTCGACGGCTGGTACTCTGACATGGCCTGCACGGTCGGTGTGGGTCAGATCTCCGCCGAAGCGGCCGCCCTGCTTGAGGCGACCGAGGAAGCGCTGAACGTCGGCATCCGTGAAGTCCGGCCGGGCGCGCACGTCTCGGATATCGGCCACGCTGTGCAGTCGTACGTCGAAGCGCGCGGCTACTCGGTCGTGCGCCAACTTGTCGGTCACGGCATCGGCCAGAAGCTCCACGAAGAACCGCAGGTCCCGAATTTCGGCAAGCGCGGGGCTGGAGCGAAACTCAAGCCGGGCATGGTTCTGGCCATCGAGCCGATGGTGAACCAAGGCGGCTGGCAGGTCTACACGAAGCCGGACAAATGGACGGTGGTCACGGCCGACGGCAAGCTTTCGGCGCACTTCGAGCACACGGTCGCCGTCACGCACGACGGCTACGAGATTTTGACGGTTATTGAAGGGTCGATGGCGAAAGGAGGCTCGGTTGGCACGCAGACGCGGCGGCATGCAGAGGCGCTCGGCTAAGAAAAAAGAGGCGCGCGCCGTGACCACGGCATCGCCCAAAGAAGAGGCCATTGAAGTAGAGGGCGTGGTCGTCGAACCGCTGCCCAACGCCTTCTTCCGCGTCGAG
>JABCYQ010000047.1 GCA_013290125.1 Vulcanimicrobiota bacterium
TACCGCAAGACCTTCGGCTTGGCCAAGTGCACGACGGCGAACGGCTGCTTCCAGAAACTGAACCAACTCGGCGCGCCCGGCCCGTACCCGCCGATCAACGCCGGCTGGGATATCGAGATATCGCTCGACGTGGACATGGTCTCGGCCATCTGCCCGAGCTGCCATATCAGACTGATGGAAGCGGATGACAACTCGTTCGCAAATCTCGCGGCGACCGTTGATGAAGCTGCCGTCCTTGGCTCGACCGAGATCAGCAACAGCTACGGCGGCGGCGAATACAGCGGCGAGCAGATCGATCAAAACCACTACAGACATCCGGGTATCATGATCACCGCCAGCTCCGGCGATGGCGGGTTCGGCGTGGAGTTCCCGGCCGCGTCGCAGTACGTGACGGCGGTCGGCGGCACGACCCTAAAGAAAGCGACGAACTCTCGCGGTTGGTCTGAGGTGGTCTGGCCTGGAGCCGGCAGCGGCTGCAGCGCCTTCATCAACAAGCCGAAATGGCAAAAAGACACGGGCTGCAAGCGGCGTACGGTCGCCGACGTCTCGGCGATCGCCGATCCGAACCCCGGCGTGGTGATCGTCTATCACAACACGTTCACCGCAGTCGGCGGCACGAGCGTTGCGAGCCCGATCATTGCGGCGGTCTACGCGCTCGAAGGCAACGGCGCGACGTTGAAGTTCGGCTCGGAGAGCTACAGCCACCTCACCGCGCTGTTCGACGTCACGATGGGGAGCAACGGAAGCTGCTCGCCGGCGTACTTGTGCACTGGTGAAGTAGGCTACGACGGACCCACGGGTAACGGCACGCCCAACGGCGACGAAGCGTTCTGACGGACGCATAATCCACGAAACGGGGCGGACCATAAGGTCCGCCCTACATTTTTCACCCGGATGACAAAGGGCCGACATAAAGTCGGCCCCTTCAAAGTCGGCCCCTTAAAAGCCAGTTAGGCTGGAACGTCTTTCGTGGCAGGGCCCGGGATGAGCACGGGCTGCTGCTGACCGTCGATCACTTCCTTGTTGATGACGCATTTCTTCACGTTCGTCAACGACGGCAGATCGTACATGACATCCAGCATCACTTCTTCTATGATGGACCGCAAGCCGCGCGCGCCGGTCTTGCGCGTCTGCGCGCGCTGCGCGATCGCCGCGAGCGCTTCTTTTGTGAAGCTCAGCTCGATGCCGTCCATCGCGAAGATCTTCTGGTACTGGCGGACGAGCGCATTGCGCGGTTCGGTGAGGATGCGCCGTAGCGCGAGGTCGTCCAGCGGATCCAAAGTGACCATGATCGGCAGGCGGCCGATGAATTCCGGGATGAGGCCGAACTTGAGCAGATCCTCTGGCATCATCTGCTGCAGCAAACGCCCCGTGCGCTTCTCCGATTTGCTCTCGGGCACTGCGCGGAATCCCAAGCTCTGATCCGAGACTCGGCTGTCGACGATGCGCTCGAGGCCGTCGAAAGCGCCGCCGCAGATGAACAGCACGTTCGTGGTGTCGATCTGGATGAATTCTTGATGCGGATGCTTGCGGCCGCCCTGCGGCGGCACATTTGCGGTGGTGCCTTCGAGGATCTTGAGCAGCGCTTGCTGCACGCCCTCGCCGGAGACGTCGCGCGTGATCGACGGGTTCTCGCTCTTGCGCGCGATCTTGTCGATCTCGTCGATATAGACGATGCCCTTTTCGGCCCGTTTGACGTCGTAGTCCGCCGCCTGGATGAGTTTCAGAAGAATGTTCTCGACGTCTTCGCCGACATAGCCGGCCTCGGTCAACGACGTGGCGTCGGCCATGGCGAGCGGCACGTCGAGGATCTTCGCGAGCGTTTGCGCCAGGTATGTCTTGCCGGATCCGGTCGGACCCACAAGCAAAATATTGCTCTTGTGCAGCTCGACGTCGTCGGAGCCGCTCTGCGTGGAATTCACCCGCTTGTAATGATTGTAGACCGCGACTGCTAGGCTCTTCTTCGCACGGTCCTGTCCGATGACGTACTGATTGAGGATATGGTTGATCTCTTTCGGCTTCGGGATGTTGCGCAGCCGAAGATTCTCGTCGACGTTTTTGTAGAGCTCTTCCTCGATGATCTCGTTGCAGAGCTCGATGCACTCGTCGCAGATGTACACGCCGGGGCCCGCGATGAGCTTGCGCACTTGCTCCTGCGATTTGCCGCAGAAACTGCACTTGAGCTGACCTTTCTCGTCCCCGAACCTGAACACGCTTCCTCGCTTCCTTACGTGGCCGTTGGCTTCGACGTCAACCCTTCGCGCGACTGCCGGTCCATGATCGAATCCACGAGGCCGTACTCAACCGCCTCTTCAGCCGTCAGGTGGTAATCGCGCTCCATATCGCGCTCGATGCGCTCCATGGGCTGACCTGTCGTGGCCACATAGATCTCAGCCAGCCGGCGTCTCGTGGCTGTGAGATCTCGTGCATATATTTCTATATCCGTAGCTTGGCCGCCGATCTGCGAGATCCAGGGCTGGTGGATGAGGACCTTCGAATTTGCAAGCGCGGCACGCTTGCCCTTGGCTCCGCCCGTCAATAGGATCGATGCGGCGCTTGCAGCCATTCCCGCGCAGAGCGTCGCCACGTCCGGCTTGATCAGTCGCATCGTATCGAAGATGGCTAGGCCAGCGGTCACACTCCCGCCGGGACTGTTGATGTACATCTCGATATCTTTATCGGCATCTTCTTTTTCGAGGAATAGAAGTTGCGCGATGATGAGGTTCGCAAGGTTGTCGTCGATCCCGGCACCGACGAATATAATCCTCTCCTTGAGCAGCCGTGAGTAGATATCGAAGGCTCGTTCGCCCCGCGCCGTCTGTTCGACGACCATAGGCACTAGATGTCCCATTTCCAAGCGTCTCCTAGCGTCCCGCCATGGCGGCCGGTGCGTCGACGATCGTAGCATGCGCGATCAGATGATCGATGGTCTTCTGCTTGCGTACGGAATCGATGAGCGGCCCAAAACCAGTGTTCTTGCGGATCATCTGAATCAGCGAATCGCGCGACAGACCGTACGAGCGAGCGAGCTGCGCGAGCTCTGCTTCCAGATCGCTCGTCGTCACTTCGATCGCTTCCGCTTTTGCGATCTCTTCGAGTAACAGCGAAGTGCGCACGCGGCGTTCGGCTTCAACCCGATACTCGGTGCGCAATCCGTCTTCGTCGACTTCTTTCGCCGCCAAGTACTCCTCCCATGGCCGGCCGATGCGCTGCATGTACCCTTTAGCATCGGCGACGAGGCTTTCGATCTCGTTGTTCACGAGCACTGCGGGAAGCGGGAATTCGTGCATCGCGACGAGCCGGTCGAGCAGCGAGCGCTGGACCTGCTCTCTCGCGCGCGCCTCGGCGGCGACGAGAAGCCGCTTGCGGATGTCTTCGCGCAGCGCATCGAGCGTCTGCGCGTCGGATACCGTCGCGACGAAATCGTCGTCCAGCTCGGGAAGCACGGGCGTCTTGAGCGCGCTGATAGCGACCTCGAAGGTCGCTTCCTTGCCGCGCAGATGCTCGGCATGATAGTCGGCCGGAAAGTTGACGACGACGGTTCGCCGCTCGCCGGGCTTCGCGCCGATCAACTGCTCCATGAAACCGGGTACGAATTTCTCGGGAGCCACTTCGGTCGTATGGTCCGTCGCCGAACCGCCGTTGAACGGCTCGCCATCGATCGAGCCTTCGTAGTCGAGAGTCACGACGTCGCCGTTGGCGACGCCTCGATCTTCGACGGGATGAAGCTGAGCGGCGCGCTTGCGCAATGCTTGCAGGCTGCGCTCGACCTCGTCGTCCGTGACGGCGACCACCGGCCGCTCTACGCTGATGCCATCGTGATCGGCGAGCGTGATCTCCGGCCGCACGGCCACGACTGCTTTGATGCGCAGGCTTTTGCCTTCGTCCACTTTTTCGAGATCGAAGTGCGGGTGTTCGACGGGCACGAGATTATGTTCTTTGAGGGCGCGCGTGTAGGCATCGGGCACGACGTCTTCAACCGCTTGGTGCTCGATCGTCTCCGCGCCGATGTGACGCTCGAAAATGCCCCGCGGAATCCTGCCCGGCCGGAATCCCGGCAAGCGGTAGTTCTTCAATAGCTTTTGAAACGCGCGCTGTCGCGCAGCGTCGAAATCCGATTCGGAAACGGCGATATCGAGTTCGACGATCGTGGGTTCGAGTTTGCGAAGCGTAGCGCTCACGAAAAGTGGGGACCAACCTCCGAAGATGCGAGCAGTCGGCCTTCGTGCGCTTTTACGGGCTATCCTGGCATATGAAATGCGTCCGCCGTCATAGCGGACTGCGTGTGAAACGATTTGGAGCTGGAGCGGAAGACGAGATTCGAACTCGCGACCCTCGCCTTGGCAAGGCGATGCTCTACCACTGAGCTACTTCCGCGCAGCGCGCGGAAACGTCGGCTTTCGCCGACGTTTTCGTGACTGGTTTCAGGTTAGGCGAGCGAGGAGGATTTCCTTGCGGGGAATGATTCCGCGAACTAGGAAATCACGCCGCATGACGGATACCGCGTTGGTCGCGACGGTGCTGATCGTCGGCGGCGTCATCTTCCTCTCGACATTCCTCTGGATCACGGTCGTTCGGGTTCGCGAGATCGGTCCGCCGGCGCCCCCGCATTCGCATTAGCGTCGCCGGATTGCTGGGCACGAAAGGACTCGAACCTTCATGGGTCGCCCCACCGGAACCTAAATCCGGCGCGTCTGCCAATTTCGCCACGTGCCCACTATAAGAACCGCAGTCAGTTCCTCAGCACTGCCGGCGGGCCGGTTTTGTCCCCGCTGTCAGCGACGCTTTTGAGCAACATCACATCCTTCGGAAAATAGACGATGGTCTGGTGACCGGCCGCGCAGGTCAGCTCGAAGCTCGAGTTCTGGAATTTGAAACCGGGTGTCGCGACCGCGCTGCCGTCCGGATTGACCGCTTCCGACGTATCGCCCTCGCCGGCCAAGCGGATATGGCAATCCATACCCGTGCATTCGATGTCGCGGCGGAAGCGCAGTCGCAGACCGCGCACTACTCGGTTTCCGCGGCGCGCCGGACTTGCAGCAAGTTGCGAACGGATCCATCAGGTGACATCTGCCGCGCAAGCATATCGGCATGCCGCCATTCCTCGTCATCTTCGACGAGACCGTGGAGCAAAAGCGTCGAGCCGAACGCATCCACCCAGATCGCGCGGTGGCAGAGCGACGGATGCGCGGCGAAGGCGGACTTCAGACGCTCGGTCGGACTGTCTTGCCACGGCAAGCGGACGGCCTGCAAAACGGCGGCGGCCATGTCGGCGACCGAGTCGAAGAGATCGGGGTAGGCGGCCGCCCAGTTGGCCGTTCGCTCGCGGGCGAGATCGATGAGCAGCGCGCTTCGCTCACGGACGCGCACGGCAAGCGCGAAGCGCGCCGAAGGCGGCGAAGCGATGACGCCTGCGACGGCGCCGAGAGCGCATGCGCCGAGCAGTCCGAGTCCTCTACAATCCATGACGATTGCGCGTTTTCGCGGGCGCGGCGGGAGTCCTTCCGCTGTTTCGATCGATGGTGCGTCGTGAGGGAATCGAACCCCCAACCAACAGATTAAGAGTCTGCTGCTCTACCAATTGAGCTAACGACGCATGCGCGACAGATTATATCGAAATCAGGACGTCATGACAAGTGAGTGTGCCCCGCCCGAGATTCGAACTCGGAACCACCCGGTTAAAAGCCGGATGCTCTACCGTTGAGCTAACGGGGCGCGAAATGGCGCTCGCCAATCAAAGATGTCAGCGAACTATTGGGGTGAGTGAGGGGAGTTGAACCCCCTACCTCCGGTGCCACAGACCGGCGCTCTAACCAGATGAGCTACACTCACCGCGCTTGCGGCGTTTCGGCGCACCGCCCGATACGCCCTACAGTCCGGCCGGATGCCACGTCGTCTTGATCTCGAGAAAATCGACGACGCGGTAGGGGTTGCGCATCAGCGCGGCCGATCGATCTTCGGCTTTATAGCCGTGAACGCGTTTCACGTTCGCGCTCGCGGCGATATCGAGTTCCTTTCGCTCTGCCGGCTCGCAATCCCACAGTCCGAGAGCGTTGACATCCATGTGCGCGGCGAGATGCGGCGCGGTCACAGAGCGGCGGCCGGTGAGCACGTTGAGGACACCCGCTGGAAGATCGGAGGTCGCGGCTGATTCGCACAATGCGACTGTGCTGAACGGATCGGCGTCTGATGCGATGCAGACCACCGTATTGGCGCCGCACAGCGGTGGGATGACCGCGGCGATCAACCCTGCGACTCCGCTTGCCAGCGGCGCGACGACGCCGACGACTCCCGTGGATTCCGGCGTGCTCACGTTGAAGTGCGGACCGCTCACCGGGTTCTTCGTGGAGAAGATCTGTTCGATTTTATCGCTCAAGCCCGCATACCAGCATGTCGCGTCGATCGCCTCGTCCACGTCTTTCTCCGCAGCGCGCGCGGTCAAACCGGCGGCTCGGCACGCTTCGATGAGCTGGGCCCTTCGCGACTCCATCATCTCGGCGAGGCGATAGAGGATTTGCCCGCGATTGTATGCGCTGCGGTCGCGCCAATTCGGCCAGGCGGTGCGCGCGGCGCGCACCGCATCCCGTACGTCCTTGCGGCTCGCAAGCGCGACGTTGACTGTCTCGTCTTTCGCTTGTACGGAGATCGTGCGGCCCGATTCCGACCGGACGAACGCGCCGGCGATGTAGAGCTTGAGCGTCTTGCGGACTTCGATCCGTGAGGTCATGATCTCGCCTCGATATGCTTCATGGTCTCGCCTCGATATACGGAAGCAGTCCGTGGATCCCGCCTTCGCGCCCGAAGCCGCTCTCGCGATAGCCGCCGAACGGCGACGACGGATCGAATTTGTTGAACGTGTTCGACCAGACGACGCCGGCGCGCAGCTGCGACGCGATCTTGAAATTCTTGCTTCCTTTGTCGGTCCACACGCCGGCAGACAAACCGTATGGAGTGTTGTTCGCCTTCTCCACGGCTTCGTCGGGAGTGCGGAACGTCAGCACGGAGAGCACCGGGCCGAAGATCTCCTCCTGCGCGATGCGGTGCGACATCGAGACGCCAGTGAAGAACGTCGGACGATACCAGAACCCGCGAGCCGGCAGGTCGCACTCGGTCTGAAAGCGCGTGCAGCCGTCGGCGTCGCCGCTTTGTGCGAGTTCTTCGATCTTGCGCAATTGCGCTGCCGAGTTGATCGCACCCACATCGGTGTTCTTGTCAAGCGGATCGCCTACGCGCAGCGTCTGCATGCGCCGGTGGAGCAGCTCCGCGACGACGTCGTGGACGGACTCTTGCACGAGCAGGCGTGAACCGGCGCAGCACACGTGGCCCTGATTGAAGAATATTCCGTTGACGATTCCTTCGACGGCCTGCTCGAGCGGCGCGTCGTCGAAGACGATGTTCGCCGCTTTGCCGCCCAGCTCGAGCGTGAGGCGCTTGCTTGTGCCGGCACACGCGCGCGCGATCTCTTTGCCCACTTCGGTTGATCCGGTGAACGCGACTTTGTCCACGCCGCGGTGCCCAGCGAGCGCGGCTCCGGTGGCGCCTGATCCTGTTATGATGTTCACGACTCCCGGAGGAAGATCGGCCTGCTCGATGATCTCGGCCAGCCGCAGCGCGGTGAGCGGTGTTGTCTCTGCAGGTTTGAGCACGACCGTGTTGCCGCACGCCAACGCCGGCGCGATCTTCCATGCGGCCATGAGCAGCGGAAAATTCCAGGGGATGATCTGCGCGGCCACGCCCAGCGGCCGCGGCCTCGTGTTCGGAAAGGCCCATTCGAGCTTATCCGCCCAGCCTGCGTAATAGAAGAAATGCTGCGCGGCGAGCGGCACGTCGAAATCGCGCGCCTCTTTGATCGGCTTGCCGCCGTCGACGGATTCGAGCACCGCCAGTTCGCGACTGCGCTCTGCGATCGCTCGGGCGATGCGGAAGAGATACTTCGCGCGGTGCGCAGGCGGACAGCGCCGCCAATACTTGTCATACGCCGCTCGTGCGGCCCCGACTGCGCGGTCGACATCGGCCGCGTCTGCTTCTGCGATCTCGGCTATGGTTTCTTCGGTTGCTGGGTTGATGGTGGTAAAATGGCGACCGCTCTTCGGCTTGCGCCATCGGCCGCCGATGAAGAGTTCGTAGCGTGGCTGGATAGCGAGGTAGTCGCGCGCCTCGGGCGCGGGCGCATATTCCCACGCTTCGATGCGCGCGAGGTCGGCCGGCGTGGTCATCGCAAGTCTGCCGTTTGCCGGGCGGATCGCAGCTTTGGTCTTTCGCGCTTCAGTCAATTCGTGCCGCCTCTAGTCTTTCGTGAAGTACTCATCGGATTGGTAGGCGCCGGTGCGTTCCTTCCAGAGTTGCATGAGGATGTCGTTGAGCAGGGAGCTCGCGCCGATGCGGAACCAGGCCGGCGAAAGCCAGTCGTCACCGCACGTCTCCTTGACGATGACCAGGTATTGCAGCGCCTGTTTTGCGGCGCGGATGCCGCCTGCGACTTTCACGCCGACGCGCCGGCCGGTGCGCCGTTCGAAATCGCGGGCGGCTTGGAGCATGACGAGCGCGACTGGCAGTGTCGCCGCGGGTGCGATCTTGCCTGTAGAGGTCTTTATAAAGTCAGCGCCGGCTTCCATCGCGAGCTGCGATGCGCGCCGCACGTTGTCGTAGGTCCCGAGTTCGCCGGTCTCGAGGATGACCTTGAGCGCTGCGGGGCCGCAGGCTTGCTTCACCGCTTCGATCTCACTGCGGACTTCGCGAAAGCGTCCAGCGTGAAATGCACCGCGATCGATCACCATGTCGATCTCGTCGGCACCGTCTGCGACCGCTTCTTTCGTTTCTTCTATTTTGACCGCAATGCTGGACTGACCTGATGGGAATGCGGTTGCGACCGACGCCACTTTCACGTCTGAACCCTCGAGCGCTTTTTTGGCCGCGCTCACCAGAGATGGATAAACACACACGGCGGCGACATGCGGCAGCGTCGGATCGCGCGAGTCCGGCGTGAGAGCTTTGCGGCAGAGCTGTGCCACGCGACCCGGTGTGTCTTTGCCTTCGAGCCCCGTGAGATCGATGCACGCGATCGCGATACGCAGGCCGTGGATCTTCGCGTGCTTTTTGATGCTTCGTTTGGCTAGGTCTGCGGCGCGCTCTTCGAGGCCGACCGCGTCGACAGTCATCATGGCGCGACCGCCTCGGCCGCTACTGCCTCGGCCGTCATCACGACGCTGCCAGCTCCGAGATGGCTGATTCGAAAACGCGCGTATGGTCGTCCACTTCATCCGCCGTCGTGACGGGCGACATCAGCGCCATCATGTGGAAGGGCGTCAGGACGATGCGGCGGTTCAGAGCGTAAAGATGCATGAAGCGGTCGAGTTCGGGGTCGCCGGCCGCTTGTGCTTCTCCGCCGTTACGAGGCGGCGTGGCTCTGAACAGATATTCAGCGCGGCAGCCGAGGCGGGTGACGTGCCATGCCAGGCCGGCCTTGTCGATGGCCCGCGCGACGCCGTCCGCGAACCGTTTTCCATTGGCGATCATCCGATCGAATGCTTCGTCGGTCAGCACATGCTCGAGCGTGGCGCGCACGGCCGCCAGCGAGAGTGCGTTTGCAGCGAGCGTTCCGCCGATCCCGCCGCTGTCGCTCGAATCGCTCGCGATCATCGCCTCGATCTTGGCCGCTGCGTCGGCCGTGAATCCGTATGCGGCCGCGGGCACACCGCCCGCTATGGTCTTGCCGATGACGAGGAAATCGGGATCGAGCGAGTCGGCGCGAGTTGATCCGCCGGGGCCGGCGCAGATGGTGTGTGTCTCATCGATGATCAGAAACGTTCCAGTGCGGCGCGTGATCTCTCTCAGCGACTTGTGGAATCCCGGTTGCGGTAGGACGATGCCGACGTTTGTGAGTGCCGGTTCCGCGAGCACGCACGCGACATCGCCCGGCGCGAGCGCTCTCTCGAGCGCATCGAGATCATTGAACTCGACGACTTTCGTCGTGAGCGTGGGATCGACAGGCGGACCGATGTTGCCGGCGCGCGATGACGCCTTTCCGTTTTCGAGCCCGATGAAAGTCTCGTCGACGGTTCCGTGATAGCAACCGTTGAAGACGAGGACGTACGGTCTCTTTGTTATCGCGCGCGCCAAACGCAGCGAGAAGCGATTGGCATCGGTGGCGGTGAGGCAGAACTGCCAAAACGGCAGGCCGAATCTGCGCGTCAGCTCTTCAGATGACCACAGCGCGTCTTCGGTCGGCAGCATGAGGGTGATGCCGCGCGCTGCTTGCCGCGCTACAGCGTCGACGACTGCTTTCGGTGAATGGCCGCTCATCGCGCCGGTGTCGCCGAGGCACAAGTCGAGATACTCGTGGCCGTCGACATCGCGGAAACGCGCGCCGTGCGCCTCCGCGACGAAGACGGGAAATCCACCGGCCCAGCGCACCATCCAGTGCATGGGGACGCCGCTGAGTAGCGAGCGTTTCGCCCGCTCGAAGAGCGCGCGAGATTTCGGATGATCGGCGACGAAGCGCTCTTCTTCTCGCTGCATCAACGCGCGAAGGCGCGATCGATCGATGCTTCGATCGCCCTTAGTTGTCGATGTCGCGTCGATCGCCAAGTGGTCTCCCGTTTTTTCGGATGGCAAAATTCGCG
>JABCYQ010000048.1 GCA_013290125.1 Vulcanimicrobiota bacterium
CGCGGCGTGGGGCGTAGCCGCGACGATCGTGCTGGTCGCATTGTTCATCATTCAGGAACGACGGAGCAGCGCGCCGGTGATCGCCCCGGACCTCTTCGCCTCGCGCGGTCCTGCCCTATTGTATTGGATCGCCCTCGCGTTCGGCGTGCCAAGCTTCACGCTCACGATCTACTCTGCGACCTTTTTGATCGTGCGCTTTCACGCGTCGCCGGAACAGGCGGGGGTCGCGCTGTTCGTCCTCGCCACTGCATACGTAGCGAGCGCGATCGCCGGAGGCACGCTCATATCGCGAGTCAGCTTTCGCGCGCTCTTGGTTTGCGCAGCGGTCGTAGTGGCGCTCGGAATCGTAGCACTCGCACTTTCGACTTCGGCGCTCTTCGCGATCGTCGCGATGGCGTTGGGCGGCATCGGGCTCGGCCTTGCGTCCGCCCCGCCGAACGCGCTGCTCCTGCGCTACGTGAAACGAGAGCGAGCCGGAACGGCGACGGGAGTGGCGAGCATGCTAGCGACGTCGGGAGCGATCACGGCGCCTGCGCTCATCGGCACATTTCTCGCTCACTGGAAGACCGGCGATCCGAGCGACGCGTTGCGGGCGGCGCTTGCGGTATGCGCCGTCTTCGCCGTGCTCTGCGCAGTGCTCGCCGCGACGTTGCCGCAGCCGAACAGTGTCGAGGAAAGAACCGCCTCGCCAGACAACCGGAGCCTGGGCGTCGAGAATGTCGCAATGTAGGGCGCGCGGTTGTAGGGCGCGACTTTACGGCGCGCCGGCGGGCCATAACGGCCCGCCCAACATAAAAGGAAGACAATTGATATTTCGCAACGCTGCACTCTGCCTCGCCATCATCATCGCGTTTGGCGCGCCGGCGTTGGCTCGGCCGTTCGAACTGGCCGACATGCGCCGCGTCGTCGAGATCTCCGGCCCCGTGCTCTCGCCGAACGGCAAACAGGTGGCAGCCATCGTAGGGCGCGTGAATTGGTCGCAGAACCGGCACGATGACTCGCTCGTGCTCTTCGATGTCGCGAGCGGCTCTCAACGCACGCTGACGCGCGACCGCGAAGGCGTCTCGTCTCCGCTATGGTCGCCGTCAGGCGACCGCCTCGCATTTATCGCCAATGACCCCGACGGCACGGCGCAGATCTACGTGATGCCGATGGCCGGCGGCGATGCGGTCCAGGTGACCAAAACGCACGACGACGTGGAACAGTTCGCGTGGCGTCCGGACAGCGCGCGGATCGCGTTCGTCACGCGCGACGAGCCCGATAGCGACACGAGCGCGCCGCATCTCGACGCGTTCGACGTCGGCGACAACGATTACATGATCAAGTCGAGCTCGTCGCCGTCGCATCTCTGGCTGGCCGCGCCGGATGGATCGTGGACCAAGCGTCTGACGAGCGGCCAGTGGAGCATCTCTTCGGCCGACGGCGGCGCAGGTTCCGGCTTCTCGTGGTCGCCGGACGGGCACGCGATTGCGATCACGCGGCTTCCAAACGCGGTATACGGCGATAGCGATCCAGCGACCGTGGCTATCGTGGACGCCAAGACGGGCGCCACTATCGACGTTCCCGGCCAGCGCCCGTTCGCGTTTGGCCCCGAGTATTCGCCCGACGGCACACAACTTGTTGTTCAGTGGTATCGACACGGGACGTTCAATAGCGACGCGTACCTCGTCTCGATGCCGGTCCGCGGCGGCGCCGGGCATCTCTTGATGCCGGCGATCGACCGCAACATCGATTGGTACCGCTGGCAACGCGCGCCAGGCGGGGCGCTGTATGCGAGCGGCGACAACGGCCCGCGCGTCTCGCTTTGGCGTGCGGCACAAGACGGAAGCGTCCGGCAAGTCGATCTTGGCGACGTCGACTTCGGCAACGATGCCGACGTGGGCGCTGACGGTGCGGTTGCGTTCATCGGGTCGACCCCGCGGGATCCCGCTGAGCTTTACTACCTTGCTTCTGCGGGAGCGCATCCCCGGGCACTCACGGTGTTGAACGCATCGATCGCGTCGCTCTCGCTCGGTGCGATGCGCGAGATCACGTGGATCGGCCCCGGCGGGTATAGCGAAGACGGCATACTCACGACGCCGCCGGGATTTTCGAAAGCGGTAAAGTATCCGATGGTCGTCAACGTGCATGGCGGTCCCCAAGGGGCCGACGGCCTTGCATTCGATGAGCTCGACCAACTCTTAGCAGCGGCCGGCTTCGTCGTGTTCCAACCGAACTACCGGGGCAGCACGAATCTCGGCGACGCGTATCAACACGCGATCTATCGCGACGGCGGCGACGGGCCGGGAAAAGATGTCATGGCGGGAGTGACGGCGGTGCAGCGGCTCGGCTTTGTCGATCCCTCGCGCATGGCGGTCTCCGGCTGGTCCTACGGCGGTTACATGACCTCGTGGCTCAACGGGCACTATCCGGTCTGGAAGGCGGCGGTGGAAGGGGCCGCGCTCAACTACTATCCGCTCGACTACACGATCGCCTGGTATCAGAACGGTGATGCCCAAGATTTCTTCGGCGGAAGCCCGTACGATCCGAAGACGGCACCGATGTGGATCGAGCAGTCGCCGCTGACGTATGCGAAAAACGTCAAGGCGCCGACGCTCATCCTCGCCGACACCGGCGATGCAAACGTGCCGATCGTCAATTCGTACATGATGTACCACGCGCTCGCCGATCGCGGTGTGACGGTCCAGTTCCACGCGTACCCCGTGCAATCGCATTTCCCCGGCGATCCCGTGCACGTGTCCGACGTCTACCGGCGCTGGGTCGAGTGGGTCACGAAGTACGCGCGCTAGGGTATTGAGCCGCGTGTGCGAAATCGTTGGCGCCCCCCGGCCGAAGTGGCGGAACTGGCAGACGCACGCGACTCAAAATCGCGCGAGGCAACCCCTCATGTGGGTTCGATTCCCACCTTCGGCAATGCGACAATTTCAACAGGCGTTCCGAGCTGCAAGCCGAGGTGTGACCGCGTGCCCCGTGTAACGTTCGCGACACGAGCGCGTTCGAAGAGAGAGCGGCAGCTTTGAGTCACCATACGGACGAGAACCATTTAGACGGCGGCTTTTGGCGAGCCGTCATCGTCATGGGAATAATCAGCGCCCTCGGCATGTGGGGCGTCGTCGTATTCCCCATCGAGAACTATCTCAAGGAAGCTGCGCAGCAAGCGGCCGACATCGATTGGCTGTTCCGCTTCATGGCGTTCTTCAGCGTGCCGATCCTCGTCTACGTCAACGGCTTCATAATCTATTTCGTGATCCGCTATCGCACGCGGCCGTCGGATTCGATCCAAGCGACCGGTTCTCCGATCCACGATCATTCCGCTTTGGAGACTTGGTGGACCATCATCCCTGCGGCGCTCATGCTCGCTCTCGGTCTGCTGAGCTACAAGGTGCTGCCTGAGTACTACGGCGCGCAGGCTGCGGCCGTCACGATGGAAGCCATCGGCCACAAATGGGACTTCGAATTCCGCTACCCAGGTCTCGCGCAATCGGTCTACAACGATCTGTATCTTCCGATCGATGTGCCCGTGACGATGGACATCACGTCGTCGGAGGCGCAGGCGGACGACGCGGTCATCCATTCGTTCTGGGTCCCCGAGTTCCGCATCAAGCAAGACATGGTGCCGGGCATGGTCGTGCCGATCCACTTCACGCCGAATCGCCTGGGCACGTACCGCATCATCTGCACCGAGTTCTGCGGCATCGGCCACTCACGGATGTGGGGAAGCGTCCACGTCGTCTCGCAAGCGGACTTCAACACGTGGTTCGCCACACAGCAGAAGCAGAGCGCGAACGGAGGCCCGAAAGTCAACGTCGCATCGGGCGACGCAGGCGCCGGCCAGGCGCTATTCCAGCAGAAATGCTCGGTGTGCCACAACGCGGCGCCGTTCGACCAGCGTAAAGTTGGGCCAGGCCTAGCCGATCTTTTCGATGACCCGCAACACCCCGCGCTCGTGGACGGGAAGAAGGCCGACCCCGCCGACGTGGCCGAGATCTTAGAGAAAGGCTACACCGGCAGCATGGGATCGATGCCGAACATGCAGGCCAACGGGATCTCGAGCACGGACATCGCAAACCTCGTCGCCTACTTGAAGACGCTCCACAAGTGAAGAGGTCGAACTAAAGTACATGGCAGTCGTCGAAGTCTCCCACGCAACGAGCGAGCACATCCATCCGCCGCCGGAGACATTCGTCCAGAAGTACGTGTTCAGCTTCGATCACAAGGTGATCGCGGTGCAGTACTTCATCACCACGGGTTTGTTCTTCGTTTTGGCAGGACTGCTCGCGGAGCTCATGCGCGCGCAGCTCGCCGGGCCTAACAATCACGTCTTGAGCGTGACGATGTACAACCAGGCGTACAGCGTGCACGGTTCCGCGATGGTGTGGCTCGTCATCATCCCGGTTCTGACGGGTGCGTTCGGCAACCTGATCATGCCGTTGCAGATCGGTGCGCGCGACGTCGCGTTCCCGTGGCTCAACATGTTCAGTTTCTGGCTTTTCCCGCCGGCGGGCATCCTGCTCTTCGGCAGTTTTCTGCTCGGTGCACCGGAGGCCGGCTGGACCGAATATCCGCCGATCAGCCTGCAAGAACCGGCCGGCACGAGCATGTGGTGCGCCGCGATATTTCTCGTCGGGGTATCCAGCACGATCACCGGGCTGAACTTCTTGGTGACGATCATCAAGATGCGCGCACCGGGTATGACGTGGACGCGCATGCCGCTCTTCGTGTGGGCCACGGCGGTCACGGCGTTCTTGTCCTTCATCGCCACTGCGAATCTGTCCGCGGCATTGCTCGCGCTCTTCATCGAGCGCACGTTCAACGTGCCGTACTACGACCCGTCGCGCGGCGGCAGCCCTGTCGTCTGGCAGCACGTTTTCTGGTTCTACTCGCATCCGGCAGTCTACATCATGGTCTTGCCGGCCTTCGGCATCATCTCGGAGATCATCCCGACATTTGCTCGGCGGCCCATCTTCGGTTATAAGGCGATCGCCTATTCGTCGACCGCCATCGGGTTGATGTCGTTCATGGTCTGGGCGCACCACATGTTCACGAGCGGACTCGCGCAGTGGGTCCAGTTGCCGTTCATGATCCTGACCATGGCGATCGCCGTGCCGACCGGCGTCAAGATCTTCAGCTGGGTCGCCACGCTCTGGGCCGGTAAGATCCGGCTGGCATCGCCGCTGCTGTTCGTCCTCGGATTTCTGAGCACGTTCACTTTCGGTGGGATCACGGGCATCTTCTTAGCGTCGGTGCCGGCGGATATCCACGAGCACGCCACCTATTTCGTCGTGGCGCATCTCCACTACGTGCTGTTCGGCGGCAGCATCTTCGGGATATTCGCCGGACTGTATTATTGGTGGCCGAAGATGACCGGGCGCATGCTCGACGAGCGCCTCGCGAAACTGCATTTCTGGACGATGTTCGTGAGCTTCAACGCCACGTTCTTGCCCATGCACTGGATCGGATTGTTCGGCATGCCGCGCCGTGTCGCAACCTATGATCCGGTCTATGGCGGTACGAACCTGTTCATCTCGATCTCGGCGTTCGTGCTGGGCGCATCCATGCTGATCTTCGCCTACAACGCGCTTCGCAGCGCGAAGCACGGCGAGCTCGCCGGACCTAACCCGTGGGGCGCGCGGACGCTCGAGTGGATGATCCCATCGCCGCCGCCGTACTACAATTTCGACCGCATTCCGATCGTGCTCGCCGCGCCATACGACTACGGTCAGCCGTTGCCGTATCGCGACGTGGCGCCCGAGTACCTCGCTGCTGTTCCCCGGTTCTAGAGGAGAAGATCACAGGCACGATGGCGAGTCACGCGGTCACCCTCAACGACGCGCAATACGAAGAACAGCGGGACCACCGGCTGCTCGGATTTCTATTCTTTCTGATCAGCGACTGCATCATATTCTCGTCGTTCATCTTCACCTATCTGTATTTGCGCAGCGCGGCGCCTGTCTGGCCGCCGCCGGGTGTGACGCCGGCCGACCTGTACATGGCGGGTGTGAACTCGATCGTGCTTTTTGGAAGCGGCGCCACGATGCACTTCGCGATGGAGTCGTTCAAGCACGACAAACATCTGCGATTCTACTGGTGGATGATGGCGACTATTCTGCTCGGGTCGATGTTCTTGGGCGGCCAGGCGATCGAATACACCAACCTCATCCACGAGAACACCTTGTGGACGACAAGCATCTACGGATCGTCGTTCTTCTCGCTGACCGGACTTCACGGCTTCCACGTTTTTATCGGCGTCTGTTTCTTGGTCGTCGTGCTGAATCAGACGCTCTCGGGCACCTACACGAAGACGCGCTATTTCGGCCTCACGGCAGCGTCGCTGTACTGGCACTTCGTCGACGTCATCTGGGTGGCGTTGTTCAGCATTCTCTACGTGTGGCGCTAGGAGGGCGACGTGGACGCAGGCAGCATCGAACGGATCATCGCTCTCGTCGGCGCCATCGTGGTGGGAACCGCGGCGCTCTGGTCGTTGAAGCTCGAATGGCCGAAGACCGGACTCGACGACAACGTCGCGAAGATCATGTTGGGATTGTTGGCGCTAGGCTGCTGCATCGTGATACTGGTCGCGACGCGCGTCCTGCACGGCATCGCGTAGGAGAAGAGCATGGCGGATGATTGGATGGATGTCGAAATCCCGCAGAGCCGCGGCATACCGTTCACGGTGCAGGTCTTTTTCGCGATAGGCATTCTCCTGATACTATTCATGGGCGCGATATCGGCCTTCAACTCCAAGGAGTTCCACGTCTGGCCGGCGTCCGATTCGGCAAAGGTTCAACTGCATAACGCAAACGGATCGTAACGTTGCCCGCGATCTGAAGGGGCCGACTTGTTGAAGGGGCCGACTTTATGTCGGCCCTCTTTGTATTCGCCACGTCATCACCGGACGATGTCTGCGCCGGGGACGCGGCGGACTCATCGGGATAGTCCAACTCCGCCGCTCGACTTCGGCGGCTTTCGCCGCCTCAGACGCCCCGGCTTTCGACATCGCCGGTGATGACGAGGCGTCGCACTCGTGCCTACGACGTCCGCGGCCCGACGACGAACGCACGGCATGCCCAAGCGAGGCGTTGAACGAGGAGCAGAGCCATGGATGGCGAGAGTGACGAAGTGAACCGAGCGACTGAGCGAGCCGGATGCGGCGAGGGAGCGTCCTCGCAGGGCATGCCGTGCGTCGTCGTCCGACGTGAACGTCCGCGTTAGGCGGGTGGGCGGTTGGCGCCGACGCCGAGAGGCGGGAACGATCGAGGTAAGATTCCGGTGGAGCGGCCGTCGATCGCGTGAATGCCGCCGAACTCGCTGAACTCGGCGACTGCGGGCCGCACCGTCCTCGAGAACTCGGCCGGACCGATCGCCGGCCACTCGCCCGCGATTCTTCCATCCGATGTGAGCACTGCGACATATCCACATGAACCCCGCGCGGAGAGATCATCGCAGCCGCGAGTGCGAACGTATCCGTCTACGATGAAGATCGGTTCGAACGTCTTGCGCAGTGCGATGATCGGATCGCGCACGAGCCAGATCGCGTAGATGAAGAACGCGACCGCGACGGGCGCGAAGACGATCGCGATCGGGAGCGCGTCGTGGGCTGGTGGGCTGACGTTTGGCGTGACTCTGTTCGCGAGCGCGACTGCTGCCCACGCGAGCAGTCCGCCGATGGCGGCCGGTTCGAGTGCGGTCAAGGCACGCCCGGCCAGTCCGCGGGCGACGACGCGGCGCTCAGAAGCCATCCATGCGCGACGTACCAGCGTCGTGCGGCGTTCGGCGGGAGTCAGCGCGATGGGCGTGAACATGACATCCACGATGGCAAAATTCGGGGCCGGCCGCAGGAGTCCCCGGGCTCGCGCGACGTCCGTTGCGGTGACTTCGGCCGCGCTAGCGCTCGCAATGCTGATCGGCGTGGCTGCGCAAAGCCAGCCCGCTCTCGCGTCGGCGCCGAATCCGTTCACCTTGCCGCCGCAGCGCGTGCTCGGCCGCGGGGACGTCATGCCGGACGTGTCGCTCGTCGACCAGACCGGCGCGGCCCGCTCGCTAAAAGATTTTCGCGGCGACACGCTCGTGATCGGATTCATCTACACGAGCTGCAAGAGCGAATGCCCGCTCGTCACCGCGAAGTTCGGCGCCCTCGAATCGCGCCTCCCTCCGTCGGGTTTTCATCTCGTTGAAGTAACCGTCGATCCCGCGCGCGACTCGGCGCGCGTTCTGGCGGCATATGCGAAAACACATCACGTCGACGGCGCGCGCTGGACGCTCTTGACCGGCAGCGAGACGGCGATAGCGCTCTTCGAGCGCGCACTCGGCGTCTCAGCGATCGATGACGGCAGAGGAACGATCGTGCACAACGATCGCACGATCATCGTCGACGGACGGGGGATCATCGCAGACGTCATAGACGAAGCCGGCTGGACGCCGGACGATGTCGCCTCCGACGCGCGCAACGTCGCCGGCTTGGCGGCGAATCCGCTCGACCGACTTGATCTTGCCCTCGGGCAAGCCGTCGCGTACGTGTGTGGCGGTGTCGTCAACGGCAGAACGGGCCTTACGGATCTGATCGCCGTCATCGCGATCTTCGGGCTGTCGGCGTGGGCGATGGTCTGGGTCTCGCGCAGATTTTTCAGCACTTGATCCTAATAAAAGTTTAAGGGAGGTGGAGCAGCTCATGGGCGAACCAACGTGGGAATATGGTATCCTCGCGGGAGAGACGAAGACCAAAGCGTGGCTCGACGAACTGCAGCAAGTGCTGAACGACGGCTGGGAACTCGTCCACTTCGGGCCGTATAATCAGACAAATAACGTCGCGATCATCCGCCGCCGGAAAGACTAGCCGCGCAGGGTTGACCGTAACGCCGCTGAAGGCTCAATCGTTATTCTGTATGGATGAAGACAGGGTGAGTCGAGGAGCGAGATCTTGATAGCTCAGAAATTCATTGGAGCAGCTCTCGTCGCGGCGTGCGTCGCCGCTGCCGCGTGCAGCACCGGTCCGGGTCCGGTCGGCCAGGGCAACTATGGCACGATCTTCGGAACGGTGACGAACGCGTCGAACGGCAAGCCGATCCAAGGCGCGATCGTCACGGTTTCCGTCGTCGTCTCGGTGCCGACCGACGCCAACGGCCAGTATCGCATCACAAACGTTCCCGTGGACTCGCCGGGCGTAGACGAGACTGTCGCAGTCACCCAAGCGAACGGCTTTCAGCTGCCGGGTCCGAAGTCGGTCCACGTCCTGGCGGGCCAG
>JABCYQ010000049.1 GCA_013290125.1 Vulcanimicrobiota bacterium
CCCAGCGGCTGAGCCGTCTATGGAGTCGGGCAGCGCGGCTGAAGGTTACAAATTGACAGAGTTCAGCTCCGAGCACGGCGCCGCTCTTGGTGTCGACTACCAGCCGCCGCACCGAGGATTGGGTCATCACGCGTGCTCCGGCCGCATGCACGCTCTTGCGCAGCGCCCGAAACAGCATCGCACCCGAGAGCCCCGCGCCTTTGACTCGATGCCCGCGCGGCGCCGGCGGATTTTTCCCCGCATAATCCTTAACGGTCTCATTGCCGGAAAAATAAAGGTAATAGCCGTCGGCGGGATATGAGGTCTTGCATGGAGGCACTGCGGAATCGAACTCGACGCCGTGCGCTTCCAGCCATTCGATCATCTCGACGCTGCGGTCGCAGAAGTCGCGCAGCGTCGACCGCTCGACAGCATCGCCGACTTCCATGCACAGGTATTCGAACATCGCCTCGGGCGAATCGTCGTAGCCGGCGGCCTTTTGAAATCGCGTGCCGCCGCCGGCATATACGACGCCGCCACTCTTTGCGCTCGCGCCGCCGCCACCAAAGCGGTCGGTTACGATGACGACGGCTCCCGCATCCGCAGCCTCGATCGCCGCGCACGCTCCCGCTGCGCCAAATCCCACCACCAGCACATCACAATGATCATCCCACGCGACGGATTGCTCGCTGTCGGCGCGGATCGGCGCGCCAATCGGGGTGGCTCCCGAATTGCTCGCAGCGGTCACTGAGTCAGGTTCGATGTTGGACGTTGGAAACGCCCCCTATTCGATCACGACCGCAGAAAATTCGGTCGGAGGACCAAGAAAGCCTCGGCCCGACGGCGGCTGACCGCCGTCGATGTCTTTGACGCCATAACGTTCGGCGAGCTCGGCCGAGAAAAATGTCTGCCCCGTTAACTCCATCCGCTTGGGATCGTTGTAGAGCGCGTCGATTATGCGCCCGCCGAACTCGGTCGACTCCGCCACCGCCAGCATAGGTCCATACTTCGATTTATTCGCGTCGATCATCAGCACCTTTTCGGTCTTCACCAGACCTAGCCACACCGAGACCACCACGACGCCGTGCGGTTTGAAGTCGTGCGCCATGTCGTGTGACATCTTGTCGACTCCGGCCTTTGCGGCTCCGTAAGCCGGGCCGTGCACGTAAGCTTTTGCGCCCGGTGACGATGAGTTGAACACCACTCCGCCGTTGCGGATGAGCATCGGCGCGGCGAGCCAGGTCGCGACGTAGTTGGAACGCAGGCCGACGTCGAGCACCTTCACGAAATCCAGCGGTTTGTTCCAGAACGGCCCGGAGTCGGTGAGCCCATCGGGAATCGCGGTGGCATTGTTAACCAGGATGTCGAGTCGACCCGATTCACTATCGATTCGCTTGAACACCGCGCGCACCTGATCGTCGTCGCTATGGTCGCAGACCACGGCGACTCCGCGTCCGCCGCGTTTGGAAACCTCCTCGGCGGTGGCGAAGACCGTTCCGCCAAAGGGATTGTCGCCGGTTTTTCCACTGCGGCCGGTGATATAGACGGTCGCGCCAGCGGCGCCGAGCGCGATCGCGATACCCTTGCCGACCCCCAGGCTTGCCCCAGTCACGAGCGCGACGCGATCTTTCAGCATCTCAGACTCCTGCCAGATGGTGTGCGGCGATGTAGCCGAAGGTCATCGCGGGACCAAGCGTCGAGCCGGCGCCGGGATAGCTCGGGCCCATCACAGCCGCGGACGTGTTACCGGTTGCGTAGAGGCCGGGAATCGCCTGGCCGTCGTCGCGCAAAACGCGCGCGTACTCGTCGGTCAGCAAGCCGCCCTTGGTGCCGATGTCGCCGGGATCGATGCGCATCGCGTAGAAGGGAGGCTTGGCGATCGGGGCGAGACACGGATTTGGCTTGACGTTGACGTCGCCGTAGTAGCGATCGAAATTGTTGCTGCCTTTTCCGAATTCCTTGTCGTCGCCGCTGGCGGCATACTGATTCATCCGCTCAATCGTCGCGCGCAACCCTTTCGCGTCAACCTCGATTTGCGAGGCGAGCGCATCGAGAGTTTCCCCCCTGAAATAAACCGTCGAGGCCCATGTCGCCGGCAGCGATTTGTCGGAACGCACCATGGCCGGCAGCAGCGGTCCGCATGGATACTTGCGGCGGAATTCAGCGTCGAAGATGAGCCACGCCGGCATGTTGGCGTTGCTCTTCTCGTTATCGGCGTACATCGCGTAAACGATCTCGCTGTAAGGTGCGGCCTCGTCGACGAAGCGATTGCCCAGGCGATTGACCATCACGCATCCGGGCAGGTTGCGCTCGACGAACAGTGCTCGCCGCTTCTCCCGGCCCATCACGAATACCGTTGGCGCCCACCACGCATGATCCATCAGAGCCACTTGCGCGCCGACGCCTTGTCCCGCGCGGATCGCGTCGCCGGTGTTGGAGGAGGGAGTTACCGTCCATTCGGCGCGGGTCGGCTTGGGCAGGTACTCGTCGCGCATCGCCTGGTTGTGTTCGAAGCCGCCGGCGGCGAGGATCACGCCGCGTCGCGCCGCGATGCGCACGGTCTTGCCGTTCTGAGTCGCGACAACTCCCACGACGCGGCGCGCATCGGTGACGAGCGATTCCAAAGGGGTGTTGAGCCATAGCGGGATGGTGCGATCGATCATCGAGCGCCTGAGCGATCCGACCAGCGAACTGCCCAGCGTCAGCCGGCGGTCGCGCTTGCTTCGAAAGCGCCACGGCAGATCGAACCAGTACCTCGCCATGCGGCGCATGAAGAGCGCAATCCAGCCGCGATCCTTGCATAAGATGACGCGCGCTTCGCCGGCGGTCATAGCGACCCGTCCGCCGATCAAGGTGCCCGGCTGCGGCGGCCGCATGCGCGCGAATTCATCGCCGAGCCGCGCAGCGTTGAAAGGTAACGGATCCAAGGTGCGATAACCCGGCTTGGCGCCCGGGAGCGCCGGGTAGTAGTCGGAATATTGGGGCATCGCGCGGTACTTAAGACAGGTTTTCTCTTCGAGGTAACTCACCATCCGCGGAGCGTGCTCCAGATAAGCGAGCAAGCGCGCTTCAGCAACCATCCCGCGCGTGGCTGCCCTGAGGTAAGTGAGAGCGTCGTCGTGGCTGTCGTCGGCACGCGCCGCGACGAGCAGATGGTTGCATGGCACCCATACACCGCCGCCGGAGATCGCGCTCGTGCCTCCGTAGAGGTCGCTCTTTTCGATCACTGCGACACTCTGGCCGAGGTCATGTGCTGCAATAGCGGCAGTGAACCCGCCCGCGCCGGAGCCGACTACAACTACGTCGAACTCGTGATCCCAATGCGCATCGCCGGGCGGCGCGACGGCTTTCATCCCATTGCTCATATGAAAAAGTCTGTATTGCCGAGTCCGAGCAGCACGCCGCCATAGTTGCGCCCGAATTTGTCGGGATTGTTGGCGTAATGCATGCGCGCCGCATGGATATCCACGAAAAATCGGCCGATGGGATTGTCGGTATAGAGTCCGTGCCCGCCGCAGGCATGGAACAAGCGGTCAATGTGCTCTGCGCATCGTCCGGCCACCGCGGCGGACTGATAGCGGTAGTGAATCCGATCGTTGACGTCGAGTGACTCGCCGCGCCGGAGAGTCGCCATCATCGCCGCGAAGTTTCGATGCAACGCGAGCTTCATATCGTCGATCGCGAGCGCGGCGTCGGCCGCCGCGAGTGCAGCAGCCGGATCCTCGGCGGTGCGTCCCTGGTCGTTGATACTCACGCGCTTGGAGCCGTACTCGCGAAACGCGCTGAGCGCACCTTGCAACGCGCCGATCGACGCGGTCGAGACGGCGCGCACGAATATCTGTCCGAACGGTAGCCGATACAGCGGAGCCTGATTGACGCTCAGGCCCGGACTGGTTCCCGCGAATCCGTCGATCGCGCGATGAGTTCGATACTCTGGGACGAAGGCGCCGTTGATGACGACTTCTTTGCTGCCCGTGCCCTTGAGTCCGACGGTGTGCCAGTTGTCATTGATCTGGGCGTCGGAGCGCGGGACGAGAAAAGTTCGATAATCCGGCGCGCCATTTTTCGACGACACGATACCGCCGAGGAAGAGCCAGTTTGCGTGATCGACGCCGCTCGAAAAACCCCATCGCCCGCTGAATCGAAAACCGCCGTCAACGCGCTCGACCAGTCCTTTGGGCATGTAGCTCGACGCGATCAGCACGGAACTGTCGTTGGCCCAGACGTCTTCCTGCGCGCGGGGATCGAA
>JABCYQ010000050.1 GCA_013290125.1 Vulcanimicrobiota bacterium
GTCGAAGTCTCGGGGAGTGGTCGCGTCCGAGCCATCAGGAACTTTCACGCCATTGAACAGCACGGTCAACACGACGGCAAGCCCGAGGTTCGCGATAAACGCGATCAGACCGACATACAGCGGAACGATGCGACCGCCGAGATGGAGGGCGAAGATGGGGGAATAGCCGTCGGTGACGGCCATCCATGTGGCCATCACCATGCCGACGAGCCAGCCGATGAAGAGCGCCCGCCGATGAAGCCAACGCGTGTAGAGCCCGATGACGACGGCGGGCAGCGTCTGCAATATCCACGCGCCGGCCAAGAGCTGGAAGTAGATCGCGAACTGGGTCGGAAGGAAGAGCACGAACAGCAGCGCGCCCGTCTTCACGACAAGCGATGCCAAGCGCGCCACTTTCGTCTGCACCGCGCTCGGACACGCAGGATGGAAGAACTCCATGTGTACGGATCGCGCATACAGATTCGCGGCGGCGATCGACATGATCGCGGCGGGCACGAGTGCGCCGATCGCGATCGCCGCGAACGCCACTCCTATGAACCACTGCGGGAACGACGCGAGGATGAGATCCGGAACCGCCGCAGTCGGATTGGCGGGATGCACGCCCGCCGCGATAGCCATGTAACCGAAGAGCGCGATAAAAGCGAGCATCACGCTATATGCAGGCAGGAGGACCATGTTGCGGCGTACGACGCCCGCGCTCTTCGCGCCGAGCACGCCTGTGATCGAGTGCGGATACATGAACAAGGCGAGGCCCGATCCTAAGGCCAGTGACGCATACGCAGAGTATCCGGTTGGGGAGAGCATGATCGAACCGGGCTTCGGTCGCTGCGCCAAAACCGTTGCGGCCGTGTCGAAGATGTGCGCGAAGCCGCCGAGCTTTGTCACGAGCACGATCGTGGCGCCGATGACCGTCACGTATACGAGCGTGTCCTTCACAAACGCGACGAGCGCCGGCGCTCGCAGACCGCCCCGATACGTGTAGATCGCAAGGACGGCAAATGCGACGATCACCGGCAAGTCCCCCATGAACCCCGAGCCCGTGAAACCCAGCGCAGCGATGACCACTTGTAATCCCACCAACTGTAGCGCGATGTAGGGCATCGTCGCGAGGATGCCGGTGATCGCCACTGCGAGCGCAAGGCTCCGGCTCCCGTAACGCTCGCGGACGAAGTCGGCGTACGTGACGTAGCCGCGATTCTTCGCGATACACCAAAAGCGCGGACCGAAGATGAACACAAGTGGAAAGACGATCGTCGTGTACGGCAGCGCGAAGAATCCAGGCGCGCCGACGGCGTAGATCAGCGCCGGCACCGCGATGAACGTGTACGCCGTGTAGATGTCCCCGCCGATCAGAAACCACGATACCACGGTGCCGAAGCCGCGTCCGGCGAGCGCCCACTGATGGATGTCGTTGAGATCGCCGGCGCGCCAGCGCACGGCCGCAAAGCCGAGCACCGTCACGAGCGCGAATAGCGCGACGAATACCGCAACGGCCGTCCAGAGGATCACGATCGGTCAGTCCGGGTCGAAAGGTAGACGATCGCCAAGACGACCGCGGTCATCCCGATGCACAGGAATTGATACCAGTAGAAGAAGGGAACGCCGCCTATGGACGGCTCCGCGTGTGCGTAGAGCGCCGGCCAGAGCGTCGCTATGAACGGAAGACAGAGGAGCAAATAGGCGTACGGCCGCCGCACTGGTCGGACGGGCTGATCCTTCATGCGCGGCGCGATTCACGCGTGCGGTAAGCGAGTCCTGGCGTGACGCACCCGCAGCCCGAGCGCGCGGGATGAATCCGCGCCGGATTCGAATGGTGCGTCAAAGCATGAACTTACGCGTCACCGATCATCTCGCGAACGAGCGGACGTTTCTCGCATATGTGCGCACGTCGCTTTCGCTCATGGCGTTCGGCTTCGTCATCGCGAAATTCGCCCTGCTCGCACACCTAGCGCCCGCCGCGGTCGGCGTCGTGCCTTCCGCGGCCGCGCTTTCAGGACACAAGCTCGGTATCGTCTTCGCGGCTCTTGGATGCGCATTGGGCGCAGCGGGCTCGTGGCGCTTCGTCGTCGTGGATCGAGAGTTGAAACGCGATCAATACCATTCCGCGCCGTGGCTTGCGATCGCGGTCGGCACCGCGACGGTTGTCACCGGGTTTCTCGTGATCCTGAATCTATTGCGCGTGCTCTGACGCCACGCGCATCGCGCGAGTGCGCACCTCCTCGGCGATATCGCGCGGCGCTACGACGCGCGCCAAGCCGCCAAAGCTCAAGACCCAAGCGATCAATTCATCGCTCATGGTCACGGCGAACGTCATCCGCAGCGATCCATCGGGCAGCACTTCGCAGCCGGTCTCCGCAGGCCAGCGTCTGGAGCGGACGTTCGCGGCGGCGCGAGCGTCGATGTCGATCACGAGTTCGCGCGGCGCATCGCGTCCGATCATGATGCCAAAGCTGTGCCGCAGCGCATCATCGAATCGCCACTGCGGATCCGGTTCGAACGTTTCGAGCAGCTCCACCGTGCCCATGCGATCGAGTGCGAAAAGCTTCGGCCGATCCTCGCCCTCGACGATCGCCCAGCAGTAGATGCGCCCGTCGTGGTCGTGCATGGCGAGCGGTTTCGCCCAGCGCGCATCGGTCGCGCCGCCGGCCGTATGCGTGTAGTCGAATTGGATCAAGCGGTGTTCGCGGATTGCGGTATCCACTTTATCGAGGCGATCGTAGAAAGCGCTGTCCGCGCGCGGCTGAGGGCGCCGCGACGATAGTGTAGCCGTCGCATCCGGATCTTCGATCGCGATGCGCGCGTCGAGGATGTCCAGCACATCGCCCAGCGCCTCGACGTAGGGCGCGCCGAGACCAGCGATCGCCGTGCGCACGAGCGCGAGCTGCGCCCTGCTGCGCGGATCGAGCCGCGGCCGCGCGAGCGCCGCGCGCGCGGACGTGTGATAGAGCTTATCCTTTGTATTGTAGGTCAGCGGATAGCCAGCATCGCGCAGTTCCGCTTTGACTCGCTTGAACGTCGCTTCGGACGAGGTGGTGAGCAACTCGTGGACTCGTTCTTTGGAGACGACGCGTTTCTCGTCGATCTCTTTCAACAATTTGATGAAACGGGCGGTGCGGCCGGTGTGTTCCGGTTTGGGTGGGATCATGCGCTCGGACGTTGGGGAGGAGTGCCGCCGAGCCCTGGCAGGCCACCGTTCTCCCTTGCACGGCGGCCCGGCGTATGGTAAAATACCGGCAGAATTCCTCTAAGAGGAGTGGGTTGACACCCGCTCCTTTCGCATTATCAAGGAAGCCGCAACTGTCATGCCAGCCAAGAAATCCACGAAGAAGGGCGCCGAAGGATCGGCCCAAGCCACGGTCGTCAGCCCCGCCACGCCGAATCCGCAGCTGATCGAAGCGCTCAAAGAACTCGAGCGCGACCGCAACCTATCGGCCGAAGTGCTCATGGAGGCGCTCGAAGCCGCGCTCGTCTCCGCGTACAAGCGCAATTTCGTCCGCGAGCCTGAGTCCATGGGCGAACCCGTCGTCCTCGTGGATCGCGCGAACGGCGCATACCGGGTGTTCGCTCGGCGCAACGTCGTGGCGGAAGTCGCCGACCCGAATCTTGAGATCGCGGTCGCGGACTCTGGCGGCAAAGCGGCCGGTGAATTCTACGATGTCGAGATCACGCCCAAAGAATTCGGGCGCATTGCAGCCCAGACCGCCAAGCAAGTGATCGTGCAACGCATTCGCGAGGCGGAGCGCGACATG
>JABCYQ010000051.1 GCA_013290125.1 Vulcanimicrobiota bacterium
TTCAGAGAAGCAAGGCGACGCGAACGAGGGCCGAGATAAACTCGGCCCCTTCAGAGAAGCAAGGCGACGCGAACGAGGGCCGAGATAAACTCGGCCCCTTCAGAGAAGCAAGGCGACGCGACAGAGGGCCGACATAAAGTCGGCCCTTTCAGAGAAGCAAGGCGACGCGACAGAGGGCCGACATAAAGTCGGCCCTTTCAGAGAAGCAAGGCGACGCGAACGAGGGCCGAGATAAACTCGGCCCCTTCAGGCAACTCGGCGCCCTTTAGAAAGGCGTTTTTAGAGTTGTTGAAGTGCTTTGCGGATCGCGGAGAGGCGATCGCGGCGCATGCCGAGCGTTGTGACTTCGTCCTTCGTCGGCGCGCAGTCGCAGGATTGGACGAGCCCTTGCAGCTGCTCGAGCGACCGCGCGAGGAAGCGCAAGCTCGAGAAATCTCCCGACGGCGAGCCGACCGAGTTGTCCGGTGATCCAGACGGCCTCGAGCCGAGCAGAGCGTCGACCGCCGGAATGCGGCGGTCGCCGGACGGCAGCTTCGCGCGCAACACGCGAGCGAGTGAAGAAGTTTCCGCCACGTTGACGCGCAGCGATTCTATCGAGCGCGCCAGCGAGAATTGCGCGGCCAGATCAGAGCGCGACACGTGGGCACGCGGATCTGCGATCACGCGCAGAGATGCGCTGTACAACGTCGTGCCGACGGTCAACCTGACACTGTACGTGCCGGGCGGTGCGATGATCCCGTCTTCACCGCCTGGACCGAGCGGCGGTTGGCTCAAACGCGACGGTGCGGCATAGTCGAAGTCCCAAAGATACCGATGCATGCCGAACGCGTTGGATGGCGCAGGCACAGACGTCGCCCAGAACGCCGGGAAGTCGTAGTCGTCCGGACTTACCGGAATCGCCGGCTGATCGCTCGAGTAGCGTCGGACGAACCCGCCCGAAGCGTCGCGGATTTCGATCGCCACACGGTTACCAGCCGCGGCCGATCCGATAAAGTAGTCGATGTACGCACCCACTGGGCGATTCTCGCCGCCTGGTTCTTCGGGTGGAAGACGCTCGCTTGGAAACCCATGCGGCTGCAGCCGAACTGCGGTCTCTGGCGCGAACAGGTGCGCAAACCCGCTCGCCAGAGCTGGGGTCATCTCGTGAAGCGGCGCAAGATCGTCGAGGATCCAAAACGATCGACCGTGAGTCGCGACGATCAACGCATCGCGCTTGATCGCAATATCACGTACGGGCGTCGTGGGAAGATTCAGCTGCAGCGGCTGCCAGGCGTCGCCGTCGTCGAAGGAGACGTAGACTCCAAGTTCCGTGCCGGCATAAAGAAGATGCGGACGATCCGGATCCTCACGGACCGCGTTCACGTACGCCCCAACTGGAATGCCATCGGCCACGAGCTTCCACGACTTTCCGCCGTCGTGCGTGCGGTAGATGTACGGCTGTATGTCGTCGAGGCGATGCCGGTCGACGGCCGCATATGCGGTCATCGGATCGAAGGCGGATGCCTCGATGATGCCGACCTTGCTCCACGCAGTCAGAGAAGAAGGCGTCACGTCACGCCAGTGCGCTCCCTCATCCATCGTGAGCCAGATCTTACCATCGTCCGTTCCCGCCCAAAGCTCCTGGCCGCGGATCGGTGATGGCGCGATCGAGTACACGACGCCGCGGCGCGGTCCCGCGCCGAGATTGTTGGCGGCCGCCGACGCATCGAGATTGGCCGGAACGCCGGGGTCGGGGCGCGTGAGATCCGGGCTGATGATGCGCCACGTGTCGCCGCTATCGGCGCTGCGGAAAATCACTTGACGTCCGTAATACAGAACGCGCGGATCGGTCTTTGAGAAGACGAGCGGCAGCGTCCACGTCTGACGGAACAGCTGCAGGTACGCGATGGTGGGATCGAGCGATCGCACCTGATGGCGCGTGAGATCCTCGCGTGTGACGTTGTCGCCGTAGACGACGCCCGGATGAAGCGGATCGGGGGCCTCATAACCGCTCTCACCGCCGGCGACGATTGGCTGCCAATCAAACGTCGTGATTCCGTTGCCATCGGATTCGACTGGCGTTATCGCCGAGCCATTGTCCTGTTGAGCCCCGTAGATATTCGTCGGGTACTGGTCGTCCGCGATCACGTGATAGAACTGGCCGGTCGGCTGATTGAACCACGAACTCCAGGTCGCGCCGCCGTTGAGCGAAATGCTCGTGCCCTGATCGCTGCCGAGGACGATGCGTCGCGGATCGTCTGGATCGACCCACGGCTGATGAAAATCGTCGCCATCCGGCGATCCTTTTATCGCGGTGAAATGCGCGCCGGCGTCCGTTGAGCGGTAGAATGCCGTGTCAGAGATGTAGACGCGGTCGGCGTCTTTTGGATCGACGGCGATATGGCAGAAGTACCAGCCCCGCTGCCAGAGCCGCTGGTCGGGATTCACGATCCGCCACGTCGCTCCGCCGTCATCGGACCTGTAGAGCCCGCCCGCTTTCGCATCGACGATCGCGTAGATGCGCTTCGGATCGCTCGGCGCAACCGCGATTCCCATCTTGCCGAGCCCGACTGCCGGAAACCCAGAGCCCTGGATCCGCGACCAGTTCGCGCCGCCATCGTGGGTGACATAAAGCCCGCTGCCCGGTCCGTTCGAAGGCGGATAGATGTTCCACGGCGGCCGGCGCGTCTGCCAGAGCGCGGCGAAGATCGTCTGCGAATTCTGGGGGTCAAAAGCCAAGTCTATCGCGCCGGTGTTCGAGTCCTTGAAGAGCACCCGCTGCCACGTCGCGCCGCCGTCGCTTGTGCGATAGATGCCGCGCTCGTCATTTGGTCCGTATGCATGGCCGAGGGCGGCGACATATGCGACGTCGGGGTTCTTCGGATCGACGATGATCCGCGAGATCTGACGCGTCGCGTCCAACCCCATGTGCTGCCATGTCGCACCTGCGTCAGTCGACTTGTACACTCCGTTTCCGTACGTTATGTCCGAACGCATGTCGGCCTCGCCGCTGCCGACGTAGATCACATCGGGGTTTGAGGGCGCGATCGCGATCGCACCGACCGACGCGACGTTTTGGCTATCGGAGATCGGATTCCAGGTTCTTCCAGCGTCCGTCGTCTTCCAGACGCCGCCGCCGACCGCGCCGAAATACGCGGTAGCGGGGTCGCCGGGGACGCCCGCGACCGCCACGTCGCGGCCGCCGCGAAATGGCCCGATCAATCGCCAGTGCATTCCGGAAAAAAGCGCCGGACTGAGGAGAGGAGTGCTCGCGGCCGACACACGCTCGGCGGTCGGCGACGACGCAGAAATGATTGCGGCCGCAATAATTGCAGCGCGAACGCATAAGGATGTCTTCATGTCCGGCCATTTTGGCCTGCGGTGCGGTACCGACCTCTTGAAAGCATGCGCCGGTCCGGAGTGGAACCGCGCCATCGTGGACGACGTGACTTTCCGCCCGTTAGAACTGCGCGAGTTGGGCATTGCAGCGGACCTTCGCGAAGCCATGACCCGCGAGCTCTCGGCCACCGGCTCTCCGCCCGAGAACCCCGGCTGGCGGATTGCGTTCGAGCGATATTATTCGACTCGGATCGCGGCGGGAACGGCGGCGACCTTCGTGATCG
>JABCYQ010000052.1 GCA_013290125.1 Vulcanimicrobiota bacterium
GCCCCCATGCGTGGGCGGCGCGATCGCTCGATTCGAGCAGCAAGCGCCGGCTTATCGTTGTATTCCTGCGCGGCGCCGTCGACGGCTTGAACGTGGTCGTGCCGCATGGCGAGCCGGCTTACTACGACGCGCGCCCGACGATTGCGATTGGTCGCACGGGCGCGAACGACGGCGTGATCGATCTCGACGGGCATTTCGGATTGCATCCCGCGCTCGCGCCGATGCAGAGCCAATGGCGCGACGGCACGCTCGCGTTCGTGCATGCGTGCGGCTCGCCCGATCCGACGCGGTCGCACTTCGACGCGCAGGATTTCATGGAGAGCGGCACCCCGGGAATCAAATCGACGCAGGACGGATGGCTGAATCGGACGCTCGCCGCTATTCCGGGGACGCATTCGCCGACCGAGGCGTTGAGTCTCGGGCCGACGGTGCCGCGAATTCTGAGCGGCAAGGTGGCGGTCGCGAATATCGCACTCGGGCGTGCTGCGGAGAGACCGATGCCGATGGACCGGCCGGTGATCGAAGCGGCGTTCGACAAGATGTACGTCGGCAACGATTCGATCAGCCGCGCATATCGCGACGGACGCCAGGCACGCATGCGGCTGGTGAGCGAACTGACGCAGGATATGACGGAAGCCAATGCCGGCGCGCCCTCCCCGCAGGGATTTTCCGACGACACCGACCGCCTAGCGCGACTGATCGGGCGCGACCCCACGATTCGCGTCGCCTTCATGGCGCTCGGCGGCTGGGATACGCACGTCAGCGAAGGCGCCGCCAACGGCCAACTCGCGGGACATCTGAAGCCGCTCGGCGAGGGCCTTGCGAGCCTCGCCAGGCAGCTTGGGCCGAGCTATCAGGACACCGTCATCATGGTGATTTCGGAGTTTGGCCGAACGATGCATGAGAACGGCAACGGCGGCACCGATCACGGGCATGGCAACGTCATGTGGGTGATGGGCGGTCCGGTGAAGGGGGGAAAAGTTTACGGCAAGTGGCCGGGCCTCTCGACCGCGAGCCTCTACCAGGAGCGCGACCTCGCGGTGACGACGGATTTTCGCGAGCCGATCGCGACGGTGCTGCGATCGCACATGCAGTTCTCCGACGCACAGATCGATCGAGTGTTCCCCGGACGCCCGCGCTCGAGCGGCAACGTCGACGGCTTGATCAAGGTGTGACTGGGGTTCAGCGGGCCGGTATACGCCGAGGACGCAAGATCTCTTCGACGCTTTATCTAATCGAGCCGATCTATCACGTACGCACCGTCTTGTCGTATCAACGAAATCTTACCAACGGTCTGACGCCATTCTTCAGTCAAGTATAAAATGCTCGCTGGTTCGCGGAATCTTCACGCTTAATCATCCGCTAATTCTTTCTTAACAACTCGATACTAGATTCGGTTCGCGAAGCCGCACTTTTTTCACGCAACAATCGGAGGATGTGTATGTATTTTGGGTTAAGGCGCGTCGCGAGGCCGCTGATGCTGGCCGTGACGTTCTCAGTGGGGTCTACTTTTTTCGCAAACGTTGAGCCGGCGCAGGCGGTGGGGCCCGTCGCGTCCCCCCCTTACACGCTCGCAACTTTTAAGGGCACTGCGCCAACCGGTGCGAGTAATCCAGACGATATTAGCGTGTCGGCTGACGGCGCCGATCTCTGGGTGGGCTACGGCAACACCGCCCTTCCGGACGGCACGAGCGGGAGTAGCAATCTCGTCGAGTATAACATCAGCACCGGCGCGGTGATGCAGAACGTCACAATCCCAGGTCATATAGACGGACTCAAGGTAGATCCGGCAACCGGTGAAGTGTGGGCGGATATAAACGAGGACGCCAAACCTACGGTAGTGATCGTCAATCCGAAGAATGGCAAGGTCCAGACTTTTTTGGTCACATCGAGTCTGGTCACGGGCGGGGTCGACGACCTCGTCTTTTCCGGAAATGATTCAGCATTCGTCACCGCTTCATCTCAGGCCGATACTACGACCCCAGTGATTGTCGAGATTTCTCTCAAGGAGAAAAAGAAAACCAGCTCACCCACCGTCACCTCGGTGCTGCCCGGCGCTCCCGCAACTGTGTGGAACGTCGTCACGAATGCTGCGGAGACAGGGGACGTGATCGGCGATCCCGATTCGATGACGCTGGATCCGGCCGGCGAGCTGGTGCTCAACGATCGCACGAGCCACTCCTTGTTCATCGTGCGGAACCCGAACGCGACCAAGCCGGTGCTGAGGGTTCCGTTGGCGCTTTTCACTACTCCGGACGTTCCGCTCGAGGTTGACGACACAACCTTCACCACTTCTCCCACCACCGGCGCGTCATCAACCGCAGGAACTCTCTTCATCACGGATACCAAGGCCAACATTATTTACACACTGACCAAACCCTACTTCCCGTCCAACGAGGTCTATAGCGCGGCCAACGTCTTAAACGAGGTCGGCCTGGTGGATTTGAATACTGGTCTCTTCGTTCCAGTCGCAACTGGTTTCATGGGCGTGCACGGACTCGCCTTCTCACCGACCTCCGTCTCAATTCCATAAGCTACGGACAGTTAAACAATGCGGCGCGCGAGCCCGAATCGGCTCGCGCGCCGTATCTGCGTCTTGCGCAGCAATTCAGTTTTCACACGACGCTGCTGTCAATCCGTCGAGCCGATCCAATCTCAGGACCGACTTCCGCACACGAGTAGGACCCGATCATCATTGGCCTTGGCGATCCGGCCGGTATGGCGTTTATTCCGTCGAGTATCGGAAAGCTGAGCGTGCCGCGTGTCGAATCTCTAAAAAGAGAGGGCGGGCGCGGCCCGGGATCGCTCGGCCACGCCCGCCCTGGTTCGGTCGGCTCAGATCTCTGGGGGAGAGAAGTCCGCGCCGGCTTTTATGCCTCTAGTCGCCGCTGCTGAATCGCACTCCCGGCAGCACTTGCGTGCCTTCGATCTGCACCGCCTCCAGCGCGTTCGGATTGAGTCCGAGCGCCGCGAGGATCGTGGGCGCTACCTGCGTCGTCTCCACCGGGGACACGACCGTGCTGGGTTTAAACTTCGGATTCGACAGCAGCATGATCACGTTGGTGTCGTCGTTCGCGAATCCGCCGTGCTCTGCCACCTTCGCTTGATGTCCCGTGTAGATGACGCCGACATTCGGAATAACGATGA
>JABCYQ010000053.1 GCA_013290125.1 Vulcanimicrobiota bacterium
GCCGTCTCGGGCACGAGCGGCATGTAGATCCCGACGCGATTGCCTGGCACGATGCCAAGCGATTTCAGCGCTCCGCCGAGCCGGCATACGGCCGCGAGCAGTTCGTCGAAGGTCATGCGCCGGAGATCGCCGTCTTCGCCTTCCCAGACCAGCGCTTCGTCGGCGCCCCGCCCGGCAAGCACGTGCCTATCCAGGCAGTTGTACGATGCGTTGTAGCGGCCGCCCGTGAACCATTTCGCAAACGGCGTGCCCCGAGAAAGATCGAGCGTCTTGGTGTAGCGCTCGAACCACGCGAGGCCGATGTGGCTCAAGAGCCGATCGTAGAAATCGGCGATGTCGGCGCGAGCGAGCGCGCGCAGGCCATCCACGCCGTCGACGCCGAGCGCGCGCGCGGCAGCCGTCACGTTGGCGTTCGCGATGGCTTCGGGCGTCGGCGACCAGATCACGTCTTCACCGCGCGGCGCGATTCCAATAGTCATTGGTTTGATTGTTCGGCGACGGGGCAAGCGATGCTTGCCCTACTACGAGACGAGGCGGACCATGATGGTCCGCCCTACACCAAAAAACGAGGGCCGACATAAAGTCGGCCCCTTCAGAGATTCCCCAGGACGTCGATTCCCCGCGTCTGTCGATACCCTTAGTTCGTTGGCGGGGCCGGGGATGCGCCGAGACGCGTCTGGATGATGCTCACCGCGCGGCGCAATTGGCCATCGGTGTTGAGCTGTCCGACACTCGCCGGATCAACGTCCGGCACGACGACATCCGGATCGATGCCGACCGCATTCAGATCGCGGCCGTCGGGAGTGAGGTAGCGCGCGGTCGTGATCTTGATGGCGCTGCCGTCCGGCAGCGGATAGACCGTCTGCACGACGCCTTTGCCGTAGGTGCGGCTGCCGATGATCACGCCCGCTTTGCTGTCCTGAATTGCGCCCGACGTGATCTCAGACGCGCTCGCGGTATTGCCGTTGACGAGCACCGCGAGCGGCCGCGGCGTGATGGCCGTGTCGTCGGCATCGAATGTGGTGAGCGGTTTCGAGCGACTATCGATCGAGACGATCGGCCCGTCCGGGATGAATTTTGATGAGACGTCGATCGCGGCGTTCAGGTAGCCGCCGCCGTTATTGCGCAGATCCAAGATGTAGGCGACCGCGCCGGCTTTGTCGAGCCGCGCCAGCGCTTCGTCGGTCTCCAGGCCAGTGCTCGATCCGAACACAAGCACCTGGAGGTAGCCGATATTTCCCGGCAACATGCGCGCGAGCACGCTCGGCGTGCGCACGGGGGCGCGATGCAGCGTGAACGATATCGGCGCCGCGGCGCCGGACCGCTGCATGACGAGTGTAACCGAGCTGCCGATCGGGCCGCGCAGCAACCTGCTCGCCGCGAGAATGCTCAAACCGGTCGAGTCGTGGCCGCCGATCGTCAGCATCACGTCGCCTGCTTGGACGCCGGCCTTCAACGCCGGTCCGCCGTCGATCGTCTGCTGCACCATTATCTTCTTGGTTGCCGGATCGATGCCGATGACGATGCCCACGCCGGCGTAGTCGGAGCCGTCGAGAACGGTATTGAAAAACTTATATTCCTTGGGATCCAGGAACACGGTCCATTTGTCGTGCAGTGACTTCATCATGCCTTGGATCGCTGCATAGGCGAGCTCGCGTTCACCCACCGAATGGGCGAACTGCTTCGTCGCGAGATCGAGTTCGTGCCCGAGCGAAGCGCTGTCAACTTCGGTGCTCGCGCCGCTATGCACCGTCGGCAGAACCGACGGGTTGCCGCCGTGTTCTCTGATCGCGAGGCGCATGCCGTTGACCGCGCCATCGAGGAGCACTTGATCGGCCGTCTGCCGGTAGAACTCTGACGTCGCGCGCGCAAACGAATAGGTGAGCATCGCGTGATCGATGCTGTCAGTGGCGGCCGCCGGCTGCGAAGCGGCTAACGGCTGAAGCGCGAGCGCCAAGGCGAGGATGAAAGCGGCGCGAGCGCCCGTGCGAGACCACATGACTGCGGGGTTCCTTTCGATCACTTGGTCCCGACGCGGCTGACCAGGGCGATCTGCTTCTTGATGAATTGCACGGCGGCGTCGAACTGCACGTCTTTGCCCGGATAACCGACCAGCTGCGGGCTCATGGGCACGACGATGTTCGGTTCGATGCCCTTCTTATTGATATCTCGGCCGAGCGGCGTGACGTACCGCGCGGTCGTGATCTTGAACTCGCTCGAGTCGGAGAACGGATACAGCGTCTGTACCACACCCTTGCCGTACGTGCGCACGCCGATCAGCGTGCCGATCTTCGTGTCTTGCAGCGCGCCGGCCGTGATCTCCGATGCGCTCGCCGAGAACTGATTCACGAGCACCGCGAGCGGATGGGGCGCCATGGCGTCCTGCTGCGCGCTCTCGGACTCGACGTGGCCGTTGCGGTCGATCGTGGAGACGATCGGACCATCGGGAATGAACTTCGACGCTATCTGCACGGCAGCGTACAAGAGGCCGCCGCCGTTGTTGCGCAAGTCGAGGATGTACGCTTTGGCGCCGCGTTTGTCGAGCGCGTCGAGCGCGTGCGAGATCTCGTCAGCCGATGTCTCGCCGAAGATGAAAAGCTGGACGTAACCGATATCGCCGTCGACCATCCGATACGACACGGACGGAACGTGGATCTGCTCTCGCATGACCGCAAACGTCTTCTGCGCCGGCTTCGCGTTGCCGACGATGCGCGAGATGACGAGATGAACGGTGGAACCTTCGATGCCGCGGATGTATCCCATGACCGAGTCGATCGGCACGTTCTTCGTCTGGTGTCCGTCGACCGAGACGATGATATCGCCCGGCAACAAGCCGGCCTTTGCCGCCGGCGTGTCTTGGATCGGACCGATCACAAGCGTCTGCTTCGATTTGGCATCCTGCTCGATGTAGACGCCGATGCCGCCGAAGTCGCCGCCCTGGATGGTCTCGTTGAAGTGTTGGGTATCTTTCTGCGACATGTAGACAGTATATGGATCGCCGAGCGACCCGAGCATGCCGGAAATGGCCGCATACACGACGTCGTCGCCG
>JABCYQ010000054.1 GCA_013290125.1 Vulcanimicrobiota bacterium
GCCGTGAGGCGGTGCGCATCCTGCGCAAGAACGGCTTTAAGGCCCCGATCATCATGCTGACCGGTCACGACGCCGATTCCGACACCATTCTCGGCCTCGAATCGGGCGCCGACGATTACGAAGCCGTTCCGCTTCGCCGTGCTGCTGGCGCGCATTCGCGCCCAGCTTCGCCAGCATGAAGCCAGCGAGGACGCGACATCCGCAGGTCAAGCCGCTGTTGTCGGACGAGCATTTTTCCGTTGTACTTGTCGCTGGCTTGTTAGAAGACCTTGTCGCTCACAAATATCGCCACTTCGGTCCGGGCCTTCCGGTCCGTCATCGCGACGTAGCGACATGACGCACTAGGATGGGATGCGGCAGTATCTCGAGCCGAACTGGCAAGGGAGCTCATTGTTTTCGAGCGTGCCGCCTCGCGCCGAGCATGCCATGTCGAAAGTGGCCTAGGTGACGTTTAGCCCCGTCCCCGCAGGACCCCGGGAGGACCGGCGGCTGTTGCAGTCTGTTACTCACGATGCCCCTAGCGAGTGGCGAAAGCGAACGAATCTTGTGCGCGTTTAACGACGGCCTCAGGTGTGAACCCGAGCGCCTTTGCGATATCGGCCGCGTGAGCCGACATGCCGAAACGATCGATCCCGAAGGTAACGCCCTTATCGCCGACCCAACGGGACCAGCCGAAAGTTGCGGCGGCTTCGATGGACATGCGCGCGGTTACTTCGGGCGGTAGCACCTCGTCACGATACGACTGCGGTTGCTTGGCAAAGAGCGTCCAACACGGCATGGAAACGACCCGCGTGTCTATGCTCTGCGCATCGAGCAGTTTCTTCGTTTCGAGCGCGAGCGAGACTTCGGACCCCGTCGCGATCAAAATGAGATCGGGTGACCCGTTCGCATCGGCGATAACGTAGGCCCCCTTTTCGACCGGCGCGCTACGGGCGCCGAGGAACGGCACTTTCTGCCGCGTGAGAACGAGCGCCCACGGCCCGCTCTTCGGCTTGATCACGAGCTTCCAAGCTTCCTCAACCTCGACCGCATCGGCTGGACGAATCGTGTTGAGGTTTGGGATCGCGCGCAGCATGGCGAGCTGTTCAATCGGCTCGTGCGTCGGCCCGTCTTCACCGAGAAAAACGGAGTCGTGGGTGAAGACGTAGATGTGATGAATACGCGCGAGCGCGGTGAGGCGCAGCGCAGGCTTGAGATAGTCGACGAAGTTGAAGAAGGTTGCGGAAAACGGAAGCAGGCCGCCATGATACGCGATGCCGTTGTTGACGGCGGCCATCGCGTGCTCGCGCACTCCGTTGTGAATGTTGCGCCCGGCATAGTTGTTGGGCTCGAAATCGCCTTGGCCCTTGAGGTACGTCTTCGTCGACGGGTCGAGGTCGGCAGAGCCACCGACGAGCTCCGGCAGCGACGCAGCGATCGCGTTCATGGTCGCGCCGCTAGAATCGCGCGTTGCGACCGCTCCGTTCTCCGGCGTGAACTGCGGCCACGGTAAGCTCCTCGGCAGCTCGCCTCGCTCGATGCGCTCGAACTGTTCGGCTAGCTCCGGATTCTCCTTCTTCCATTGCAGGTAGGTCGTTTTCCATAGTGCTTCGAGATCGGCGCCCTTCTTGCCAAGATCGCGATAGAACGCAAGTACGTCGTCGGGAACGTAGAACGCCGGCTCGGGCGGCCAGCCGAGGCGTTCCTTCGTCTTTCTTGTGTTGTCAGGCCCGAGCGGCTCGCCGTGCGCCTTGAAAGAATCTTGTTTGGGCGATCCGTAGCCAATGTGCGAGCGTACCGCGATCAGCGACGGACGATCGGTAACGTTCTTCGCGACGTCGATCGCTTGCGAGATCGCGTCCGCGTCGTTGCCGTGAGCGGCGTCGATGAACTGCGTATGCCAGCCGGAGGCGTCGAAGCGCGCGATCGCGTCTTCGGTGAACGTCACGTCAGTGGGTCCGGCTAGCGAGACCTTATTGTCATCGTAAAGGACGATCAGCTTCCCGAGCCTAAGATGGCCGGCGAGCGAGAGCGCCTCCTGGCTGATGCCTTCCATCAAATCGCCGTCGCCCGCGAGACAGTACGTGTAGTGATCGACGATCGTCTGCGCGCGATTGTAGACGGCAGCGAGATGCGCTTCAGCGATCGCCATGCCGACCGCATTTGCGAAACCTTGGCCGAGCGGACCGGTCGTCGCTTCCACGCCGGCATGCTGGAAGTATTCGTACTCCGGATGTCCGGGCGTCTTGCTGCCGAGTTGGCGGAACGACTTTAAGTCATCGAGGGTCAGGGGAAAGCCGAACAGATAGAGGAGCGAGTAGAGCAAAGCAGATCCGTGGCCGGCCGAAAGGACGAAGCGGTCGCGATTAAACCAGTGCGGATCCTGCGGGTTGACGCGCAGATGACGCGTCCAGAGTGCGTAAGCTTGGCCTGCCGCTCCAAGCGGTAGCCCGGGGTGACCTGATTTGGCTTTGTCCACGGCATCGACGCTCAAAAACCGTATGGCATTGATGCGCTGCTCGTCAGCCGGCGTGTTTGGCACGGGA
>JABCYQ010000055.1 GCA_013290125.1 Vulcanimicrobiota bacterium
GCCGGTCGTCTGAACCGGGGATTCCAGCGGTGGCTCGATGCGTCGGATGCCACGGCAATGGGATTGCTGGAGGCGGAATCGCGCCGGTGACGCGGGCATGGACGAACGATACGCCGGAGGCGTTCGAGATCCAGTGGAACCGGGTGTACACGCTGCCCGACTTCGTGCGCTTCACCCATCGGCCGCATATTCATGCCGGTATCGAATGCCAGCGCTGTCACGGGCCGGTGCAGACGATGGATCGCGTCGTGCCGGTGCATGAAATCAACATGGGCTTCTGCGTGGACTGTCACACGGAGAAAAAAGCGACGCTCGACTGTGTCGGCTGTCATCACTGAGTGAGGAAAGTGAAAATACAGAAGCACGAGGGAACGTCGATCTCCAGGCGAGCGTTCATCAAGCTGGCCGCGACTGCGGGCGCAGCGGCGGCGATACCCGGCTGCGAGCCGGCGGCGCGCAAGCTGATCCCATACGTCGTGCCGGATGAGAACGTCGTCCCCGGCGTCCCGAGTTTTTTCGCGACTACGTGCAGCGAGTGCCCGGCCGGATGCGGCGTGGTCGCTAGAATCCGCGAAGGGCGGGTGGTCAAGCTCGAAGGAAATCCCGAGGACCCTATCGGCCAGGGCGCTTTATGCGCGCGCGGTCAGGCCGCGCTGCAAGGCCTGTACAATCCGGACCGGCTGTCGAGTCCGCAGGTGCGCGGCGGCGACGGCGCGCTGCGAACGGTGTCGTGGTACGAAGCTGAGAAAATGATCGGGGACAAGCTGGCGGCAGCGTCGAAGGCGGGCAAGGATCGCGTCGCGTTTTTCGGGTCGCCGAATGGACCGACGTTCGCAAAAATCGCGCAGGCGTTTCTCGGCAGCTTCAATTCGTCACGCGCGATATTCTACGAAGCAATTAACAATGAGCCGGCGCGCGCCGCGGCCAAGACCCTGTTCGGCCGGCGCGATCTGCCGGTCTATCGGATCGATCAAGCCGAAGTGCTGATTTCGTTCGGCGCGGACTTTCTCGAGACGTGGCAGTCTCCGGTGGAACTCGCGCGGCAATACTCGCTGTTCCGCACCCCGCAGAAGCGGCGCGGTGCGCTGACTATCGGCCGCGCCACGTATGTCGGCCCGCGGCTCAGCATGACGGCGTCGAAGTGCGACGACTGGATCGCGACGGCTCCCGGTGCGCAGGCCGACGTTGCGTGGAGCGTCCTCAACGTCCTGGTGAAGAACGGGAAGGTCTCGCCGAGTTCGGGATTCGATCTCGCGGCGCTTACCAAGGCGGTGGAAAATTTCGATCCGGCAGCTACGAGCGCGCGCACTGGAGTGCCGGTCGAAACGATTGCTCAACTAGGCGAGACGTTTGGCAAAGCGGACGGCGCGCTCGCGATTGCGGGCACAGATGATTCGTCGGCGCATCTGGCGGCGATGATCCTCAACTCGGTCACCGGCAACTTTGGCAAGACGATCATGTTCTTCGAAGACTCGCCGGCCGAGCAAACCAGCACGCCGGACGAAGTGGACGCCACAGTTGACGCTATGCGCGGCGGCCAGATCGATGTTGCGTTCCTCGCTGGCGGAAATCCTGTATTCACGATGCCGTCGTCGGCGCGAATCGCCGAGGCGCTGCAGAAAGTTCCGTTCGTAGTCTGGGCGGGCGGTGTGCCGGACGAGACCGCCGCGATGGCGAGTCTGCTGTTGCCGGCGCATCATCCGCTCGAATCATGGCGTGACACTGCGCCGCGCGCGGGAGTCCGCGGACTGGGACAGCCGGTCATGCAGCCGGTATTCGAGAGCAAGCCGGTCGGCGATATCCTGCTCGATGCGGCCGTGAAGACGTCGAACGCGAAACTTCCGTGGGCTACTACTGCGGAGGCCGTCAAGGCTGAGTGGCTCGCGCTGGCTCCCAAAGCGGACAGCACGAACCCGCAAGATTTCTGGACAAACGTCCGGCGCGAAGGCGGATTGTTCGAAGAGCAGCATCTGTCCGCGCTCAAACTCGACACGTCTCCGTTTAAGGCGGCCGTGCCGACGGCGGCGCAGATGGAACTTTCGGTGTACGCCTATCCGCATATTTTTCTCTACGACGGGCGCGGCGCGGACAAGCCGTGGCTGCAGGAGTTGCCCGAGCCGGTCACGCAGATCGTGTGGGACAGCTGGGCCGAGATGCATCCCGAGACCGCGCGCAAGCTCGGTGTCGCCAAGGACGACGTCATCGAGATCAAAACCGAGCATGGCGCGATCGAGGCGCCGGTGCTGGTCGAGAGAACTGTGCGTCCTGGTGTGATCGCGGTGCCTATCGGGCAGGGACATCGCGCGTACGGCCGCTATGCGAAAGACGTCGGCGCAAATGCGTGGGCTATTCTCGCGGCGGGCGCGACCTATGCGTCGGCGACCGCGCGCGCGACCGGCAAGACTCGCACGCTGGTTACGCCGCTTGGCAATAGCGACATGATGGGCCGATCGATCGTCGAGGCGATGAGTATCGAGCAGCTTGCGGGTGGCGTGATCCCGAAGAGCGAAGCGGAAGAA